>DWWS01000061.1 GCA_019119595.1 Candidatus Eisenbergiella merdavium | reverse complement strand
GTAACAAATTCTTATAGCTTGACGCTTTTTTGACGCCCGTGCTTACAAAGCAAAGATATAAAGACATTTAACCAGATTTAAGCTGATATGTGGAAAGGCCAGTATTTAGGCCACTTTGCGATAATACTTATAGGCACTTATAGGAAGATATACGGTCTAAAATGTCTAGTCAATCAATAAAAAAAACGCCGTCCGGCGGAAATTTTCGTTTTGTTACGTTTCTCTGCGGTTCGTCCGCATTGTTATGCTCTGCCGCGGCTTGTCCGCATTGTTACGCTCTGCCGCGGCTCGTCCGCATTGTTACGCTCTGCCGCGGCTCGTCCGCAGCCCGTCATACGCTGTCACAGGCTAATTCTTTTTCCGAAGCATCCACAGAATTTTTAACAGAAAGGCGTGGTCCGATATGGCGACAATACAGGATATTGCAGATAAATTAGGCGTTTCCAAGGGAACCGTCTCAAAGGCGCTGAACGGCGCTTCCGATGTGAGCGAAACTTTACAAAAAACAATTCTTGAAACCGCTGTCGAGATGGGCTACTCCATCCGCAGACGCCGCGAGCAGAAAAAGCTGTGCGTGCTCACGGAAAATCTGGAATACAGCGAGCCCCTTCATTTCGGATATGAGATCATTCTGGGCTTTCGCCAGATGGCGGAGCCCGCGGGCTATGGGGTGGAGATCGTAGATACCACGGAGCAGCTCCAGAAATCGATCCCCTATGATATTTTCATGATGAAGCACAATTATGCGGGAGCGTTCGTCCTCGGTTTTTCCCTGAACGATCCATGGATGAGGGATTTTGAGACCGCACGGACGCCTGCCGTGCTTTATGATAACTATATTATGACCAATCCGCGCATGGCGTATGTGGGAATCGACAACAATGAAGGGATGGAGCTTGCCGTTTCTCACCTGAAAAGCCTTGGCCACAGGAAAATCGGCTATCTGAGCGGCGCTCTCGGCTCCCATATCATGCAGGTACGCCATACCGCCTTTTTTCATGCCATGCGCCAGAACGGCCTGAAGGCTGATCCGGCGCTGACAGGAAGCTCCTATTACATTACCCAGTGTCTGGAAAAGCATCTGCCCCAGCTCCTGAAGCAGGGTGCGACGGCCATCGTCTGCAGCCACGACCTGCTGGCAAACGCCGTCATGGTCCAGTGCCAGCAGCTCGGCCTGCGCGTGCCCTCCGACATCAGCATCACCGGCTTTGACGACCTGCCGATGAGCGCCTACACCTCTCCCCCGCTGACCACCGTGCGCCAGGAGCGCACCCAGCTTGGGAAAAGCGGCTACTACGCTCTCGACAGCCTGATGAACGGAGTCGCCATCGGAACCCTGCTGCTTCATGCGAGGCTGATGGAGCGCGGGTCTTCGGGGCAGGCGCCCAAACTCTCCAGATAACGCCGCAGCCCCTCCGCAGAATCCGGAAAACGGATCCCTGCGCGGGCTGTTTTTTCCGGATCCATGCCAAGATTCCGAAGCCCGCCGCTTCCCTCTGACGGTTCGGCCATATCCTCCATTCCAAGGCTCTCCAGCGCCCCTCTCACGCATTCATACATGCTTCCGGAGGCAGGGCTTCCGAAATTATAGATACCGGGCGGCAGCTTCCAGGCGTCCTCCATCCGGCGCACCACCTCTCCCACGTCCGTCACGCCCCGATAGTCCGTTTCCGAAAAAGAAAGCTTCTTTTTCTCCTGCTTCATTGTTTCCTGCCTCTGCGCATACATTTCCTCCAGCAGGACGGCCAGATTCTTCCGCCCCTTTTTCCTCTCTTCTTCCGTCAGCTCCCCGTACATCCAGGTCAGACGCAGGATCACGCTGTCCGGCTGCCCGGTAAGGCAGGCCTCTTCCGCAAGAAGCTTATGCCTTCCATAAAGCGGAAGCGGATTGCAGCGCTCCTCCTCCCGATGAGGGCGAAGGAATTCCTCACGGCCTTCTCCCTCAGCCGCCTTTCGAAAATATACCTGATCCGAGCTGCACATCACCATACGCGCCCCGACCTGCCCGCAGGCTCGCGCCAGATTCCGGGTTCCCTCCACGTTTACCCGCATGGAGCCCTCCGGATCCCGCTCACAGACCCCCACATCGGAAATGGCTCCGCAGTGGATCAGCACATCCGGCCGGAACGCTCCGACCGCCTCCGTCACCGCCTCCTCGCATGTAAAATCCAGCTCCCTGCGGGAAGGCGCAAAAACCTCATATTTTTCCTGATAATACAAAAGCAGGCGGCTCCCAAGGAAACCTCCCGCTCCCGTCAGCATGATCCTCATGTTTCCCTCCATACCGGAGCGAAGCGCTCCGGCTGCATACAGCGTTTTGATCATACAACGATGCCGGCCAGTGCAGGCCGGCACCGAACATGCATGACAGTTTATGCCAGCATTTCTTCCTTCTTCTCCAGAATCTTTTCAACCGCCGCGCAGGCAGGGCAGTCGCAGTAAGCGGCTCCGGCAGCTTTGATCTCCTTTCCGTGCGCCGCGACCTCCTTCGCCTTCTCTGCGCCGAAGATCTTCGCCCCCAGCTCGGATTCCGCAAGGCTGATCAGATCGTCCACGGTCACGATATCCTCTTCCAGCTCGGCGATATATTTTTTCGTCTGCTCCGCTTCCTTTTCGCTTCCCACCGCGTCCAGCCAGGCCTGCGCCGCATCCTTCGCCTCCTGACTGCAGCTGAAGGCCTCCATCAGCGCGTGCGTCTGCTCAACCACATAGTCCAGTACCTCTTTTTTCATAGAAAAACATCCCCTTTCCTTGAATATGGTTTTATTGTAGCAGGAACCGTACGGCAAAGCCAGAGGGAATTTTTCTCGGAGATTTTTTCTCCACCGCAGCGGAATTTATACCCTTTTATCCCTTGAATATATGGGGTATAAAAGGGTATAATAAAATATATCTGTTTTTGTTGAAGCAAGGAGGTGTACATTTATGACTCCTAATGATGAAATCTACTCAAGAATTGCAGAGCTGGAGGAACAGCTTGCCGGTCTTCCGGTCGGTTCCATTTCCACCAAAACAGTCAACGGCAAGCTCTATTATTACCACCGCTGGTATGAAAACCGGCGGAGAAAAGAGAAATATGTCCCTGCCGGGGAGCTCCCGGCTCTTCAGGAGCAGATCGAACGCAGAAAAACCCTGGAAGCTGAATGGAAAGCACTGAGAAAGCAGGTTCCCAAAACGGAGAAGCCTGTCAGGACACCGGAGCATGACTTCGTTACCAACGTCCGCACCGGGGAAGCTCTGCGCATCTATTCCTCGTCCGTCCGCGGCTTCCGGAAGCGCGAATGCTACCAGATTCTGCAAAATTTTGTATACGGTGATACCCTTGACAAAGTGTTTATCCTTTACGGCCTGCGCCGAACCGGAAAAACAACCCTGATCCGCCAGATTCTCGCAGATATGAGCGAGGCTGAGCTTGCGAAGGCCGCGTTTATCCAGATTACCGCCAGGAATACTCTTGCGGATGTAAACAGGGATCTGAAATACCTAGAATCCCATGGTTATCAATATGTCTTTCTGGATGAAGTAACTCTCATGGAGGATTTCATTGAAGGGGCTGCTCTGTTTTCGGATGTGTTTGCCGCCTGCGGCATGAAGCTTGTGCTTTCCGGCACGGACTCTCTGGGATTTCAGTTCACGGAGGATGAACAGCTCTACGACCGATGCATCATGCTCCACACCACATTCATCCCTTACCGGGAATTTGACCGTGTCATGGGAATCCACGGCATCGACGAATATATCCGCTACGGAGGCACCATGAGCCTTGGCGGAATCAATTATAATGAAAGCTCTACATTCGCCAGCAAAAAAAGTGCCGACGAATATGTGGACACTGCCATTGCACGTAACATTCAGCATTCTCTCCGGTGCTATCAGTACGGAGGACATTTCCGGAATCTGCAGGAGCTGTACAGCAAAAATGAGCTGACCAGCGCGATCAACCGGGTTGTGGAGGACATGAACCACCGTTTCACCCTGGAGGTTTTAACCAGAGACTTTTCCTCCAACGATCTTGGCGTTTCTGCCGGTAATCTCCGCCGGGCCAGAGAAAATCCCACGGACATTCTGGACCGGGTTGATGTGGGCGCCGTCACAGACCGTCTGCGGGCGTTGCTGGAGATACGAAACAAAGCGGAGCAGACGGTGAACCTGAATGACGCCCATGTCAGGGAGATCAGGGAATATCTCATTCTGCTGGATCTGATCCGGGAAATTGATGTGATAAGCCTTACAGACCTGAACCGGAAAGCGTCGAGAACCGTCATCGCCCAGCCCGGCCTGCGTTATGCCCAGGCGGATGCTCTGGTGAAAAGCCTGCTGCTGGATGAAGCGTTCAGCGACCTTTCCCTTCCGGAGCGCAATTTTGTTACCGAGCGTATTTTGAATGAGATCAGAGGCCGAATGATGGAGGACATCGTCCTGCTGGAAACCAGTCTGGCAAATCCGAAAAAGCAGGTATTTGTCCTGCAGTTTGCCGTCGGCGAATTTGATATGGTACTGTTCGATCCGGAATCCGCTTCCTGCAGCATTTTCGAGATCAAACACAGTGAACGGATCGTACCGCAGCAGTACCGCCATCTGATCGATGAGAAAAAATGCGCCGATACGGAACACCGCTACGGTACCATTACCGGAAAATATGTGCTGTACCGGGGAGAAAGCCAGTCGGTTGGGGATATCCGCTATTGGAACGTGGAAGACTACCTGAGAAGCCTCTCCCTTCCCTAAAATTCCCTCTCCAAATACGCCCTGCTGGAAATGCGGCAGGCAGTGTCGTCAAAATCCACCGTCATTTCCGGCATGGGATAATAGCGCCCCGGATCCATTTCCGCCACCACATACCGCTCTGTCCCGTCCTGCGTTTCACTCTGCTCCCCGCTCCCGTAGGCCCGGCGGAACTGCTCCGTATCCGCCAGAATCTTTTCCTTCATGGAAGCATACTCATCCTCCGGGAGCGTCCAGGAAGCGGAAATGGTATAATCCAGCGTGAAAAAGGTCTCATAGGCCTCATAGTAATATTCCACGTCCTGCGCCTGCTGCGAAAGCTGTTCCGGGAAGATCAGGCTGTAAAATTCCTCCTGATCCTGAACCGGCCCATCAACGGCCATATAATCCGCCGGGTCCGAGGTTCTGGAGGCGACGGGCGGCATAAGAAGCAGCATAAACAGAATGATCAGATTCAGCGCCGCTGCGCCCGGAACCATGCATATGCTCAAAATGAGCGAAGCGCTCCGGCTCAGAAGCTTTTTTATGAAAATCACCACAAAAACAACCACCGCAGCGGCTGCGGCGATCCACAGCAGAAGCATCAGCATGCCTATTTTTCCCTCTCCCTGCAGATGAAGCGCCGGATAAAGCTTCGGGTAAGCGGAGAACAACACCCGGATGCTCCCTGCCGCGCCCGCGATTTCAATACCGATGGTAAGAACGCTCAGCAGAACGATCCATGCTGAATATTTATTTTCTTTTTCCCTCTTTTCCTTCATAAATAGAAACCCCCTTTCCTGATTTCCGTCATTCTCCTTTTCCCATTTTGTCCCGGGAGACGAGCGGATGCAGATTCTTCATGGAAATATCCAGGATCGGAGCGGAATGGGTAAGCGCGCCGCTGGATATATAATCCACGCCGATCTCGGTAAGAAGGGCGATATTTTCCTTCGTCACGTTTCCGGAGCATTCCGCCTCCGCCCGTCCGCCGATCAGCTCCACCGCCTTTTTCATCTCCTCCACTGACATATTGTCCAGCATGATGATGTCCGCGCCCGCATCCAGCGCCTCCTGAACCATATCCAGATTTTCCGCCTCCACCTCGATCCTGCGGACGAAGGGCGCGTATTCCCTCGCCATTTCAACGGCCCTTTTCACGCTTCCCGCGGCGCCGATATGGTTGTCCTTTAAGAGAACACCATCGGAAAGATTGTAGCGATGGTTATAGCCGCCTCCCACCCGGACGGCGTATTTCTCAAAGATTCTCATATTAGGCGTGGTTTTTCTCGTATCCAGAAGCTTCGTCTTCGTCCCCGCAAGAAGCTTCGCCACAGAACGGGTGTAGGTGGCGATTCCGCTCATCCTCTGCAGGTAATTCAGCGCCACCCGCTCTCCGGACAGCAGGCTCCGGATATCCCCGCGCAGCCGTCCCATGAGCTGCCCGCAGCTTACCTCGTCCCCGTCCTTACAGTAAAACTCCGCTTCCACTCCCTGATCCAGAAGCCGGAACACTCTTAAAAATACCTCAAGCCCGGCCACAACGCCGTCCTGCTTACAGATCAAATCCACCTGTCCCGGCACGGCCTCCCGCATCACCGCGTTAGTGCTCACATCCTCACTTGAAATATCCTCCTTTAGCGCTTCCAGAAGCAGATGATCTGCCTGAAGCGTCATGGTAATCGGGTTCATGGTTTTCTCCTTTCCTCCCTTTGCCCTGTAATAGACTCTCGGAATCTTTAAGCCTTATTTTATGCGACTTCCAGGATTCCTTTTTTATAAATTCCCCCATCTTTTTCTAAAAAAGGTTGACAAACCGCCACAAAATTGTGGCGCTTCGCGCCCTTGATT
>DWWS01000060.1 GCA_019119595.1 Candidatus Eisenbergiella merdavium | reverse complement strand
GCTGAAGATCACCGCAGCCACCGACGACGGAGAGGTGATGGGGGTACAGCACTGGACATATCCCGTTTACGGCGTGCAGTTTCATCCGGAGTCCATTCTGACCCCGGACGGGAAACGGATGCTGGAAAATTTTATCATATCAGAAAGGTGAGATGGAAAAATGATTAAGAAAGCAATCGTAAAAATCGTGAACAAGGAAGATCTGACCTATGACGAAGCCTACGCGGTGATGAACGAGATCATGAGCGGAGAGACCTCGCAGACCCAGAACGCGGCTTTTCTTGCGGCGCTGTCCACCAAGAGCGCGAGGGCGGAGACCACAGACGAGATTGCGGGCTGCGCGGCGGCCATGCGGGATCACGCCATCAGGGTAGACACGGGGATGGAGGTATTTGAGATCGTGGGAACCGGCGGGGACAACGCCCACAGCTTCAACATTTCCACCACCTCCGCGCTGGTGGCCGCGGCGGGCGGAATGAAGGTGGCAAAGCACGGCAACCGGGCCGCTTCCTCCAAATGCGGGACGGCGGACTGCCTGGAGGCGCTAGGCGTGAACATCCGCCAGAGCCCGGCGCGCTGTGTGGAGCTTCTGAACGAGGCCGGCATGTGCTTTTTCTTCGCGCAGGAGTATCACACCTCCATGCGCTACGTGGCAGGCATCCGAAAGGAGCTGGGCTTCCGCACGGTGTTCAATATCCTTGGACCGCTGACAAATCCGGGAACGCCTTCCATGCAGCTTCTCGGCGTTTATGACGATTACCTGGTGGAGCCGCTGGCGCAGGTGCTCATCAACCTTGGGGTGCGCCGGGGCATGGTGGTCTACGGGCAGGAAAAGCTGGATGAGATTTCCGTGACCGCGCCCACCTCCGTCTGCGAGATCAAGGACGGATGGTTCAAATCCTATGTGATCACGCCGGAGCAGTTCGGCATCGAGCGCTGCAGCAGAGAGGATCTTGTGGGCGGAACGCCGGAGGAAAACGCGGCGATCACCCGCGCCATACTGAACGGGGAAAAGGGGCACAAGCGGGACGCGGTGCTGATGAACGCCGGAGCCTCCCTCTACATCGGCGGAAAGGCGGATAGCCTCCGGGAGGGGATCGCGCTGGCCGGAGGGCTCATCGATTCCGGAAAGGCGCTGGCGGTTCTGGAAAAGCTGATCGAGGTGAGCAACCGGGAGGAGCGGGCGTAAATGAAAGAAGAAATCAAGGAAGAAAGAATAAAGGAAGCAGGCGGGAAGGAAGCAGAAACGAAAACCGCTGCCGGAACGATCCTGGAAGAAATCGCGGAGTATACAAAAGAACGCGTTCATGCCGCCAGGCTGCAGGTGCCGCTTGAAGAGGTCAGGCGGCAGGCGAAAGAGCTTTCGTCCGATGGCTTTGCCTTTGAAGCGGCTCTGAAAAAACAGGGGCTTTCCTTCATCTGCGAGTGCAAGAAGGCCTCTCCCTCAAAGGGGGTCATCGCGGCGGATTTTCCCTACCTGCAGATCGCCCGGGAATATGAGGCGGCGGGAGCGGACTGCATTTCCGTGCTGACCGAGCCGAAATGGTTTCTCGGAAGCGAACGGTATCTGAAGGAAATCGCGGGGACGGTGTCCGTTCCCTGCCTGCGGAAGGATTTTGTCGTGGATGAATACATGATCTATGAGGCAAAAACGCTCGGCGCCTCGGCGGTGCTTCTGATCTGCGCCATCCTGTCTCAGGAGCAGCTGAAAGAATATCTGGGTTTGTGCGACTGTCTCGGGCTTTCCGCGTTGGTGGAGGCGCACGATGAGGCGGAGGTGAAAATGGCGCTGCGGGCGGACGCAAGGATCATCGGCGTGAATAACCGGAATCTGAAGGATTTTTCCGTGGACGCCGGGAACAGCCTCCGCCTGCGCAGCCTGATCCCGGAAGGCGTTCTGTTCGTTTCCGAAAGCGGCGTGAGGGACGCGGAGGACGCGAAGCGGCTGCGGGCTGCGGGAGCCGATGCGGTTCTGGTGGGCGAGGCGCTGATGCGCGCGCAGGATAAAAAAAGAAAGCTGCAGGAGCTGAGGCAGGAATGAGGAGCCCGGAATGACGAAAATAAAATTCTGCGGCCTGTCGCGTCCCTGCGATATAGAGGCTGCCAACGGGCTGATGCCCGAATATATCGGTTTCGTGTTCGCCCCCGCCAGCAAAAGGTATGTGACGCCGGAGCGGGCGAAAGAGCTGAAGGCGCTGTTGTCCTCTCAGATCAGCGCGGTCGGCGTATTCGTGAATGAGCGGCCGGAGCGCATCGCAGGGATTGCGGAAATGGGGATTCTGGAGCTTATTCAGCTTCACGGCGCGGAGGACGAGGCTTATATCAGACGTCTGCGGACGCTCACGGACCTTCCGGTGATCCGGGCCTTTTCCATCGCGGGAGAGCGGGACGTGGAGGCGGCAAACGAAAGCAGCGCGGATTATGTGCTGCTGGACGCGGGAAAGGGAGGCACGGGAACCCGGTTTGACTGGAGCCTGCTTCCTGGCATGAGACGGCCCTGCTTTCTTGCGGGAGGGCTGGATACGGACAACGCGGCGGAGGCGGTCAGAAGGTTCCACCCTTATGCGCTGGACATCAGCTCCGGGATTGAGACGGACGGTGTGAAGGATCCAGGGAAAATGGCGGCTTTTGCGGCCGCGGTCAGAAAGGCGGAAGGATCGGGAACCGGCTGAACCGGTTTCCGATCGCATCAGATGCGGCCAATTTGGCCGCGGAAAAGAGGATCGCGGCGTAACGCGCGTTCCTCAGCGCGAAAGCGCTTCGGAATGGAGGAAAATATGACAAATCCAAATGGAAGATTCGGCGGTTACGGAGGGCAGTACATCCCGGAAACGCTGATGAATGCGGTGATCGAGCTGGAAGAAGCATATAACAGGCTGAAGGAGGATCCGGAATTCAACCGGGAGCTTTCCACGCTGTTCAATGAATATGCGGGAAGGCCATCGAGGCTTTATTTTGCGGAAAAAATGACAGAAGATCTTGGCGGCGCGAGGATCTATCTCAAGCGGGAGGATCTGAACCATACCGGCGCGCACAAGATCAACAATGTGCTTGGGCAGGCCCTGCTTGCGAAAAAAATGGGAAAGATGCGCCTCATTGCGGAAACGGGCGCGGGCCAGCACGGGGTCGCCACGGCCACGGCGGCCGCGCTGATGGGAATGGAATGCGTGGTTTTCATGGGAGAAGAGGACACCAGAAGGCAGGCCCTCAACGTCTACCGCATGCGCCTTCTTGGGGCGGAGGTGATTCCCGTGAAAACGGGAACGGCTACGCTGAAGGACGCGGTTTCCGAGGCCATGCGGGAGTGGACTTCCCGCATCAGCGATACCCATTACTGCCTGGGCTCGGTGATGGGGCCCCATCCCTTCCCCACCATCGTGCGGGATTTTCAGGCGGTGATCTCAAAGGAAATCAAGGAACAGCTCATGGAAAAGGAGGGACGGCTTCCCGACGCGGTGATCGCCTGCGTGGGCGGCGGCTCCAACGCCATCGGGAGCTTCTATCATTTTATCAACGATCCGTCGGTGCGGCTGATCGGCGCGGAGGCGGCGGGGAGAGGGATCGATACCTTTGAAACGGCGGCCACCATGAATACGGGCCGGGTGGGCATTTTCCACGGAATGAAGTCCTGGTTCTGCCAGGACGAATACGGTCAGATCGCGCCGGTCTATTCCATTTCCGCCGGTCTGGACTATCCCGGCATCGGCCCGGAGCACGCTTACCTGCACGACATCGGCCGCGCGGAATACGTGCCGGTAACGGACGAGGAGGCGGTCTGCGCCTTTGAATATCTGGCGAAAACGGAGGGAATCATCCCGGCCATCGAATCCGCCCATGCGGTGGCCCACGCCAGAAAGCTGGCGCCGCAGATGGAAAAGGATCAGATTCTGGTCATTACGATCTCAGGCAGAGGAGATAAGGACTGCGCGGCGATCGCGCGCTACCGCGGAGAGGGGGATCTGCAGGAATAATAAGCCCGATGGCTTATTATTCCTGCGGCAATTTGTGCCGGAGCGTCACAAATTGCTTTCATGGCACCCCGTCGATACGCTCCGGAATGGAGATTTGTATGAGTAAAATAAAAGATGCTTTTGAAAATGGAAAGGCGTTCATCGCCTTTGTGACCTGCGGGGACCCGGATCTGGAAACCACCGGAGCGGTGGTCAGGGAAATGGTAAAAAACGGAGCCGACCTGATCGAGCTTGGCATTCCCTTTTCCGATCCGACCGCGGAGGGGCCGGTGATCCAGGGAGCCAACCTGCGGGCATTGAGCGGCGGCGTCACCACCGACCGGATCTTTGATTTCGTGAAGGAGCTCCGCCGGGACGTGAGCGTTCCCATGGTTTTCATGACTTATGCGAACGTGGTTTTTTCCTACGGCGCGGAGCGATTCATCGGAGTCTGCCGGGAGATCGGGATCGACGGCCTGATCCTGCCCGATCTGCCCTATGAGGAAAAGGAGGAGTTTCTTCCCATCTGCCGCCGTTTTGGCGTGGAGCTGGTTTCCCTCATCGCTCCCACCTCGGAAAACCGCATTGCCAGGATCGCCGGAGAAGCCGAGGGCTTCATCTATCTGGTCTCCTCCCTTGGCGTGACCGGGATGAGAAGCGAGATCAAAACAGACCTTGGCTCCATCGTTGAGGCAGTGCGCCGCAGCACTGATATTCCCTGTGCCATCGGCTTTGGCATTTCCACGCCGGAGCAGGCCGCACGGATGGCAGACCTTGCGGACGGCGTCATCGTCGGCTCCGCCATCGTAAAGCTGATCGAAAAATACGGCAGACAGGCCCCGGAGCATGTGGGACGCTTTGTGAAGGAGATGAAGGACGCGATTCAGAAAAAGGAAAGCAGCTCCTGAACGGCCTCGTCGGTCAGCCGTGACATGGAGTAATCCTGTACGCCCACCACATGATGGTTGCAGCGGTTGACCGGAAGCAGCAGCTTCTGTGCCGCGCTGCTTCCAACGGCGACGGCCATGACCGGAGTGACCTCACCCATCAGGGAATCCGCGGCAAGAATGCCTAAGGGACCGATGATAAAATCGGCGTCCCGACAGGCCACCAGCACCGGGTTCTCTCCGGTGGCGGCGCAGTCCGCTCCCGCTTTCAGCATGGCCGCTGTGGCCGCGCTGTTCGTCCCGATGGCGCAAAGGAGCGTATCGGACGGCAGATCTTTCTGCGCCTTTCTGATCTTTTCACACAGCAGGGCGCCCATCCGGCCGCCCTGCCCGTCTATCACTACGATTTTCATATATTCCCCATTCCGGAGCCGCAGCGATGGTCTGTTGTTTTTGGCTCCTTTTTTCAATTTTCTGTAAAAAAAGCAATAAAGCATGAGAACAGAATGAACGCGAAGGAAAGGCCGCGTCCGTGTCAGGAATCCTCGCCGCCGGCCTGTGTCTTCTGCATGGAAAATTCCACCACCACGGAGGCCTCGATCTCCAGCTCTCCGGGCATGATGCTCATGCTTTTATCCGTAACCCTGGCCGTGGAATATTGTTCCAGCGCGCTGTCGTTGTAGCGGGCCTGGGTATAGCCGCTTGTCTCCTGGACGGAAAGAATCTCCCCGACGGTATAGCCCTCAGCCTGTGCAAGGGCGTCCGCCTTCGTGCGGGCGGCGGCGACAGCCAGGGAAAGCGCTTCCTGATAAGCGGCGTCATAATTGCTGGACAGATAGGAAATGGACTGGATATTATTGACTCCCGCGTTGACGGACTGGGTCAGGATCTCTCCCACCTGTTCCATGGGAAGATCGGAAACGGTCAGCGTGGTCATTGCCTCATATCCGGTCAGAAGCTGTATGCTCCCGCTCCAGTCGTAGACGGGATTCAGATAATAGCCCGTGGTGCGGATCGAGGCTTCCGCGACGCCGAGCTGGGTGAGACAGGCGATGACCTGAGCGGAGGCCGCATCATTATCCTCCTGGCAGCCCTGGGCGTCCGAGCCCTGTGTCTGGATGGAAAACACGATTTCCGCAATGTCCGGAACCACGGAAACCTGCTCCGTGCTGTTGACCGTAACGCTTCTTTCCGTTTCCTCCTCCGGCATATTTTCCGCCGGAACGGTCGTCTGACAGGCGGAAAACGTCAGAAGCGCGAAGAACAGAAGCATGCAGAGCAGAGGTGCGGCGATCCTTTTTTTCATAGATAAATCCTCCCTGAAAAGCGGCGTCCGGCGCAAATGCCGGAATACGGCCGCCTTTTATATTGCGGCGCCCGAAGGCGTCCCTGAAATTACTATACCAGAAATGAAAGAAAGAAAACAGATGTACGGGGAAATTGCGGGAGAATTAAAGGAAACTTAAGAAATAGGAGGAGGATTCATCATTTCGCCGGAAAACAGACATGGAAGAAGGGGAAAATGGAAATCCGGAGGATTACCACGGGAAAACGCTCCGGCTGAAGCAGCCTTGCAAATTTTTCGGGAAGAGCGTATGATAATCCGGAAGAAGCCGGGAAGCTGACGGCCTGCGCATGTGTGAACGCCAGGCAGTCAGGAGCGGTTTGAGATGGAGAAAGGTACGGAAATGAATCTGATCAACATAGAAAAAATCACAAAAGTGTTCGCAGAACGCAAAATTTTCGACAAGGCGTCCTTCTCTTTGCAGGAGGGGGAAAAGGTCGGCGTGATCGGCATCAACGGAACCGGAAAGACCACGCTTTTAAAAATGCTGGCCGGCCTGGAGGAGCCGGATGAGGGAACCGTGACCACGGCCAATCATGCGGTGATCCGATATCTGCCCCAGCATCCGGAATTTGATCCGGAAATGACGAGTCTGGAATGCGTATTGGCCGGCAACATAACGGAGGAAAACCGTTGGACCATTGAAAGCGACGCAAGGGAGATGATGACCCGGCTTGGGATCCGGGACTTTGAACAGCCGGCAGGACAGCTTTCGGGGGGCCAGAGGAAGCGGCTGGCTCTGATCTCGGTCCTGCTTTCTCCGGCGGATATCCTGCTGCTGGACGAGCCGACAAACCATCTGGACAACGAAATGGCGGACTGGCTGGAGGATTATCTGAAAAAATGGCGGGGCGCGCTGATCATGGTGACCCATGACCGTTATTTCCTGGACAGCGTGACCGACCGCATCGTGGAGATCGACAAAGGCGCCATATACAGCTATCAGACGAATTATTCCGGCTTCCTTGAGTTAAAGGCACAGCGGCAGGAAATGGAGGAGGCCAGTGAGCGCAAGCGCCAGTCCATCCTGCGGGTGGAGCTGGAATGGATCCGTCGCGGCGCGAGGGCCCGCTCCACCAAGCAGAAGGCGCACATCCAGCGGTACGAGGAGCTGAGGGACCGCCAGGCGCCCGTTCAGGATTCCAGCGTGGAGCTTGGCTCCATTTCCACGAGACTGGGAAAAACCACGGTGGAGCTTTCCCATATCTGTAAGGCCTATGGGGAAAGAAAGCTCATTGACGACTTCAGCTATATTTTTCTGAAAGGGGACCGGATAGGCTTCATAGGGCCGAACGGCTGCGGAAAAACCACGCTGATGAAGATCATCGCCGGGATCCTTCCGCCGGATTCCGGCCAGGTGATCGTCGGGCAGACCGTAAAAATGGGGTATTACGCTCAGGAGATCGCTTCGGAAAAACCGGAGGGAACCGCATCCAACGGGCAGCGGGAGGGTGCGCGGGAAGGCGGGAGCGCGCGGGAAAACAGGATTGCGCGGGGAAATTGGATCCCGCAGGAAAATGGGATCCCGCGGGAAAACGAGATTGATCTTTCCTATATGGATCCGAAACAGAGAGTCATTGATTATGTGAGGGAGACAGCGGAATATATTCAGACGGCGGACGGCGTGCTGTCCGCATCGGCAATGCTGGAGCGTTTCCTTTTCCCGCCGGAGAAGCAGTACAGCCCCATCGGAAAGCTTTCAGGCGGTGAGAAAAAGCGCCTGAACCTGCTGCGCGTACTCGCCTCCTCCCCCAATCTGCTTCTGCTGGACGAGCCTACCAATAATCTGGATATCACTACGCTGACGATTCTGGAGGACTATCTGGATCATTATGAAGGGATTGTGGTGACGGTATCCCATGACCGCTATTTTCTGGACCGTACCATGAAGCGTCTTTTTGCCTTTGAGGAAAACGGCAGGCTGCGGCAGTATGAGGGCGGATACACGGACTATGCCGCCCGAAGGGATGCGGAAAATGCGCGGAAGCAGGAGGAAAAAAATGCGTCTGCGGCAAAAGTGTCCGGAGCAAAAGCGGCCGCCGCAGCAACAGCCGCGGCAAAGGCGGGCGCGCCGGAACAGGAAAAGGGCCAACGCCTTCGAGAGCGCTCCCGCGGGCCGCAGAAGCTGAAGTTCACTTATAAGGAGCAGAAGGACTACGAGACGATTGAAGCGGACATGGCCGGACTGGAGGAAAGGATCGCCGCTCTGGATCAGGAGATCGAAGCCTCCGCCCATGATTTTGTGAAGCTCAATCAGCTCATGGCAGAGAAGGAGGAGGCGGAAGCCGCCCTGGAGGAGAAAATGGAAAGGTGGATGTATCTGGAGGAGCTGGCCGCGAGGATTGCGGAGCAGGGGTGATACCCTGGCTGAGGAACAGGAAAAAGATTATTATGTTTTTCAGTCCTGCACGATAGAATAGAAAAGCCGCTGAATTACGCTGGCGCCTGTTTCGGTAAACGAAGCAGGCGCTTTTTTGGAGTGCGCCTGGCGGCGCACGGTTCTAACGGGTGAAAGTCCCGAATCCGCCCGGTAGTGGGAAGGATATAGCCGAAGGCAAGGGTGTTGCAGGCGACTGCAAATCTGAAGGAAGCCGGATGTGGGAACAGACTAACCACGGGCAAACCTCTGGTCTGACGAATAGAAACCGCATATGAGGTTCTGTATGAGGGTAAGACTGCTCTACAAGCCGAAGCCCGATAACTACACGGAATCATACAGAATAGATGCGACAGATGGATGGAGGGAAAGAAACGTGTGGTACCCAGGGAGGTCTGCATGGGACGCTCCGAAAGGAGTAACCGTTGTTGTAAAACAATGCTGAACATGCAGAAGTCAGCAGAGGCCATAGTAGCTGAATTTAAGCGAAGGGCCGAATCAGTAGGAGTCTTAAGTACGACCCGGAAAGGAGGAATGAGCAGATGGGTGCAGAAAACAGAGAAGAAAGCTGCTTATAAAGAGATAGTGCGGAACACAAAGGGTATGTAAGAGCGCACCGCTCATTCAACCGGATATGGAAGGAAAGAGACAGTGCAGAGCCAGATCTCTTAGGAAAGATACTGGATAAGGATAACCTTAACAGAGCTTTCAAGAGAGTGAAGGCAAACAAAGGAGCACCGGGAGTAGATGGAATGACCATTGAAGCGGCGCTACCATGGCTAAGGGAGCATAACCATGAACTGGTGGAAAGAATACGGAGAGGAAAATATACACCGTCACCTGTCAGAAGAGTGGAAATCCCAAAGCCTGACGGAGGGATACGAAAGCTTGGTATCCCAACAGTCACAGACCGTATCATACAGCAAGCCATGGCACAGCAGATGATACCAATTTATGAGCCGACATTCTCGGAAGGGAATTTTGGCTATCGACCGGGAAGAGGTGCAAAAGATGCCATAAGGAAGGTGAAGGAATACGCAGAGCAAGGCTATATCCATGCGGTGAGCCTTGATCTGTCAAGGTATTTCGACACACTGAACCACACGATTCTTGTGAACCTACTGAGGAGGGAAATCAAGGACGAGAGGGTCATCCAAATGGTCAAGAGGTATCTGAAAAGCGGAGTGATGGAAAACGGTGTTGTCATGGAAACGGAAGAAGGTTCGCCACAAGGAGGGAACCTGTCCCCGCTTTTAGCAAATGTGTATCTGAACGAATTCGACAAGGAGTTTGAGCGAAGGGGAGTTCCCTGTATACGCTACGCAGACGACATCATACTGTTGGCGAGAAGCGAGCGAGCTGCCAAAAGACTCCTGGAAACAAGTACGAAATATCTGGAAGGGACACTGAAGCTAAAAGTGAATCAGGAGAAGAGTCGAGTGGTAAGTGTGTTTGCGATCCGAAATTTTAAATTTCTTGGCTTTGCATTGGGAAGGAACGGAAAGGGCATCTACGTCCGGGTTCATCCAAAGTCATGGAAGAAGTTTAAGAATACTTTGAGAGAACTCTCTTCCCGGAGACGCTGTCAGAGTATCAGACCCTCGTTGGAAAAGATAAAAGTATACGCGAGGGGATGGCTTAACTACTATGGGATAGCAAGCATGAAGAACAACCTTGACGACATCAACGGATGGCTATACCATCGCATACGCATGTGCATATGGAAGCAGTGGAAGCTGCCGAGGACGAAGAGACGAAACCTTATAAAACTTGGGATACCGGAATACTATGCCCATATGGCGGCAAACAGTCGAAAAGGTTATTGGAGAACATCAAATACAACTACGGTCAAGAGAGCGCTAACAAAAGAAAGACTGATAAACAGTGGCTTCTATGATTTAGCCAATGCCTATCAGTCTCTGCACGTCAACTATTGAAACCGCCGTGTACCGAACGATACGCACGGTGGTGTGAGAGGACGGCGGCTAATCACCGCCTCCTACTCGATCTTTCTATCTTTTGCCTGTCTGAAGAAATAAATCCTTCTTTCATCAAATATTCCGGTTCTTTAAAAACTGAAATGAGCGATCGGTTTAGATAAAAAATGCCGCTTTGACAGTAAATAAGTTAAAGATTCCGGCGAGATGTTTTTATAAAATAGACAAGAAGGCAGGTGGCATTTAAAAAGGGAAGCGGAAAGGAGCAGAGGGATAAGATGGTTATAAGGTTAGAACGGATAGAAAAAAAGCTGGATCATATGATGAAGCAATGCGGGGATATCGTTCCCTGGTATTCTCCTGACGGAATATACCGGGAATGCCGGGAGGATTTTTGGGTGAGTGGATTCTGGCCGGGAATGCTCTGGATCATGTACGACTTAACAGGAAAGGAAAGCTATCGGAAAAAAGCCTGGGACTGGGATGTGAGAATAGGGAGTCTCTTTTTGAAGCAGTCCAATCTGCATCACGATGTGGGATTTCAGTTTCTGACTACTGCCGTATTGAAATATAAAATAACAGGTGATCAGGACGCGTATAGAATGGGGCTGCGGGCAGCCGATTTCCTGGCAGGCAGATTCAATCCCGCCGGCAGATTTATCAGAGCCTGGAATCAGGAAAAAACGGGATGGGCGATCATAGATACGATGATGAATGTGTCGCTCCTGTTTTGGGCGGCGGATGAAACGGGAGATCCCAGATTTGCGCATATAGCAACGGCGCATGCAGAAACCGTGCTGAAGCATTTCATGCGGGGGGACGGCTCTGTTCATCATATCGTTACTTTTGATCCGAAGACGGGGGAAATGACAGGGGCTCTGAAAGGGCAGGGATATGCTGAAATGTCATCATGGAGCCGGGGACAAGCCTGGGCAATCTATGGGATGGCAAATGTATATCGGTATACGGGGGATAAAAGATTTTTGGATGCAGCAAAAAGAGCCGCCCAATATTTTTGGATGAATCTGGGAGAGAAAAAAATCCCGTCCTGGGATTTCCGGGCACCGGGCCAGGAAAAAGAGCGATGGGATTCTTCGGCCGGGGCGATCGCAGCGTCCGGTATGCTGGTGATTGCAGAGCAGGACGAGCTGGAAGGCTTGCTTTATCAGAAATGTGCAGAAACGTTGATAGACAGCCTCACGGAATATTGCACAGAGCTGGAAAAGACAGATTACCAGGGAATTCTTTTGCATGGAACCGGAAATAAGCCGGCGGAGGAACAGGTTGACGTGGCATTGATATATGGAGATTTCTTTTATCTGGAAGCATTGGCTAAACTGGAAGGATGGAAGAGAAGGGTATTTTAGAAAGGAAGGTAGAGCAAGACGATGAAAAGCTTAGTGGTGGATCGCAGCGGAGCGCTTTCTTTTCAGGAGCTGGATATGCCTGAATATAATCCGTGTCAGGCCCTTGTAAAGATGCGAAGCTGCGGCGTATGCAACGGAACGGATACCAAGATCATTCATGGGACCTTTAAGAACTTCGACAGTTATCCCGCTTCCCTCGGCCATGAGGGAGTGGGAGAGGTGGTTGCGGTCGGAGACAAGGTTACGGGCCTGAAGATCGGAGACCGGGTGCTCCTGCCATTTCTGGAGAAGGAAAACCGGGGGATAACGCCCGGCTGGGGCGCTTTTTCCGAGTATGCGGTGGTGGGCGACCCGGAGGCTTATGTGAAAAACGGCATGGGGCCGGGGACGGAGGCCTTCTCCGAAAGCTATTTTGCCCAGACCGTCCTGAAGGACACGGACCGGGTGGACGACGTCGGGGCGGCCATGATCATCACGTTCCGGGAGGTGCTCAGCGCCATCCGGAGGTTCGGGTTCGAAGCGGGCAGAAATATCCTGATCTTTGGCGCGGGGCCTGTGGGCCTGTGCTTTATCCGGTTCTGCAGGCTTCTCGGACTGAAAACCATAATGGCGGTGGATATTTCGGATGAAAAAGAGGCTATGGCAAAGAAGATGGGAGCCGACCTTTTCTGGAACAGCACAAGGGAGGATGTCATTTCCCTTGTCAGAGAGCGTTTTCCCCAGGGGCTTGACTATGTGGTGGATGCCGTAGGGCTGAACCGGCTGATCAATCAGGCCATGGAGCTGATCGCTTATAACGGAAAGATCTGCTGCTATGGTATCTCGCCGAAGCTGTCCATGGAGCTTGACTGGAGCAGGGCGCCCTATAACTGGTCCCTGCAGTTTGTCCAGTGGCCGTCCAAAAAAGAGGAAGGGGAGGCCCACAGCCAGGTGATGGCCTGGATCAACTGCGGGGCGCTGGATCCCATGGATTTTATCTCCCATGTGACCCCGTTTGAAGAGATACACACCGCCTTTGAGAAGATTGAGCGTAAGGATCCGGATATCCGGAAGATGGTGGTGACCTTTTCGTAGGATAGTCTTTCCGGTATCTTACGGAAAACGCGGTGATACACAAACGAAAACAGGAGGAAAATGATATGCAGACTTCAAGGCTGTTCTCCATCCTTCCGGATTATATCTGTACGCCGGACGGCATGGAGATCGACCAGTACGGGAATCTTGTGCTCTCCTGCCCGAACTATGCGGATGAGAACCTGTCCGGGTGCGTGGTGAAGATCGACAGGGAAGGAAACGTAAGGAAGTGGTTTGACGTACCGGTGCTGGAGGATACCGGCGTGGCGCGGAACATGGGGATCGCTTTTGACAGGGACTATAACCTGTATCTCTGCGATAACCAGGGATGGACTGAAAAGGAGGACGTGCTGTTTAAAGGGCGCGTGCTCAGGATCAAAGCGGACGACGACGGGAATATCCTGGACTTTTCCGTTGTGGCCTGCGGCATGGAGCATCCCAACGGGATCAGGGTAAGGGGGGACTATATGTATGTTACGCAGAGCTACCTTCACCCTGTAAAGCATGAATCGGGCAAACTGGTGAGCTGCGTATACCGCTTCGGGCTGGATGAAAAAAATATCAGGATCACCAATACCCTGGAGGATCCGCATATCCTCACAACCTTCATCACGGAGAACCCGGACTGCCAGTACGGCGCGGACGGGATCGCTTTTGACAGGGACGGCAATCTCTATGTCGGGAATTTCGGGGACGGCGCGGTGTACCGGATTACGTTCCGTGAGGATGGATCAGTGCTGGAAAACAGGCTCTTTGCCCGGGATTTTTCCCAGCTGGAAAGTACGGACGGGATGATCTTCGATGAGAGAGGGAACCTGTATGTGGCTGACTTCTGCGCCAATGCCATCGCAAGGATCACGCCGGACGGAAGGGTGGAGAGGATCGCGCAGAGCCCGGACAGCGACGGGCTTCATGGTGAACTGAACCAGCCCGGGGAACCGATCCTATGGGACGGAAGGCTCATCGCTTCCTGCTTTGACCTTGTCACCGGGCCCGGTAAGGTGAACACGGGACACAGTATGCCGGCGACACTGGCGCAGCTTGAATTGGAGTAAAGAACCGGATGAAAAAGGAATATATACTTGCGCACGACCTTGGAACAAGCGGAAACAAGGCGGCCATCTACGGCCTGGATGGAAAGCTTTCAGCCAGTGTGCTGTGCGGATATCCGACATACTATCCGGAAGACGGATATGTGGAACAGGATCCTTCCGACTGGTGGAGGGCGGTCTGCCGGTCTACCCGCAAGCTGCTGGAAAAGACGGGAATAAACAGCTTACAGATCGCGGCGGTCTGCTTCAGCGCTCAGATGATGGGATGCCTTTTAACAGACAGGCAGGGGAATGCTTTGCGCAATATGATCACCTGGGCGGACAGCAGGGCCCGCAGGCAGGAGGAAGAACTGGTTCAGAGGATCGGAATGAAGCGCTGCTATCAGATAACCGGCCACCGCCCGTCTGCCTCCTACAGTGCGGCAAAGCTCCTCTGGATAAAGGAAAACGAGCCGGATATTTACCGGAAGGCATACAGGATGCTGAACGCGAAGGACTATATCATCCACAGGCTGACAGGCGCCTTCGTGACGGATTACAGCGACGCGTCAGGGACCAATTTCTTTGACCTTGAAAAAAAGGTCTGGTCAAGAGAGATCACGGAGGGCCTGGGCCTGAGAATGGATCTTCTGCCCCAGCTGCACCCTTCCACGGATATCGCCGGCTTGGTCACCCCGGCCGCGGCAAAGGAGACGGGGCTTGCGGCGGGGACACCGGTGGTGATCGGCGGCGGGGACGGATCCTGCGCATGTGTGGGAGCGGGGGTAACGGAAGCGGGAAAGACCTACTGCGCGCTTGGCTCCTCCTCCTGGATCTCCATGGCGGACAAAAAGCCGGTATATGACCCGCAGATGCGAACCTTTAACTGGGTACATCTGGATCCGGGCCTTTATACTCCATGCGGCACCATGCAGGCGGCCGGGTACTCCTACCAATGGTTCAAAAATACCTTCTGCGGGGAAGAGGCCGCACTGGCCGCAGAGAGGGGAGAGAGCCCGTACAGCCTGATCAACGAAAAGGCCATGCGGACGCCGCCCGGAGCGGGAGGGCTCTTGTACCTTCCGTATCTGCTGGGAGAAAGATCCCCGAGATGGAACCTGCAGGCAAGGGGAGTATTCCTGGGAATGAAGATCACGACGGGCAAGGGAGAAATGGCGCGCGCCGTGATGGAGGGAGTGGGCTACAATCTGAAAGCGATACTGGATATTTTCCAGGAGCATCTGCCTGTCCAGGACATAGCGATGATAGGCGGCGGTGCGAAGGGAAGCGAGTGGATGCAGATCCTGGCGGATATCTGGCAGAAACCGCTGCTCGTATCGGGGTATCCGGAGGAAGCGACCTCCATGGGGGCAGCCGTGTGCGGAGGCGTTGGGATCGGCGTCTTTCCCGATTTTCGGGCTGCAGGCCGTTTCGGCCATGAGGAAAGGCTCATCATGCCAAGGGAGGAGTACCGGGAACGTTATCAGGAGCTTTACGACGTTTTTAACGGAGCCTATGACGCGCTGCAGGAAACCTTTGAACGGCTGGCCGGGATTAAGTGAAACGGGGACATACGGGGAGACTGTCTGGAAAACACTCCCCAGGGAAAGGAAAAGAAAAATGGAACAATGTTTTATAAGCAGAAAAGAACTGGCAGGGCTGTTCGATCATACGCAGCTGAAGGCGAATGCTTCAAAGGAGGACATGAAAAAGCTCTGTGAGGAAAGCCGGGAAAACGGTTTTCGGATGGTGGCGGTCAATTCGGCCCAGGTGGTATTGTGCCATGAGCTTTTGAAGGGATCGCCGGTCCATGTGGGCGCTGCCGTCGGCTTCCCCCTTGGACAGACCACGATAGAAGCCAAGGCATTTGAGACAAAGCAGGCGATCGAGCAGGGGGCGGATGAGATCGATTATGTGATCAATATAACGGAATTGAAGGACGGGAATTACGGATATATCCGGCGGGAGATGGAAACGATCGTCAGCCTGTGCAGGGAGCAGGGGGTAATATCAAAGGTGATCTTTGAAAACTGTTATCTGACGGACGAGGAAAAGAGAAGGCTCTGTGCGGTCGCGGCTCAGGTAAAGCCGGATTTCATCAAAACCTCCACCGGCTTTGGCCCCTCCGGAGCGACAATAGAGGATGTGGCCCTGATGAAAGCGCTGGCGGGGGATGGGATCAAAGTGAAAGCGGCGGGAGGGATCCGGGATCTGGATACCTGCCTTGCCATGATCCGCGCAGGCGCCAGGCGCATCGGGACGAGCAGCAGCCTGCGTATCCTGAAGGAATATGACGAGAGATTTTCCGGCTGAGAATAACGATTTTTTAAAATTCGGAGGCTGTTTTTACCCCCGGGAAAAGGAAGGGATATCAATATGAAGAAAAGAATGATACAGGTGGGCTGCGGCGGTTTCGGCGAATATTGGCTAAAGGAAATACTGCCTGAGGTGTCTTCCTTTACAGAGCTTGTCGCGGCAGTGGATATCAATCCGGAGGCATTGAAAAACGCCGAAAGATATATGGGGCTTTCAGGAGAAAAATGCTATACGGATCTGAGAAGAGCGATCGCGGAAAACGAAGCGGATTTTGTGAACGTGGTTGTGCCGATGCATATGCACGAAGCGGTTATAGACGCCGCTTTTGAGGCCGGCCTGGATGTGGTATGCGAAAAGCCGCTGGGACATGACATGGAAGCCTGCCTGCGTATTTGCAGAAAAGCCGGGGAAATGGGAAGAAAACTGGTTGTAACCATGAGCCACAGGTTTGAAGTGGAGAAGCAGACGGTGGAAAATATGGCCCGGTCCGGGAAATATGGGAAGATCAATTACGTCGTCAGCAGACTGGCGATGAAGAGAACGGCGGGTTTGGATGGAAAGACTGAGAAAGAAGCCATAATCTCAAATGGATTAATACATAATATAGACACGGTGAGGGGAATATGCGGCAGTAATGTCAAAAGGGTATATGCGGAATGCTGGACCGGCCTGCAGGAGGTTTCAAATGCGCCGAGCGTTCTGGTCATAATGGAAATGGAAAACGGCATCAGGGCAGTGCTGGAAGAATCCTTTGCAAACGGCTCGTCTCTGGACGGGTGGAGCAATGAATATCTGAGAGTGGAATGCGCCGACGCGACCATTGTAGCCGACCACCGAAGGATAACGGTCAGGAGCGATATGGGATATCCGTATCCCCGCGAAGAGCAGATGCCGCTCATGGAAGGAGAATACTGGGATCATGCCCTGATGATCAGGGAGTTTGCGGACTGGCTGGACGGAGGAAACACACCGGCAACCTGGTACGGGGATAATATTCAGTGCTGCGCCGCGGTCTTTGCGGCCATTGAAAGCGCGAGAACGGGGCAGGCGGTTCAGGTGCAGGAATACCTGGAAAAGGTCAGGGGGCAGATCTGAAATCAGAGGCTGGACGATTTATGGAAAAGAGAGGCAGATTAGTTTTTACAATATACGTCTATGTATTTATGATGGGATTTGCTGTCGCGGGCACCATGTTCAGCACCGTGCTTCCGAGGATCATAGAGGATTATGGCCTGTCTCTGGATCAGGCCGGGCTTTTTGCGGTGTTTACCAATGCGGGTAACATGAGCGCCATGCTGGTAACCGGATTCCTTGGAGACAGATATCGAAAAAGTGTTTTGATCGGACTGACGTTTATGGGACTCAGTGTTGGTCTGGCTCTGATCGGTCTGACCCCGCCGTTTTTTCTTCTCCTCTGTTTTGAGGCGTTTGTCGGGATATGCAGCAGTATGCTGAATTTGCTGATAACAGCATTTGTATCGGATATGTATGGGGAAGAAAGAGAGAAGTACATAAATCTGGTACATATGTTTTACGGACTTGGCTCTTTGCTCGGATCGATCTATCCAATGATGCTTTCCGGACAGGGCCTTGCCTGGAGGTATTCCTATTTATTTCTGGCGGCCGTTATTGCTTTGACAGGCATTTCATTTTTTATAGCGGCAGCGAAGGTAAAGGAACCGAAATGCCTGAAAGGAACGCCGGGAGAAATGCCGGAAGTGTCTGATCAGGGCGTGGTCTACGCAAATGCCTCCGGGCTGTCCTCCGGGGAGCTGCTCTTCGACAAAAGGATGCTGGTTCTGGGCTTTATGGGCTTCCTTTATATGGGAGGGCATCAGAATACCTTCAGCACCTGGTTTCAGACGTATCTTCAATCGACAGGGCCTCAGATCTATTCTGAAGAATATACCTCCGTATGTATGACGACGTATTGGATCGGTATGGTGGCCAGCCGTATGATCGGGGCATTATTGGCAGACCGGGTAAGCCCGCGTTTCCTTATCCGGGGAGGATGTCTGGGAGGAGCCGCCATGCTGGGGCTGGGGATGATTGCCGATACGCCGTATATCTGGATCGTGGCTGCGGCCTGTCTGGGAATCTGTACCGGAGTTATTTATCCGCTGATATTTTCCTTTTCCTGCGGATGGTTCCCGGACGATTCGGCAAAGGCGTCCAGCATTGTCGGAATTTTTACTTCTGTGGGGAGTATGCTCTGCGGATGGCTGGTCGGAAAGATCGCCGGTTCCATATCGTTCTCTTTGGCAATGCTTATCCCCTGGATCACTCTGCCGGTCGTGTTTCTGCTCGCGGGGGTCTGCCTGCCCGGAGAGAGGAAGCAGGGCGGCAGGGGAAAGTTATAAAATGTATTTGTTTAAGCTGAGCCGTCCGATTGGCGGTAGAAGGGAGATCATGTATGAACAAAACGAGGGTAACTGTCTGGAGCGAGGGTATCGATCCCGTACTTGAACCGAGGGCCATCGCTCTGTATCCTGACGACATCAATACATATATTGCCGGCTTTCTGGGAAAAGAAGAAGATTTTGCCGTGAGGACCAGAAGCCTTCATCAGCCGGAAAACGGTTTATCGCAGTCTGTACTGGATGAAACGGATGTGCTGGTATGGTGGAGCCATCTTTATGACGGGAAGGTCAGTGAGGAGACGGCGGAACGGGTAGTCAACGCTGTTTTAAATGGCATGGGCCTGCTGCTTCTGCATGCAAGTCTTGGGTCAAAGCCGGCCAGGCTGCTTCTTGGAAAGAGCAGCAATACGGGGAAATACAGAGAAATCGGGGAAATGGAACGGGTCTGGGTGGTGGACCGGAGCCATCCGGTTGTGGAGGGCCTGGAGAAGGAATATATCGAAATCCCGGGAAGCGAGATGTACGGGGAGCCTTATGGGATGCCTGTCCCGGAGGATATTGTTTTTATCAGCTGGTTTGAGGGCGGAGAGGTTTTAAGGAGCGGTGTGAGCTGGCATAAGGGAGCAGGAAGGATTTTTTATTTCGCTCCGGGACATGAGGAGTTTCCCGTTTATTATCATCCGGAGATCCAGAAGGTAATAGCAAATGCCGTGCGCTGGCTCAAACCGGTAAAAGGGCCGGCTGTCACTTTTGCGGGAGAGATCGGTTCCATGGAGCCCATCAAAAATCCCGTGAAAGGGTGAAATAGGGCATAAAGGAAGGAACGCTGAAAAAATACGGTAAAAAAAAGCGCGGTTGTCCAAAAAAAATCCTATTTTGAAAAAAATTCTTTTTATATAATAAGCACATCAATAAAACATCTGCTGGATCCGGAAATGATTTGGAGGTACGGGTATGGAGAAGTTGAAGGCGGGCGGGAAGGAAAAAAACACAAACAGAAAATTCTGGATCAGTATCTGGAAGTATAAGGGACTGTATCTGATGGCATTGCCGGGCGTGATCTGGTTTATCCTGTTCAAGTATGTTCCCCTTTTCAGTTCCGTTATAGCGTTTATGGATTACGATATCTATAAGGGAATCGGGGGAAGCAGATTTGTCGGCTTGAAGCATTTCATCCACATGTTTCAGTTCCCTGAATTCGGACAGATTTTCCGCAACACGATCATAATGGGGGCCTATGATGTTCTTATCGTCTTTCCGGTACCGATCCTTCTGGCGGTTCTGATGAATGAAGTGAGAGGGGCCAGATATAAGAAAACAGTTCAAACGGCGGTATATGTTCCTCATTTCCTTTCCTGGGTAATTGTCGGAGGTATTTTTACCACTCTGTTATCCCCCAATACGGGAATCGTCAATAATATCAGACAGATGTTCGGCCTGGATCCCATCTATTATATGGCCAGTGAAAAGCATATCAGAGGGATCATGGTAATAGCGAGCATCTGGAAGGAAATGGGATGGAGCTCGATCGTATATCTTGCGGCGATGGCGGGGATCGATCCGGCATTGTATGAAGCGGCGGAGATCGACGGAGCGAACCGGTTTAACCGGATCCTGCACATCACGCTTCCCATGATCCTTCCGATCATTATGACGATGCTGCTTCTGAAGATCGGAAACTTCCTGGATATCGGATTTGAAAGAACGAATTCCTTCATGAACAGCATGAATCAAAGCAGAATAGACGTTTTTGATACCTTCGTATATCGCTATGGCCTGCAAAACCTGCAGTACAGTTATGCGACGGCGGTAGGGATGTTCAAGTCGATAGTCGGCATCATTCTATTGTTCCTTGCCAACGCCGTCAGCAGAAAGACCACAGAGCAATCCATTATTTAGCAGGGGAGGGAGAGAAAATGGATAAAAAAACGATCAAGCGTTCCTGGCCGGACAGGATATTCAATGCGGCAAACCTGATACTCCTTGGTCTGATCGGCCTGGTGGCGGTCCTTCCGTATATCAATATGATCGCGGTATCGCTCAGCTCCTCCGGGGCTGTGGATTCCGGAAGAGTTACCTTTTATCCGATAGGCTTCCATCTTGAAAATTACAAGACGGTCCTCATGGATAAAAACGTCCTGAAATCGATCGGAATATCGGTCGCGATGACGGTTGTGGGAACCATTTTCAGCCTTCTTTTGACGGTGATGCTTGCATTCCCTTTATCCAGGGAAGAGTTCAAATTAAGAAAAGTCTGCAACGTGATGATCTTGATCGTATTTATTTTCAGCGCGCCGGTCATTCCGTGGTATCTGACGATGAGGAGCTACGGTCTCTATGATAATTTCTGGGCTCTGATCCTGCCGTCGGCGCTGAGCACCTACAACATCATCATAGTCCGCTCCTTCTTCCAGGAGATACCGTCGGCGCTGATAGATGCCGCCAAGGTGGACGGATGCGGAGAAATGAGAACCCTGATGCAGATCATCCTGCCGATCTCCAAGGCGGTGATGGCTACGGTAGGACTGATGTATGGCGTGGGATATTGGAACAGCTATACAAATCCGCTTTATCTGATCAATGACCGCAATTTATATACCTTACAGCTTCGGATCAAATCGATCGTGCTGGATTCGGAGGCGCTTGAGAGCATGAACGTCGTATCGACAGGTACATCGACAGAGGCATTAAAGATGACTACGATCATCGTAGCGGCGCTTCCTGTTCTGTGTGTGTACCCGTTCCTTCAGAAGTATTTCATTAAAGGTATGACGATCGGCTCTGTAAAGGGTTGAATGCGGTTTTGATAACATAAAAAGAGTTCCTGAGAGGGAGAAAGGAAGGGAAGTATGAAGAGAAGGGTTAAGGCAATGATTTCGCTTGGTTTAAGCGCGGCGCTCGTTTTCGGTGCTTTGGCAGGATGCGGAAAACAGCAGGAATCGGCGCCCGCCGCCTCTGAAGAAGAGGCGAAGGAGAGCGCGGCAGTATCTGAGGAAAGCGCGGATGATACCGAGAAGGAGATTCCGAAGATCTCCATCGGTCTCAGAGAAGGAAACTCCTACGTAATGGCGTGCTCCGATATCAATACGGACGAGCATGTGCTTGCTTTTGAAGAAAAAATGGGAGTTGACCTGGATATCACGCTGATTCAGCACGACGGTTTTACCGAGAAGCTGGGAATGATGTTCGCGCAGGGAGACTTCCCCGACGTGATCCAGGGAGATATGCCGTATACTTCGGTGATGTCCGGAGCCATTGAAAACGGTCTGTTTATGCCCTTGGATGATCTGATAGAGGAATATGCCCCCAATATGAAGGAACAGATTCCAGAAAATGTGTGGAACGAATGGAGGGGCACGGACGGACATATCTATGCGGTCGGCGACTTTTTGACGAATACCGCCAGAAGGTGTACAGTTGTACGTAAGGATCTTTTGGATGAGCTGGGGCTGGATGTGCCGGTAACGCTTGACGACTATTATAATGTGCTGAAGGCATTCAAGGAAGCGGGAGTGAAATACCCTTTTATCGGAAGGGAAAAATTCAAATATTCCGAGACCTTCTTTGCCGCGTATGGGGTGGTCCCTACGACCTGGCAGCTGAATGATGAAGGCAAAGTGGTTCCTGCCTATATTCTTCCTGAGATGAAGGAAGCGCTGGCATTTTACAAGAAGCTGTATGATGAAGGTCTGATCGATCCGGAAAGTCTGACCAATACGGGTACGGTGCGTGACCAGAAAGCTGCCGCCGGAGATGTGGGAATGATGGTGGTGAATATTTCCACAGTGCCGGGGTATAATGTATCTCTGCAGGAAAATGTAGTTGATGGGGAATGGATCGCAATTGCATCGCCTCTGAACCCGAATGGCGGAGAGCATGGCTATGCGGCGTTTACCCCGAGCGCGAATGTGCATTATATTAACGCGGATTGTGAGAACCCGGAAGAGATCATCAAGTTCTTTGATCATATGTTGGAGCCAGACGAGGAGCTGCAGAGATTTCTGACCTATGGTATCGAAGGCGAATTTTATACCGTTAATGAGGATGGAAGCGTGAATTTAGAGATCCCTGATTATTCACCGAACGCGTTCGACGTGATACCGCAGTTTCTTACAAGGGTGAAGGAAGCGGATATTGGTGAAGAAACCCTTCGGGCTATGCCGGGAGGTTCAGAGACCATTGAATATTATTACACCAAAGCCCAGGATGATATCCTGTCATATATCCAGCCGATCAATCTGCAGACTATTGTGGAGCATCCGGAGCTTTCCGTTGAGGAAGATAAGCAGGAGCTGTTTATCAACTATGCGTCGAAAGTCATGGTAGGGACTGAATCTCTGGATAATTTTGATCAGTTTGTTCAGGAATGGCTGGATCGGGGAGGCTATGAAGTGATCGAGGAAGCGACGGCGCAGTATGAAAGCGGACAGGCTAAAATGCGTGAATAATTGAGCGAAGCAAAGGAAAAAAAGGTGTGCTGTGTATAATATTCTGATAGTGGATGAT
The DNA here is from genome assembly GCA_019119595.1 of Candidatus Eisenbergiella merdavium. Taxonomy (GTDB): domain Bacteria; phylum Bacillota; class Clostridia; order Lachnospirales; family Lachnospiraceae; genus Eisenbergiella; species Eisenbergiella merdavium. The sequence goes on along the minus strand of DWWS01000060.1, from coordinate 24,516 downwards.
GAACTGATATCTCGCAGAGGGATACGGGCGATTTTACAAAAATCAGATTTCTGCATAGGACGTCTTGCCGAGGCGGCTGATGGTGTTGAAGCCATCAGCCTGCTGAGGAAGGAGAAATTTGATATTGTGATCACCGATATCCGGATGCCGAATATGGATGGGATCATGCTGTGCAAAAGTATTCAGAACGAGGGAATGAGCCCTTCTATTGTGATCCTTTCAGGATATGATGATTTTAAGTATGCGCAGCAGGCAATCCTCTATGGCGTATCTGATTATATATTGAAGCCGATCACACAGAAAAAGCTGACAGAGAGCCTGACCCGGATCATGAGCAGACAGGACGGGACGGACCGGTCATTAAAGTATGAGGAGATTGACAGATTCGTTACCGGATTGCTGGAGTCTTTGCGGGAAGGAGACCGTGCGGATTTTGAACAGGCCGGAGAAAAGATGCGAATTCGTCTGGAGGGACAGCAGGAAACGTTAATTGAAATTGTCCTGAATGTGGCAAATAAAATTGCCGACAGGCTCCAAATACAGTTTTCGGCGGACGACTTTAGGGAGAACAGTTTCGAAGACGGTATGGAGCGCCTTTGGAAGATGGTTAACGACAGAAAAGGCAGGGATCTTCTTGAAACGGTAAGAAAATATCTGCTGGACGATCCGGGAATGAGCCAGGAAAGATTATGCAGTATGCTTGGCTTTACATCTTCCTATTTCAGCGCCATGTTCAAGGAAAGGACAGGTAGAAAATTTGTCGAATACAGGGAACAGATACGGATGGAGGTTGCAAAAAGGGAGCTTTGCATTCCTTCCAAAACGATCACGCAGGTAGCGATCGAGACAGGCTATAGCGACCACACTCATTTCAGTAGAGTATTTAAAAAATTCTATGGAAAGACTCCGGCACAGTTCCGGAAGGAAAGGGGACTGCGCCTGTGACCAAAATACTGAGGAAAAGAAGAGGGTTTCTAAGCTTTATCCTGGGGCTGATGTCGCTGATATTTATACCTACTTTGTCGGTCAGCATAATTGGGATTCAAAGAGATGGAAACCAGATGGAAAGGCGTAATCTGGAATACTGGCAGATGACCGTGGAGGATATCATACACGATCTGGACGCAAAGATAAGAGAGTATGACAACCTCTCCATGCTTGCGTTACTGCAGGAAAATACGCTGGATATTCTTCTGCGCCGGGAATTTGATCAGATAGAGTATATAGAAGCCTGCTCCTGGATGGAACAACAGCTGGGGATAAAATTGTTCCTGAATCAGTCCATTCCTATCAGCTTTCAGATTCTGGGAAATAACGGATTCTATTATTCCAGCGATGGGGAGATCTTTCAGGAAGATATTATGCCTCTGATCGGGCAGATAGAAAAAACCGGCAGGATCTCTATTATCATAGACGATGCCGAAGGAAAACAGACGGAAAAAAAGAATGTGATAATCGGACGGTACATTTATTCTTACAAGAGCCTGCAGCCGTTGGGTTATCTTTTGCTGTCTCTGCCGAGCGTTGAACTGGATAAAATCTGGTCGGATAAAGATTTAAGCGATATAAAGATACTCGTATTGAACGAAAATGGAACCGTAGTATATGGAGAAGCGGAAGCCGGATCGGAACAGAAGGAGCTGTATGAATCTCTGACAGAGGAGGCGGGTATTTTCCAGGGGCAAAGGAAGGGGGATCGTAAACTCTATATATATGAAAAATCTGATTATACAGGCTGGACGGCTGTAGCAATCGTGCCCAGAAGCGTCTATCATCCGTCAATATGGAATATCAGCAAGGTATTTCTGGGAGCGGGAGCGATCGTCATTCTGCTGGCCTCCGGAGGCGCCTATTTCCTGATAAAGGACGTATATGATACAAAGCTTTCGAATCAGATGAATGAAATAGCACGGAGCAAGGCTGAGATGAAAGCGCTTCAGACGCAGATCAATCCGCATTTTCTTTATAATACTCTCAGCGCAATAAATATGTATTCCGTTCTGGAGGATACGGAAACCGTTCAGGATATAACGGACGCGCTGAGCAGCATGTTCCGTTATGCGGTACAGAATCCATTGGTGCCGGTGGGCATTGAGGAGGAACTTGAGCATGTCCGGAATTATCTGCGGATTCAGGGATACCGGATGGGCGGGATACCCAGGCTGGAAATTGATATTGCCGGTACGGAAAACGTCGTTATGCTGCGCCTGAGCCTGCAGCCTATTGTCGAGAATATTTTTAAGCACGCTTTTACAGATGGAGTTGGTGGGGAGCAGTTTATCAGGATCCATGCATACAGGGATGGGGAAAATCTTCTGGTGGATGTGGAGGATAACGGAAGAGGGCCTTCCATGGAGGTGGATCATATGGAATATGTAACGGACGGAGAGCAGAACGGAAGAGGGATCGGTCTTTCCAACGTTCACAAGAGGCTGAAGCTGGCGTATGGGGAAGGCGCCGGGCTTTGGATCTCAGGCAGGCCGGGGAAGGGAATGACCATACAGATCTGTCAGCCGTATCTGGTAAAGGAAACGGAAGAATAGTGCGGAGGCTTTCTGCACCTGAGATATATGAAAAGAAGGAGATTTATATGAAGACATTGAATCGGAGCGAGCTGATATCCAGGGCTGACCTGCATTATCAGGGAACGGTAAAGCGGAGGGAAGGGGGATTTCCTCTGGGAGACGGACAGATGGGGGCCATGCTTTTTACATCGCCTTCCGCGTTGAAGTTTGCGTTAAACCGGTGCGACGTTTTTGCGGCAAACAGCTATACCAACAGCTTTAACCGGAGGCATTCCGACTACGGCTATGGGATTGGCTTTGTGGATATCGATTTCGTGGATTACGGAGAGGATGTATTTGATGAAGAGACGCGGCAGCATCTGAGCATGTACCGCGCCTGCGCGAAGATCGAGGGGCGGAAGGTGAAGGCCAGAGCCTTCGTTGAGGCAGAGAAGGGCGCGCTTTGCGTACAGGTAAAAGACGAAAGGGATTATAAGGGAAGCGTACAGGTTAAGGTGGACATGATGCGTCCGTCTGAGTACAGGGTGATGAGTAACCTGGCTGTATCCAGGCTTACCATGGAGACAAGAGAGGAACAGCCTGACACGGTTGTTCTCAGGCAGGTTTTCACCGAACGGGAAGAGCGCACCGGAAATGAGCATTATTGCACGAGCGTTCTTGCAGTCTGGGTGGAAGGCGCTAAGGTCTCTATCCGGATGAATAATGAGGCAGGCGGCAGGGTACCCATGGAAATTCCGAATCGAGAGTTTACCGTAATAGGAAAACCGCAGGAAACGCAGATGCGTCTGTGCATCGAGCCTCAGGCGAAGGAATATACGGTCTGCATGGTAAGCGAGGCGTCCTTCAGCCCGGAAGAAGATATTGTTCAAAAGGTATTGGAAAAGGCGAAAGCGGCTTCTGAGGATGGAGCGGAGAGAATGTTTATCCGCCATCAGAAGGATTGGGCGGATTTCTGGGAAAAATCCTATGTGCAGATGGAAAGCCAGGACGGCATTGCCCGGAAGCTGGAGCTTCATTATACCTATTTTCTCTATCTCATGAATTCCAGCTCCCGCGGCAAATATCCGCCTAATTTCGGCGGGATGATCTTCTCCCCCTGCGGGGACTATCGGAATTGGGGAACCATGCAGTGGTGGAATAATCTGAGCCTTTATTATAACGCCATCCAGGCGTCCGGTCATTTTGAGCTGATGGAGCCCCTGTTTTCCATGTACGGGAATATGCGGGAGGCCTGTGTGACCGCGGCCAGACAGCAGTTTGACACGGAGGGGATGCATATTCCGGAGGTGACCTGGTTCAACGGCCCGCAGGTGCTCCCTGAAGAAATCGCGGACGAGATGAAGGAGCTGTATCTTTTCAGAAAGCCCTGGGAGGAAAAATCCGCCGGATTCACTGAATTTGTGGACAGAAAGGCGCCTCACGAATCCAGGTATAACTACAAATTCTATGAGCATTGGGAAGATGGCCGTGTGGTGTACAATGAGAGAGGCTTCGGACCCTTCGGAGCAACTACCTATATGTTCGGATCGCAGGCCGCGATCGCGTACAGCTTCTGGAAGCAGTACCAATATACGAAGGATGAGGAATTTTTGCGTGATAAGGCATACCCCATGATCAGGGGAGTGGCGGAATTTTTTATGAACTTTCCGCTGACACGCAAGGGAGAGGACGGGAAGTATCATATTTATCAGACCTGTACCGGGGAAGCGTATTTCGGATGTACGGACGGAATGGAAAATGTGGCCGGAATGCGGGCCATGGTATCGGTCCTTCTCAAGGCGGCCAGGATTCTGGGAGCGGACAGAGAGCAGTGGGAAAAATGGGAGCGGTTTGCTGAGGAAATGGCGCCTCTGCCTACCACGGATATGGAAGGCGACACCAGTATGCCGGAGGAAGGGGATCCGGTCATGTGGTCTAACGGCAGGGAACCGATTCTGAATAAGGATCACCATGCTCCCAGTCTGTATCCCTGCGACCATTTCGATCTTTCCTCCTGGGCGACGATGGATACGGATCCCCGTACCTGGCAGATCAGTATGGATACGCTGAAGCACAGGATCAGGAAAAGCGGCGTTGTGAGCCGCTATACTGTTTCTGAAATGTCCGGATGCGCGCGGATGTATGCGGCTCACGGGTTTGCGGAGGAATTTAAGGAAATAGCGAATGCGCAGCTTGACTGTGTGAATGCAGATAAGGAATATTGCTATTTTAATGATACGGGACGTATTCCTCAGTTTGAAAACAGGCTTACGGTGAGAGAAGGTGTGAACTGTATCAGCGCGCAGAGACTGGGAAACGTCGCCGCTGCCGTTCAGCTTGCTCTGTGTCAGAGCAGCGGCGGAGGGCCGGCGGAAGATGCGGTGATCAAGCTGTTCGCCGCGGTTCCCGCCGGATGGGATGTTTCCTTTATGCTCTGGTGTCAGGGCGGCTTCCGGGTGGAGGCTTCCATGAAAGGCGGACGGCCGGAAAAAATCCGGATACTTTCCACGGCGGGAGGGACGCTGAGGCTGTATAATCCCTTTGGAAACGAGGACTTCCGTATGACCGCAGGCGCGGAGACGATTTACATGGGAAATGACAGGATTGCTGTTGTGGAAACAGAGCCCGGCGAAGAGCTGGAGGTAAAAGCCTGCTGAGAATTTGATATCAGGAAGGATAAGGATGTATGTATATTGCTGACGAAAAAAGATATGACAATATGATATATAAGAGATGCGGAAGGAGCGGCATCATGCTTCCGTTCCTGTCCCTGGGCCTGTGGCATAATTTTGGCGAGGAATCCTCTTATGCCAATGCCAGAGAGATGGTCCTGAAAGCCTTTGACGGAGGGATCACCTATTTTGACATCGCCAATAATTACGGTCCCCCTCCGGGAAGTGCGGAGGAATGCTTTGGCCGCATCGTAAAGGAGAATCTGGCTTCCCATAGGGATGAGCTGTTTATTGCGACAAAAGCGGGATACCGTCATTGGGCAGGCCCTTATGGAGAATGGGGCTCGAAAAAAAATCTGGTGGCTTCCTGTGACAATAGCCTGAGGCGGCTTAGGCTGGAATATGTGGATCTGTTCTACCATCACAGGCCGGACCCGAATACACCTATAGAGGAGACCATAGAAGCTCTTGAATGGATCGTGAGATCCGGAAGGGCGCTTTATATAGGGATTTCCAATTATAATTCCGTGCAGGCCGAGCAGATACTCACAGCCCTGGAGAATAAGGGAGTACATTGCCTGGTGCATCAGGTCAACTACAATATGTTTGAAAGGAGGCCTGAGGAAAAGCTGTTCCCCGTACTGGAAAAGCATGGCGTGGGAGCCGCGGCTTACATGTGTCTGGCCCAGGGAATACTTACGGACCGTTACTTTGACGGAGTGAAGGAGGGATCCCGTGCGGTCGGCTCCAGCGTATTTTTAAACCGGGATCAGGTGACGGCGGAGAAGGTTGCGACGGCAAGGCAGCTGAATGAGATCGCAAAGGAACGCGGACAGTCTCTGGCACAGATGGCGCTTGCCTGGTGTTACCGCTGCTCACCGGTAGCAACGCTGATCATCGGAGCCAGCAGGCCGGAACAGATCAGCGCAAATCTGGAAGCGATGAAGAAGCTTGATTTCACACCGGATGAGCTGGAGAGGATCGACCGGCTCCTGATGCCGTATGCGAGGGAAGCCTATTAAAGACCGTCGGGGCAGGACGGCGCCTGTTTCGGCATAAGAGACAGGCGCCGTCCTTTTCATGTACCCGCACTGGACGGGAAAGGCAGCATTTTCAGGGAAAACGTCATGGCTGAAAAAGGCCGCAGGAGAAGCAGCGAAATGGAAATGAAAAATGGATATATTAAAAATCTGATAGGGCGCATGAGCCTGGAACAGAAAATAGGGGCCGTATTAACGCTCGGGTTTGCGGGGACAGTGCCGAGGAGCCATATTTATCAGTATATTGAAAAATATCACTGCGGAGGACTTCGCCTGTCCTGTGACAGCAGGCAGTTTGGAAGCTACGTGGATCCGGATGGAAATAAGACCGTTGTAAAGCTTAAGAATGACGATGGAATACGGTTCCGGGGAAGCGCGCCGGTCCCGACGGCCAGCCAGTATAAGGCAGTCCTGGACGAGCTGCAGACCTGCGCAAGACAGAGGCCGTTATCGATTCCCCTTCATTTTTCCTACGATCAGGAGGGCGGCAGCAGCGCGGATTTCTTTTTTGGAGGAGTCAACCTTTTTCCCAAACCAATGGGAATCCGCGCGATGGACGATCCGGAGATGGCTTATCGGATCGCAAAAGCTGTGGCAAAGCAGAGCAAAGCCGTTGGCTTTAACTGGATACACTCTCCGGTGCTTGACGTGAATTCAGAGCCGGCGAATCCGGAAATCTATACCAGAGCCTACAGCGATGATGCGGGAGAGGTTTGTCTGTATGTGAGAGAAACCTGCCGGGGGCTGAAAGAGGAAAAAATGATCGCTACGGGCAAGCATTTTCCGGGAAGAGGAGCTTCCGATGTGGATGCCCACTTTAAAGTGCCTGTGATAAGCACAGATGCAGAAACCCTGTGGGAAAGGGAGCTTCTGCCTTACAGAGAGCTGATCGGGGAAGGCCTCCTGCCGTCGATCATGATCGCTCACAGCATTTTCCCCGCGGTCGATCCCGATCACATAGCGACCGTGTCAAAAAAGGTCATTACCGGACTGCTCAGAGAAAAGCTTGGGTTTGAGGGAGTGATCACAACGGACAGCATGACGATGGGAGCGATCGCCGTTCGCTATGGCGTGGCCAACGCCTGTGCGCTTGCCCTGGAGGCCGGTGCGGATCTGGTTTTGATGAAAGCGGAGAATCATCTGGAGGAGGAGGTCATAGCGGCGATAAGGGCCTTTATTGAGGAAGGCCGGATTCCGATGGAGGAGATGGACAATAAGGTATATCGTATTCTGAATCTGAAATACGAATACGGTCTCTTCGGGCCGGAGGAGAATACGGGGGCCCCCGAAGCAGTCCTGCAGGATCCTGCGGTCAGAGAGCTGGCGAAGCAGGCGGCGAGGAGAAGCGTGCTGATAGAAAGATCGAAGGAGGGCAGCATACCGGCGGATGGAAATCGTATCATTGTGATCGAGCAGAAGGTAAAGGATTACAATGACATGCAGTGGCATTCCGGCATTTTGTTTGAGGAATGTCTGAAATACTGTGAAAACGCGGCATATCTTGAGACCTCCTACTCTTATGACGAGGAGGATCGCGGCAGGATAGAAGCCGCTCTGGAACGCTTTGACGTGGTGATAGCTACCAACTATTTTCTCAGGGGAAAAGCGGGAAACCGGGATTTCTGGAGCGGGCAGATAGAACGGCACCCGGATAAGAATATCATATTGGTTACCAATACGCCCTATGAGGAGTTATCCATCCCGTCCAATGCCCAGAATGTCCTTCTAACCTTTGCAACCTCGCCGGAAAATATAAAGGCGTCCGCCGCGGTTCTGTTCGGTCAGATGAAGCCGGAGGGCGTTTGGCCGCTTCGTTACAGGATGCCGGGAGGGGAAAAGGGATTTCTGATATGCATTGATTCCGACGGCTGTGCCCTGGATACCATGACGATAAAACATTTCAGATGCTTCGGCCCCTGTCTGACAGCGGTATGGGGCCTGGAAGAAAAGCGGGATATGATCCTGAAACGCTGGAATGAGATCAACCTGTACAGCGCTTCCCGGGGCATCAATCGTTTTAAAGCCCTGGTGCAGATCCTGACGGAGCTGGAAGAGGCGGGAGAGCCGGTAGAAGGGCTCGACAGGCTGAAAGACTGGACAGAAAACACGGAAGAGCTGTCTGAAGGAGCGCTGCGGGCCGCGCTGAAGGATAATAAGGGCTGCCCTGCCATGGAAAAGGCTCTGGAATGGTCTCTTCTGGTGAATCAGAGGATCGCCCGGCTTGCGGCAGAAGAAAAAAAGGCATTTCCGGGGGTACGGGAATTTCTGGCGCATCTGGAGGGAAAGGCCGATGTGGCCGTCGTTTCTTCCGCCAATCAGGAGGCCGTAGAAGCGGAATGGAAGGAAAATGGTCTGTATGCCGGAATAAAGTATGTGTTTGCACAGAATCAGGGATCCAAGGAGGCCTGTCTGAGAAAGCTGAAGGAGCTTGGATACAGGAAGGAAAAAGTGCTTATGGTCGGCGATGCGCCCGGAGATGAACGTGCGGCGCTGGAAAACGACGTCTGCTTTTATCCGATACGTCCGGGAGAGGAGAAGGAATCCTGGAAAGAGCTGCTGGAGGAAGGGATCGGAAGATTTCTGGCTCACAACGGATGGAAGGACTATGAGCGTGAGAAAGGAGAACAATATTGGGAATTGCTGAAGGGGGGCAGAAAATGAAAACAGATTATGCGAGAAAACTGGCTGATACGGTAATGCGGCGTTTCCCGAGGGCGGATCAGTATCCCTACCGTTCCTGGTGTTATCCCCAGGGATATCTTCTGATCGCTTTCAGCAGACTGTGGGAGGCTGCGGAGGACAGACGGTATTGGGATTATATCCATGAATATTGTGATATGCATGTAGCCCCGGATGGCCAGATATCAGGCTTTAGCGGCAACAGCATGGATGATATGATGGCGGGCTCCATTCTGGTATGGATGTATGAGCAGACGGGAGAGGAAAAATATAAGAAGGCATGCAGGCGGATCTATGAAGCCTTTTCGGATTATCCAAGAACAAGGGAAGGCGGCTTCCTGCATGGAAGAAACAGCACGCTTGGTCAGATGTGGGTGGACGGTGTGTTTATGGGGCAGATGTTTTACTGCCGATACGGCCGGACCTTCCAGGAGCCGTCCTGCTTTGACGAAACCGGCCGACAGCTGGAGCTGATCTATCGTTACTGCTACAGCCATGACGGGCTGCTGCTTCATGCATACAGCCAGGACTGTCTGGCCGACTGGGCGGGAACGGATGGGCGATCCTCCTGCGTATGGAGCGAAGGGCTGGGCTGGTATGCGCTGATCCTGTCTGAGGTGATCGACCTTGTCCCGCAGGACCATCCAACCAGCGTAATTGCGAAAAGACAGCTTCTGGAACTTCTGGAGGGCCTCAGAAAGGTACAGGATGAAAGCGGGCTGTGGTATCAGGTGGTAGACCGTCCGGGAGATGAGGATAACTGGTGCGATGTTTCGGGAAGCGCCATGTTTGCATATGCGATCTGGCACGCCCTGAAACTGGGGCTTGCAGGGGAAGCTGAGTACAGGCAGATTCTGGAGAGGGCTTATGAAGGGATCGGAAGCCGTATCCGGCAGAATGAGGACGGCCTCTGGGACGTATATGGCTCCTGCGACGGACTCTGCGTTCAGAAAAATTATGACGCCTATGTACATTACCCGCAGGTGGTCAACGGAAAGGAAGCGGTCTGCGGCTGCCTGTGGGCCGCTGTGGCGATGGAATGGGGCCAGTGACCGTCGATTAGAGCTGAAACCAAACCGTCGATCAGAGCTGAAACCGGATTCTTTTTGCTTCCCTGCTTTGCCCTGAAGTGTTATAATGAAAAACGGTGCGAAATGTAACGTGTGCAACAGGATAAGACGATCCGGATACGGATCCCGGGAGGTAAGTGTGGAAAAACCAGGAAGAAACGACCGTTGCTGGTGCGGGAGCGGCAGAAAATACAAGCAGTGTCATGAAGCGTTTGATGAAAAAATCAGGCATTTCGAGCTGGAGGGACATATGGTTCCCGACCATGACATGATCAAGAATCCGGAGCAGATCGCGGGGATCCGGGAGAGCGGAAGGATCAACACGCTGGTGCTGGACTATGTGGCGGAGCACATCCGGGAAGGGATGACCACCGCGGAGATCGACCGGCTGGTGGATACGAGGACCAGAGAGCTTGGAGGCATTCCCGCTCCGCTGGGCTATGAGGGCTTTCCGAAGAGCGTCTGCACCTCTGTCAACAGCCAGGTCTGTCACGGAATTCCCGACGAAGGAGTAGTGCTGAAGGACGGGGATATCGTCAATGTGGACGTTTCCACGATCTATAACGGCTATTACGGGGATTCCTCCCGCATGTTCTGTATCGGAAATGTGAAGGAGGAAAACCTCCGTCTGGTGCGTGTGGCAAAGGAATGTATGGAAATGGGGATCGAGCAGGTGAAGCCCTGGCGGTTCCTGGGAGACATGGCGGATGCGGTGAACCGCCATGCGAAGGAAAACGGCTACAGTGTGGTCATCGATATCGGCGGCCATGGGGTGGGACTGGAATTTCATGAGGATCCCTTCGTCAGCTATGTGGCCCCGGCGGGAACGGAAATGCTGATGGTTCCCGGCATGATCTTCACCATCGAGCCCATGATCAACATGGGAACCGCGGATATTTATCTGGATGATAAAAACGGCTGGACCATCTATACGGAGGACGGAAAGCCCTCCGCACAGTGGGAAACCATGGTCCTCGTCACAGAGGACGGCTGCGAGATCCTGGCTCATTGAGCCAGGATTTTTTTGGATATTCAGATACGTTCCGGCACGTTTTTCTCCAGCGCTTCGGTCAGCTCCCTGATTCTGGAAAGAACACCGTCCACCGCCGCATCCTCGGGGATCTTTACCGCGCTGGCCCGGTCGCCGCGTAAGGAAAGCTCCACACAGCCCTCCTTCAGGTTTCTGGGACTTGCCACCAGGCGGACGGGGACGCCGAGCAGATCGGCGTCAGAGAACATGACGCCCGCGCTCACGTTTCTGTCGTCATAGAGCACCTCCACGCCTGCCCTTTGAAGCGCCTCATACAGGCGGTCTGCCTGGGCGCGCACCTCGGCGTTGTCCCCTCTCATGCAGCACAGATGCACCTGCCAGGGGGCGATGCTGATGGGCCATACGGGGCCGTATTCATCGTGCTTTGCCTCGCATACGGAAGCGGCGAGCCTGCCCACGCCGATGCCGTAGCAGCCCATGATGGGGGTATGGCTCTTTCCTTTTTCATCCACGTACTGCATGTGCATGGAACGGGTGTATTTGTCGCCGAGCTGGAAGATATTCCCCACCTCGATGCCGCGGGAGACGGTCAGGCTTCTTTTGCCGCAGACCGGACAGATGCCGCCCGCAAAGGCCTTGGCGAAGTCACGGTATTCCGCGTCCGGGCAGTCCCTCTTCAGATCCAGTCCGGTCTGGTGCCAGCCCTCCCGGTTCGCGCCGCAGGCGAGTCCGGAAAGCCCTTCCAGGGAGCGGTCGAACAGAACGACAGTCCCTTCCGGAGCCTGCAGGGAAACCGGGCCGATGAAGCCTGCCTGCAGGCCGCTTTCCTCCGTGATGATGGCCGGATGGATGTCCTCTCCCAGATAAGAGGTCAGCTTGGCCTCGTTAACCTCCAGATCGCCGCGCAGGAACAGGACAACATAGGAATCGTCCTTATTTTTCTGATAGACCACAGCCTTGCAGGTGGAGGAAGGCGCGATGTGCAGAAAATCAGCAAGCTCCTCGATGGTGTGTACGCCGGGCGTTTCCACGGGAAGGAGAGGGGTGCCTTCAACGGAGGGAGCGCTTTCGGTTCCTTCTGTGTGATAAATGCATTCCGCCGCTTCCATGTTGGCGCTGTAGCCGCAGTCCGGGCAGAGCACGATGGAATCCTCTCCGGCGGCGGTCAGCAGCATGAATTCATGGGACAGGCTGCCGCCCATCATGCCGGAATCGGAAGCCACGCAGACTACCTCGGGAATCCCCGCCCTGGCAAAAATGCGCTGGTAGGCCCGCAGGCAGCGCGCATAGTAGCTTTCCAGATCCTCCTGAGAGGTGTGGAAGGAATAAGCGTCCTTCATGGTGAATTCCCTCACCCGGATCAGTCCCGCGCGGGGACGGGCCTCATCCCGGAATTTGGTCTGGATCTGATAGATCATGAAGGGATAACGGCTGTAGGTGGAGGCATATTCCCGCACCAGCTGGACGGCGGCCTCCTCGTGCGTCATGCCCAGCACCATCTTCGCTCCGTTTCTGTCCGTAAAACGCAGAAGCTCGCTGCCCACGGACGCATACCTGCCGGATTCCTCCCAAAGGGAAGCGGGCAGCGCCACGGGGAAGGACACCTCCTGTCCGTCCAGGGCGTCCATTTCCTCCCGGATGATCTCCTCAATCTTTTTTGTGATCCGCTTCAGCGGCGGGAGCGAGGAATAAATGCCGTTCGCCACATATTTCATGTAGCCTCCCCGCAGCATGAGCGCATGGCTTTCCACCACGCAGTCCGACGGAGTTTCCCGGAAACGATCGCCAATCAGATTTGAAAGCTTCATAATGTCCTCCTTTTTGCCGCCGACAGGCGGTTGTTTTTCTAAAAGAATGGCGGAGCCATTCTTTGGCATGAGCTGGAGGCTCGTGCCGGCCTCCTTTTTTGCCGCCGACAGGCGGCATTTTTTCCTAGAAGAATGGCGGAGCCATTCTTTGGCACGAACCGAAGGCTCGTGCCGGCCTCCTTTTTGCAAAACAATAAAAAACGCCCTGAACATCTCTTCCCTTCTGATCAGGGTCTGACATGCTCAGGGCGGACGGTTCGATCCGCGGTACCACCTGAATTCGGAAAAATTTCCGCGCTTATGGTACATGACTCAGGCTTCCTTCGCACCTGAAAGTCTGATACCGTTCTCTGTGACGGGAGAACCCGGTGAAGCTTACTTGCCGTCGGTGACGGTTTCGGCCCACGGCTCCAAGAGGGGTTCGGCATTTCTTCGGCAAAGGCTTTCACCGGCCGCCTTCTCTCTGCAGCGCCCGAAATGCGTACTGTTTCTTTTCATCGCCTTTTGTGAAAAAAGAATAGCACAGGAAAAACGGCCCGTCAAGATAAAAACGACGGATGGACATTCCTGTTCACAGGCCAGCCGCAAACACTTGCTGTTTGCGGCGTAAGAACATGATGCAGATGTGAACGGGCTCCTTTTGCGAAGCAAAACTTAAAATGAGCCCGCGAATGTTCCTGTTCACGGGGCAACCAGGAACAGGAACGGATGGACAAAAGCGATGAGCAGGCGATATAATAGGGATATCGCGGAAACGATAGATCCTGGTTTGTAAAGGAGGCGCACATGGAGCGGAAGGAACTGGCCCTGGTGGTGGATATGTACGGATGCCCGAACAGATGCGGGCATTGCTGGCTGGGCCACATGGAGAACCGCCGGATGGAGGCGGGGGCCGATGAGTGGATCGTCAATTATTTCCGGCCCTATTTTGACCGGATCGTTTATTACAGCTGGCTGAGAGAGCCGGACTTCTGCGACGATTACAGGGAGCGCTGGGAAAGAGATAAACGGCTTTCCGTCAACACGGCGCCGCAGAGATTCGAGCTTGCCAGCTTCTGGCGTCTGGTCAGGGATCCGGAGTATGTGAAATTTTTAAAGGAGGCAGGCGTGCGCAGGGTTCAGCTTACCTTTTTCGGGCTGGAAGGGCTGACGGATCGCTATGTGGGCCGCAGGGGCGCCTTCGGGGAGCTTTTGAGGGCGACGGAGATCCTCATTGAAAATCAGATCGCGCCAAGGTGGCAGGCCTTTATCACGGAAGAAAATAAGGAGGAGCTGACGGAGCTTTTTCATCTGGCAAAACGGATGGGACTGAAGGAAAAATGCGCCTCCTTTCAGGAGGAATTTGTTTTCTTCGTCCATGCGGGAGGCTGCGACGGAGAGAACCGGAAGCTTTATCCGATCCGGATCCAGAAGCCGCATATCCCGGAAATCCTGAAGCCCTATTATCTGGACTACGACCAGGTTTTGACGGAAAAAGAATGCATAGAGCGGCTGAAAGGCGACGCGTCCCATGTGGAATATCACAACGGACAGCAGATCGTTCTGAACATTTCCAATACCTTTGACGCGTATTTCAATTTTACCCATATGACGGAGCCGTGGAAGATCGGGAATCTCAGGGAGGAAGCGCCAAAGGAGCTGGTCAGAAGGGCAGTGGAGGAGGATACCTGGGCCCTGCGGCAGGCGAAAAAGATATCCGCCGGAGAGCTTGCCGAACGCTATGGGGACGGACGATCGGAACGGACGTTTTCCCTGTATGACTACAGGGCGTATCTGCTGAACCGCTATCTGGACGATGCGTTTGCAGTGGAACAGAATTGATTTTTCACGGCCTGCCGGAGCTTCGGCTCCCGGTCTGCCGCAGAAAGGAAGCCTGATGATGAAAAGAAGGATAGACAAAAGAGAGATTTTTTCCATTCCCAATCTCATGGGATATTTCCGCATCCTGCTGATCCCGCTGTTTTCCTGGCTGTACTGCACGGCGGACAGTACGGGGGATTACTACGCCGCCGCCGCTGTGGTGGGCGTTTCCGGACTGACGGACATGTTTGACGGAAAGATCGCCAGACGGTTCAATATGATCACTGAGCTGGGAAAATTCATCGACCCGCTGGCGGACAAGCTCACCCAGGCGGCGCTGCTCATCTGCCTTGCGGTGCGGTATCCGCTGATGCGGGCGGTGCTTGTGCTCTTTGTGATCAAGGAGGGCTTTATGCTGATCATGGGCGCGCTGCTGCTCCCCCGCGGGAAAAAGCTGGACGGCGCCATGTGGTTCGGAAAGGTCTGCACGGCCGTACTGTATGCGGTGCTTTTTCTCCTTCTGCTCCTTCCCGGCATCGGCAGGGAGGCGGCAAACGTGCTGATCGCTGTCTGCGGCGTGTTTCTGTTGTTTTCCTTTTTGATGTACATTCCCGTTTTTCGGAAAATGTGGAAGGAGAGCGGGAAGGGGAGGAAGGAGTAAACAGAAACGGGCAGAGCAGCTCTGGCAGAAAGGCGGGCAGCCGCCATGGCCGTCAAATGGGACTTGCCAGCCGCCTCTGGCCGACCGTAGCTTTCCGATCATGCTGACAGCTTTGCTCAGCCGTCCTTTCCGGCTCTGCTGACAGCTTCGTTCAGCCGCCTTCCCCGGCCTTTCGCAGCTCTGCGTTCAGACGGCGCACCGTGTCCGCGTCCAGCTTTTCCACCTGTCTGTCATAGGTAAAAATGCCGTTCACCTCATCCTCGATATCGGAAAGCTGGGTATAGATGCTGGCGCCGACGCCCTTTTTTACCGCGGGAAGGACCGTATCGGATATCAGCCTGCGGTAGCCCTCCGTAAGCTCTGCCTTGTCCTGGTAGGTTCCATAGCCGTACAGCCTGCGGCTGAAGCTGTGCTCCGGGATCTGCCAGGAATATCCGCCGAATTCGGTCAGGGCCAGAGCGCGGACAGGCTCGGGACGGACGCGCAGGGAAAAGAAGTAGTAATGGATGCTTGCGATATCCCCCGCTTTCTGGTCAAACCAGCCGCTGGCGTGATCCACCAGCCGCTCCGGATCCAGCCGGGAAAGCCGTCTGGCGGCATCCGCCGCGTCAAACTGCCCCCAGCCCTCGTTGAAGGGAACCCAGCAGACGATGCAGGGATGGACCCGCAGGGCGCGGACGGTTTCCTCCATCTCCTGAAGGAAGGCATTCCGCCCTTCTTCCTCCCGCCTGGAAAGAAGACGGCGGGTTCCTTTTCCGTCCGGCACGGTGACGGAAAGGGCGTTCAGCAGCGTGGCAAAATAGGTGACGAACCAGCTTCGGTAAGCCGTGCCTCCGCACACCATATCCTGCCAGACCAGCATGCCGAGCCGGTCGCAGTGATAGTACCACCTCTGGGGCTCCACCTTCACATGCTTGCGCAGCATGTTGAAGCCAAGCTCCTTCATTGCGGTGATGTCAAAGATAAGGGCCTCGTCGCAGGGCGCGGTGTACAGGCCGTCAGGCCAGTAGCCCTGATCCAGCACCCCGGCCTGAAAGCAGGGGCGGTTGTTCAGAAAAAGCCGCCGGATCCCTTTTTCATCCGTCTGAACGTCGCATTTTCTCATGGCAAAATAGCATTCCACCCGGTCCTCATCCGTCTCCACGGTCAGATGATAAAGAAAGGGATCCTCCGGCGTCCACGGGTGGAAGCCGGGAAGGGATACGGCTGTCTCCTTTCCGGCGGGGAAGTGCAGGAGAAGGGAATCCTCGTCTGCCGGGGGATTTTTCTGTGAAGCGGAGCTTTCCTCCGCAGAAGGCTTTTCCGTCCCGCTGAAGGCGGAATCAGGATCGTCGCGCAGCCTCCGGTCGGCCTCCGTTTCCGGCCGGATCCGCGCGGTGACGGTATGCTCTTTTTCCGTATCCGTCACCTGCACCAGAAGGCGGCAGCGGGCCTGGTCGAAGTCAGGTACAGCCAGAACGGAGGAAATGGAAACGGAAGGGACTTCTTCCAGCCACACTGTCTGCCAGATGCCGCTCTGCGCGGTATAAAACATGCCGCCCCGCTTCAGCTTCTGCTTGCCCCGGCTGTACCAGGAGGTGTCGCTCAGATCCCGCACCCGAACGAGGAGCCGGAAGGTGACGGGAGTGTCCGCCTCCGGCAGAAAAGGCGTGATATCCAGGCTGAAGGGCAGATAGCCTCCGGAATGCCCGCCTGCCTCTTTTTCATTGATGTAAACGGTGCAGGTCTGATCCACTGCCCCGAAGTGCAGAAGGAGCCTTCTCCCCGCCGCAGGCCCTGGCACGGTTACGCTGCGCCGGTACCACAGATATTCCTCTGGCCCAAGCTGCCGCCCGACGCCGGAAAGGGGGCTTTCCGGTGAAAAGGGAACCAGGATCCGACCGTCGAAGGCGTCCGGCCTATGGGGGCTGCGGGTAAAAGCATAATCCCACAGCCCGTTCAGGCTCTGCCAGCCGTAGCGCACCATGGCGGGGCGGGGATATTCCTTCCACACATGCTCCGCCTGAACGGAGCCGGTCCACGGCGTACGCAGATCCCGGGTAAGAGCAGCGGCGGTCGGAGTCTGTTTTTTCCTTTTCATAAGCGTTCCAATGCTCCTTTCTGCAAAGAAATGATGATTTATGAAAAGTATAACATGACATTCCGCGAAATACATAATAAAATGAGTATGGAAACCTTCCACGGGATTTTTTCACGAAGCAAAGATAAAACTGTAATAGTCTGAAGGGAGAAAAAATTGAAAAATGTGCTCGATAGCACCTTTTTCAGTCGGGATTTGTGCTGAAGCGTCACAAATCCCCAGGATACGAAGCATCCTTGCGTAGCGGAGAAATCACATCCGCGATTTCTCCGCACGTTCCTCAGAGCTAAAGCGCTTCGGAATGGAGGAAAAAATGTTGAAAGCCTGTCAGCTGAAGATCATATTGAAAAAGACAAAACCGCCCGTATGGAAGCGGTGCATCGTTCCGGTGGGGATCACTTTTTCCCAGCTTGCCGTGATCCTGGAGGAGGTTATGGAAGAAGAGCCGTCTGACCGGTATGAGTATGAATTCTACCAGGCGAAGATCCATCTGCGGGAATGGAGAGAGGGCGCAGAGCCATTGACAAAATGGAATTATGATTATATGTGTTCCTCGGACACCTTCATCGACGGCCTGCTTGGCCGGGAGGACTGGTTCACCTTCCGCAGGAACGACGGCGTTGACCTGCGGGTGGAGATCGAAAAGCGGCTTGATGAGGAAAGGCCCTGCCCCTGCGTCCTGAAACAGAACGGCACGCCGCAGAACGGAGCGTGGACGGACGCGGAAGCTCTGAACCGCAGGCTTGAGGAACGGCTGACGGTCACCTGGGGAAAGGCGGATCACAGCGGCTATGAGAAGCTGCGTTCCCGCCTGGAGCAGGGGAATACCGGCCTGAAGGGAGCTGCGCAGCCGGTGGACAGGCAGGGAAGATATCGAAAATCAGCCAATACGATCATTAAGGATTTTTCGGAAAGCCTGCAGAGCGCGCTGGCAGAAAAAATACTGGGGGAGCTGCGGGATCTGTGTAAAGCGAAAGCCGGAGAAGAGGAATCCAGGGATCCTTCTTTCGAGGAGTTCTTTTCCGACTGGAGCCTGAAGGAGCTTCAGGAAATGGCTGCCGACCTGAAGCTTCCCGGTTACAGAGCCCTGAAAAAGGCCGGGCTGATACAGGCGATCCGGGAAGAGCTCCTGAAGCCGGAGGTTATGGAAAGCCGCCTGCTGCTTCTTTCGGATGCGGAAGCCGCGGCCTTTGAGCGTGCGTTAAAAAAGGAAAACGGCTACTATCCGGCGCCGGATGAGCTGGAAGATCTGGATCGGCTCTACCAGCTTGCCTATCTCATCATTTATGAGGATGAATACGTGCAGGTTCTTCCGGAGGTGGCCCGGGTTTATGAAAAGATCAATACGCCGGAATATCAGAAGCGCAGGAGAGAAGCCTTCTGGATGTACCACTGCCTTCTGTTCGTGGGGCTTCTCTATGCCGCAGCGCCGGAACGGATCGTGCGCAGGATGCTGAAAAACTGCCTGGGCTATCCGGTGGCCCGGGAAGCGTTCCCGGAAATTTTTGACCTGGTTCCGCAGGAGCTGAACCCCTGCGTGCGCAGGGAGGGGAGGGTGATCCATAAGGAGACCCTTCCCGATGATCTGTACCGGGATATCGAAAGGACGCAGGGGGAAATAGAATTTTATATCCCTTCCCCGGAGGAGGTCCTGGATTATACGGAAAACGGCTATCCAACCGGCGATCCCCAGTATGAGAGCCTGAGAAGCTTTCTGACGGGACAGCTGGGAGTGGGAGAGGAAACGGCGGATGGACTGATCCCTGCCATCTGGAACCGCATCAGTATGGGAGGACAGCTTTCGGACGTAATGGAGCTGCTTGAGGACGCAGGGATCATTTTCCCGTCGGAGCAGGTATGGAAGGAATCCGTCCCCCTTATCATGGATCTGAGCAATCATACCCGAATGCTTGTGGGCCGGGGCTGGACACCCATGGAAATGCTGGAAAGAATGCCGGCGCAGCAGGGCGGAAAGCTTCCCACCATCGTGCCGATGAGCACCATGGCCGCAGACATGCTGAGGGAATCCGCGGACGAGCTGAACAGCCTCGGCTTCGAGGTGGATCCGGATTACGGCGCGGACGAGATCCCTATGGTATATATGCCGCGCGGGACGTCCGGAAGCATGGAAGCTGGAAGCCGAAAAGTATATCCCAACGATCCCTGCCCCTGCGGAAGTGGGAAAAAATATAAAAAGTGCTGCGGCAGGAACCGGTAACAGAAAGGAAAAAGGAAAAGAATAAGGCCGGGAGGGCCGGGCGCGCTGGCATACCCCCGCCTCCCCCCGCATATCTTGTAAAAACAGGTATCCGGGGGGAACTCCGTGAAGGATTATATCGAGGAACGGGCGATCAACATTGCCAATTTTATCATCGACAGCAGCGCCACCGTGCGCCAGACCGCGAAGCAGTTTGGGATAAGCAAGTCTACGGTGCATAAAGACGTAACAGAACGCCTTGTCCAGATCAATCCGTCCCTTGCCAGAGAGGCGAGGAAGGTGCTGGACGTCAACAAATCCGAACGCCATATCCGGGGCGGGATGGCGACGCGAGAAAAGTATTTACATCAGATGCAAAACGGAATAAAATAAGGGAAAGCTCTTACATTATAGATAGAAAATGGCAAAAGAGAAAAGGCGGGAGAGAAAAATGCTGTATTCAAATAAGGATCTGAAGAAGCTGATCGTTCCTCTGATCATTGAACAGACGCTTGCGATCGCGGTTGGAATGGCGGATACGATCATGGTTTCCGCGGCGGGAGAAGCCGCGGTTTCCGGGGTTTCTCTGGTGGATACGGTCAATATCCTGCTCATCAATGTTTTTTCAGCCCTCGCCACCGGCGGAGCTGTGGTCGCGGGACATTACCTGGGACAGAAGCACAAGGAGGAGGCCAGCAAGGTTGCCTGGCAGATTTTGATGTTTGCCGCCAGCCTTGCTCTGGCGATTTCCGTCATTTTTATCGCTTTCCATGATACTCTGCTCCGCCTGATGTTCGGCCAGATCGAAACGACCGTCATGGAGGCGGCGAAAACCTATCTGATCATCACGGCTCTTTCCTTCACAGGGCTTGCCGTCTATAATTCCTGCGCGGCTGTCTTCCGTGCCATGAACAACGCACGCGTCACCATGTGGGTTTCCCTGCTGATCAATGCGGTCAATCTGGTGGGAAACGCCGTCTGCATTTACGGCCTGAAATGGGGCGTCGCCGGAGCGGCGGTCCCGACCACCGTTTCCCGTTATGTGGGCGCCATCGTGATCCTGGTGATGATGTTCAACCCGGCGCGCGACATCAATTTCTGCGGACAGGTCCGTTTCCGCTTCAATCCGGTTCTGATCAAAAGAATCCTTTACATCGCGGTGCCAAACGGTCTGGAAAACAGCATGTTCCAGCTCGGCAAAATCCTGGTGCTCAGCGTGGTCTCCACCATGGGAACCTCTGCCATCGCCGCCAACGCGGTGGGAAATACCCTGGCAAGCTGGAACATCCTCTTCGGCTCCGCCATCAATCTGGGACTGGTGAGCGTTTCCGCCGTCTGCATCGGCGCGGGCGAGATCGAGCAGACCCGCTATTACACCAGAAAAATGATGAAAATAGCCATTTCACTGACCGCGGTGATGTCGGCGATCCTTTTTTTCACCGTCCCGTTTCTTGTCCGGCTGTATAATCTGGGGCCGGAAGCCTCTCAGATGGCGATCCAGGTGATGCGTTTTCACAATATTATGGCGGTTCTGTTCTGGGTGCCCTCCTTCACCGTGCCCAATACCCTGCGTTCCGCAGGAGACGTGATCTGGACCATGGCGATCGCCATCTTTTCCATGTGGATCTTCCGCATCGGCGCCTCCTACCTGTTCACCTATGTGTTCCATCTGGGCCTCCTTGGCGTATGGGCCGCGATGGTGGTGGACTGGGTATTCCGGGCGGCCTGCTATGCCGTCCGCTACCGCGGCCACAGGTGGGAAACCGCCATGTACCGAAGGAATGCGTGACAGGACAGGCCTTTGCCGTCGTCGGGAAACGGCTGTCTGACATTTCCCGAAGAGGCGGTTCGCTGTCAGGTTTGCTGCCGGCGGAAAAGAAAAATTGACAGAATAAGCGCCTTTATTTTATAATAGGACGTATTTCCAGCAGATACAGCGAAAGAACGGAGGAAAACATGGAGAGAGAAATGGTTATTGTTCTGGACTTCGGCGGCCAGTATAATCAGCTGATCGCCCGAAGAGTCAGGGAATGCAACGTCTACTGCGAAGTGCACCCCTATACAATGAGCATTGATAAGATAAGAGAAATGAAGCCAAAGGGCATCATTTTCACAGGCGGCCCCAACAGTGTATACGGCGAGGATTCTCCGACCTGCAGCGCTGAGATCTACGAGCTTGGCATCCCGATACTCGGCATCTGCTACGGCTCCCAGCTCATGGCGCACATGAACGGCGGAAGGGTGACGACCGCTCCCGTGAGTGAATACGGAAAAACCGAGGTGGAGGTGGACTGCTCCTCCGTGCTTTTTGAGGATGTATCTCCCACAACAATCTGCTGGATGAGCCATACGGATTATATCGAAAAGGCTCCGGAGCATTTCCGCGTGACGGCCCACACCCCCGTCTGCCCGGTGGCCGCCATGGAGAATGCGGAAAAAAGACTGTACGCGGTGCAGTTTCACCCGGAGGTCATGCATACCAGAGAAGGCGTGAAAATGCTTTCCAATTTTGTCTATAAGGTCTGCGGCTGCAGCGGAGACTGGAGAATGGATTCCTTTGTGGAAACCACCATCGCCCAGATCCGGGAAAAGGTCGGAAACGGCAAAGTGCTCTGCGCCCTTTCCGGAGGCGTGGATTCCTCCGTGGCCGCCGTGCTTCTTTCCAAAGCCGTGGGAAAACAGCTCACCTGTGTTTTCGTCGATCACGGCCTGCTCCGTAAAAACGAGGGCGACGAGGTGGAAGCGATCTTCGGCCCCGAAGGACAGTACGATCTGAATTTCATCCGCGTCAACGCCCAGGAGCGTTTCTACGAAAAGCTTGCGGGCCAGACCGATCCGGAAGCGAAGCGCAAGATCATCGGAGAGGAATTCATCCGCGTTTTTGAAGAGGAAGCGAAAAAAATCGGCAGGGTGGATTTCCTGGTGCAGGGCACGATCTACCCCGACGTGATCGAAAGCGGCCTCGGCAAATCCGCCGTGATCAAATCCCACCATAACGTGGGCGGTCTTCCGGATTACGTGGATTTCCAGGAGATCATCGAACCCTTACGCCTTCTGTTCAAGGATGAGGTCCGCCGCGCCGGCCTCGAGCTGGGCCTTCCGGAGTACCTGGTTTACCGCCAGCCCTTCCCCGGTCCCGGCCTCGGCGTCCGCATCGTCGGCGAGATAACCGCCGACAAGGTGCGCATCGTGCAGGACGCAGATGCCATCTACCGTGAGGAGCTTGCAAAATCTGGCGCCGACAAGGGCCTCGGCCAGTATTTTGCGGCGCTCACCAACATGCGCTCCGTGGGCGTGATGGGAGATGAGAGAACCTACGACTACGCCGTGGCATTGAGAGCGGTGATCACCTCCGATTTTATGACCGCAGAGGCGGCGGAGATTCCCTTCGAGGTGCTTTCGAGAGTGATGAACCGGATCATTAATGAGGTGAAGGGAGTTAACAGAGTGATGTATGACCTGACTTCCAAGCCGCCGGGGACGATTGAGTTTGAGTAACGGACAGAACCCCGGAAATGCTATTAGAATGGGCATTCCCGGGGTTGCTTTATGTCGTTTGGCTTTACTTTGGCTCTAATTATTCTTGACACTAGAAAGTTTGCGAAGCGTACTTTCTAGTGTATGATGAATACTGGATTTTGGGTGGGTATCATGATACCTGCCTTATTTATTTTACAGAGCAATTCCACACTCAAAGGCAAGTACCATATATTTTTCCGCATTATTCAGACCATATAAATTCAAATCTCTTATTTCCCATGTATCAGAACTTAGATTATCTGCACCATATAAGAATTGGATAAAGGGAATCTGTCGATATTTTGTAACTGCCAGCATGGAAGCACATTCCATTTCTGCGACAAGGCAGCCATCTTGTCTGCGTTCTTGAATAAGGGGGAGTGTTTCTCTGTAAATAGCGTCCGAAGTCCATGTTTTTCCTTTTACATACCGATAACCACAGCTTGATAAAACACTTTCTAATATTTGAACTGAATGTGGTTCTGCTTCAATTTCTGGCGAGGGTGCTATATAATGATAGCTCGTGCCCTCATCACGTATAGCAGAAACAGGGATAATGATGTTATCTTTTACCTTATCATCGTCCAATACTCCGCAGGAACCGAACAAAACAAACTTTTTGGCTCCCATAGCAATAATTTCTTCAAATCCAGAGACACAAGCAGGTGCGCCTACTCTGGACAGATAAAAAGCAATATCTGTATCTTTATAACGGATTTTGTAAACGGGTATCATACCATTTGCGGTATATAGTTCTGCGATCTTTTCGGTACTGTCCAGTGAAGAAAATTTTTGAATAATATTCTCTGAAAACGTGGAAACACATATCTCCGGGAAATTATCAATTTTTTTCGTTGTATCGGACGGGCTGAATAAAGCCGGTTCCGAAATATTTGTTCGTTGAAATATTGTGTTCAAGCTATTTACCTCCTCGCTAATTTTCTGGATATAACTTGACAGAGATACCAGATGCTCCCTTTTTCACAATTCTATTTGTATCAACTAAATGTTGCTTAATCTGTTCGCAAGTCTCGTTCATCTGCCCCAACTCTTTATTAAATGCTTCCTCACTTGGAAATGCGTCTTTGGAAGCAATCAGATTTTCCTGCAATTTCTTAGCCTTAGCAAATTTTGCAAGACGGCTGTTAATTTCCGGGTGTTTGAAACGAATATATATCGTGTCGGGGATAAGGTTTCCCTCACTGTCTTTTTCGCCGTCGATTTCCATATCTATCTGCTCGTCCATTTTAAAAAGCAGAGTGAGAACATCAGAAGCGGTTTCTATATCAAAGTCCGTGAATACGTTGATACTCACACCCAGAGCGTTGGCAATCTTCAAAAGTTGGTCGGACTTTGGCTTCCGGCTTCCTAATTCATATTTGCGAATGGTGGTACCGTCTATGCTCGCCAGTTCCCCTAATACATTCTGTGAAATCCCCCGGATTGTTCGGAATGTCTTTATTTTCTCTCCTACTGTCATGTAGTCACTCCTTTA
>DWWS01000059.1 GCA_019119595.1 Candidatus Eisenbergiella merdavium | reverse complement strand
GAATATATAGATTTACACCTTGTACATACCTTTGAATCTCATCAATTAATTCTTTAGGTAAAATTTCATTTGCATTAATATAACTCATGTTTTCTCCTTTCATCGTTACACATCGATTTAAGAAGAAAATTTTTACGCAAATATAACTTTACATATATTCATCAATGACTGATTAAAGACAAAGTCCTCTCATATATATAATCATTTACTTGTACTCCTTTCGTAAGAATGACTCAAGCATATGACTTCCTTTTTATTCCGGCAACAAACTGGCAACAGTTTTTTGCAGCCAATTTGCAGCCACACTTTCCAAAAGCTCTGTGTTTTCGGGCATTGTAGGCGTTTTTCTCCTACTCGAATTCAATCGTCGCCGGAGGCTTCGGAGACATATCATAGCAGACCCGGTTCACATTCTCCACCTCGGCCAGAATCCGCTCGGTGATCCGCTGGAGCACGTCCCAGTCGATGCGCTCGATGGAGGCGCTCATGGCGTCGATGGTGTTGATCGCACGGATGATGACCATGTAGTCGAAGCATCTTGCGTTATTTTTCACGCCCACGGACTTGAAATCCGGCACCACGGTGAAATACTGCCATACCTTTTTATCCAGTCCGGCCTTTTCAAATTCCTCGCGCAGGATCGCGTCCGATTCCCGCACCGCCTCCAGACGGTCCCTGGTAATCGCGCCCAGACAGCGCACGCCAAGGCCGGGGCCGGGGAAGGGCTGGCGGTATACCATGCTGTGAGGAAGGCCAAGTTCGATGCCGCAGGCGCGCACTTCATCCTTGAAAAGCTGCTTTAGAGGCTCCACCAGCTTAAACTGAAGATCCTCGGGAAGGCCGCCAACGTTGTGATGGGATTTTACCATCTTCGCGGTTTTGGTTCCGCTCTCAATGATATCCGGATAGATGGTTCCCTGTCCCAGGAATTCAATCCCCTCCAGCTTTCTGGCTTCCTCCTCGAACACCCGGATGAATTCGCCGCCGATGATCTTGCGCTTCTGCTCCGGATCGGCCACGTTCTTAAGCTTCCCAAGGAAGCGTTCCGAAGCGTCCACATAGATCAGATTGGCATGGAGCTGGTCACGGAACACCTGGATCACGCTTTCCGACTCATTTTTGCGCATCAGGCCGTGATTCACATGCACGCACACGAGCTGCTTCCCGATGGCTTTGATGAGAAGGGCCGCCACCACGGAGGAATCCACACCGCCGGAGAGCGCGAGAAGGACTTTGCCGTCTCCCACCTGCCTGCGGATCAGCTCCACCTGATCCTCGATAAAATTCTTCATGTTCCAGTTGGCCTGCGCCCTGCAGATATTAAATACAAAATGCCTCAGGGCTTCCTCATCCGGAAGCTTTTGAAGCTGCGTTTCGCAAGCGGATCCCGGATAATCCACGGATATCATCGGATATCCCAGCCCATACAGCTCCGGGCGGATCTCAACGGCCTGTCCGTCAACCACCCTGTTTTCTCCCCCGTTAAGGATGATTCCCTTTACATTGTCAAGCGCCTTCAGCTCCTCCACGGTGATATCATGGGGATGAATCTCGCTGTAAACGCCCATATCCCTGATCTGACGCGCGAGCACAGTGTTTTCCGTACTGCCAAGATCAAGGATAACGATCATGTCCTGCTTCATGGTTTCCTCCATTCTGAAGCGCTTTAGCGCTGAGGAACGCGCGTAGAAATCGCGTATGCGATTTCTGCGCTGCGCAAGGATACTTCGTATCCTGCGGATTTGTGACGCTTCGGCACAAATCCGGATTGAAAAATGTGCTACCTAGCACATTTTTCAATCCTTCCTCCTTTTCGGCCGCCGGCAGGCGGCATTCTTATGCACGACCGGCATTCGTGTCGGCCCTCCGCAATCCTGATTACTGTGCGGCCTTTCCCCCAAAGCCCAGCGGGTGCCGCGCTGTCACAGGGCTTCGTACCTCCTCTTACGGATCGGTTAGACCTATTATATCATACCGGGGCAAAAGTGTGGAGTTTTTTGATTTTTCTTTCGCAGCGACAACAACCGCATTGTTACAGTCCACTGGCAAGTCAGCGAACTGTACCCGGCCCACATTCAAAAAGCCGCGTAAACCGCCGGATCGCGCCCTCCAGCCAGGCGCAGGGAAGCTTCACGAGCAGACAGCCGGTCACCGTCACGGCCGCGGCGACCATGACATCGCCAAGGAAGAGGGAGCCGATGTCCAGACTGGTCACCTCCACTCCTGCCACGGCGGCTCCCCAGGCGATCAGAAACTGAAGGACATACAAAGTCAGCGCGCACTGGCCCACGCAGGCAAAAGGACGGTAAAGCGCGGAAAGCCTTTTTTCCAAAAGAAGCAGCAGCCCGAGAAGGATCAGCGCTCCTCCAGTTCCGATGAGAAGCTCAAACAAGGAGCCGCCCTGCGGCATATCCATAAAAAGAAGGTGCCACTGAACCGGCTGTGTGTTCCCGGGCCAGACGGCGTATGGGTCCGGCTCCGTATAGGCGGCCTGCAGCATCCGGTTTTCCACCGCCATGCGCAGCCCGGGCAGGCAGAATACCGCAAAAAGCTTGGAGGGGATCAGGATTCCCGCTCCCAGCGCGGTCAGCCTTCCCGCAGTGCGGGTGGATTTCAGGTTCAGGCGTCCGATCGCCATTCCCGTCACAAAAACCGGCATCCAGGCCAGCGCGGACAGGGGCCCACCGGCGATATCCCCAAGAAGCGCCGCTCCTGAAAACAGGCTCAGCCCGATCATCATGAGCGGAGGCGCAAGCAGGAACAGAAGCACGGCGGACAATACCAGCGTTTTCGTGGAACGGCGGATGAGGAACAACGCCAGAAGAAACAGCATGGCATACGCGGGAAGCACCACGGCAAAGGGACCGTTGAGCATGATGAGGAAATATCCAATCAAATCGATGAAAACGGAACGGGCCAGAACCCTGGTGCGGAATTTTCCCGGCGACTCCTTACCTTCCGGGAGAGCTTTTCCTGCCGGCATATCTCTTCCTGCCGCCACATCCTTCCCCATCTGCGGTTCCCCCTCGCCGCCGGAGCTTTCTTTGCTTCCCATCAGGGTATAGGAAATGCCGGAGCAGAGCATGAACAGGATCATGGTATTGCCCGATACGAAGCTGTTTGTCTGATTCAGCGCAAAGTGCTGGACAAACATCCCGATCAC
This sequence comes from Candidatus Eisenbergiella merdavium, assembly GCA_019119595.1. GTDB lineage: Bacteria > Bacillota > Clostridia > Lachnospirales > Lachnospiraceae > Eisenbergiella > Eisenbergiella merdavium. The sequence goes on along the minus strand of DWWS01000059.1, from coordinate 6,647 downwards.
CGCGAGCCCTCTCGCCGCGTCCAGCGCCAGAAGGCGTTTCGAGCTCCGTTTTCCGCCCTCCGGCAGTCGTTGTCTTTTTTCTTTCTGCTTCATGACAGTGTTTTCTCCTTTTCTCTGCCGCCGCGGCGGCATTTCATTCTATAAAGGTCAGCGTGAAACGCGATAAGACTACCACAGCTTTTTCCCTTTGTGTGAAATCTGTCCCGAAACTGCCGAAAGCGTCCTGAATTGCGGATTTCTTCCCTCGTTCCGGACAAAATACCTTTATTCCGGACAAAACGGCTCCGTTCGGGACAAACGCTTTTCTTTGGCGGTATGATTTGTTAAAATACAGGGAGAATTTCTGAAGAAAGAAGGGAAACCGTTGCTGCATATCATGATCTGCGACGATGATTCATTTACGCTGCGTTTTACCTCCGGCCTGGTGGAGGAGGCGATCCGCGCAAGCGGGGTGGAGGCGAAGCTTTGCTGCATCGCCGCCTCGGGAGGGGAGCTTCTGAACTATCTGCGGAATGCTTCCGGCTCCTTCCTCTGCTTTCTGGACTTTGATTTTGGGAAAACGGAGCTGAACGGCATCGATCTGGTACGGCGCATCTATCAGATGGATGCGGAGGCCAGGATCGTTTTCGTAACCAGCCACACCGACAAAAGCATGGATATCTTAAAGAGCGGCATCCGCGCCTTCGGTTTCATTGAAAAGGTTCCCGACCGGAAAAAAATGATGGCGGAATACGTGAAATATCTGAAAATGGCCGCGCCGCAGGCTTCCTCCTCTTCTTCCGCCTCCTCTGCCCCTCCCGCCCCCAGCCTGAGGCTTCCTCTCGGCATCGGCGAGACGGTGGAGCTTTCCATTCCGGATATCACTTACGTGGATTCGGTAAAATCGGTGGCGCATTCCATCTGCTACCATACCTTCGACGGGTCTGAGATCATCGTCCGGGATACCATAGAGCATGCGAAGGAGGTTCTCGGAGAGGATTTCATCCGCGGCCACCGCTCTGTCCTGGTCAATAAGCGGCACGTGGTTTCCGTCAAAAACGGCCTGATCCGGCTGTCGAACGGGGATTCTGCGGCCTGCGCCATGAGCAGGCGCAGAGAGGTGGCCGCGGTCTGTTTCGCGAAGAAAGACGCGGCCTGTTTTGAGAAGAAAAGCACAGCCTGTTTTGAAAAGAAAGACACAGCCTGTTTTGAAAAGGGGAACGGGGACGAAGCATGATCAATATTTTTGGAGACGGACCTTATTTTATCCGCATATCTGAGCTGATGCTGGAGGCTGTTTTGGAGCTTGGCTGTTACTTTTTCCGCCTGCTCCTGCTTGCCGGGGCTGCCCTGCTGATCCGGAGGCGCCTTCACGGGCGGGCGGAGCAGGCGGCCGCCCTGCTTCTCGTCGTGCTTCAGGCCGCTTCCGTATGGGCGGTAAGCATCCGGTCGGAATTTTTCTTTTCCTTCTGCCTTGCTCTCCTGCTCGTTTCCCAGCTGCGCATTCTGAATTTTCTGCCCCTGCGGCCGACGGACTATGCGTTCCTGTTCGCGGCCCTGCTGTTTCCGGCCCGCCTGTTCAACAGCACGGGCGCGGTTCTGGGGCATCTGTGGATCTTCTGGATCCTGTTTTGCGCCCTGTATCTGACCTTCCGCATGTCGCTGGGAGGTCTGCGGGGAAATCACCTGACCTGCTACCTGCTTTTCGTCTTTCTCGCCCTTTCCATGTACCTCTGTGAGCTGAGCATTCCCGCACTTCAGCCGCGGCTGGAACAGCTTACCGGAAGCAGCGCCGCAGGGCTGGTCTGCACGGTCGCGGCTGACTCTGTACTCCTCGCCGGGGCGGCCTTCTGCGTGAAGCTCCGCTTTTCCGGCCGGCTGGAGCAGTGGAACCGGATCAGCAGGAAATATCAGCGGATCGAGCATTATTTTTTCTTCCTCACCCTTTTCCTTCTGCTGCTCTTTTCCCTGATCTACCTTCCCTTTACCTGGATGCGGATGCAGAACGCGCTCGTCGCCCTTCTGATCCCGGTTTTATGCCTGCTCGTCCTTGCGGCGCAGCTTCCCTTCCTCCTCCTGCTTCTGCACGTGGCCCTTTACCGGGACAGGGACACCTTCCGCCAGTGGGAGCAGGAGGGCGTTGCTTCCTATTACAGGGAGCTTGCCGCCAGCGTTTCCGCCATGCAGGGGATCCGTCACGATATCAAAAACATCTTTTTTACCATGGGGAATTTCGTGGATCGAAGCGGGGATAAGGAGATGAAGCGTTTTTTCTGGGAAAAAATCTATCCCTATTCGGAAAAGGCCATCCTGCAGAGCGAGCTTCTGTCAAAAATCCATCAGCTTCCGACGGAAGCTCTCCGGGCCTTTTTTTACCTGAAAATATCCCAGGCCATGCAGCAGGGCGTCTCCGTCCGGCTTGAGGTGTCCGTCCTTCCCGGACAATTTCAGACGGGCATGGACGTCATCGACCTGACCCGGATCTTGGGCATACTCCTGGACAATTCCATGGAGGAGGCCCGGCTGATCCCCGACGGCGGCCTGGAGATCCGGGTTACCGGCAATGAAAACGGCTGCTCCTACATCATCAAAAACCCCGTCACGCAGCAGACCCGGCAGAACGGCGTCCATATCGGAAAAAGCAGCAAAGGAAGCGGCAGGGGAAACGGGCTCAGGATCGCAAAGGAGCTTCTGGAGCAGTATCCCAACGCGGCTCTGAATTCCATTCTTCAGGATGGGATTTATATCCAAAGCCTCAATCTGTCCTACTGAGGGGCTGATCTGCGGCTGTTGAACGGCTGATGAGCGGCTGTTTTCAGGCGGACGGCGATATCTCTGACGGCTCGGGAAAAATATTCCGGAAGGCGTCCGATGTCCTCCTGATTTTTTTCCAGAAATGCCTGAACTGCCTCCCTGCCAAGCCCGGCGATCTCGTCAACCTTCTTCCGCCTGCACAGCTCCCGCAGGCGCGCGGCGTCCTCCGCCTCCAGAGCCGCTGCGGTCAGCGGCTTTCCCACAAGCACATGTTCCATGAGGACGCCAAGAGGTGCCCCGCAGATATTGTCCGTCATGTCACGGTACTGCGGATCAGCCTTCTCCAGCGCTTCCAGAACCAGGCTGCGCGGAAAGAGACGCAGAAATCTCTGCTCCATGAGAAGACACCGGATATATTCCAGGATCTTATCCGCTCCCGTTTCTTCGGAAAGCTCCCTCCATACCGGATAATCCAGGGTCAGAATGGTATTCTGCGGCTCAAACCGCACATCATACCATTTGAAAAATTCCGGCAGTCCAAGGACAGCCGTATCGTACAGGCACCTGTTTTCATAATGATCAAAATCCGCCAAAAGCTCATGATACAGCTCCAGCGCCTTTTTTACCTTCCCTTCCACGCAGCTTCTTCCGAGCTCGTATGCCTGCTGCGCCGACATTCCTTCCATGGTGACGGGCAATTCCCGCTCCGGCCGTTCCAGCTCGCGGATGCAGTACAAAACGGCCTCCATCAGCTTTTCCGCCCTTTCCCAGGTTATGGATGTGCTTTCCCCCGCCGTATATCTTTGGGCAAGCCCCGCCACAACCGGCATCAGCTCTTCCATCTCATAATTCATACGCGCTACCCCCAGCAAAGCTCCTTCAGCGTTTCAAAATACAGCTCATGATCCCATCTTTTTTCCTCATCGAACCTGGAGTATTCTCCCCGCCCGTCCGTCCCCCGATATCCCCCATACCCTGCCCGGACCGCCTGGGAGAAAGCGGCAAGGCAGGTACTCTCCAGATATTCCAGATCCCCGAAGCACAGCAGTTCAAACTGCTCTTTCATCAAATGGAGAAGCTCGTCGTCCGTCAGCTCATCCTGCATTTCGTTTTTATACAGATAAAAAATTTCCTGCAGGCGGATAAGCGTTTCCACATAGTTGCTCTGATCCAGATACTCGGAATCACAGAATTCATAGATCAGCCTGGTCAGGATCCCCTCTCCAAACTCCACCCGCCTCTGTTCCCGCAGCGTTTTCTGCCGTTCCTCCAGGATCAGTCCCGCTTCCTCCTCCGTCAGGGAAAGTCCGAACCGCTCCGTCATCTGATTGGCGCCGATCACCCGCTCCAGCTGATTCTGCCGCTGTGAAAAAACCGCCGTCCAGTCCTTTTCCATAAGCCGTTTTTCTCCCTTCTTTTTTCTTTGGAAGTCAAATTATAGCACCGCGCGGGAGGCATTGGCAGTCTTGTTTTTCAGCCGTTTTTGTGGTAATATGAGAATGAAAAAAGGCCATATGTGAGCTTCCCTTTGGATATCGCTCACATGGCCTTTTTCCATTTTGGAGAGCTTTTCTCCGGCCGCCTCCCGGACCGTCGGGAAAAGCGTCCGTTTATGAAAGGCAGCCGCTCAGCCCCTCCTCCCATTCCCGGATCCGATGAAAAATATCCGCCGCGTCGGCCGCGCTGCTTCGATCCTTTTCACCGATGAAATAAGCCGCAAACAGGAGCTCAATGCTTTCCATCACGCAGGCGAGCGCGTCCTTTTCCTCCGGCTCCAGCCTGACGACGCTCTCATAGCCGGAAACGACGCCCTGAACCATGCCAAGCCATTCCTCCCGATCCGGCCAAAGTCCGCTCTCCCTGGTAAGAAGCCCCGCCAGAAAATAGCCGATATCGAATATCCGGATGTTTCTCTGGCTCAGGTCAAAATCAATGTAGCCGGAAAATTCCCCGTCCTGAAACAGGAAATTCCCGAAATGGACATCCCTGTGGATCAGCTGCTTCGGCAGCTTTTCGTAAACGCTTTTCAGCCGGTCTGCCACAGCCTCGTATTCCGCTCTGCCGATCAGCCTCCAGCCGTCTGCCTCCAGTGTCCGCCGGATCCAGCCCTCCATTTCGTCCAGAAGGCTGTTGTCCCAGAGGGTCAGCCTTTCCTCACATTTTTTCAGGATGACGTGCAGACGTCCGATGGTCTCTCCCATCCTGAACGCCAGTTCCGGCTTCCTGATATCCGTCAGATTTCCGCCCGGCAGTTTTGCCGTCATGATCCAGAAGCGCCCGCCGTTTTCCACCCAGGCCTCCTGCCCGCGGCTTTTTACGATCCGCGCCACCGGAGCACCGCATTCGGACAGGGTTTCCAGCAGCCGGACGTTTCTCTCCAGACTTTTCCGGTCTTCATACACCTTCAGCATATATTTCCCGTTGATCTCCCATACCGTGCGATATCTCTGCTCCACAGCCGCAGGCTCCATTCCCCATTCGCTGAGGATTTCCTCCCATTTGCCTTCCATCTTCCGCGCCCTCCTTCCAAAAATATTTTCATTCTGATCATAGCACAGATCGAAAGCCGCAGGGCGCTCATTCTTTTTACAGAATCAAAAATGAGCGGCCATACAGGACGCAGGATAGAAAAACGATCATCCCTGCGCCTTTCCCCCGGTCAGCGCCTGCCACCTTTCGTCGTCCTTTAAGAAGCCGAAGCATTCCTCCTCCCGAAAGCTTTTCCGCAGATTCTCCTTCACTTTTTCCAGAAATTCCCCTCTCATTTCCTGAAATTCCATGTGCTCATAGAGCTTCGCCTTCCTGAAGTCCGCGATCAGCCCCACACTGGAGAGCATTTCCTCCATGGCGGAAAACACCGCGTCCGCATCCTGTTCCAGCGCCGCAAGCTCCAGCCCGCAGGAAACCTCATAATATTTCCCCATCTCAAAACAGCGGGCCAGCTCCTTCTGTTTATCGACCAGCCAACGCGCCTTCTGTCTGTCGTTTTCCCGCATGGCGAGCAGGTACATCCCATGCAGTCCCATGCTTGCTCTCTGATAATCGGAAAACAGAAGCTCCTCGTAGGTCCGGTACGCCTCCCGGCTCCGCCCCGTTTCCGCGTAGATCTGCGCCTGCTTCCGCTTTCTTTCCGGGTTCTGCATGGAAAAATACTCCAGATATTTTTCCGCCTTTTCATACTCATTTTTTCTCATATAAAATCCGACCAGGGCGTCGGCCGCTCTGACGCGCAGCCCCTCCTCGCCGCTGTCAAGGACGCGGACGTATAAGGAACAGATATATTCGTCAAGACCGGGCTTGGCGACCTTCTGCACCAAACGCTGCGCGTCAAGTATGACCGCCATATCCATGAGCAGCTCCCCGCAGTTCGGATATTCCTCCAGCTTTTTCTTCGCCCATGCCAGAACCTCCTCAAAGGCTTCGCGCTGAAATCTGGAATCCGCCTCACGGATGATCGCTCCGATCTCCTCCACCGTCAGCTCCTCCCGAAAGGACAAAAGCGTATCCAGGGAAATGCCAAGCAGCCTGGCGATCGGCGCGATCAGCGTAATATCCGGATATGAATTTTCGTTTTCCCATTTATTCACCGCCGGAGCGGTCACTCCCAGCCTTCCTGCCATTTCCTCCTGCGTCAGATTTCTCAGCTTCCTGTATTTTCTGATCACCTTTCCCAGTGTCATCCCGGCACCTCCTGCTCTTTCATGATCTCTGCAAGACCATCCTACCAGACCCGCGCCGTCTCATCAACTGAGCCTCCGTTACATTTTCCGTTCCAAAAATTAACCGACGTTCATGTTTTTCTCATTCAGGAAATATGGTAGAATACTTTTGAGATAAAAACGCGGAGCACGCATCCGCGCATTTTTTGCTTTTTACCAGGAGGAAGTGTGAAAAATAAGCCTGATGGCTTATTT
>DWWS01000058.1 GCA_019119595.1 Candidatus Eisenbergiella merdavium | reverse complement strand
CTTCTGATAAATAAGACAGGCAGAAAAAGGATAAACGCGATCTTTCTGTCTGTCTTATTTTATCCACATATAAAAAATTTAAATTTCGTCACTTTTCACAACCGTCAAATATAGGGTGTGAACAGTAACGTAATCTATAAACCCATCCGAATTTTTTAAGAAAATTCCTTGCCTGTCTCCTCCGGCAGTGCTACAATACAAACAGGCATAAATTTCAGAAAAGCCATTCGGCTTTTTCTTATGGACGATTCCAGTCTGTCCATTCTGGTTTCATTTTCAGAAACTCTATGCTGAATCTCAATTACTGAATTACCCCATGACACAACTGAAAAATCGGCAGGAGCCTCTGAACTGTGATGCAGCTCCTGCGCCGCGCGAAGCGTATCCTGCGCCGCGCAAAGCATACTCTGTGCTTGCAAAAAGAAAGGAGCCGCCTATGGAAGAACAGACATACACCAACCGGGAATACAAGGATTCCGTTTTCAGAATGCTCTACCGGGAGAAGGAAAATCTCCTTCAGCTCTACAATGCCCTGAACCGGACCAGCCACAATAACCCTGACGAGCTGGTGATCACCACCCTGGAAAGCGCCATCTACCTTGGCATGAAAAACGATGTCTCCTTCCTGCTGGACGCCAGAATGACTCTGTATGAGCATCAGTCCACCTGGAATCCGAATATGCCTCTGCGGGATCTGTTCTATATCGCCAGACTTCTGGAAAAGCATGTAAATGCAGGAAAAAGGACGATCTATTCTTCCGCTCTGATCCGGATTCCGGCACCGCACTTTGTAGTATTCTACAACGGGGAAAAGCCCCTGGAAGAGGATATGACCCTGAAGCTGTCGGATGCCTTTGAGAGACCGGAGGAGACTCCGGCGCTGGAGCTGAAGGTTCGCCTGATCAACATCAATCCCGGCTCCAATCCGGAGCTGATGTCCAGATGTCAGACGCTGCGGGAATACAGCGAGTTTATAGAACGGATCCGCCGGAATATCAGGAAGCAGGCTTCCGTCAGGGAAGCGGTGGAAAAGGCTGTAACGGAGTGCATCCGGGAAGGGATCCTGGCGGACTTCCTGCGCAACCAGAGATCGGAGGTAGTAGCCATGTCAATCTTTGAATACGATCACGATGAGGAAATGAAGAAGCTGGAGGAGGATCTGCGGATAACGCTGCGGGAAGAGATAAGAGCCGAAGTGGAAGCAAAGGTTCGGGAAGAGGAGCGTAAAAAGGCCCGGAATGAAGTCCTGGCCGAGGGACAGACAAGGGGCCGGGAGGAAGGCATCAGCGAAGGAGAAACCCGGTTTTTATTGCTGGTGTTAAATCTCCGCGGCCCTGTTCCGGAATGGCTGCGGGAACGGATCCTTAACGAGAAGGATCCCGGGCTTCTGGAAGGCTGGATGGAAGCAGCCGCAAATGCCGACTCTGTGGAGGATTTTCTGCTCAAAACCGGGCTTGGCAGATAAAGGGGGATTTTTCAGCGGCCGGGCTGACCGCCGATTTCACTGTGCAGCAGCCGCGCCCCTTGTCCGGAATGCGCTTTGCCCGGCCGGAATGTCAACCGGAATCTCAAATAGAAACCCGCCATAATGTTACAGCCTTCTTCTGTACAGCAGACATTTCAGATCGACCTCTCCGGAAAGCGCAAGAACGATTTCTTCTTCACCGACCCGCTCAAAGCCTCTGTGCTCATAAAACTGATAGGTGCAGTTTGTATCGGTGAACAGATAGATTTCCTTTCCCGCTTCCCGCTGTACAAGCTCGTTCAGCAGGAATGTGCCTGTCCCTTTTGCTTTGGTTTTGGGATCGGATGCCAAAAAGCGGATTTCTCCGTCGGGCACATACTGCTCAGCGTATCTGTCGAACATCCTCCTGTTGGCCTCGTTATAGGGAACCGCTCCGCCGCCGAAAAACAGGTTTTGAATCATATCCACAATTTTGATATATAGCCCTTTTCCGAAGGATTTATATGGTTTCCTTTCGCCCTTTATATCAGCGATCAGGACTCCCAAAAGCTCGTCATCCTCGTAAGCGGCAATAACCTGAGTCGCATTGGTGTATTCCAGATACCAGAAATATCTTCCGTATGCGTTAAGAATAAACCGGTTTTTTAAGTATTCCTCAAAATGCATTCCCTCTATTGCATATTGAATGACCTTCCGAAAATCCTTTTTCTGCAATTCCTTTATTTCCACGAATGACACTTACCTCCCTGCAAAGCTTCCAATCCGCCATCCATCCCCCTCATGTGCCCCAGGATCCGCTTTACGTGGGAAAAAACCTCTTGCTGCGCCGCCCTGTCGTATTCCCCGTTCAGCACGCTGTCCAGAAATTCCTGCACATCCTCCAGGTCCCGGCGGAGAAGATAATAACGCAGGGCTCTTTCGTCCGCGTCCCCGCAGAACAGCGGCGCGTACTCTTCCTCACAGAAGCAGAACAGATCCGCCTCCTTTGGCGCAAGCATCACGTTTTCCCAGTCGATGAGCCACAGCCTGCCCTGCGGATCCCGGATCAAGTTTCCGCCGTGGATATCCGTATGGCACAGAACATAGGGCAGAGCCGCTTTTTCCAGCTCCAGAGCGGCCGCACGGAGCTGGCGGATTCTGGAAAGGAGCATTTCCTTCTCCCTTTCAGTCTCCTCCCGGAAGGGCTCCGGCAGCAGCTCCGTCCGGGATATGAGAAGCTGTTCCAGCTCTCCGCAGAAGGAAAGCTGATACGTTTCCGAAGGGCAGATACCCTCAAAATCCCCGCCCCGAACGGCGTGCAGCTTCTTTACCATGTCCGCGAGCTGAAAGACCTCCTGTTCCGTATAAGGCCGGGCATATCCCACCGCCTCTCCGGGGATGAAGGAAAACATGGCCCCGGCGATGGAATCCTGCGCAAAGAACAGCTCTCCCCGCCCTGTCTGCACCGGGCGGCAGATTCTATCCGCAAGCGCTGTGGTCTGCAGGCGCTTCAGCACCTGCGTCTGTACAGGAAGGCGGTCCAGTCCAAGCCTGCCGATGGCGGTGCCGGTATCGTATATTTTCAAAAGAAAGCTGTCATTAATCCGGTAGGTGCGTCCCACCGTACCTCCGGCAATCCGGATGATCGCTCCTGCCTGAAGGCCGTAATGATAAGCGAGAAGACTTTTTACATCTGGCTCGCCGTTTTTCAGAATCCGTTCCATTTTAATACTCATTCCGTTGCGCGCGATTAAAGTTTTCTCTATCTTATCACGTTTCCAGCGCCGGCTCCATAAAAATGTAATTTACTGCTCTTCTTTACCTTCCTCTATAATCGCCTCAGCCTGCCTCTCCCCTGTGCGCTCCTCTTTCTTTTCCCCTTGACAATCCCGTATCAAACACATATTATTACTAATAGTAATTATGTTTAGCAACTATTAAATCTCCCACAAAATGCGCCGCCCGGCACATTTTCCGGTCTTCATCCGACAGAAAGAAGGAACCTATATGACTGCTGCCTCTCTCAAACTGCTTCTCGACGCCTGCTTTACGGCAAGGCGGGTCATCGAAACGCTCCCGGAGCTTCCTCCCGGCATGAAGCCCCGCCACATTCATGTGCTGGACGCCGTCAGCATGCTTCAGGCCCAGAACGCCCTCTGCCGGATCAGCGACGTGAGCGCCCGGCTGAACGTCACACTGCCCAGCGTCACCAGGCTGGTGCAGGAGCTGGAAGCCATGGAGCTTCTGGAAAAGTATTCCGACGCCCGGGACGGGCGCGTCATCCTGCTTCGGCTCACGCCAGAGGGCCAGGCTTGCGTCAGGCGTTACGTCCGCAATCTGCACGCGGACTGGAGCGCCGCCCTGCAGGATATCTCCGACGAGCAGGCGCTGGATGCCGTCCACGTGCTGAACCGTCTCCTGGAAACCAGGCCGGAGCAGGCAAAATGACAGGATATATGGAACTGTACAGAATATAAATGCAGATAGAAAAGGAAACAGATCATGAAAGAAAAGACGAAAAAACCGCTCTCCTTTACCGAAGGCCCCATTTTCTCCTCCCTCATCCGCTTCGCCCTTCCGGTGCTCGGCTCCCTGATCCTGCAGGCCGCCTACGGTGCGGTCGATCTGCTCGTGGTGGGCTGGTTCGGGGACGCGGCCAGCATTTCCGCGGTGGGAACCGGCAGCTCCTTCATGCAGATGGTGACGTTCATCATCACCAGCCTCGCCATGGGAACCACCGTGACCATCGGACAGCATATCGGAGAAAAGAAGCCGGAGGAAGCGGGCCGTGCCATCGGAACGACGATCCTGCTGTTTTCCGTCCTTGGCGTCGTTCTCACCGTCCTTCTGGAGGCCTTTGCCGGTCCTCTCGCCTCCATCCTTCAGGTTCCCGCCGAATCCTTTGACAAGACCGTCCTCTATATCCGCATCTGCTCAGGCGGCCTTCTGGTCATCATCGCCTATAATGTGATCAGCAGCATCCTGTGCGGCGTTGGGAACGCCAATCTCCCCTTCCTTTTCGTGGGGATCGCCTGCGTGGTGAACATTGTGGGCGACCTGGTTCTGGTGGGGCTTCTGCGCATGGACGTGGCCGGGGCCGCCATAGCCACCGTCCTTGCCCAGCTTGTTTCCGTCGTCGCTTCCCTCGCCGTTCTGAAAAAACAGGAGCTCCCCATCCTCTTTTCTCTGAAGCAGTGCCGCTTTTACGCCAGACAGCTGAAACTGATCCTGAACGTGGGCGTTCCGATCGCCATTCAGGAAACCATGGTGCAGATCTCCTTCCTCGTCATCAATTCCATTGTCAACAACATGGGACTGATGCCCTCCGCCGGATACGGCGTTGCGCAGAAGATCGTTTCCTTCATCATGCTGGTTCCCTCCTCTGTCATGCAGAGCCTTTCCGCCTTTGTGGCGCAGAACGTGGGCGCCGGCAAAAGGGAACGGGCCTGGAAGGGCTTTCTCACCGCAATGCTCTCCGGCTGCTCCCTGGGTGTTTTCATTTTCCTTGCAGGCTTCTTCGGAGGCGGCGTGCTTTCCTCCCTTTTTACCTCCGATCCGGAGGTGATCGTTCAGAGCGCGGCCTATCTGCGCGGCTTTTCCGCGGAATGCATCCTGACCTGCATCCTGTTCTCCAGTATCGGCTACTTCAACGGCTGCGGAAACAGCCTTCCCGTCATGGTTCAGGGGATCAGCTCCGCCTTCCTCGTCCGCATCCCGGTCGCCATGCTCATGGCTTCGCTGCCCGATACGAACCTGACCCTGGTTGGCCTCTCCACTCCCATCACCACCCTGTACGGGATCCTGTTCTTTCTCGTATGCTTCTCCTGGCTGAAGCGAAAGCGAGGGAAGCTGTAGGGCTTCCCTTCCCCGTTTTAGGCCCCTCCGATGCCGGCCCCGCTCGGCGCATGTATGCGTATGACGCGGGCCGCATCCACAAGCCGTATCCGGGCGCACACTTTTTACCGAATCAACCTCTGCCGGATGCAAAAATCGCCTCCGCTGACTTCGGAGCAGGCTCCGGCATGCTTTTATATATATTGCACAAATTTTATTCCTTCTTTTCATCCATTCTGCCATTTCAAACATCTCATTTTTCCCGTGCAAAATCTATACAGAATCTTACAACAAAATTCACAAAATTTTTATGGCCTCAAAGCCTCTTTTATGGTAGAATTATAAAACCGTGTCAATGATACAAATTATCAATTACGCCTATGGAGGAAAACCATGTTAACGCACGAAGAAATCAGCAGTCTCGACGAGATCCTCAAGCGGCACGACTATGACAGCTCATCCGTCATCGCCGTCATGCAGGACATCCAGAGGAAGTACCGCTATCTTCCTCAGGAGGCGCTCACCTACATCGCGCACGCGCTTCATTTAAGCGAGGCGAAGGTTTACGGGGTCGCCACCTTTTATGAAAATTTCTCTCTGGATCCCAAGGGCAGGTATGTCATCAAGGTGTGCGACGGCACGGCCTGCCACGTCCGTAAATCCGTTCCCATCCTGGAGGAATTCCGGAACGTCCTCGGCCTGTCCGAAGATAAGCCGACCTCCGACGATATGCTTTTTACGCTGGAAACCGTTTCCTGTCTGGGCGCCTGCGGGCTCGCCCCGGTATGCACCGTCAACGACAAGGTTCATGCGGCAATGACGCCCGAAAAGGCCAGGGAACTCATTGAGGAATTGAGACAGGAGGCAGCAAATGAGAATTAACAGCCCCGAAGAATTAAAACGCGCGCAGGAATTTTACAGCCAGGAGCTGAACGCGCAGAAAAAAAGGATCCTCGTCTGCGCGGGAACCGGCTGCGTGGCCGGAGGCTCCCTGCAGATCTACGCCCGCTTAAAGGAGCTGATGGCTCAAAGGGGAATCCCCTGCGAGGTACTGCTCCAGGATGAAGCGGACGGCCATTTACATACGCCCTGGCCGGAGAGCGGCGCTCCCGAAACCGGTGCCTGCGGCTGTGACAACGGCAACAGCGAAAAAGACGCCTGCGGCGCGTCCGGCTCCCCTGTGGGCCTGATAGGTCTGAAAAAGAGCGGCTGCCACGGCTTCTGTGAAATGGGGCCGCTTCTGCGCATTGATCCCGAAGGACTTCTTTATATTAAGGTAAAGGTGGAGGACTGCGAGGAGATCATCGAGCGCAGCATTTTAAAGGACGAGATCGTGGAGCGCCTGGTCTATCAGGATCAGTCGCTGAAATCCTATCCCAGACAGGAGGATATCCCTTTTTATAAAAAGCAGACCCGCGTGGCCCTGGAATACTGCGGCCATATCGACGCGGAATCCATCCGGGAATACATCGCGGTTGGCGGCTACAGCGCGGTGGAAAAGGCTCTGTTTGAAATGACCCCGCAGCAGATCGTTGACGAGATCTCCGAAGCCAGCCTGCGCGGAAGAGGAGGCGGCGGCTTCCCCACCGGCAGAAAATGGGCCCAGGTACTCCGTCAGCAGGAGGAGATCAAATATGTGGTCTGCAACGGCGACGAGGGTGACCCCGGCGCGTTCATGGACCGCTCCATGATGGAGGGTGAACCCCACCGCGTGCTGGAGGGAATGATGATCGCGGGCATCGCCACCGGAGCGCATTACGGCTATATTTACGTGCGCGCCGAATATCCCCTTGCGGTCTCCCGTCTGCAGAACGCCATCGACCAGGCCATGGAGCTGGGCCTTCTTGGTGAAAACATCCTCGGCTCCGGCTTTGATTTCACGGTGAAGATCAGCCAGGGCGCAGGGGCCTTCGTCTGCGGCGAGGGAAGCGCTCTCACCTCCTCCATCGAAGGAAACCGGGGCATGCCCCGCGTGAAGCCTCCCCGCACGGTGGAAAAGGGCCTGTTTGAAAAGCCCACCGTCTTAAACAACGTGGAGACCTTCTGCAACGTGGCCCCCATCATCTTAAAGGGCGCGGACTGGTATAAGACCATGGGGCCGGAAAACAACCACGGCACCAAGGCCTTCGCCCTCACCGGAAACGTGAACAACACCGGCCTGATCGAGGTTCCCATGGGAACCACCCTGCGTGAGGTCATCTTCGATATCGGCGGCGGCGTCAAGGGCGGCAGCTTCAAGGCCGTGCAGATCGGCGGCCCCTCCGGCGGCTGTCTGTGCATCAGCGCCACCGAAGATCATCTGGATCTGCACCTGGATTTTGACTCCCTGAAAAAGGTTGGCGCGATGATCGGCTCCGGCGGCCTGGTGGTCATGAACGATAAGAGCTGTATGGTGGAGGTCGCGCGCTTTTTCATGAATTTCACCCAAAATGAATCCTGCGGAAAATGCGTTCCCTGCAGGGAGGGCACCAAACGGATGCTGGAGCTTCTGACCGACATCACCGAGGGACGCGGCACCATGAAGCATCTGGATATGCTGCAGGAGCTTGCGGACACCATTTCCGACACCGCCCTCTGCGGCCTGGGAAAAACCGCGGCCTTCCCCGTGGTCAGCACCATGAAATATTTCCGCGACGAATACATCGCCCATGTGGTCGATAAAAAATGTCCTGCCGGACAGTGCAAGGCGCTCGTCAACTTCTCCATCGATCCGGCTCTGTGCAAAGGCTGCACCAAGTGCGCGCGGCTCTGCCCTGTTTCCGCCATTTCCGGAGAGCTGAAGAAGCCCCATACCATCGATGTGGCGAAGTGCATCAAGTGCGGCGCATGCAAGGACGGCTGCCCGTTCCATGCGATCAGCTAAAGAGCGCAGGACAGAAAACTTTTTAGGCCGGGAAACTTTCCGGCATGGAGGTAAAAATGGCTAAATATATGATTATCGACGGCATCAGGGCGGATTTTGACCAGGAAAAAAATATTCTCCAGGTCATTAACGGCATGGGCATCCATGTTCCAACCCTGTGCTATTATTCCGATCTTTCCATTTACGGCGCATGCCGCATGTGCATGGTGGAGGACGAACGGGGGAGCCTGATCGCTTCCTGCTCCACTCCGCCCAAGCACGGCATGGTCATCAAAACAAACACCCCCAGGCTGCAGCATCACAGGAGGATGATCCTGGAGCTGATCCTGGCTTCCCACTGCAGGGACTGTACCGTATGTGAGAAAAACCAGACCTGCCGGCTGCAGGAGCTTGCCGCCCGTCTGGAGCTCACCGACATTCGTTTTCCCAACACCAGAAAGCCCCAGCCCATTGACGATTCCTCGCCTGCCATCGTGCGCGATCCCAGCAAATGCATTCTCTGCGGCGACTGCGTAAGGGTCTGCAACGAGGTACAGCACGTGGGTGCCATCGACTTTGCGGAGCGCGGCTCCGAGGCCATCGTCACCCCGGCCTTCGGGAAAAAGCTCGCGGAAACCGACTGCGTCAACTGCGGCCAGTGCGCCGCCGTTTGCCCGACGGCCGCCATCCGCATCCAGACCTGCCACAACAGCGTCTGGCGGGAGCTTTACAACCCGAAGAAGCGCGTCGTCGCCCAGATCGCGCCGGCCGTCCGCGTGGCGATCGGCGAAGCCTTCGGCATGGAGCCGGGCGCTGACAGCATCGGCAGGGTTTTCACCGCCATGCGCATGATGGGCTTCGACGCGGTGTTCGACACCTGCCTTGGCGCCGATCTCACCATCATGGAGGAAGCGAAGGAGCTTGCGGAAAAGCTGGAACGGGATGCGGCCCGGGAGACTGCCGCCGGCGAAGGCGCACAGGCTGCGGCAGGCGAAGGTGCGCCGGATGCGGCAGACGGGGTTTCCTTCCCGCTGTTCACCTCCTGCTGTCCCGCCTGGATCCGGTACGCGGAAAACCTGCATCCGGAGGTGCTTCCTTACATTTCCACCTGCAAATCGCCCATGGAAATGTTCGGCGCCGTGATCAAGGAATATTATAAGGAACAGGATAAGACGGAAGAGCGGGAAACCGTTTCCGTGGCCGTCATGCCCTGCGTTGCAAAAAAGATGGAGGCCGGGCGGAAGGAATTCATCCGCGACGGCGTTCCGGACGTGGATTACGTCATCACCACCAAGGAGCTGATCCGCATGATCCGCGAGAGCGGCATCCAGTTTGACGAGATCGATCCGGAGGCTCCCGACATGCCCTTCTCCATTTCCTCCGGAGCCGGCGTGATCTTCGGCGTCACCGGAGGCGTGACGGAGGCTGCCCTGCGCCGTCTGGTGAAGGAAAAGAACACCCAGACCCTGCGCGATATCAAATTCTCCGGCATCCGCGGCATGGAAGGCGTGAAGGCCGCCGAAATGGAGCTGGACGGAAGAAAGGTGCGCATCGGCGTAGTCAGCGGCCTGGGCAATGCGGACACCCTGATCGAAAAGATCAAGAGCGGGGAGGAACGCTTCGATTTTGTGGAGGTCATGGCCTGCCCTTACGGCTGCATCGCCGGAGCCGGACAGCCCTTCTGCCACAAGGTGGACAAAAAGGAGCGCATGAAGGGCATGTACAAGTCCGACAGCGCCGCCTCCATCAAGCGGAGCGAAGAAAATCCCGTGGTCTACAACCTCTACCACGGCGGCGTGCTGGACGGCAGATCCCATGAGCTTCTGCATGTTCATTACCAGACGCACTCCGAAGCGTAAGCGCCGAAACGTCTGTAGAGGTAGAAACTGTGCGTAGTAGGGCGTGTGCAGTATACATCCAATCTCATATCATATATGATATGCTACATGAATTTTATCGCATATACAGCATTCGGCCCGGTCGTTTCCTTTCCGGAATCGGCCGGGCCGCTTTTTCTGTCCGTTTATTTTTCAGAGAGGAACGTCACTCCCGCTTCTCTGTCGTTTTCTCTTTCAGAGAGGAAAGTCACTCCCTTTTCTCTGCCGTTCTATTTTTCAAAAGGAAACGTCACTCCCCATTCCCTTCGCAGGCCGTCCATCAGCTCCATCACCTGAATGGTTTCCTCGTGGGGCATTTCCTCACATTCCAGCTTCCCTTCGGAAATGGCACGGATGCAGGCCTCCACTTCATATTCGTAGCCGCTGATCTGCCCGGGACGCTCCAGATGCTTCACCACACGGCGTCCGGTGTCGTACACGGTCATGCTCTCAAAGTTATTGATGTTCTCGATGACCAGGAAGCCCTTCGTCCCGTAAACGGTGCCCCTTCTGTCGCTTAAGCCCTTCATGGAGGCGGCAAGCTGCGCCACTCTCCCGTCCTCATAGAAAAGGGTGATGCTGTCCTGCTCGTCCACACCGGTATCCGTCAGGGTACAGGCGGAGGAGATCCGCGCCACCTGACCTCCGAACAGCATGCGGGCAAAATTCAGCGGATAGACGCCCACATCCAGAAGCGCTCCGCCTGCCAGCTCCGGCCTTTGCAGCCTGGGAACCTGATCGATCAGATAGCCCAGATTCGCGGTGAGCATGGTGGGCTCCCCGATCACGCCATCCGCAAGCTCCCTGCGGATGGTTTCCAGCATGGGCATGTATCTCACCCACATGGCCTCGGTGATAAAAACCCCTTCCTGTTCGGCATAGGCAAGAAGCTCCCGCGCCTGCCCCGCGTTTGCGGTAAACGCCTTTTCACACAGCACGGGCTTCCTGTTGCGGATGCACAGCATGGCGTTTTCAAAATGCTCCGAGTGGGGCGTCGCAATATAGACAAGCTCCGTCTCCCCATCCTCCGCCAGCTCCTCATAGGAACCGTACGCTCTCTGAAACCCGTATTTTTCCGCAAAAGCCTGCGCCTTCTCCAGGCTTCTGGATCCCACCGCCCAGCATTCCACAGAATCCATGCGCGAAATGGTGTCCGCCATGACGGAGGCGATCCCTCCCGTCCCCAGAATTGCCATTTTCAGTTTTTTCATTTCTTCCTCTTTTCCGCCGCCCGGACAGCATTACGCCCAAACGGCTTTTTCATTGTCATTCTCAAGCCCAGCCTTCCGGAAGCCCTCCTCCAGCGCCCCGATCTCCCAGGCAAAAATGCAGAAGGCCGGATCTCCTGCCCCGGAGCGCTCCTTCAGCCGCTGAAAGTCCATCCACTCGACCGCCTCCACCTCTTCCTCCTGCAGATGAAGGCCGGATATCTCCACCGGCTCCTGATACAGATATACCGCCGCGATCTCCCGGTCGATGATATCCGCCCCGCCGAAGCGCTCCTTTACCTCATAGGAATACAGGCCCACGAAAAAAAGCTCCTCCTCCCGCGCTTCGATGCCAAGCTCCTCGGAAAGCTCCCTCAGCGCGCCTTCCGCAAAGCTGTCCCCTGCCGAAAGATGCCCCGCGCAGGAGGCATCGAAGCAGCCGGGAAAGGTTTCCTTGCTCCGGCTTCTTTTCTGAAGCAGCACCTGCAGCCTTCCCTCCCGCTTTCTGACCAGCCAGATATGGGCCGTTCCGTGCCAGTCCCCGTCCCGGTGGACGGCGCTCCGTTCCTTTACCTCTCCGGTGGGCGCCCCCTGAGGCGTCCGGATATCAAACAGTTCCATCACGCTTCCCTTCTTTCCTCCGGCCGCTCCTTTAAGAGATCACAAACAGCACGTCGCTGGCGAAGGGCCCGTCCCCTCCGTAATAGGTTTTGCTGTTTCCCATGCGGTCGGATACCGTCACCTTTTTGACCCGGTAGGTGCCCGCCTCGTCGGTCTCGCTGTCCTTTATGGTTCCGGTATACAGGCCGCCTCCCGCGTCCGAAAGCTCCACGCTGACGGCGTCGCCCTTCTCGCTTTCAAACCGGACGGTCACGCTGTCCACGCCGGAAAAATCATCCGCCACTGCCGCAGCCACCGTGATTTCTGTTTTTTTACCCGCCTGCACAGGGGAGACCGCCACCGCCCCCAGCACAGGAGCCGTCTCATCCAGTACGGTCACGCCGTTGTCGATCTGAAACGCCGCGGTGAAGGGAAGGGTCAGATAATTGTCGTCCTCCTCCCTGTCCTCCGCCCGGCAGTAGCGGACGTAAGCGCCGTTCTCATCCTGCAGGATCAGCCTGTCCAGGATATAGGTTCCCGCCGGCTCGTAAATGCTCATGGAGATCCAGTCCGCATATACGCCCTCAGAAAAATCCTCCGGCCTCAGAATCTTCGTGACGCTCCTGTCGTTCTGCGTATTTGTAAACTGGACATTGATGTGGTCAAGCTCCGCGCTTCCCTGCGCCACGGCCACCGCCACATAAACCTTCAGCTCATCCCCGTCAATCGTAAGAGGCCCGGCCGCAACGGCGGCGGCCTGCGGCAGGATTGCTGCGGGAAGGGTTTGGGCGGCCGGCGGCTGTAAAGAAACTTCCGCCTGCTGCGAAACCGTCTGTTCCCCCGCTTCCTGCGCCCGGGTCGGAATCCCGCTGAATGCCATAAACGCCAGCGCCGCGCATACCGCTGTGCCGCGGAGGCGGAGCATTTTTTTCCTAACAGATATTTTCAAAATAAACACCTCCCGTTTCCGTCTGTGCCCGCCAGACCTTTATGCTCCAAGTTTAGCACACGCGCCGGGATGCCGCAAGAAAAGGACAGCCACTTTCTCAGAAAGCCTGTCCTTCCAATTTTCACATTTATAATAAAATCAAACGAATCCCCTCGCCGTCCCAAAGCCTGGCCACGGCTTCCATTCCGTCCCGCCAGTCCCATCCGGAACGGTATTCCGTCCCGTCACCCCCGGCCGGAACGGGATACCGCCCCGCCGCAGGCGTCCACGAACCTTTTGAACAGGATCCGGGAGCTTTCTTCCTTCCGGAAATTGAATTCCGGGTGCCACTGCACAGCGGCCACAAATTTCCGGGTCGGCATATACACCGCCTCCACCAGGCCGTCCTCGGACCAGGCCATGGGCTTCAGACCCGCTCCAAGCTGTCTGACCGCCTGATGATGATAGCTGTTGACTCCGATCTGCTCCTTCCCGAGCCAGGCGGAAAGCGGGGTGCCGGGCACGATCGTCACCTGGTGTGCCGTCCGGTCGTATGGAGGCGTCATGTGATGCTCCACCTGGCAGGGATATTCGGCGGGAAGATCCTGATACAGGGTTCCTCCGCACAGGGCGTTGATCATCTGGATGCCCCTGCAGATGCCGAATACCGGTTTGTCCGCCGCAAGCGCCGTCTGAAACAGCTTTTTCTCCATCCTGTCCCGCACGCCGCAGGCCAGCCCGCACCAAGCCCTTCTTTCCTGTCCGTAAACGGCAGGATCCACGTCGTGGCCCCCGGTGAACAGAAAACCGCCGCACAGGCCGGCCGCCTCCTCCAGCGCCTCCTCCTGTCCGGTAAAAGGCAGGATCATTGGCAGGCCGCCGGCCTCCTCGATGCCCTCCAAATATCCCGGCACCATCCAAACGCTGTCCTTTTCTTCATCGAACAGCGGAACAACTCCGATCACTGGCCGCATTTTTCTTTTTCCTCCGTCCTTTATCAAATAACTCCGTTCCGGAGCGTCACAATACCTTGCTCAAAAAATCTATGGTGCGCTGCTCCTTTGGGCAGTCCAGCACCTCCTGCGGCGTTCCTTCCTCGACGATATAGCCGTTTTCCATGAAGATCACCCGGTCAGCCACCTCTCTGGCGAAACCGATCTCATGGGTGACGACCACCATCGTCATGCCGTCCGCCGCAAGCTGCTTCATGACGAAGAGCACCTCTCCCACCATTTCCGGGTCGAGCGCCGAGGTGGGCTCGTCAAAGAGCATGACGTCGGGATTCATGGCAAGAGCCCGCGCGATCGCCACGCGCTGCTTCTGTCCGCCGGAAAGCTGGGCCGGATATGCGTGAAGCTTTTCCTGCATGCCAACTCTTGCCAACAGCTCGACCGCCCGTTCCTTCGCCTGCGCTTTAGAAAGCTTTTTCAGCTCCACCGGCGCGAGGGTCATATTTCCAAGCACATCCATATTGTTGAAAAGATTGAAATGCTGGAATACCATTCCCACATTTTCTCTTGCCCTGTTCAGGTCCGTTTTTTTATCCGTCATATCATGGCCGTTCACCACCACGCTGCCGCCCGTGATCTCCTCCAGACGGTTGAGGCATCTTAAAAAAGTGGATTTTCCAGAGCCAGAGGGGCCGAGCACCACGACCACCTCTCCCTCCCGGATATCGGTGCTGATATCCTTCAGCACCTGCAGCGGCCCGAAATTTTTCTTCAGATGCTCCACATGTATCCTTACGCTTCTATTCTCTGCCACGGTTCAGCCTCCTTTCCGCCATCTTCGCCAGACGGGACAAAAGAGTGATCACCACGAGGTACATGACCGCCGCGATGCCCCACGCCTGAAAGGATTTAAAGGTGATGGCAACCACGTTCTTCGTCGTATTGACCAGCTCCGGAAAGCCGATGACGGACAGGATCGAGGTATCCTTCAGCGTGATGATGAACTGGTTGATGATGCTCGGGATCATGGTGCGGATGGCCTGGGGGAGCACCACCCTGCGCATGGCTGCGGCATAGGAAAGCCCGAGCGATCTCGCCGCTTCCATCTGCCCCTTATCCACGCTCTGAATGCCCGCCCGGATGATCTCCGACATATAGGCGCCGCAGTTGAGGGCAAGGCAGATGGTGCCCGCCGTCAGAGCCGTCAGCGTCATGCCGCCGATCTCCAGGATATTGTTCCAGAGAAGCGGGATGCCGAAAAAAACAAAATAGGCGAGCACGATCATGGGCACGCCCCGGATCACATCCACGAACACAATGGAAATGATTCGGCAGGCCCTGTATTTTGTCACGCTCATCAGCCCGAAGATCAGGCCCAGGATACAGGCGAAAAACAGGCCGCACAGCGCGAGCAGCAGCGTCTGCTCCATCGCTCTGAGCATCAGCTTTCCATAAACGGTAATGATTTCTGCCATATAGGATTTCCTTTCCCATGCCGCTTTCCCCTCCGGCCGCGCCGGACGGGAAAGCATGCCTTTTCCAACGGTTTCATTCCGGGAGGCGGCCGCCTCCCGGTTCAGGTGAAGCCTCCGGTTCAGGCACGGCCTCAGCCGCCCAGGTATTTCGCAAGGATCTCGTCATAGGTTCCGTTCTCTCTGATGTTCGCAAGGCCGGCGTTGAACATATCCACCAGCTCCTGTCTGTCCTCGGAAAATACCGCAAAGCCGTAGGGCGCGCCCTCATTCTGGGTATCGTCCAGCGTCTTCAGCGCCAGGCCGTCCTCCTGGATATACGCCTTCATGATGGAGGTATCGTCAAAGCAGCCGGAGCACTGTCCGCCGATGACGGCCTGATACATGGTGGGAGAATCCTCAAAATAGGAAATGGTAAATCCATAAGTATCCGCCACGCTCTCCGCATAGGCGGCTCCCAGCGTTCCTGTTTTCACCGCCACCGTGGTGCCGGAGGCGTCTTCAAAGGAAGCGATGTCCGAGCCCGCGCTGACCGCGAAGCACTGCGTCGCTTCAAAGTATCCGTCGGAGAAGATCCATCCGCTCTCGATCCGGTCCTCCGTAATGGAAGCGCCCGCGATCATGCCGTCCGCCTGCCCAGCCTGACATGCGGCGATGGCTGCGTCCCAGCCAAGGGCCTGCAGGTCATAGGTGAAGCCCTGATCCTCCGCGATGGCCGCAAGCAGATTCACGTCGATCCCTTCCAATCCGCCTTCCGCGTTCGTGTACTCGAAGGGGCGGAACGCCGTATCCGTAGCGATCACATAATGTTTTCCTGTAGTTTCCTCCGAACCGGCTTCCTCCGATCCTGCTTCCGCAGAGCCGGCCTCAGCCTGGCTTTCCGTCCCGCTGTCCGAAGTTGTTCCGCCATCCGCATTCGTTCCGCCTCCCGAGCAGGCGGAAAACAGCACGCAGAGAGCTCCCGTCAACAGCATCGCAATGATCTTCTTTTTCATAACATTTACCTTCCTTTCCCGGATTTTCTATCAGACGATATATATATCGAAAGGACGATGGCAGCCGCAGCCGCTATCGCCCTTGATAGACTGTTTTTCATTCTTCAGATTTTTTCCGCCGCGCTCACCACCAGCTCCACGGCCTTGTCAAACCCCAGGGTTCCCGTATTGATCGTCAGATCGTAGTTTCCCGCGTATCCGTAGGTCTGCCCCGTGTATTTCATGCAGTAGCTCCGCCTCGCCTTATCCACCGACCGGGTATCCGCCTCGATCTCCGCCCCGGAGCACGCCGGCATCAGCGCTTCCATGTGCCGGACCCTCCAGTCCCGGTCCGCATAGATGAAAACCTTCAGCACATGGTCAAATTCCCGCAGGATGTAATCCGCGTTCCTTCCCACCAGCACACAGCTTTCCCGGTCCGCGATCCTGCGGATGGCAAACTTCTGCGCCTCCCAGATCCGGTCGCTCAACGGCCTGGAATAAAAATCGAACAGGCTCTGCGTAAAGCCCCCGTCGTAGGAGATCCTTTCATCCCAGCGCCGCACGTCCTCCGGTCTCAGCCCGGGCGCCTCCTCGGCGGTTTTCAGGATCAGATCCCTGTCATAAAAGGAGATCCCCAGCCTTTCGGCCACCTCCATCCCCACCGTTCTTCCGCCTGCTCCGAATTCTCTTCCGATTGTGATGATCTTTTTCTTCGCGGTTTTCATTGCGGTCAACCTCTCTTCCCGTCCGCCCGCAGGCTTTTTTCCAGACAGACCAGCCCGACGCCTTCGATTCCGTTGAATACGCAGGGAGTGATCCCGGCTTCCCGGTAACCCAGATGCCGGTACATGGCTCTCGCTGCCACATTTTTCTCGTTTGTGTCGATCCGAAGGCAGGAGCAGCCCTGCCGCCGCGCGCTGTCCTCATAAAAGCCGATCATCCTGCCGCCAAGGCCACGCCCCTTTTCCGCCGGATCCACCACCAGGGTATGCATGACCAGGATCTCTTCCGGCTCCGCCTCAAAGCTCCAGCTCACGTTGGCGTACTCCGGAACCTGCTCCTGATTGATGCGCATTGCCGCCAGGATCCTGCCCTCCTCCTCCAGCACGAACAGCTCGTCGCAGGCAAGGGCGTCTTCCGCGGTCTTCCGGGTGGGGTATACGCCCCTTTGCCAGCCGATGACGCATCCGCCCGCCTCCTCCAGCGTATGGAGCCTGTCGTAAATGTCCGCCACCGCCGCCACATCCTTCTCCGCCGCTTTCCTGATCTCCATTTTTTCCTCCATGTCGGAACGCCTTTTGTTCCGACCGCACAGAGAAATCGCGGATGCGATTTCTCTGTTGCGATCATGGGATTTGCGACGTCCCGGCGCAAATCCTGCTTGAGAAATGTGCTATCGAGCACATTTTTCAAGCTTACCTCCATGCCGAAGCGTTGCTGAGGCACGCGCTGAGAAATCGCGGATGCGATTTCTCAGCTGTGATCATGGGATTTGCGACGCCCCGTCGCAAATCCTGCTTGAGAAATGTGCTATCGAGCACATTTTTCAGGCTTACCTCCCTGCCGAAGCCTTGTGCTGAGGCACGCATCCAACAAAAAAAGGCTGCAGGGCCATGCGCCGTGCGCACGCCATACAACCTCGCTGTTGCTTTAATAAAGCGTAGTATAGACTCTGTTTTTTCATTTGTCAACCCTTTTTTTTACCGCCACGGACACACTTACGGCCAATTTGCAGCAAATTTTCTGCAAAATTTCGTCCGCTCCGGGCCGGTCGTCAGTCAAACAGGATCTCATCCACCGTCACAAAGGTGTACCCCTCAGCCAGCAGCTCATCCACGATCTCCAGCGCCGCCGTAACGCTGGTATCGTAATAATCGTGCATGAGAATGATGTCGTTTTCCTCCACATCCTCCACCACGCTCCTCACAATGCAGGAAACGTTGGAGGAGCACCAGTCCAGGGGATCCACGGTCCAGAGAACGGGAAACATGTTCAGCTCCTCCTCCAGCGCCTTATCCCAGCTTCCGTAGGGCGGGCGCACATACAGCACCTCCTCGCCCGTGATCCCGGTAATGACCGCATTCGTCTGAAGCAGCTCGTTCCTGAACTGCTCCCGGTTGGAGGTGTTGAGCTGAATGTGGCTGTAGGTATGGTTCCCGATCAGATGCCCCTCTCCGCTCATCCGCCGGATGACGTCGGGGTGAAGGGCGGCATGCTCGCCCGTGACAAAAAAGGTGGCCTTTACGCCGCGCTTTTTCAGGCCGTCCAGAAGCTGCTCCGTATAGGTGGGATGGGGTCCGTCGTCGAAGGAGATCGCAATCTTCTTCTGCTCTGCCGCATTCCCGGCAGGCTCCTCTGCATCCGGAAGATAGGCGGCCGAAGCGGCGGCGGAACCTGAAAAAACGGTATCGGCCGAATGAGACGCCGCACTCAGAAAAAGCAGCGCCGTCAGTGCGGAAAACAGGAGCAATTTTCTCTTTCCCACAGTTTTCCTGCCCATCGGCGCCGCCTCGCATTTTCCTTCTGAACACTATATGCACAGGAGGATGGCTCTATTCCAACCGCATCACATCACATTCTGCGGCTTTCCGTCCAGGTATCCGGCCACGTTATCGAAAACGATGACTGCCCGCTGATACAGGGCCTCCTTCGTGGCAAAAGCCACGTGGGGAGTTGCGACCACGTTGGGCGCGGACAGCAGGGGATGGTCCTGCGGGATGGGAGGCTCCGTCTCAAACACGTCCACGGCGGCTCCTGCAAGCCTGCCCTTTTCCAGCGCGTCCGCAAGGGCGGCGCTGTCCACCACCGGGCCTCTCGCCGTGTTGATGAGGATCGCTCCCGGCTTCATCAGCCCCAGTTCCCGCTCCCCGATCAGACCTCTGGTCTGCTCCGTGAGCGGCACATGCAGGGAAACGATATCGCATTCCTTCAGCAGAGTATCCAGCTCCACCATGCGCACGCCCTCGATCTGCCTGGGGCTTCTGTTAAAGCCAAGCACCTCGCAGCCGAAGGCTTTCGCGAGGCGCGCGGTTCTCGTTCCGATGGCTCCCATGCCGACTACGCCGAATTTTTTCCCGGAAAGCTCAAAGCCCACCAGGCCGGTCTTGTCCTTTCCTTCCCGCACAGCCCGGTCGCAGGGGATGATGCGGCGGTACAGGCTCAGCGCAAGTCCAAACACCAGCTCCGAAACCGCGGTGTTGGAATATCCGGCGCAGTTGCTCACCAGGATTCCCTTTTCCCGGCAGTGATCCATGTCCACATGATCCACGCCCGTAAAGGCCACGGAGATCATCTTCAGGCTTTCGCAGCGCTCCATCACCGCTTTGCGGAAGGGGAGATTGGAAAGCACCGCGATATCCGCATCCCCCGCGCGCTGCGCAAGCTCCTGTTCATCCGTGGTGCGGGAATCATAATACACGATCTGGGCCCTGTCCCCAAGCTTTTCCTGCGCCAGCGCAAGCAGCTTTTCCTTTTCCACGCCAAGCGGCTCCAAGATCACAAGCTTCATTTTCACTTTTCCTCCTTTTCAGAACATCTTTTTCTTTGATGCCGAAAAATTTGTGTTTACTGCACAAATGCGTTCATCTTTTCCATTATAATTCATTTATCAGTAATGGGGAAGTCCATGGTGAAAATCCGTTGCTCTGCTTTACCGACAGCCGCATCCGGAATTCAGCGCCCTCAAAATTCCATATTTTCCAGATATTTTTCATAAAAACCGGATTCTTCAGCAAGGTTTATCACCTCGGCCCGCGCCAACAGCTCCTTCGCCAGCGCCGGATATCCCGGCCTTCCGCCATACAGCGCAGCTCCAGCCAGAGAGGTATTCCCTACCGCCCGTACTTTCCCCGCAAGAGCAGGCGGAAACAGACCGATCTCAGCCGCGCTTCGCACATCCAGAAAAAGCCCAAAGCCTCCTGCCAGATAAACCTCCTGCACGTCCCCACAGGAAACCTCAAGTCTCCTCATTAAAATCTCCACTCCAGCCCGCACCGCTGCCTTCGCCGTCTGAAGGGAACGAATATCGTTCTGAGTCACGCGAAGCTTCCCTTCCTGCCATCCCGCTTCAAACAGCTCCTCGCATAAAAGTCCGCTATGGTCGATCTTGTTCTCTCTTAGCAGTCTCGCAAGCAGAGCAACCATGTCCGTTCCCGGCAGGTTCGCACTGGCTCCTCCCTCAAATGCGGGACCAGCCGCCGTCGCTGTACAGATCAGGCGGCCGCCCTTTTGAATCGCCATTTCTCCGTTCGTTCCCAGGTCGATGAACAGACGGCAGCTGTCGTCCACAGGGTCAGCAAAGCCGCAGGCTAACAGTCCCGCCAGAATATCCGCTCCCACAAAGGCAGAAATGCCGGGGAGCAGGCAAATCCCGCAGACCGACGGTGAGGAAGGCGCAGGAAAAGGAAGAGAAAGCGTCATGTGCTGCTCCGAAAGGCTAACCGGATGAAACGGATACTGACCCAGCCCGCTCGCGTCAAGTCCGAGAAGCAGATGCTCCATCGTCGTATTTCCCGCCAGGCAGATCTTTTCAGGCAATCGTCCTGCTTTTTCAATGATCTCCATGATCAGAGAAACAACCGCCTCTTCTCCCGCTCTGCGAAGCGCCTCCCCTTCTCCACGTCCGGCCGCCTCTATCCGGGATATCACATCGCTTCCCCAAGCCCTCTGGGGATTCATCCGCCCGACCTGTGCAAGGACAACAGCCCCGTTGTCTGCGCACTGAAGGGAGCTGAGAGAAACCGCCTCTGCGGCTATGGTAGTCGTCCCCATATCTAACGCAAGCACATATTTCTCCGGTTCAGACAGCAGCCGGTCATTTTTCTGCGCAGTCAGACAGCCTTTTTGTTCCGGCAAAAAAGAAGCCCTCTCTCCATATACGACAGGGCGGACTGCCGTTTCCGCGAAGCCCGTCACTGCCTCCACCTGCCTGGGATGGACGAATTCCACCTGAATCCGACAGTTTTTTTTCACTCTATGCACACAGGCAAGACGAACGCCCTCCCGAAGCTCCTGTGCAGTAAGCGCATTCCGGTCCGCAGGAGCGGGAAGCGGAGCGTCCCCATCAGGAAAACGGAGGCGGCATCGCCCGCAGCCGCCCTTTCCATTACAGCAGACCAGCGGATATCCGTTTCCCTTCAAAAGCTGCAGAAAAAGCGCGCCTGCAGGAGCTGTAAGCCCAATCTCCTTCCCGTCCTTTTCGCAGATGATAACCTCACATTCAGACAAAACGATTGCTCTCCTCGTCGTAGGTATAATGAATGGTTCTCATTTTTTCCAGAATGTCTTCTTTATCCAGAGCCATATCTTCACAAAGCGCATCCAGATTTTTATAGAAATCCCTCAGCTTCAGATTCAGAAAACTTAACAGCATTATCGGATCCTGCGGTATCATTTCAGCTTCCTCCCGTACTCAGATCCACCGCAGCGCGGTGTTCCTCTTTTTTGCTCTATTATAAGCTTTTCCCCCTTCTTCTGCAAGGAGGGGAAGTCCGCCTGGCGGGCTTCCCGCAGGAATCAGTCCGCCAAAGAAGGGCCCGCCGCTTCCGATATCTGCTCTGCCACAGGAGGCTTCCTGCTGTCAAAGCAAAGCTGTTCTCCCTCCGGAGTCGTCACCACAAAAATTTCTCCATAGGTTGAAACCGACCGGGCCGGCACTTTCTCCCCGTAGGTTTCCAGATTTTCGTCGATGAAGCTGGCATATCCGTCCTGAATGACCATCGCTGTTTCGTTGGTAAAGTAGCACGCGTCGTCATACATGGCGGCAATGGCTCCGTTATGATCCATGAAGCCCCATTGCCCGTCCCGGGAAATCAGCCAGTACTTGCTTTCCCCCATTCTCATATGGTCACCTGTCTGGAGTATGCAAGCGTCGTTGACGGTGAAATCCCTGGAGCCATACTCATCGACGGTTATTTCCTGCTTCGTGGCATCGATCAGATAATATTGCTTTTGGCCACCATATTCCAGTGAGATGCACAGCGTGGTTCCATAACTAAAACAGGAAAGTCCATTATCCCGAAAGCTTCCGACGGTCCAATAAAGCTGTTCATCCCAGGGAAGGCCCACATGCTCCACAAGCTCCCGGATTTTGAACGTCCATTCCTCCGTGCCTTCCGCATCATAGATATCGATATCCCCATTCGAATCTTCGAAGGGCATCCCTCTGGACACGTAATAGCCCTGGTAAACAGCCCCGATCGGATATCCCGTATCAAAGAATGCGCTGTCCGCGCTGCTCTGCATGTTCGAGGATGCTTCGATCTCGGCGGATATCCTGTCCATTTCCGCTTTGATCGGTTCTTTTCGTGCATCGAAGATCGGGAAGCGTTCTCCCGAATGGGAAATCCTCTGTTCGCTGTAATAATCCGTACAGATCGCATAGCCTTCGTTGAATCCCACCGCCCCGGACTGTTCGTAGGTCTGTTCCTCCACCGGTTCATATACCACGGTTCCGTCCAGATTGACATATCCGAAATTATTCAGGAAGGTTTCCGGATCTTCTTCCTGCCAAAGAACTACGCCGTCACTCACCGCCTTAATCTTCCGATCGATCTGGAAGATTTCATTTCCGTCCCGGTCAAAAACCCGATAGTCGCCGTCATTTCCGAAGAAGGTCTGTCCGTCGTCATTGGGCGAGTAGCAGGCGTAGGAATATTCCAGCGGCACCAAAACCTCGTCGTCATAATTCACAAGTCCCCATTTCCCGTCTCTGCAGACAATGGCGAGCCCGTCCCGGGCATCCTGCATCTCGTCGTATTGTCCTGATATGGCAAGCGCTCCATAGGCCAGGCTTCCTTTCTCCGGACTCTCCAGCGCGGTGCTTTCCGTCTGCGCCCCTTCCTGTCCTGCGGCCTCCCCGGCTGCGCCCGCCGCTTCCTGTCCGCTTCCTGCCGAGGCTACGGTCTCTCCTGCCGCCGTTTCCTCTGCGGCCTGATGCTCCTGTTCTGTCTCTTCTATGATATGGGCCCATTCCTCCTCCGCGCGATTCTGGTTCAAGGCCACAGCGCTCACTCCTGTGATAGCTCCAGCGGCTACCGCCGCTCCCACCAGCACCTTCACCCGCAGAGAGACCCCTGACAGTTTCCCAAGAACAGAGCTTCCTGAAGCGATGGTCTGGCCTGTGGCCGTCTGCGATCCCCTGGACGCCGCTTTATTATCGGCTGCTGTGCTTCCAGGCACTCCGCCCTCCGGGGCGGAGTGGGCGTTTTGAGCGTCTGAGGGAGCCTCTTTCGCCTGAAGCTGCACGCGCAGGCCCTCCGGCATGGGTCTGAACAGACATTCCTCCATTTCCTTGCGGAAGAACAGGAGCATGAACGGCGCCAGGCTGTAGATTCTCGTTCCTTTCTTCTCCTCCAGTTCCAGGACGCCTTTTTTGATATTGGCTTTGGCCCGGTTCAGATGGGACTTCACCGTGTTCACCGGAATTCCGAGTTCTTCGGCTATCTGCTCCTGTTTTTCTTCATTGTAATAGTAACCGATCACGCACAGACGCTGCATGTCGCTAAGACCGTCGATAATCTCTCTCAGCAGGCGCTGTTTCTCCTGATCCTGCAGGATAGTTTCCGGGATAAAGCATTCGTCGTCTGCAATATTCTCAAAATAATCCGACTCCTCTTCTCCCTCTCCCGCTCCGATCAGAACCGTGCGATTTTTTTTCTTCAGATAAGCAAAGCATTTCCGGTTTCCAATCATCGCCGCCCAGCTCAAGAAATCCTCTGTTTGATTCAGTTGACCGATATTTCTGCTAATTTCCAGATAAGTTTCCTGAATCATATCCATCGCGGCTTCCTCATCTCTCACCACTCTGGAAACACAGGTGTACAGATAACGGTAGGACAGCTCGTAGATACGGTTAAAGCTTTCCCGATCTCCATTTTGATAACCTCGTACCGCTTCTTCCAGTTCCTTCGGTGTTTTCATCTCGTCCCTTCCTTCGCCCGTGAATGCAGGCGATCATGTACCCTTGTTTTCTTGTGTCTCTATTTCTTGTATTGCGTTCTCCTGGTTTTTATTGCATTCGCTTTGGATATCTATTTTACATTTTTCCAAACGGATCCGGGAATTTTCCTCTTCTCCTTCGATTTCCAGTCTCTGTCCTTTTCTGATGAAAAGATAATCCTTGATCGCCTGCCTTCCCTTGGAGACGACCTCATATTCCCGTCCGCCCACATCGACCTTATACCGTCCGGTCTCGTTATCCCGGATCACCCCTGCGGTAACGCTTCCCTTTATTTCCATTGACCATACCTTTCCGCCTTACAGCCACCATATAATAGAATTGAGCTCCTCGCCGAATCTCGTGAGCAGATTTCCGCCGAGTTCGGAATAATCCAGCATCCATTCGCCGTTTGCATAAATCATTCTCAGCTCTACTTCATCGCTGTAGGAATCCCTGGAGCCTTCAACCTGAATTTCGATGGTCAGGTTGTAGCCTTTCTTGATCTCCAGGTTCTCACATTCCCCGCCAAGCGTCTCAATGCTATCCAGGACCGTCCTCACCGCCGAGACAGACAGATCAAATCTGTCGGCGATATTTCTGATGGTGTCATAGTCGTCCAGCCGATCCACCGCGTTCTGCAAATAGTCTTCTGCGAATTCCTGATAGTTCTTTTCCGCCCGCCGGATCTGAAGATCGCTCATTTTCTCCTTCTCGACCGTTGTCCATGACACTTCCGCGTTGGAGCCGAATTCGTCCTCCAACTCCAGATACGCATCCATGATATCATCTTCTTTTTCTTCGATCCAGCTTTCAACCGTTTCCACTTCGCTTATCGCTTCCATAATAACATCATATTGCTCGTATGCAAATCCCGGAAGCATATTTTCTGCAAGGCTGTCCAGCTTCTCCTCTCTGTGATTCATCATTGCAAAGATATCATCCAGCGTATTCGCGTAGCCCGAAGAGAACGGGTTGATCCATACAACGCCCAGGACAATAGCCACGATCAGCACGATTCCCGCCAGAGCCTTGGGCTTCTTCAAAACGCTGGCCAGCTCTCCCAGCCCCCGTCTCCCTGTAACATTCTCTTTCTCGCTCTGTATTGTTGTTTTCCGGCTCTGTGCTGTTGTTTCCTGATTCTGTGTCGTCGCTTTCCGGCTCTGCATTTCCGCTCCCTGCTCCTGTACGCCTGCCGTCTGTTCGATTCCTGCCGCATTTAATGTTTCGTTCATTCTTTCTTCCTCCTCTGAAGTTTTTTATTCGGGACTCTTTTCATCCCTTCTGACCAGAGAGAGCGCCGGTTTTGACAAAAGGTTGCAGGAAAATAAAAAAATTTTTTATTTTTTTGCACGCAGCGAAGCGAGCATCCCTGCATACATGAGGATTCGATCTTGACACTGGCATAAGCCGTTTAGGAGGCGCTGATACCATCAGCGCCTCCTGGAAAGGGGCGAAATCATCCCCATGTCAAGCCGTTACCTGGCACATCGATATTGCCGCCCCACTCCGTGATCGGCTCCTGAAGTATGGCACTCTCGTTAAAAGCTGGAAAGCGTGGCATCGAGCTCGGAATAGGTGAAACCGATATTTTCTGCAAAGGTCAAGGAAAGGCTTGTATCCATGTCACTGCCCAATACGGATCCCAAAACCCTATTGACCATCTGGCTTCCGACTCCCGCTCCCAATAACGAATCCATATAAGCGACAAATTCTGCCTGCGATACATTGTTATCCTGAATGCTATAATCTTCAGAGGTCAATGCTCCAATTTCTGCATCATACTGTGCTCCTACGCCGCCGCAATAAGTGACCCCGCTCGTATCCCATTGGTATACCTCTATCGACGAAAAAGGCTGAACTACTGACCCAAAGCTGGAGAAGCTCAAAAAACAATTCGTCCCTTTCACAAAGCTGACTCCCTCCATAAGAGAAACAGGCCCCCCGCCCAGCTCATGGAATTGCGTTACCTTCCCATTCTCAATCCAGAAATACTTTTGCGTATCTTCATTACAGTAGAACGATAAAACCGGCGCTTCTCCTTCCTTCCAATCCGTCAAATTGAAACTCATATTCTGCAGTTCCCATTTGTTCAAATTCTGAATTCCATACTCTTCCCCTTGCTGATCCAGCGTCGTCAGCCACTCCCGATAAATATTCTTCCACTCCTCCTCATAGACATACTTCACTTCTCTCTCGTGATAGCACGCCAAACGTTCCAGGTCAAAATACACCAGATGGTCATATTCCTCCTTCGTCAATACATTTTCATCCTGCACGTCGCTGTCTACCTGAATTTCCAGAACGTTTTCTTCAAACTCAGCCTGCCTCGCCGCCATCTCGGCTCTGTAGTCCTCCAGCGTACAATTCTGATACAAATCGGTCTCGTCATAATCCGCCTGCAGATACTTCGTCATGTTTTCTTCATTGATTTCCTGATACAGAACCGGCGTCAGATGATCTACGATATCCTCGAACTTCTCCTTACTGATAACACTCCCCTCGTCCGGAAGCGCCTCTTCCCATTCCAGCTCCAGATAACTTCCATCGTCTTGTTCGAGGCCGCCGTAAGTCGCGCTGTAGAGCTTCTTCTGCCCGACATCATAACCTCTCTGCCCGTTTCCTTCTTCCAGAAGGTACATCTCATTCAGACGAGTGATTCGGCCCGTTCCGGTTCCGCCATCCAGCGTAAAATAATACAATTTCCCGTCCCGCCTGTCATAAGCGATCAGCGAGTCGCAAAAGCTGTCGTAGCTGATCGTATTCCGAAGCTGCACCTTCCCATCCACGCAGGTATAGATGTAGTCCGCCGTCTGGTACTTCTGCACCAGAAGCTCCGGGATCCCGTTTTGGTCGATATCGTACAGATAGAAGCCTGAGATGAAGCCTCTGGAGCCTCCCTCATTCTGTTCCTGCAGCAGCGGCATCAGCTGTTCATGGTCGCTAAGCAGCTCCCGGTAGGGCTCGATCCAGCTCGTATCCTTCAGCTCTTCCTCCGTAACGGTCTCCGTGGCAGTCTCCGTAACGCTCTCCTGATGGGTCTCCATCACGTCCTCCTCCGTCTGCGTTTCCTCCAGGATCGCCTCTGTGGACGCTTCCGCCTCCGCGGCGGGCGTTTCCCATACCTCCTTTTTGGTACCGCAGGCGGCAAGCTGCACGCCAATGACAAGCAGTACCGCAAGCTGCACATAAAGTTTCCATTGTTTTGTCGTTTTCCTTTTCATTTTACTCTTCCTGCTCTCTTTCTTTTCCATCCTCTTCTCCCTTTTCCTTACTGTAAGCTCCAGAGCACGCATCCGGTATCCGCAGGCGAACCGCTCAGATAATACTGAGAAAATTCCCGCTGGACGTCGTCCCCCAAGGTATAGTAGCTCACACGTTCATAGATGCTGCCGTTGTCCAGGCAGGCCTGCAGATCCGAAGCCGCGATATAATATTTTTCCTCCCCTTTTTGTACCACATCGACCATGGACAGTTTGTGAGTGGTCGCGCGCATATAGGTTTCATAATTGTATGCGTCGGTCTTTGTGGTCTGATCCGTGGTCAGAAGACTTCCCACATAGGTCCACCACCACTGAATCACCTCCGGGGAATTGTAACGGATCTCATGAGTCCGAAAATATTGAACCTTGTCCTCAAGGGGAAACGAAGATTGAATCACCCACAGGGAGGACTGCGTTCCTGTCTTTTTCACGCCGTTCAGATACTGGAATTTCACCGCATCCTCATAGGCGGAAGCCACCCACCAGGTCAGGGCGTCATTGTCAGGTTCATCCTCGCTCGTCAGATATGCAAGCTTCTGCTCTTCCGTGGCCGTATCCCAGGCGAACGATATGATAGCGCCCCTCGTGAGGATCTGTGAGGGATCCAGCAGCGCCACCACCGGGCTGTCCGGGTCCACGCTGACCCGGTTATCATTGATTCGCTCTCCGTCGTCCACATAATCATCCCGAAATACTGCACTGACGAATTCCATTGCGGATACTTTTTGCGTATTGGACAGCGCTGCCGCGATCGCAAAGGCGGCCAGCAAAGCGCATTTGATTCTTCCTTTCTTTCTTCCCTGACGCATCCTGTTCTTCTCCTCCCCTTTTTTCCTTTCATTTCCAATCTTTCTCATTCTGCTCCTCCTCATTATCTATGATATATTTTTTTAACAGCAGCCTTCCGGCTTTTTTCTCTCTGAATACCAGATAATCATTCGTTTTTTGGTATTCAATTTCTTCATATGGTTCCCTGGCGGAACGAAGGGATGTAAAGCTCCCTATCATCCGATTCCGGCTATCATATAGTCTGTGCCTGTAAATTCCGTTTCCTCCGGAATCATCATAAACCCACAGCCAGAACGTTTTTGCTTTCCGGTCACCCCCTTCCGAAATCAGGATCCGTTCCAGATGCAGATGTTCTCCTTCCGCCAGCCATCCTTTTCCCGGTTCAAAGCATCCGTACCGATATTCACCTGTCTGCAGTCTTCTTGTCGTATGAAGAAGAAGCCGCATTGTTCCGTCCGCAAACCAAATTCGGTCCTCTGCGAGATTTACATAGATCATTTCAAGCTCAGGCCGTTCTGTCCTGCTGTTCCAAAGCCCCATACGGTATTCTCTCCTTCTGTCGGTGGGCAGAAAACAGATCTCATACCCCGGAGCATCCCTCAGGGGATTTCTCTTCTTTTTTTCTTCTTCCATTTTCTTACCTCCTGCCTCCTTTAACCCAAGAGAGTATGCGATCCGCAAAAAGGTTGCAGGCAGCAAAAAAAATTTTCATTCGTCCCAAAGTGCTGTTTTCTGCACCTTAAGACGGGTTATTTTCTATAAAATAAAAAAGGCAGAAACGGTAGAAAATCATCCTATCGGACGCATTTGCCAAGCAGTACTACGGAAAGGATAATGCACATGATCTCTATTCTCGCCAAACGTCTCCAGGAGCTCCGTCTGAAAAATAACCTCTCCCAGCTTCAGATGGGGCAGCGAACCAATCTCAGCCCCAGCGTTATTTCCTCCTATGAGACCGGGGCACGCACCCCGTCTCTGGAAAATCTGATCACCATCGCCACAACATTCCGGGTATCAACAGATTATCTGCTCGGTCTGGAGCATTCCGGCTGTCTGGATACGGACGGCCTTTCTGAAGAAGAAGCCGAAGCGGTCCGCACGCTTCTGTTTGCTTTGAAAAAAAGAACACTTTGAGCCAAAAGCCCTTTCCCCATCTGAGCTTCAAACGGGGAAAGGGCTTTTCTCTCAGACATGGGATTCCTCTCAGCCTATTGTATATATTTACCTGATATGAATATTTCTAAATTGTACGTTTCCATTACGTTTCGATCATTACGGAAGAAAAAGGAAACCTTGCAAAAATAAAGCTCTAATCTTTTTCTGATATTTATGCACTGATAATTAAGCCTGATCGCCGTATCAGTGCTTCAGCATCCCTGGGAGCAGTTTTTTATAACTTTAACTTAATCTTATCAAAAGACCAATCAAAAGGGCGCCAGCTAACACACATAGAAAAAGTACTTTGTCTTTTTGCTCCTGCTTTCTTTTTCGTTCTTTTTCCCTCTGCCGCTTATTCTCTTCTCCCTTCTGAAATTCTGTCAGTTTTTCCTTACTCTGATAATAAAACAGGTTCTCCTTTTTAGCACCGCATGCAGGACATTCTTCCCTATCCGTCAGATACCCACAAGTGCATTGCCAATATTTTTGCAGCGACCTCGGTTTCCATTTAGCTTCTGATATCCCGCACGCCTCTTGATATAATAATTTTTCTTCTTCTAGGATATCTTGGCCCGAACAGTCTACGCATTCTCCGCTCACGTTTTCTACCCGTCCGTCTTTCCAAACGATGCGAAACACTTCCGCTTCTATTCTACGAACCAGTTCTGAGTCAACTACTACGGGTGTCTTTTCTCCGAATGACGAGAACGGACATACATTCACGTCGATATAGTCTGCTTCTATTTCTTGTTTGCCCCCGAAGGAAATAAGATGATTCTCATGATCATACAGCCTCAGCTTCACATATACAGATTTTACCGCCTCTCCAGACGCGTTTCTGAATTTTAGCTGAATCAGGCTAACTTTTTTCTGAGAATCCCACAAAATCGCTCCTGTCTGTATCATTATTTTTTCGTTGGGAATTCTCCTGCACGGACTATAATCGGCAATCCTTGTATATCTATCTTCCATTGGTTTTCTCCTCTTGTCTTCCATATTGATACTCTCTCATATTTATTATATTTCAAAAAAATCCATTTTTCAACTATAAGTGAATTTTTCTATACTTTAAGTTTACACATCAAGGGAATTGCGCTATAATAAAATCAAATATTTCAAAAGGGAACAGCACCTATGGCGAGACACTCATATTCCGCTTCAGCACAAATATATAATTTTGTCAAAGGAGAAGTATATGTATATTTCCAGAATTGTTTTGACAATCTTGTTTGTCTTATTTCTATTTTTTCCTTCCCTTATTGCATTAATAATAAGGAAAGTCCGGTATCAATACATCTTTTTAATTTCCAATCTGTTTCTACCCGTTCTTATAATCTTTTCCACCTTCCTATTTATCATAGGATGGTTGATTCTTTTTTGGGCAGCAATAATTGTCAAAAAAAGAATTGGTAAGAATCCTTAAGGAAATTCAGAAAAACAGAGTCAGTATTATGTATTGAAGAAAGGATCGATCTATTATGGTACAAGATTTTATTGCGGCTTTTGTAGTTGTTTTTATTCTTCTTATTTTGTTCTTCCTCATAGCAAGAGAATTGATATGCTGGTATTTTAAAATCAATGCAAGACTGGAAGCTCAGCGTCTCACCAATGCTTATCTAAAAGAGGTTCGTGATCTTCTGATCAAAAATAACTCTGTCACCGGTATGCTTGATAAAGAAATGTCAGGCAACTGCTACAGTCAAACCGAAAATACTTCTGGTTCCCCGCAGACTGCATATGTGGATCAGTCTCAATACCCGGACTTGCCCTCCTTATAATCAATGAATCATTCAACAATTTTCTATCATTTGTTACGGCATAATAAGGGTTAAGCGCAGTGGATCAGTTTTATTTTCCCAAATCTGCTTCTATTCCGGAACCGGATTTTTATAAGTCCACGCGGGTTTTTAGCAGAATCTTTCAGCTTTTGAAAGGAACTTTCCAAACTAATTGCCTTTGTGCTTCGATTATGCTCAGAACGCCCGAAAAAGCTTGACATTTCTTCCCCTACGATGCTATTCTGTTATCAGTTGAAAGGGAGTAGTATCATGTGCAATCAACACACCCTGACCGGCCTACCGTGAACCCCTCGGCAGCTTCATGGAGACGGTCATGGTTGTACACTTTCCGGATGGAGGGAACGAGACTTTCGGCATTGGCCGAAGGTCTTTTTTTATTTCCAGGGGGAGAAGTGTACGGGACACAGTTCTTACGCCCGGACAAATTTTACACAGGAAAGGAAAAGAGAAGTATGGATTTCAGTTTCATCTATGAGGGATTACTATCCATCACCCCGCAGCAGGTCGTCATGTACCTGGTAGGCGCTCTGCTCATCTATCTCGCCATCAGGAAGGAATATGAGCCTTCTCTGCTTCTGCCGATGGGCTTCGGCGCCATTCTGGTGAACCTTCCCCTTTCGGGCGTGATCAACCAGACCATGACGGGCATCGGAGAGGTGAACGGCGTGATCGAATGGCTGTTTAACGTGGGAATCGAAGCGTCGGAGGCAATGCCGATCCTTCTGTTCATCGGCATCGGCGCCATGATCGACTTCGGCCCCCTGCTTTCCCAGCCGGTCATGTTCCTGTTCGGCGCCGCCGCACAGTTCGGTATTTTCTTCGCGATCTGCGCCGCTGCGCTCATGGGCTTTGATCTGAAGGACGCTGCCTCCATCGGTATCATCGGCGCTGCCGACGGCCCCACCTCCATTCTGGTTTCCCAGGTGCTCGGCTCCAATTACGTGGGCCCCATCGCGGTCGCGGCCTATTCCTACATGGCGCTGGTTCCCATCGTGCAGCCCTTCGCCATCAAGCTTGTGACCACAAAGAAGGAACGCAGGATCCGCATGGCTGCCAAGCCTGCGAGGCCGGTTTCCAAGACCACGAGGATCCTGTTCCCCATCATCGTGACCTTTATCGTCGGACTGATCGCTCCCTCCTCCGTTTCCCTGGTAGGCTTTCTGATGTTCGGAAATCTGCTCCGGGAATGCGGCGTTCTGGATAATCTCTCCGACACCGCGCAGACAAGCCTCGCCAACCTGATCACGCTGCTCCTGGGACTGACCATTTCCTTCAGCATGCGCGCGGATCAGTTTGTCCGCCTTGACACCATCCTGATCATGGTGATCGGCCTTCTGGCCTTCGTGTTCGATACCATCGGCGGCGTCCTGTTTGCCAAGATCATCAATCTGGTCCTGAAGATGATGCACAAGCCTCTGCTGAATCCGATGATCGGCGCTTCCGGCATTTCCGCCTTCCCCATGTCCGCAAGAGTGGTGCAGAAGCTGGCGATGAAGGAGGATCCCGGAAACATTCTGATCATGCAGGCGACCGGCGTCAACGTTTCCGGTCAGATCGCCTCCGTTATCGCGGGCGGACTGGTGATCAGCCTTGTGACCTCTTATCTGTAAGCCGTCCGCCGGAGCTTTCGCGGCTCCAACTGGCTTTTAACGCGCATTTGAAAGGAGAACAGCTATGACACCGAATATGGATGTTTTTATGATCGCTCTTTCCATCATGGCGCAGGGAATGGTCGGCATTTTCCTCGTCATCATCATCATCAGCCTGATCGTGGCGCTGATGGGATGGATTGGAACGAATACCGGAAAAAAGGATGATAAGAAAACGGGCGCCTGAGGCGTTCCGCAGATAGAAAAACAAAAAAGCCGCCGTGCCTGCATGCGTATCTGCAGACAGGAGGCGGCGGCTGAGAGGGTCAAACGGGGTTTTCGCATCAATAAAAAAAGATGTGAAAGCCCCGTTCTTGTACTCTTAAAAATACCTTCTGCCTCAAATATCCTGTTCTTCTGTCCAATCCTCAACTTTCAGATCCGTCACGCGAAAAAATTCCCTGGTATTATTCGTCACGAGAATCAATCCTTCTGACCTTGCATGACCTGCGATCAGCATATCCATCGGCCCGGCTCCGCCGCTCAACGAAGCCCTTTTTGTTCGTCTGCGATCCATTCATAGGCGATGCGCGGGCTTCCGTCCGCCACATGGATGATGCCGCAGCGGACAAAGCCGTTCTTTTCAATGAGATGGCGCATGATCACATTGTTTTCATGGGTGTCGATGCGGATATGTCTGATCCGCTCCCGGCACCAGGACAGGCATTCGGAAAAAATCCCGCTCTCGCCGCCGTCTCCGGCCAGCCGGTGGATGGTTCCGTAGGGCGTATGGTCAAACCACGCGCCTTCCTCGATCCTCTCATACGTGGGATCCTCTCCCACCGGAAAGGCGAAGGCCCCGCAGAGGCGGCCCTGCCTTTCACACACGTACAGCCTTCCCGTCCGGATATCCTCCTCCAGAAGCTCTTTCGCCGGAGAGGAACCGCCCCATTGGGTGGGATTGCCCTGGGCTTTCATAAATTCCCGTGCGGCGGCATAGAGCCGGAGGAGCGCGGGCAGATCCTCATACCCGGCCCGGCGGATCATCCTTCCATGCCCTTCAGGGAGGCGGTCAGGGCGCCGTCCCTCACGTCGATGAGGATGGTGTCACCCTCTCCCACATCTCCCCGCAGGATCAGCTTCGCGGCAAGGGTTTCCACATGCTTCTGGATATAACGCTTCAGCGGCCTTGCGCCGTATGCGGGATCGTAGGCGTTGTCCACGACGAAGCGCTCCGCCTCCGGCGTAAGCTCCAGATGCAGCTCCCTGTCGGACAGCCTGCGGTTCAGATCGTCAACCACAAGCCGGATAATGCCGCCGATGTCGTCTCTCGTCAGCGGATGGAACATGATGATCTCATCCAGCCGGTTCAAAAATTCCGGACGGAAACGGCCTCTCAGCTCGTTCATCACCGCTTCCTCCGCCTCCTGGCCGATCGTTCCGTCGTTTCCGATGCCGTCCAGCAGGTAATTCGCCCCGATGTTCGAGGTCATGATCAGGATGGTGTTCTTAAAGTCCACCGTACGGCCCTGGGAATCGGTGATCCGGCCGTCGTCCAGCACCTGAAGGAGCACGTTGAACACGTCCGGATGGGCCTTCTCGATCTCGTCGAACAGCACCACGGAATAGGGCTTCCTTCTCACCGCCTCCGTCAGCTGGCCGCCTTCCTCGTAGCCCACGTATCCGGGAGGCGCTCCGATCAGACGGGAAACGGAGTATTTCTCCATATACTCGCTCATGTCGATACGGACCATATTTTTTTCATCGTCAAAAAGGGAGGCAGCAAGCGCCTTGGCAAGCTCCGTCTTTCCCACGCCCGTGGGGCCAAGGAATAGAAAGGAGCCGATGGGTCTGGTGGGATCCTTGATGCCCGCTTTGGAGCGGATGATGGCTTCCGTTACCTTTTCCACGCCCTCATCCTGGCCGATGACCCGCTTATGCAGCTCCTCGTCCAGATGCAGGGTCTTGCTCCGCTCGCTTTCGGTCAGCTTTGCCACCGGGATGCCCGTCCAGCGGGAGATGATCCTTGCGATCTCATCCTCGCTGACGCTTTCATGCACCAGAGAAAGATCCTCACTCTTCACCTTTTCCTCTTCGATCTCAAGCTGCTTTCTCAGGCCGGGAAGCTGGCCGTAGCTCAACTCCGCCGCCTTTTCCAGATCCCCTTCCCGCTGGGCGATCTCGATCTGGCTGTTCACCGCGTCGATCTGCTCCCTCAGTTTGGAAAGCTTATCCACGCTGGCCTTTTCATTATCCCACTGGGCCTTGCGGTTCTGGAATTCCTCCTTCTGCTCCGCAAGCTCCTTCTGCAGATCCGCGAGCCTCTCCTGGCTCAGGCGGTCCTCCTCTTTTTTCAGAGCCGCCTCCTCGATCTCCATCTGCATGATCCTTCTCTGCAGCTCATCCAGCTCCGTGGGCATGGAATCCAGCTCCGTCTTGATCAGCGCGCAGGCCTCGTCCACCAGGTCGATGGCCTTATCGGGCAGAAAACGGTCGGAAATGTAGCGGTTGGAAAGCACGGCAGCGCTCACCAGCGCGTTGTCCATGATCTTCACGCCGTGGAACACCTCGTAGCGCTCTTTTAAGCCTCTCAGGATGGAAATGGTATCCTCCACCGTGGGTTCGTCCACCTGCACCGGCTGGAAACGCCGCTCCAGAGCCGCGTCCTTCTCGATATACTGCCGGTATTCGTCCAGCGTCGTTGCGCCGATGCAGTGCAGCTCACCGCGCGCCAGCATGGGCTTGAGCATGTTTCCGGCGTCCATGCTGCCCTCCGTCTTTCCCGCGCCCACGATGGTATGAAGCTCGTCGATGAACAGGATGATCTGCCCGTCGCTGTTCTTCACATCCTCCAGCACGGCCTTCAGGCGCTCCTCAAATTCGCCCCGGTATTTGGCTCCCGCCACCAGAGCTCCCATGTCCAGGGAAAAGATCTTCTTGTCCTTCAGGCCCTGGGGCACGTCTCCCCGCACGATCCTCTGCGCAAGGCCCTCCACCACGGCGGTCTTGGCCACGCCGGGCTCACCGATCAGAACCGGATTGTTCTTGCTCTTTCTGGACAGGATGCGGATCACGTTGCGGATCTCCGCGTCCCTTCCGATCACCGGATCCAGCTTCTGGTTCCTGGCCTTCTCCACCAGATCCTCGCCGTATTTTTCCAGCGTATCATAGGTGGCCTCCGGATTGTCGCTGGTCACCCGCTGGTTTCCGCGCACCGTGGAAAGCGCCTGAAGGAACCGTTCCCTGGTGATGCCGTACTCCGTCCAGATGGCCTTCAGCTCCCTGTTGGGATGGCGGATCATGGAAAGGAACAGATGCTCCACGGAAACATATTCGTCCCCCATCTGCTTCGCCTCATCCTCCGCCGAGGTCAGCACCACGTTCAGATCCTTACCAACAAAGACCTGGCCGCCCTGCACCTTTACGCGCTTCGCCACCGCCTCCTGCGCCCTGTTTACGAAATGCTCCTTCTGGATCCCCATTTTTTCGATCAGCTTCAGGATCAGGCTGTCTTCTATGGTAAGGAGGCCGTAGAGCAGATGTTCTTCTTCGATCTCCTGGTTGCCGTATTCATAGGCCAGCTTCTGGCACCGTTCCACGGCTTCCATGGATTTCTGTGTAAATTTGGAAATGTTCATACACAAACCCTCCTGCTTGTTCTTTCTTATTTTTAAAACAGCTTTGTTTTATCTGTTCTAGTAAGAATATAACAGTTTGGATGTAACTTGTCAATACCTGTTTTTCAATGGTTTTATCTGTTCAGGAAAAGCTGTAAAAAAGAGAATCCGGCGTATTGTACTGCTCTTTGTTTCGATGTAAAATTTAAGTAAAATCTCAGACATGGCCGCCCGGACGGCCGCATCAGACAAAAGGGGGATTCTTTTTTCTATGAAAGCAAAGTCCTACGAAATCGACATGTGCAACGGGCCGCTGACCGGAAAGCTGCTCAAATTTTCGCTGCCTCTTATGCTCTCCGGCATCCTGCAGCTGTTGTTCAACGCCGCCGACATCATCGTGGTCGGGCGTTTCGCAGGCCATCAGGCTCTCGCCGCCGTGGGAAGCACCGGCTCGCTCATCAACCTTCTGGTGAACGTCTTCATCGGCCTTTCCGTGGGAGCGAACGTCATGGCAGGAAACTACATCGGCGCGAAAGAGG
Organism: Candidatus Eisenbergiella merdavium; assembly: GCA_019119595.1. Taxonomy (GTDB): domain Bacteria; phylum Bacillota; class Clostridia; order Lachnospirales; family Lachnospiraceae; genus Eisenbergiella; species Eisenbergiella merdavium. The sequence goes on along the minus strand of DWWS01000058.1, from coordinate 2,410 downwards.
AAAAAGCGGTCAGTGAAACGGTGCATACCGCCGTCCTGATCAGCCTGATCTGCGGCGTCGGCCTCATTTTCATCGGCGTGCTCCTTGCCGGCCCGCTTCTGGCGCTCATGGGCACGCCGGAGGATGTGCTGGGGCAGGCGGCCCTGTATATGCGCATCTATTTTGTCGGGATGCCCGCCACCATGCTCTATAACTTCGGCGCGGCCATCCTGCGCGCCACGGGGGATACCAGACGGCCGCTCTATTATCTGTTCGCTTCCGGGATCATCAACGTGATCCTCAACCTGGTCCTGGTGATCGTCTTTCATCTGGGCGTTGCCGGTGTCGCCATCGCCACGGTCATCTCCCAGTGCATTTCCGCCCTGCTGGTCCTGCGCTGCCTGATGCATGACGACGCCATGTACCGCCTCCACCTGGATAAGCTGAAAATTCATAAAAGCAGGCTCATCCTGATGATCCGCATCGGACTTCCCGCGGGCATGCAGGGCGCGGTCTTTTCCATTTCAAACGTGCTGATCCAGTCCTCCGTCAATTCCTTCGGCTCCGTCGCCATGGCGGGGAATACGGCGGCCAGCAATATCGAAGGCTTCATCTACACGTCCATGAACGCTTTCCACCAGACCGCCATCAGCTTCACCAGCCAGAATTACGGCGCGGGGAAAAAGGAACGGATCAACCGGATCCTGATCCAGTGCGAGCTTCTCGTTTTCATCGTCGGCTTCGTGATGGGCAACCTGGCCTTTCTTTTCGGCGATAAGCTGCTCACGATCTATTCCACCGACCGGGATGTGATCGAATACGGCCTGATCCGTATGGGCGTGATCTGTACCACCTATTTTCTCTGCGGCATGATGGATGTTTTCGTCGGAAGCCTGCGCGGCTTAAATTACGCCGTCCTTCCCATGATCGTGTCCGTCGTCGGCGCCTGCGGCCTGCGGATCCTGTGGATATTCACCGTTTTTCAGTGGAACCGCTCCCTGTTCGTGCTCTACCTGTCCTACCCGGTAACCTGGTTCATCACGGCGGCCGCCCATCTGGTCTGCTATATCATCGTAAAAAGAAATCTTGATAAAAAGGAGAATTATGGCCTGGGAATTTAACGTTCTGGATCTCATCCAGCAGCTGCCTGCAAAAGATTTTCTGAATGTACTGATGCCCCGCATCTCCTCCCTTGGAGACGCGGGACTGGTCTGGATCGTTCTGTCCGTCCTGCTCCTGCTCTTTCCCAAAACCAGGCGGGCGGGACTGGCCTCAGGAATAGCCCTGATCTTCATGCTGATCACGGGAAATATGATCTTAAAGCCCCTGGTGGCGCGTCTGCGCCCCTTTACCGTAAATACGGCGGTGGAGCTTCTGATCCCCCCGCCTGCGGATTTTTCCTTTCCGTCGGGCCATACCTACGCGTCCTTCGCTTCCTCCACCGCCATCCTTCGGAACAACCGCAGGATCGGATCCTGCGCTCTGGTTCTCGCAATACTGATCGCCTTTTCCAGGCTTTATCTGTACGTCCACTATCCCACGGACGTTCTGTTCGGCATCCTCCTCGGTATCCTGGCCGGCTGGCTGGGGAACCAGGCGGCAAAGACCGCCTGGAAACGCTTTCCCCGCCATCCTCAAAGCCGGGGCACGCGCGGCCCCGGCTGAGGCCATCCGCGGCTCGTTCCATATTCCGTTGTCCGTATCCTGCTGTCCGTATCCCGCCGCCCGGTTTCCGGCTCTGCCGCCTTTTTCCAGGTTTTCGTCCGGCTCCTACGCCGGGATATCTCCCAGCCTGTGAATGGTGATGGCCACCGTGCTGTATGCGAAGCTTCCCCCATGGGACGTGACCTGAAGCACCGTTCCGGCTTCCGAAATCGTCACCGGCCAGGTGAAGGAAAGGGCCGCAAGCTGGGCGTTTGTATGGAACACATATTCCACCTCGCTGCCCGTAACGATAGAGCCGTTTCGGGTCAGATAGACCAGCACGGTTTCCGGAAACACCGTACCCGCCAGCGGGCCGAAGGTTCCGTGGAACGACACGCAGTACACGCCTTCCTCCTCGATCCGGAAATCCGCCGTTCCCGCCGTATGGGAAACGGCCGTTCCGTATTCTGAGGAATTCTGGTCAAAGATCAGGCTTCCCCCGTCCGTGACAGGCTTGGGCGGCGTGGAGTACGCGGAGAGGAGATCCAGCTCCTGCGTTCCTGCCGGGCCGGTGGCTCCCGTGCTTCCGGTCGGACCCGTGGCTCCTGTGTTTCCGGTCGGCCCGGTTACTCCCGTATTTCCGGTCGGGCCCGTTACTCCCGTGTTTCCCGTCGGGCCTGTGGGCCCGGTATTTCCCGTCGGACCGGTTACTCCGGTATTTCCTGTCGGGCCAGTTACTCCGGTATTTCCTGTCGGGCCAGTCACTCCCGTGTTTCCCGTCGGGCCT
>DWWS01000057.1 GCA_019119595.1 Candidatus Eisenbergiella merdavium | reverse complement strand
TTCTGTTCCGAGAGCCGCTTCTGTCTGGCTTTGCTGATAAAACTCCCTCCTTTCCGAACCTCGGGCCAGCATGGCCCGAAGTGTTATCGTTCCGGCTCCTTCTTATTATCCAACACTATCCGGGGAGCCTTGATCTTTCACGTCCATAATGCCTTCCAGCGTGGTCGCCGCGATTCCATACCGGGCGGCAACCGCAATATCGTTTTTCACATCCTCGTCCACAGAATCGCCGCAGACAAGGAGCATACGGGAGCGTTTGAGCATATCCCGGCCCATGTCGATGCCGTCCTTGTGTTCCCCCGGCACGTTGTCATTGAGGAAAAGCGGGAGGTACAGCTTCGGGCAGATGGGAGCGAGGCCAGCCTCATAGGCAGACCGGCAGAAATTTGCAGCAAGGTTCATATCCACCTCGGGGATGCCGCTCCAAGCCGCTGTGATGTATGCTAAAGGTCGTTTCATTCTGGTTTCCTCCATTTTTAATGTAAGATAAGTAACAGCAGGGTACGCCCAACCCCTCCGCCCCTTCCCCCGGGAAGGGGAACGGCTCTGGAGAATTTATATCCCCGTCGCTTGACTGTGATAAAGCATAACCGGGAGAAATCCGTCAAGGGTGCCTTTGGCACCGCCTGCGGCGGCCCTGCCCTTGACTGATTTTCCCGGCTATGCTAAGGGATAACTGGCGACGGGGAATAAAATTTTATATCTCCAGAGCTTCGGGGCGTGGGGCAGAGCCCCACAAAGCCTTTCGGCCTCGGGCCACTTTGACCCGAAGTTTCGGCTTACTTTTCCTTTTCCGTCTTTTTCTCCGGCTTCTCGTGTTCCTTCTGCTGGCCCTTCCAGTCGTCCAGCAGTTTGATGATCTGCTCTTTCATTTCCCGTGGGGTAGTTTCCTTCCCGAAATATTTACTCAGTTCTGCACCCGTTAAAATCACTTTATCTACCTCCTTCTTATCCTCCATCATAATACCGTCGATCACATCGCCGTTTAGAATCTTCTTTTCGTCCAGTTCCCTCATGCGCTTCGCCTGTGCCTGTGACGGAGAGGACTGTTGACTGTCAATGGCAACGGCGATATAGTTCTGGTTTTTCTTGCTGATATAAGAGAGCTCCACGGCGGTTGTAAACCCTAATTTTTTTTCGTCCGTCAGCTTCAGTAGGTCGGGAACCAGCTCATTTAGCCGGATATATCGCTGTACCTGCTTGACGGCCATCTTGTTTCGCTCAGCCACAATTTCATTAGAGCGTTTGCCTGCATCCTTCGGGTCAATCTGGCCCGAAGTGCGGGAGCCCTGATGTTTGATGGCTTCAAGCTGCATTTTGAGAGCCTTCGCCCGTTCACTGGGGAGAATCTGTTCACGCTGGTTTAAGTTATCCTCCACCATCTGCGTGATGGCTTCATCATCCGTCAGATTGCGGACAATACAGGGCATATCCGCATACCCGGCAAGCTCGCTGGCCTTCTGGCGGCGGTGGCCGGAAACAATCTCATAGCCGCCGTCCTCCCGTGGCCGGACGATGGCAGGCTGAGTTACGCCCTTATCTCGGACACTGGACACCATTGCTCGCATTTCTTCGTCGTCCCGTACCTGAAATGGATGATTCTTGAAAGCATGGAGCTCATTCAGTTTGATATAGACAATCTGTTCTTCTCCACGGCGGGGCGCTTCTTTGGGCGGCAGTGGGTATTTCGGAGCCTCCCCGGATAGCGGTTTTGGCTGTTCCTGTGCCGGAGATACAGTTTTGCCAGAGCCTTTGGATACCGTTTCAGGAGGAACGGAAGGTTTCGGCATTTTTTCCTGTTTTGGGCGGGCTTTTGTCGTTTTTGCTTTAGGTTCTTTTGTAAGAGTTTCCTTCTGCTGGACAGCCTCCTTTTTGTCCAGCGGGATAATTTTGCTTTTGGCAGGACTTTTTTCAGCTTCTGTTACTTTTTGTTTGCCTTCACTCTTTTTCAGCAGTTCAGCTTTTGTCTCTTTGGAAACAGTGGCCGCTGTTTTCTTTTCATCAGATGACGTAATGTCCTGCTGTTTTTCCTGCGCGCCTTTTACCTGTTTAACCATTTCCGCCAAACTGGGCGTCTTAGAAACATCTTTTTTATCAGAAGCAGGCACATCAGACGTTTTTTCTGTGTCTTTGACAGTCTCTTTGTTTGTGGTAGAAACAGACGATGGGGCAGGGGCTTCTTTTGAAATAGCTTCATTGGTTTTGGCTTTTTCATCAGCCATATTTATGCAACCTCCTTTTGGCATGAAAAAAGGCCCGACCAATTAGATCGGGCTCGGACAACGGGGAACATACGACATTTTTCACCTCCCATCCTTTTAGAATATGGAAAAGGACAGAGCTGGCCTGTCCTTTATCTCGGAAAATGGTATCAGTTTGCTTTTCTATGAAGTAGCAACAATCGTTTCATCATACTTGAAAACCTTTATATTTGCGGCTTTTCGGCTTGTCCACTCATAAATTTCCTTTATGTTCTCCCATGTTACATCGTTGTCAGGCCGACCGCCCGCCCTTCCTCCCAGCACATCCGTACCCTTCAGCATATCCCAGGAAAAGCTGTCGATCGGCTCTCTGGAAACCAGGAAATTGCCCGCGCGCTGTGTCAGCTGGGCAAAATTGACCACATAATCGTCCGTTCCGCCAAGATAGGTATAAATGGATGCCTCGGAGCCCATGAATCCGATATCCGCCTCTCCGGTCAGCACGGCCGTCATCGTCTTATCGGCGCCAAAGCCCGTCACAAGAGTCAGGTCGATGCCTTCCTCTTCAAAGTAGCCCTCCTCGATCGCCACGTACATGGGCGCATAAAAAATGGAATGAGCCACCTCATTGAGCGTCACCTCTGTCGCCGCTTCTTTTGTCCCTTCCTGCACGGACGCATCCTTTTTGCCGCACCCCGACACACAGACGGCCAGCATGGCAAAAGCCAGGGCCATTGCAATAAACTTCTTTTTCATATCTTCCTCCAATCCATTAATGATATAAGATATGAAAAAGGGGCGGCCGTTGTGATGTCAGCAACGGCGGTTCAACGATTTTTTAATTTTCAGAATTTTTTTAAATTTTCTGAAATTCCCTCTTGTCAAATCTGAAAAATGTGGTAGAATACTAGTCATGGAGACATAGCTCAGCCGGGAGAGCGTTCGCCTCACACGCGAAAGGTCATGGGTTCGAGCCCCGTTGCCTCCATTTTTTCAGGATTATTTGTGTGATGGGCTCGTAGCTTAGCTGGGAAAGCGCTGCGTTCGCAACGCAGAGACCGAGGGTTCGAATCCCTTCGGGTCCATGAAAAAAACATGAAGCATTTTTGCTTCATGTTTTTTTTGCGATTATTTTCACATTCCGCTGAAAGATATTTTTTCATGCCGCTGAAAGAAATCGGCCTTCGGCCGATTCACCTTCAGGGTTCGTCCTTCATTGAGCCATCCTTTTCCTGCTCCTTCTGGGTGGCCGCTTTCTTTCCCTTTCCGGCTCTGCCGGACTCCGTCTGCGTATAGGCGTCCAGCAGCTTTTCAATCAGCAGCTTCTTCACATATACATCGAAGCTCAGCATGCAGATGAAGGCAAAGAAACTCAGAAACGGCTGATCCTCCTGTTCGTTCTGATCGTCCGCAAAGGTTTTCTGCGCACACATAAATTTATCCATCACATCCTTTTTAAGGGCCTCCACCTGCTCCTTTTCCAGGCTGAAAACCTCCTCATAAATATCTTCGAGTGTCAGTCCGTCCGATTTCTTAAAGTAACGCTCCGTGATCGGCTGAAGGATCGTCTGAATGTCGCTGATTGACATAAAGCCCTTATAATAGTAGATAAAGATCAGGATCATCACATGCTCCCTAGAATATTTTTTCTTCAGGGGAGGCGGAAGAAGATTGTTCTTCGTATAGTTATTGATCATGGTTTTTGTAAGGATCTTGTCCTGATCCGGATATCTGGTCGAATTTCTCAGCCTGCTCTCCATCAGCGTCGTCACCTGATCCATATACAGATCGATATTGGGAATATCCGCCGCCCTGATATAATCAATTCTGTCAAAGCTTTCCATAATGCTGTTAAGCAGGTCTTCCATATGAATTGTCATTTCTACCTCTGTTTCTGCCGGTACAGCAGATCGGCTGTTTGGGTGCGGCAGCAACCTTGCTTTGCGTGCCGCCTTGTAGTTTGTCTGTTCTTTATTATATAGTATTCAAAACTACATGACAAGCATTATCTTATTTGCCATACATACCATGTTATGCACGGCAGGGCTTTCACAGAAACATATTTTTCTTTACTTTAAAACTTTAGTATGATAAACTCACAGTAGATTGACTTAGACTGCCTGGCGGCAGAAAGGAAAGGCGGATGACAGAATGAATAAAAAAATCAAGACGGAAGCCGTGGACTGTCTCTTTGAAGCGGTTCTGAGCCTGAGAACAAAGGAGGAGTGCTATAGCTTTTTCGAGGATCTTTGCACAGTAAATGAGCTGCTTTCTCTTTCCCAGCGTTTTGAAGTGGCGGCCATGCTTCGGGATCACAAGACCTATCTGGATATTGCGGAAAAAACAGGGGCTTCCACAGCCACGATCAGCCGGGTCAACCGTTCCCTGAATTATGGAAATGACGGCTATGAGCTGGTTTTTGAACGCATAGCGAAAAAGGAATACGACGCGGAACAGACTTCCGGAAAGGAATAAACACAGACCGGCAGCTGCATGCCTCCCTGCGCATGGCAGACTGCCGGCCTTTTTTTTACAATTCTTCCTGGGCATAATTCCTGACGCTCTCAAAGGGAAGGCGGCCGCCGTAAAGATCCAGCGCGCTTCCCACCGTAATGTGGATCCGGTTCCTTCCAAGCTCCTTGATGCTTCTGATATCCTCAAGCGAACGGATGCCGCCCGCGTAGGTGATCGGTATCCGGTTCCAACGGCCGAGCATGGCCACCAGCTCCTTTTCAATACCGCACACCTTTCCCTCCACATCCACTGCGTGGATCAGAAATTCATCGCAGAAAGCCGCCAGCATGTCCAGCACATCCTCGTTCAGAATGACCCTGGTATATTTCTGCCATCTGTCGGTCACGATATAATAGGCGCCATCCTTTTTTCTGCAGCTTAAGTCCAGAACGAGCCTTTTCTTTCCAACCGTCTCCAAAAGCCTGTTCAGATTCTCGTAGGAGATCGTCCCGTCCCTGAAAACATAAGAGGTCACGATCACGTGAGACGCGCCTGCGTCCAGATATTCCTCCGCATTCTCTGCCGTAATCCCGCCGCCGACCTGCAGGCCGCCCGGATAGGCGCTCAGCGCCTCCAGCGCCTGTCTGCGGGACGCCTCGTAATAGGGGCTGCTTTTTGAATTCAGAACGATTACATGGCCGTTTTTCAGCCCTTTTTCTTCAAAAAGGGACGCATACCAGGCGGCCGGCTTTTCAGAGACAAAATTTTCCTGCGCCTGGTCGCTTGTGTCCGCGACGCTTCCGCCTACAAGCTGCTTCACCTTTCCATTATGAATGTCGATACAGGGTCTGAAATCCATTTACTTTTCTCCTCGTCTGCAAAACGTAATAAAAATTACTTTTATTTTACATGAAATTTATTTCGCTGACAATTCCTTTTTCATTGAGAAAGACACATACCTTTTGCTCATTTTCCATTTATTCCTTTTCTTCCTCCGGATAAAAGAATGGTTCCTGAACATACTAAATACCGGACAATGCTTTTTGTTCCATGATTTCTGCCGTCTCTGGCGGCAGGAGGATGTCCGGCACGAACCAGCGGTTTGTGCTATGTTTCATGCCGCCTTAGGCGGCAAAAAGGAGGTAGAAATGAAAAGGCTGAACAGAATTCCTGCGCTCCTGATCCTCATGATGCTTGTCTGTACGGCCGCCTGCGGCAGGAAGGAGCAGAACGCGGACGATATGGCGAACAACATGACGGAGACCTCTCAGGTAGCTGATGAAACCAACACTGACGCCGTTTTTCCCGAAAATGAAACCGGAGAAACCGACGGGATCAACGGAAGCAATCTCGGGACCACCGGAGAGCCCGCCACTGAAACGATGGATGAGACTGCCGGCGGCAACAGTACCGCCAATGAAAGCTCCGGAATCATAGACGAAACGGGCAATGTGATCGGCGATGAGGACAACGCGGCCGGCCGCACTGACAATGCCGCAGGCAACGCGGCAAGCGACGCAGGCAATGCCGTGGAAAACGCCGCGGATGACGCCGGAAACGCCGTTAAGGATGTGATCGACGGCGCAGGCGATGTTGTCAGAGATGCTGCTGACGGCGTGGCTGAGGGTGTTAAAGACATGACCGGCACAAAATAAGCGCGACCTGATGTGCAAAAGGGTGCTCCCAGGTTCGGAAGCGAACCGCACAGGAGCACCCTTTTTTCCGTTTTCCTTTTTTTACCGTATCTTTCGAGCCCTGCGTTATACGCCCTTTTCGATCAGGGTGCCGTCCATATAGGCGGCAAGCAGCTCCTCCAGGTAACGGATGCTTTCCTTCAGCTCCGCGCCGATATCCGTATCCGCAACGCGGATGCGGTGTGCGGCGGTCTCCACGATGATGGAATCGGAAATGATGTCCGACTCCTTGCGGATCGCGGCCTCCGCCGATTCAAAGGGCTCATGGGCCACCAGCGTCATGCCGTGGGAATTGCCCACCAGCGTATAGCCTGCGATCCCGGTTTTGCCCTGATAAGCTTTGGAAAAACCGCCGTCAATGATGAGAAGTTTTCCGCCGCACTTGATGGGCGAATCTCCCTTTTTCAGCTCCACAGGCACATGGCCGTTGATGATGTGAGAGACAGAAGGATCCAGTCCGAATTCCTTTAGGATACGGTTGAGCACCTCTTCGTTATCCGTCAGGCTGTAATAGCTGTTTTTCTTTTCGGCATGAGTGGCCTTATCCTCCACAAAATAGCGTTCAAAGGTCGCCATCTTGTCCTTGCCGAACACCGGAGACTTGGGACCGGTCCAGATATACCAGATGATATCCCGGCCCTTCTGCGCTTCTTCCTTATCCTTGGAATAGTAGCCCTTTCTGGCATAGTGATCCAGAATGTCGTACAGGGCCTTTCCGCTGTATTCCTTTCCGAACACGTTCACCTTCAGGAAATTCCCGTTTTCATCCAACGGAACGCAGCCGTGGTAAAGAAGGTTGGAGTTATGAACCTTATACAGGCTCCCCTTGGAAAAAAGGAAGCGCACATGCCGCTGCAGCTTTTCACAGTGCACAAAGGCGTGCCGCAGCCGCTCCACCACCTGCTCCTCCGCTTCCGTCAGGCGGTACGGATCAGCCGGATCAACGGTGGGAAAATCCGTGTCCCGCATGGGATAGTCCACGCCGCCGATGTTCACGGTCTTTTTTTCAAAATCGATCTTATCCAGAAGAAGCCGGTCCTCCATCCCGAACTCCGGGCGTCTCTTTATGAGCTGCCCCTCCAGCTTGAGCTGGATGATGGCGATGGCCTTATGCATCTTCATGTCCAGATCCAGATCCTTGCAGTCGTAATCCTCCCCGTATTTAATGGAAAATACGCTGCAGTCCGTATCCGCATAGGTATCCAGGGCAAAGGTGGCGAGAGGGATCAGGTTGATCCCGTAGCCTTCCTCCAAAATATCCAGGTTTCCGTATCTCGCGGAAACGCGGAGCACGTTGGCGATGCAGGCCGCATGGCCGCTGGCCGCTCCCATCCACACCACGTCGTGATTTCCCCACTGAATATCCACAGAATGATAGCCGCTGAGCGTATCCATGATGATATGCGGCCCTTTGCCCCGGTCATAGATATCTCCCACGATATGAAGATGGTCGATCACCAGGCGCTGGATCAGGTTGCAGAGCGCGATGATAAAATCAGGGGCGCGGCCAATCCGGATGATGGTGTGGATGATCTCATTGTAATAGGCTTCCTTATCCTGCACCTCTTCCTTTTCCGTGATCAGCTCCTCAATGACGTAGGAAAAATCGGGCGGAAGAGCCTTTCTCACCTTGGAGCGGGTGTACTTAGAGGCCACCCGCTTGGTCATCTGAACCAGCCTGTGCAGAGTGATCTTGAACCAGTCCTCCAGGCTTTCCTGATCCTCTTCCTCCTGCATCACAAGCTCCAGCTTTTCCTTGGGATAGTAGATCAGAGTGGCAAGGCTTCTCTTGTCCTTTCCGGTCAGCGTGTTTCCGAACTCCTCGTCGATCTTTCTTTTCACGCTTCCGGAACCGTTCTTGAGGACATGGTTGAACTGCTCGTATTCCCCGTGGATATCCGTCAGGAAATGCTCCGTGCCCTTTGGCAGGCTCATGATGGCCTGCAGGTTGATGATCTCTGTCGATGCGGCAGCAATCGTCGGAAACTGCTTCGAAAGACTCCTCAGATAATTCAGCTCCAGCTCTTCCATGGCTTCCTCCTTTTCCCTCTCCGTCTCATTCTCCGATCACGTCGCTCATATCATACAGGCCTGCCGGTCTGCCCTGTAAGAATTTTGCCGCCTGCAGCGCGCCCTTTGCAAAAACATTTCTGGAATAGGCCCTGTGGGAAAAGGTGACGACCTCGTCCTCTCCGGCAAAGATCACGTCGTGGTCTCCCACGATGGTGCCGCCGCGGACCGCAGAAATGCCGATCTCCCGTTCGTCCCTCTTCTGTCTTCTATCGCTCCTGTCATACACATAATGATAAGCGCCGTCCAGCTCCTCATTGATGCAGTCCGCAAGGGCGAGGGCGGTTCCGCTGGGAGCGTCCAGCTTCCGGTTATGATGCTTTTCCACGATCTCGATATCAAAGCCCGCTTCCGCCAAAACCCCGGCGGCCTTCTTCAGCACGTTCTGAAGCAGGTTGATCCCGAGAGACATGTTCGCTGATCTGAGCACAGCGGCCTTTTCGGAAACCGCTTTTACCCGGGCAAGCTGTTCTTCAGAAAGCCCGGTGGTGCACAGCACGCAGGCTGTCCCCGTTTTCTCACAGAAGGAAAGCAGCGCGTCCACCGCCTTCGCGGAGGAAAAATCCACGATGACGTCCGCCTTTTCCTCCGCCTTTTCCCAGTATTCCTGCAGGCTCTGATAAACCGGATAAGCCTGCTCCTGCCCCGGGAACGGATCCACGCCGGCCACAGTCCGAAGCTGCTCATCCTCTCCGGCCAGGCGGCTCACAACCTGCCCCATGTGCCCGCTGCAGCCGTGTATCAGTATTTTTACCATATTTACCTCCATTCCGAAGCGCTTTTGCACTGAGGAACGCGCGCTGCCTACAGCAGGCCGTAATCCTTCAGCGCCTTCTCCAGCTTCGCCGCGTTCGCCTCTTCCATTTCCGTAAGCGGCCTTCTTAAGGGGCCTGCCTCCAGTCCCATCAGGTTCATTGCCTTCTTCACGGGAATGGGGTTCACCTCACAGAAAAGAGCGTCTACCAGCGGGATCGCATCCAGCTGCATCTTACAGCTTCCCGCCACATCTCCCTCAAAGAACTTCTCGCACATGTCATGGGTCTGTCTGGGCGCCACATTGGAAAGCACAGAGATCACGCCCTTTCCGCCGAGAGCAAGCATGGGCACGATCTCATTGTCGTTGCCGGAATACAGATCCACGCAGCCGTCCGCCAGGCTCATCATCTTGGCGACCATGCTGATGTTTCCGGTAGCGTCCTTGACGCCGACGATGTTGGGAACCTCCCTGCACAGCTTCACCACGGTCTCCGGCTGGATCGTCACTCCCGTTCTTCCGGGGATGTTGTAGAGGATCACCGGAACCTGGATGGACTCAGCCACCATCTTAAAGTGCTCGTACAGTCCCTTCTGCGTCGCCTTGTTATAATACGGAGTTACCAGCAGCACGCCGTCCACTCCTGCCTTTTCCGCCTCCTGGGAAAGATAGATCGCGGTCTGTGTGCAGTTGGAGCCGGTTCCCGCGATGACAGGGATCCTTCCCGCCGTCTTTTCCACGCAGAAACGGATCACATCCAGATGCTCCTCATGGGTGAGGGTGGACGCTTCGCCCGTAGTCCCGCAGACCACGATGGCGTCCGTCCCTCCCGCGATCTGAGCCTCGATATGTTCCGCAAATTTCTCATAGTTTACGCTTCCGTCCTCATGAAAGGGCGTGATGATCGCAACGCCCGCTCCCGTAAAAATCGCCATATTTTCCTCCATTCCGAAGCGCTTTAGCGCTGATTCCTGATTCCGCCGCCGAAGGCGGCATTCAAATGTTTCTGACAGCCGTATGAAAAGTCCTGTTAAAAATCGGATTTTCCCATAAAGTAAAAGCCGGCCGCCTGGTCGTTGCTGAGAAGGGGCCGGAAATAAAATTCCTTTTCAGATAGCGCCCCATCCTTTTGCCAGATGACAGTCATACGGTTCTTCACCGCATGCCCAAGATTTGAGATACAGGCTCTCTCCTCTTTCGGCGCTCTTCCCTTTCCCTTCTCTTCTCCTGTGCCTGCCACATCCGAAAAGCTACTTATGAATCACGCAACCTCTATCTGGAAATTATCATAGCACGGGTAACATTTCCTGTCAACGCAAACGGTCTGCATAGAAAAAGGAAGAAGAACGGTTTTTCCATTCTCCTTCCTGTATATCCCCAAATCCGCATACCCGCGTCTGCCGTATTTACTTTACCGTGCGGATCTCTGTCACGTAATCCGCAAGAGCACAGATCTCATCATTGATAGGGACTCCCGTCATGATGATATCCGTCTCGTCGTCTCTGGCGCTCAGGACGTTCTTCAGATCCTCCACGGTAATGATGCCGTTGCCGATCAGGCCCAGGACCTCATCCAGGATGAGCATGTCGCATTCTCCCGTGTTCAGCACCTTCTTGGCGTAATTCAGACCGTTGCAGATGTTCTTGACCTCATCCTCCTGCTTTTCCTTCGGGAGGGAGCCAAACTCCACGTCCGACTTTTCAAACCGAAACAGCTTGATCTCCGGCTCCAGTCTGCGGGCATAGCTGTCCTCAGTCAGCCCTTTTCCGCGAAGAAACTGGATGATCACCACATTGGCGCCCTTTGCCGCTGCGATCAGACCGCAGCCAAGCGCGGCAGGAGACTTTCCGTGTCCGGTCCCGCCGTAAATATATACCTTTCCCTCTGCCATATTTTCTGCCTCTCTCATGTATTTTGCGGCATCGCCGCATTCTTTTCCGTACTTTTCCTTTTTTTACATCATACCATATGTGCCGGCGGTACGCAAGAATGCCACTGGCATTCTCGAATGCCCAAAGGTCATTCTTGAAAGCCCTTCGGCATTTTCGAAGGTGCTTCGACATTCTCGAAAGCTCTCCGACATTCCGCCTACTCCTCTATGAGCTCCAGCTTGCTGACGGAAACCTCGTAGGCGATCCGTTTTTCCAGCTGGTCCTCAGCGATCTTTTTCATATATTCGCGGCTCTGGATCCTTCCCCAGATCTCGCAGCGGTCGCCCACGCTGAATCCTCCGGCGAAGCGGGCGTTTCTGCCCCAGCAGATACAGGGGATGTAGTCAGATTTTCCGTAAGGACGGTTCACCGCCAGGAGCACGTCGGCGATTTCCCTGCCCAGCGGCGTTTTCCGGTAAACCGGCTCCTTGCAGATATAGCCGTCCAGATAGATCTGATTGGTTTTGGAGCTTTCCTCCAGCTCGTCGATGAATTCGATCTCACGCACAAATACGGAGAGAATGAGCCGGTTCTTCTTTTCCTCATGACGGTTATAGGAGCGAAACTGGCCTGATACACATATATAGGCGCCCTTATAATCCTCCTCCACGTCGATGAGCCGTTCCGAGATCATCAGAGGAATGATATCGCAGGACTCGCTGAGCCTGGCGACCTCCACATCCAGCATGTAAAAGCCTTCTCCGAAGATTTCATGGCTGAACGCGAAATCTCCCGCCACCTTTCCCATGATGATCACCTGGTTGTTTTCAATTACCTTATCTGTCATTTTCTGTTCTCCCTTCTTGGGCTCCGGAATGCCGGGCCGCATTTAAGAATTTTTTCCTGTATGTATTAACAGTTTATGGCAGTATTCCGGCTTTCAGAACAAACAGGTATCGCTTGATTCTCTCTTCCTTCGACAGGGAATTTGGAGGGATGACAGTTTTTTCAATTTTGTTTATCTAAATTCTTTTTCTTAAATAAATTTTCCTTTGATTTCTTCCGGCAAATATTTTGCCATTTCCTCTACCAACTCATACACCTTCGTTCCCGGTGCTATATTTGTTGGTGTCCTGCCTTGTCCATCTTTTATAATACGTTTCGCATACCGAATCGCCAATTTGGGATTTCCCGCATCCAGTAAAATATCGAAAATATTTTTCATATTCTTCTGATACTTACCCAATTTCAACTCCTTAAATTTATCATTCAGGAACGAAATGTATTCTGTGCGATGATTGTTGGAAGTATAATATACAAAATGAAGCAGGAACCAAAATTCTATACATTCATTACTCCATGCGGCATAATATTGCAGCTCCGGATTTTTTCTGTTCAAATTCTTTGCCCGTTCAACGACACCATTAAAATGTTCTGGAGGAAAACTATCTTTATCGTAAACACACCAAATCTTCCCCTTCCTGATTTCTTGTTTCTCCACATATTTTTCGGCCATTCCGATCACGCGCATGGTCTCAGCCTGACAAGCTTCAATTTCAATCAAAACCATATCCCGATAGATGGGATTATCTTCTATCAAGCGTTTAAATCCTTCAAAATAGAGCGGTTCTGTCTGTTGTCCCTCACAGAATATATAGTATCTGTATTCTCTTTTTTCCAGATATTCCTGACGGCGCTTTTTCTTCCATTTCTCCATTCCGGCTTTTTTAGGCATTGATTTTCCCCCAATCTATAATTTTTCGGAGGTATGGATCAGCGCCGTACTTGCCTTCCAGATACTGTTTATCAAACTTTGCATCCTTACGGACAGACTCACCCTTATCATTTTTAAATTCCACCAACGAATACAGCTTAGAATTCTGGTTGTTTCCCTTTGCTACAAACCATATCTCGTCCCTGCGGAAAACGTCATGATTCATTGTAGACAAATCATGGGAAGTAAAGATTAACTGAGCCCCCTTACGGTTAATCGTCATATCATTGAAAAGCATGATAATATGCCGCAACAATACAGGATGCAATTTTGCGTCCAACTCATCTATTACCAATGTAGTTCCCTCCAGTAAACTTGTTGCAATAAATGGCAGCAGTCCAAATAATTTCCTTGTTCCGCTGGATTCTTCTGACAAATTCAATTCCGTTTCATATTCACCCACCCTGTGTACCGTAAACACATCAATCCTGTCATTTTCTTTTTCTTCCACGCGAAAATCTACAATGTCCAGATCCATTTCCTGAATCATTTCAATTACCAGCTGCTTTACCTCTTCCGAATTAGCTACCGCCATACGCAATTCCTGAATCGGGTTGCCATAGTTAAGAAAGTCAATTCCAGACTCGAACCAGTCCAGAACATCTTTCACAATTTCATTTTTCTTATACATAATTCCCAGATAAGAGAGCAGCGGTAATGTCCCGGAAAGCTCATCACTGATCTTAAATTTTGCAAAAACGCCTTTCAGCTCAGTTCCCTCGTCACTCCGTTCAAACAAGGCAGACTTTCTTCCGGTATCCAGTTTAATACGGTCAAGCCGCTCATACACAACGACATCTTTTTTTACCGTTAAAACATATCGATATTCTGCAAGCTCTGTGCGGAAGAAAAGTTCAAACTCTGTAGGCGATTCTTTTTCAACCAGTCCAAATGCAAATGGTTCTACTACAATCTTTCTCATCTGGAAAGGATGGGCACTATTATCATCTGTGGCATAGAGAGGGCGTAATACTTTTGCCGCCAATATATGCAGCGATTCCAACACATTAGATTTACCGCCGCCGTTCGGGCCATAGATGGCAGATACCGGCAAAAACAATTCTCCATCTTGATCCCGGATCACTCTATCTTCGTGTTCAGAAATTGCTGCCGCCTGCATATCAAACGTCATTTCATCTCTTATACTCTTAAAATTTTTAACTGTAAATTGGCATAGCATGATATCCGTCGAGTAGACTTTGTCTCGACTTTTCACTTCCTTTCATCTATATATATTTTTTTTTTTTTGCGATGAGAGGTTCAAGTCTCAAAAGCCCCTCACAGAACCGCACGTGCCCTATTAAGGCATACGGCTCTTCAATAAGTCATTCACCTAATAAGCACTCTTCAGATATATCCTTGGATACTC
>DWWS01000056.1 GCA_019119595.1 Candidatus Eisenbergiella merdavium | reverse complement strand
ATGATGATGAGGACGAAGACGAGGAGGAGGATGAGGACGACCGCTATGAGGATGAGGAGGATGAGGAAGAGCCTCCGAGAAGAGCCTCCCGCCAGTCCGGCAGAGCAAAGAGCCAGAGAAGCCAGAAGAGCTACCGCCCCAAGGACTTCCTTGATGTGGATGAGGACGACGATCTTGATTTTGAATTCCTGGATCTGAAATAAAGAGGTCAAAGGCCGCTGAAGGGACTGCAGTTTGTCCGCAGCGGCCTTTCCGGTTGACAGAATGTGCCTTCTGTTATAATATTTATATAACAATAACAGATCCGGCGTATTTCTGTACCGGACAGGAGAAAGAAGAGCGATGCACAGTGGACATGATATTGGAAATTGATTTTAACAGTAACGAGGCCATATATATCCAGCTCAGGAACCAGATCATTCTCGGAATCGCCACCAACCGCTACCGGGAGGGAGACGTGCTGCCAAGCGTGCGGCAGCTTGCAGATGCGATCGGCATCAACATGCACACGGTCAATAAGGCATATACGGTCCTGAAGCAGGAAGGCTTTGTGAAGGTGGATCGGAGAAAGGGTGCCGTCATATCCATAGATGAAGGGAAAATGAAGGCGATGGAGGAAATGCGGCAGGAGCTTCTGCTTATTCTGGCAAAAGCGAGCTGCAAGAATATTTCCCGTCAGGAGGTGCATGCTTTAATTGATGAAATCTATGAAGAATATGGAGGACTGGAATAATGCAGTCG
This sequence comes from Candidatus Eisenbergiella merdavium, assembly GCA_019119595.1. Lineage (GTDB taxonomy): Bacteria > Bacillota > Clostridia > Lachnospirales > Lachnospiraceae > Eisenbergiella > Eisenbergiella merdavium. Next base: position 6,017 of record DWWS01000056.1, on the reverse strand, counting down.
CAGTTTACAGATAAGGCCAGAACGGCCCTCCAGCTTGCGGAACGCGCCGCGAAGAGGATGAAGCAGGGATATGTGGGAACAGAGCACATCCTGTTAGGACTTCTTGAGGAAGGCTCGGGCACGGCGGCCAGGGTGCTTGCCGAAAACGGAGCGAGCGGGCAGGAGCTGAGGGAGATGATCCGGGACCTGATCGCTCCCGTTTCTTCCACGGCGGTAAAGGAAAGGGACGGCTATTCCCCAAGAGCCATGTCCATTCTGGAGGAGGCGCACAGGCAGGCCGCCCGGTTTGGATCCTCTCTCACGGGAACGGAGCATATTCTGCTCGCTCTGATCCGGGAAGGGGAGAATGTGGCGGTCAGGCTTTTGAACACCTGCAGCCTGCAGCCGCAGAAGATCTATGCGGATACCCTTGCGGCGATGGGGCAGGATCCGGCTCTGTACAAGGAGGATCTTGGAAAGAAGCAGAAAAAGAAGGGACACACCGCCACCCTGGAGCAGTACAGCAGGGATATGACGGCACTGGCGGCCGCAGGAAAGCTGGATCCGGTCGTTGGCAGGCAGGAGGAGATCACTCGTGTGATCCAGATCCTGTCCAGACGGACGAAGAACAATCCCTGCCTGGTGGGAGAACCGGGCGTGGGAAAGACCGCCATCGTAGAAGGGCTCGCCAGGCGGATCGTGGAAGGAAATGTCCCGGATACCGTGAAAAATAAACGGGTGCTCACCCTGGATCTTTCCGGAATGATCGCCGGGAGCAAGTACCGGGGTGAGTTTGAGGAACGGATCAAGAAGGTGATCCGCGAGGTGACCGAGGCCGGGAATGTGCTTCTGTTCCTGGATGAGCTTCACACGCTGATCGGCGCAGGAGGCGCGGAAGGGGCGATCGACGCCTCTAATATTCTGAAGCCCTCTCTTGCCCGCGGGGAACTGCAGCTGATCGGCGCTACCACGATCACGGAGTATCGGAAATATATCGAACGGGATGCGGCGCTGGAACGGCGTTTTCAGCCGGTCAGCGTGGAGGAGCCTACGGAGGAGGAAGCGGTTCGGATCCTGGAGGGCATAGCTCCCGGATACGAGGAGCATCACCAGGTCAGGTATGAGGCCGGAGCGTTGGAGGCTGCGGTGCGTCTCTCCAGCAGGTATATCAATGACAGAAGGCTGCCGGACAAGGCGATCGACCTGATCGATGAGGCGGCCTCTGCGGTGAAGCTTTCCGGCATGGAGCAGCCGCAGGATATCCGCATTCTGAACGAACAGATTCAGGAGCTGGACCGGAAGATCGAGAACGCGATCCGCGTGGAGGCCTATGAGCAGGCCGGCAAATGGAAGCGTGAGCAGGACGACGTGATGAAGAAGCTGTCGCAGAAAACGGCGCGGCTTGACAAAAAGAAGGCGGCAAGCCGCGAGGTGGTCACGGAGAATGATGTGGCGCAGGTGGTAGCGGCCTGGACCAAAATCCCGGTGAGCAGGCTGGAGGAAAAGGAAAGCGAGCGGCTCATGAAGCTGGAGTCGGTGCTGCATAAGCGTGTGATCGGCCAGGAGGAAGCGGTTTCGGCGGTTGCCAGAGCCATGCGCAGAGGCCGCGTGGGACTTCAGGATCCGAAGCGCCCCATCGGCTCCTTTCTGTTTCTCGGGCCTACCGGCGTGGGAAAAACAGAGCTGAGCAAGGCGCTTGCGGAGGCCATGTTCGGGAGCGAAAACGCCCTGATCCGCGTCGATATGTCCGAATATATGGAGGGACATTCCGTTTCCAAGCTGATCGGCTCTCCGCCGGGATATGTGGGCTTTGACGACGGTGGGCAGCTCTCGGAGAAGGTTCGCCGGAATCCCTATTCCGTGGTGCTTTTTGACGAGATCGAAAAGGCGCACCCGGATGTGTTCAATATCCTTCTTCAGGTGCTTGACGACGGGCATATCACCGATTCCAAGGGCAGGAAGGTGAGCTTTAAGAACACCGTTCTCATCATGACCTCGAATGCGGGCGCGCAGAGGATCGTAGATCCCAAGAGTCTGGGATTTTCCACAGGCGCGGATGAGAAAAAGGATTATGAACGGATGAAGGCAGGAGTGATGGAGGAAGTGAAGCGGCTGTTCAAGCCGGAATTCATCAACCGTATTGATGAGATCATGGTGTTCCATCCGCTAACCCAAGAGAACATGAAGCAGATCATCACGCTTCTGGCTAAGGACCTTGGCGCGCGCTGTAAGGATCAGCTCGGCATCAGCCTGACCATCACGCCGGCGGCGAAGAATCTGATCGTGGAGAAGCATTCCGATCTTAAGATGGGGGCGCGTCCCTTAAAGCGCGCGATCCAGAGCATGATCGAGGACGCGCTGGCGGAGGAGATCCTGAGCGGGCGCGTGAAGCCGGAGGATCATGTTACGGTGGGCTGTAAGGAAGGAAAGATCAGCTTTCATGTAAAGAAGTAACGGTTCAGGACGGCGCAGCTTTTGCCTGGAGCCCGGAACGGTTACAAAGACCATACAGACTGAAAAAAATAAACAGGAGGATAAAGCAATGGCAGCAGTAGAGGAATTGATCCGCAGAGAGGCAGACGGAAGCATCAGCTTCGGAAATCACACGCTTTCCGAGAAAGCGAAGGTGGAGGATTTTTCCCACGAGGGCGATCTGTATAAGGTGAAGACCTACCGCACCATGACGAAGCTGGAGAAAAACGGCATGTTCGCCTACGAGTCCGTTCCCGGAACCAGCGTGCTCTTTTTTGCCGAGCGTGAGGACGGCGTGAGCTTCCTTGTGGAGGGGAGCGAGGACGCGCAGATCACCATCGGCCTTCAGGACGATACGGAGTACGATGTGAGGATCAACGGAGAGGACGCCGGAAGAATGCGCACCAACCTGGGCGGAAAGCTGAGCCTGAGCGTGGAGCTTGCCGGAGCCGGAGAGGTGAAGGTGGAGATCGGAAAATAAAGCAGAAAATGGCAAAATCGAAATCGACTACCGTATTTTATTGTCAGGAATGCGGCTATGAATCCGCAAAGTGGATGGGCCAGTGTCCCGCCTGCAGGACCTGGAACAGCTTTGTGGAGGAGCCTGTGAAAAAAATGCAGCCGGAGAGCGGAAAGGAAAAGCGGGCAGGGCTTTCCTCCGGAGGAAAAAAGCCCGCAAGGCTTTCCGAGATCTCTTCGGATGAGGAGGAGCGGATCCCTTCCGGGATCGGGGAGTTGGACCGGGTGCTGGGAGGCGGCATCGTGCCCGGCTCCCTGGTGCTTGTGGGGGGAGATCCGGGTATCGGAAAATCCACTCTTCTTTTGCAGGTATGCAGGCTGCTGGTGGAAAGAGGCAGAAGGGTGCTCTATGTGTCCGGCGAGGAATCCCTGCGCCAGATCAAAATGCGCGCGCAGCGCATCGGCCCTTTTTCGGACTCCTTCCTTCTTCTGTGCGAGACGGATCTGAGCGAGGTTGAGGAAAATATCCTCCGGCTGAAGCCGGAAGTGGTGATCATCGATTCCATCCAGACCATGTACGGCGAGGAGGTCAGCGCAGCTCCGGGAAGCGTTTCCCAGGTGCGGGAATCCACCGGCGTGTTCCTCCGGCTTGCCAAAAGCAGCGGCATTTCCATTTTCATCGTGGGACACGTGACGAAGGAAGGAACGGTGGCCGGCCCGAGGGTGCTGGAGCACATGGTGGACACGGTGCTCTATTTTGAGGGCGACCGGCATGCTTCCTACCGGATCCTGCGGGGGGTGAAGAACCGATTCGGCTCCACCAATGAGATCGGCGTATTTGAAATGCGTAAGGAGGGCCTCTGCGAGGTGAAGAACCCTTCCGAATTCATGCTGAACGGAAGACCCCTTGGGGCCAGCGGGTGTGTGGTCTCCTGCTCTATGGAAGGGACACGGCCGATCCTGGTGGAGATTCAGGCTCTGGTCTGCACCACGAATTTCGGTTTCCCCAAACGGCAGGCGGCGGGTACGGATTTTAACCGGGTCAGCCTCCTGATGGCGGTGCTGGAAAAACGGCTCGGCCTTCAGATATCCGGCTGCGACGCCTATGTAAACATCGCCGGAGGAATGAAGATTTCGGAGCCTGCCATCGATCTGGGAATCGTGATGGCGGTCATATCCAGCTTCAAAAACCGTCCCATCGAGGAGGGCGTGATAGCCTTCGGTGAGGTGGGATTAAGCGGAGAGGTGCGCGCGGTCAGCCAGGCGGAGGGCAGGGTGGCCGAAGCGAAGAAGCTGGGCTTTCAGACCTGCATTCTGCCCCAGGTGAGCCTGGAGCATCTGCCCCCTGTGGAGGGTATCCGCCTGGTCGGCGTGCGTTCCGTCAGGGATGTGATCGACTATATTTAAACAGCCGGCCTTTATCTGTCGTTAAACAGGCCGAGGCCGGGGAAAAATGCGGGCGGGATCGGCGGCATGCTTTCCGGGATGGAGCCGGGCAGGGAGCCGGGAGCAGTTCCGGGAAGAATACCCGGAAACAGCATGTCGTCTCCATCGTGCGCCCGGGCCAGCTCCTGATCCCGGCTGACCGGATTGCATCCGTCGTGCGACATCACCGTGCGCGGATCCATGTCGGATGCTTTTCCGTTTTCGTCGATGCGGATGCCGGAGGTTGCTCCGTTTTCGCCGATGCGGATGCCGGAGGTCGCTCCGTTTTCGCCGATGCGGGCGCCGTAGGCCGTCCGGCTTTCGTTAATGCGGACACCGGAGACATTTCGGCCGCGGGCATCGCGGGCTTCCTGTGTTCTTTTTTCCATTTGTACCTCCTTTTAGGCCGCCGTAAGGCGGTTTTTTCTTTTTTCGTGAACAGCAAAAATAGTATGTGTTTTTCCGCTTGAAATTATTTACCGATAATGTACAATAGTGTTATCAGATAAAAAATTTGTGAGGGAAATATCGTGGCAATTAAATCCAAAGAGCTGGCAGGCATGCTTGGGGTATCCGCGGCCACCATGTCGCTGGTCCTGAATCACAAACCCGGCATCAGCGAGGAGCTGAGAAATTCTTTGCTGGAGAGAATACGGGAAATGGGATACGGATATATGATCCGGGATGAGGAAGAGCGGGAGGAAAGGGAAGATTTCGGCCCGGATAAGACCATTGCATATGTGGTCCTGTCGGAGTATCACGACGATGTGGAGGAGGCGGCTTTTTTTCCGAAGGTCATTGAAGGCGCGGAACGGGAGGCCAGAAAGAGCGGCTATCGCTTTACGATTCTGCACATGTATGATGAAAGCGGTGAGAAGCTGAGGGACAGCGTCGGGAAGGAGCAGTTCGCGGGCATGCTGGTTTATGCCGCCCATGTCACCGACAGAATGAAGGAGGCTCTGGACGCGCTGGAGGTTCCCTACCTTTTGATCGACTGCTTCTGTCCGGCTGTGGATGCAAGCGCCGTCACCATTAACAACCGGCAGGGAATCCTGGCGGCGGTTGACTATCTTTACAAAAGAGGCCACAGAAGGATCGGATATGTCAGCTCCGGAAGACAGATCTGCTCTCTGATGGAGAGAAGGAAAAGTTTCCGCTATGCCATGGAGGAGATCGGGCTGGAGGAAGACCCGGCTTTCTGTGTGGAAAAAGCAGGAACCGGACAAAGAGCGCAGGAATATCTTGAAGAGCTGTGGAAGGATGCGCGGAGGGTGCCCACCGCCCTTCTGGTGGAAAACGACGTGATGGCGATCAGCGTATACCGGGCGCTGAAAAATAACGGGCTCCGCATTCCGGAGGATGTGTCCGTGATCGGTTTTGACGGAAGGAGCATCTGCAGCATGCTTGAGCCTCCGCTCACGACTCTGCGCGTCCCAAGGAGGCTGATGGGACGGCTTCTCGTCATGCTCCTGCTGCAAAAAATAGAGCTTCAGAGCCGGGTGACGGAAACGGTCACGGTGAGGCTTGAGATCAACGCGGAGCTGGTGGAGATGGAAAGCGTGTCGGACGCGAAATGAGAAGGAAGCGGAGAGAGGAAAGGGCGCTGTAACCCGGCCCGCCGTTCCAAATCATCTGCAGCGATGGGCGGGAAAGGATAATATTTATAAACTTTTTATAAACAT
>DWWS01000055.1 GCA_019119595.1 Candidatus Eisenbergiella merdavium | reverse complement strand
CACATTTTCCGCTTCGGTCTTCTCGCTGGCCTCCACCAGAGGACAGATCACATAGGCCTGATGGCCCGCCCGCACCTGATCGGTGATGAAGGAATAGGCCTTCGGCCGCCAGGAGGTTCCCACCACGCAGTTTTTGATGGGAAGCCTTCCCACAGGCATCTCGTCCAGAATGGAAACGTTCAGATCCCCGTAAAGCACGATGGCCAGGGTGCGGGGAATGGGCGTCGCGCTCATTACCAGCACGTGGGTTCCCTCTCCCTTATCCGCCAGGCTCTCCCGCTGCCGCACGCCGAAGCGGTGCTGCTCGTCTGTGACCACAAGGGAAAGGCCGCGGTATTCCACCTTTTCCTGGATCAGGGCGTGGGTGCCCACGATCACATTATATTCCCCCGCCGCGATGGCCCGGTAGATCCGCTTCTTTTCCCCGGCCGGTGTGGAGCCGGTGAGCAGAACGGGGCGGATGCACAGCCCCTGCTCTCTGCACAGCCCGGAAAGGGCCTCGAAATGCTGGGCCGCCAGCACCTCCGTGGGGGCCATCAGACAGCCCTGCCTGCCGTTCGCGGCGCACATCAGAAGGGCAAGGAAGGCCAGGATCGTCTTTCCGCTACCCACATCCCCCTGCACCAGCCGGTTCATGGCAGTCTCAGCGCTCATGTCTTCCTCGATCTGCTCCCAGACGCGAAGCTGCGCTCCCGTCAGGCGGTAGGGAAGCCGCTCCAGCAGCCTGTCCGTATCCGGCACCCTTTCCAGAACCCGCTGCACCTCTCTCGCCCGGTTTTCCCTTTTCAGCCGGGAAAGGCCGAGGAAAAAGGCCAGAAATTCATTGAAGCAAAGCCTTCTTCTGGCGGCGGCAAGCTCTCTTTCGTCGCCGGGGCAGTGAATCTTTATCACCGCCTCCCGCCAGGAGATCAGATCCAATTCCTGCTGGAGCTTCGAGGGCAGAAATTCCTGAAATGCGGCGTCGTCCGCTTCCGGACCGTGGCCGCCTGCGAACTCCCTCAGGGCCGCCTGCACCGTCCTGGTCATCAGGCGGTTCGTCAGTCCCTTCGTCAGCGCGTATCTGGGCTGCAGGGTATCCTGAACGGCGGAATAGTCCTCCGCACTGAAAATGGCGGGCTGCTCCATTCGCACCAGCCGGGCGGCGTTTCTCCCGCTTCCGGCCTGGCAGAGCCCGCGGAACACATGCGTGCTGCCCGGTTTGAGAACGCTGCGGATATAGGGCATTCCGAAAAAGGTCAGACGAAAAAAGCCGGTTGCATCTCCGGCCTGTACGTTCGCTATGACCAGGGAGCGAACCCTCGTTACCTGCGGCACGCCGATCACGGCCGCCTTCACGGCGCATACCCTTCCGGGCGTGAGCGCCGATACGGTAACGGGCGCTTCCATTTTCTCATAATCTCTGGGGTAGTGCTCCAGGAGCTCTCCCACGTTTGTGATGCGGAGCCTGGCGAAAAGCTCCGCCGTCTTTTCGCCGACTCCCTTAATGGAGGTCAATCCTGTCTGAATCTTCATCGCTTCCTTTATTCCACGGCCGGCGGCCCGGGCCGCTGCCCGGAGGCCGCCGGCTGCCAGAAGGCCGCCGGAGGAATCATTCGGCTGAAATGATATAGTAATAAATGGGCTGTCCGCCGTACTGCAGCTCGATGTCGCAGGAGGGATAACGCTCCTCCACTCTCGCCTTCAGCTTTTCGGCATCCTCCTCCGTCACGTCCGCTCCGTAGTAGATGCTGATGAGCTCGCAGTCCTCGCTCATCATGGCCGCCGTCATGTCATAGGCCACGTCCGCAATGTCCGAGCCGACCGACAGGATCCCGTCGTCTCCGATTCCCATATAATCGCCCTGACGGATCTGCTTGTCGTCGATGACCGTATCGCGCACCGCGTAGGTCACTTCACCGGTCCTGACGCGGGAAATCTCCTCCGTCATGGCCGCCTCATTCTCCTCCGCTCCCATATCCGGAACGAAATTGATCACTGCCGTGATGCCCTGGGGAATGGTCTTTGTGGGCACGACCACCACCTTCTTATCCTCCACCAGATACTTTGCCTGATTGGCGGCAAGGATGATGTTCTTGTTGTTGGGAAGCACGTAAACCGTATCCGCGTTGACCTTCTGAATGGCGTTGACCACATCCTCCGTGCTGGGGTTCATGGTCTGGCCGCCCTCGATGATGGAATCCACGCCAAGGCCGCGGAAGATCTCTGCGAGGCCGTCTCCTGCGGATACCGCGATAAAGCCGGAATCCTTATGCTCTCCTGCCTCCGCTCCGTCTGAAGCGGCCTGCCCGGAGGTTTCCTGCTCTTTCTCCTTCTCCGACAGCTTAAACAGCTTCTCCTGATGCTCAAGCCGCATGTTGTCTATCTTCATATTAGAAAGCGCGCCATACTTCAATGCCTTCTGGATCGCAAGTCCGGGGTCATTGGTATGTACGTGCACCTTCACCACGTCATCATCCGCAACCACCACGATGGAATCGCCGATGGACTCCAGATAAGCCTTGAAATCCATTTCCTGCTTGATATTGAAGGTCTTGTTCAGCATGATGATAAACTCGGTACAGTAGCCGAATTTGATCTCCATGTCCGCCTGTACCTCCAGGCTGCCCCTGGGCATCTCAGAAGCGGCGGGCTTTGCCGGTTCGCTGAAATCAAAGGAGTCCGCGGATACCTTGCCGGTGAAGGCGTCGAACGCGCCGCGCAGCACCTCAACAAGTCCCTGTCCGCCGGAATCCACCACGCCTGCCTGCTTCAGAACGGGAAGCATCTCCGGCGTCTGGCTGAGCACATACTCCGCATGCGCGATGATCTCCCCGATAAATTTTTCCATATCCTCCTCGCCCGCGTCGGCAAGCTCTCTTGCCTTCATGGACGCGCCCTTCGCCACGGTGAGGATCGTTCCTTCCTTCGGCTTCATGACAGCCTTATACGCCGTCTCCACAGCCTTTTCACAGGCTGCGGCCATGATCGGGATGGTGATCACGTCGTAATCCCGGATCCCCTTGGTAAAGCCTCTGAAAAGCTGGGAAAGGATAACGCCGGAATTTCCTCTCGCGCCGCGAAGGGAGCCGGAGGAGATCGCCTTGGACAGCGCCGCCATATCGGGCTCCGCCATGGCCGCCACATCCTTTGCCGCCGACATGATGGTAAGCGTCATGTTCGTTCCCGTATCCCCGTCCGGTACCGGAAATACGTTCAGCTCGTTGATCCACTCTTTTTTGCTCTCAAGCCTCCTGGCTCCCGCCAGAAACATCTTCGCCAGACAGCCGGCGTCAATTGTCTGCAAACTCACAACTACTGTCCTCCTTAATCAATCACTCGCACACCTTCGACGAAGATGTTGATTTTCTCAATTTCCATGCCGGTGAATTCTTCCACTTTATACTTCACGTTATCGATCAGATTGTTGGATACTGCCAGAATACTCACGCCGTAGGAAACGATCACATGGAAGTCCAGTGTCAGCTTATTGTTATTGACCGTAACGGCGATACCCTTCGTCACGTTGTCGCGCTTCAAGAGCTTCACCACGTCCTTCACCGTAATGCCCATCCCCACAATGCCGAAGCATTCCATGGCTACGATGCCCGCATACTGTGCAATAACTTCTCTGTCGATCGTTATATTGCCCATGTGGGTGTTCAGATATGAACCCTTCATATCGTACCTCCTTCTTTGCCGCCGCAGATGGCTTTATTTTCTATATTGGGACGGTGTCAGGCCGTTCTCCGGCGCGGATACGCCCGCACTGCCCCGGAAACAGCACAAATATAAGCATATTATAACCGCTTTCCGAAAAAAATGGAAGAGATATTTATTTTTCCTCTCTTATTTGTGCAGATTTCGCTTGCAAATTCCATTCTTTTCTGTTATCATACACATGTTGCGGTTTGAAAAATATATTGGTTTAGGAGGTGCGAAGATGGCAAAATGTGATATTTGCGGCAAGGGCGTTCATTTTGGTAACAACGTAAGCCATTCCCATAGAAGATCCAATCGTATCTGGAACTCGAATGTGAAAAGCGTCAAGTGTCTGGTAAACGGAGCTTCCAAAAAGATGCATGTTTGTACCAGCTGCCTCAGATCCGGCAAAGTGGAGAGAGCATAAGGAATGATGCTCACAGAGGAACATTGTACAGAATAAGGCTGTCTGAAACCGGTCAGGTTTTGGACAGCCTTTTTTCATAATAATAAAGTTCCTTTCCTGCAGATTGCCGCCTGACGGCAGCCGCGCTTTCCTGCCAAAGCAAATGCGAAGCGGGCGAAAATCCTCGCCCGCCGCCGTCAGCGCTTCCTCAGTCTCCTTTCCTCCTCAAGATCCTGCGCTTCAATTTTTCTGTCTTTATAGTAATAAATCTCATCTCTTTCTCCGATCGGCCGAAGCACACGGCACGGATTTCCGGCGGCAACCACATTCTCCGGGATATCACGCGTGACCACGCTCCCCGCCCCGATGACGGTATTCTCTCCGATCGTGACGCCGGGACAGATGACGACGTTGGCTCCGATCCAGCAGTTGTCCCCGATGGTGACAGGGGCCGTATACATATATCCGCGCATCCGGGGATTGACCGGATGCCCCACCGTTGCGATGGTGACCGCGGCTCCAAACAAAACCCCTTTCCCGATCCGGATCTGGCCGTCGTCAATAAAATTGCAGTTCATATTGATATAGGTTCCCGCGCCCAGCCGGATATGCCTTCCGTAGCAGAAATAAAACGGCGGCTCGATCCATGCTTCCGTCTCTGCTCCGAATATGTCGTCAAGGAGCGCTTTCCTTTTCTCCGTTTCCTCCGGGCCGGACTCATTAAACGCCTTCATCCGCTTTTTCGCCGCCGTCCGCTCCTCGGGCAGCCCCTCGCATTCGTCCGTAAAGAGCTTTCCCTGAAGGATCCTCTCTCTCATCGTCATTTTCTCTTCCATCCTTTCCTCCATTTCCGCCGCCTCATGCGGCTGCTTTTAAACCGTCAGATCCCTTAACCAGATATATTTTTTATAGCGCCTATATACAGCAGGGAGCTTCACGATCTCATCCAGATTGATCAGAAAATAAACCGCAGGCACCGGCCATTTCAGAACAAAGGCAGCAAGGAAGCCGACGGGTACCGTAAAACACCATAGTGTGACCGCATCGCACAGCAGTCCGAATCTGGAATCCCCTCCCGCGCAGAAAATGCCGCTGATCGTGGTTCCGTTGATATATTTTCCGACCATATAATAAGTGCACATGACGAGCATCCATTTCAGATATTCCGCAGCCTGCGGGGAAAGCGCGGCTGCCCGCATAACGGCCGGACTGACCGGGAGCAGCAGCAGTCCGGAGCAGATGCCGCTTATGACGCTGATGCGGCACAGCCTTGCGCCGTAAAGCCGGGCCGTATCCAGCCTTCCCGCTCCCAGCTCATTTCCCACCAGGATCGCCCCTCCGTTTCCAATGCCCATGGCAAGGCTTGCGATCAGATTTTTCACAATATTTGCAATGGAGTTTGCCGCAACCGCATCCGTGCCGAGATGTCCCATGATGACCGAATACATGGTAAATCCGCCTCCCCAGACCAGCTCGTTTCCAAGCACAGGAAGGGTATAGTGCCAGAACTCCCGCCTCAGTCTGCGATCCGGGCGGACCATGGCTCCAGGCCGGATTTTGATCCGTCCCTCTTTTCCGTGCTCGATCAGCACCCACACAAGCTCCGCCGCTTTTGCCGTCGCCGTGGCCATGGCGGCTCCGGCGGCCTCCATCCTGGGAGCGCCGAACAGCCCGTAGATAAACACAGCGTTCAGCGCAATATTCAGCACTGCCGAGACGGAGCCGATCAGCATGCTTCGTGCCGCAAGCCCGCTGTTTTTCATGATACAGAGATAAATCTGAGAAATGCCGAGCATCAGGTAGGTGACTCCCACAATGCGCAGATATTCCGCGCCATAACCGATGAGGGAGGCATCCGTGGTAAACAGTCTCATCAGCCATTCAGGGAAAAGGACGGCCGCCATGAAAAAGAGGAACGAAACCGGGAGGGAGGCGCGAAGCGCAACAGCCAGCACCCGCTCAACCGAGGCCCTGTCTTCCTTTCCCCAATATTGGGCTGCAAACATGCTCGTCCCGATGGTCAGAGCTGCGAGAAACAGATTGTATACGAAGGTAATCTGTCCGGCAAGCGATACCGCTGAAAGCAGATCCTGTCCGATCCCGCCCACCATCAGCGCATCGGAGGCGCTGACCAACGTGACCATGAGCTGCCCAAATGTGATCGGAAGGACCAGCGAAAGCAGCTTTTTCTGAAAGCTCTCCCTGACAGCTCCGTTGTCCCTTTTCATCTCAAGCCCTCCTCCTCAGCACTTCCCTGTCACATTTCATTGACCTGATCTTTGTTTCGGACTATAATTTTACTGTATATTCTACTGCTTTTCCATCATATTTCTGTAAGAATCTATAACAATCCTGTCCGCGCCATTCCGCTCACACGGAATATGGGGCAGGACGCCCGTCCACCTCCCCGGACGGAGAAAGGCCAGGTGAACCATGCTCCCTTCCATCCTGCTCAACGACGACCGTTCCGAACGCGTGCGCTATGATCATCCGGACTACCCTCTCTATATCCGGAGAGCCCTTCTTTCCGGCTATCCGGAATATCAGGCGCCGAATCACTGGCATGAGGATATCGAGCTGATCTGCGTGCTGTCCGGCCAGATGGAATATAACGTCAACGGGGAAATCTTTGTTTTGAACGACGGCGAAGGAATCTTTGTCAATTCCGGTCAGATGCATTTTGGATTCTCGGAAAAAAGGAAGGAATGCGACTTTTTATGTATTCTCCTTCATCCCCTTTTTCTCTGCTCCGTCCTGCCTTTTGAAAGGGATTTTCTGAGCCCGCTTACCGGGAATGCCGCCCTTCCCTGTCTGATGCTCCGTCCGGGCGAAAAATGGCAGGCCGGGATCCTCTCCCAGCTCAGGCTTCTGTATGAGCACAGAGAAAATCCAACGTCTCCTCTGCGGGCATTGTCCTCTTTTTCCATGATCTGTTCCCTTCTGTATGAGCATGCTCCGGCAGAGCCAGAACGGGAAAACGGACGGAACCGGGATCTTCTGATCCTCAAAAATATGGCAGGCTTCATTCAGCAGAAATATATGGAAAAAATCTCCCTTGCCCAGATCGCTTCCGCCGGAGCGGTGGGGGAAAGCAAATGCTGCAGACTGTTTTCCAGATATTTCGCTCAGTCCCCCAACGAATACCTGAACCGGTACCGCCTGAATAAAAGTGTGGATCTGTTATGCAATACGGACTTGTCCATCACGGAAATCGCTCTGTCCTCCGGCTTTGGAAGCGCAAGCTACTACGCGGAGCTTTTCCGGAAATGGATGAATCAGCCCCCCACCGGCTTCCGCCGGCAGAGAAAAGAAGGGAAAAACCAGGGATATGCCGTTTAAGCTCCTCCTCAAACGGAAAATCCGCGGACTCCTGTGCCTGCGGCACAAGGGTCTGCGGTACAAGGGTCTGCGGGCAATTCCCGGTCACTTATCGCCAAACAGCATATAATAGCCGGCCGCCATGAGAAGCACGGCCACGATCAGGCCGGCAAGCCGGTTCGCGATAAGCAGGATCAAAAACATGCCGATGGCAATGCTGAATACAATGATACCGATCAGTTTCCATAGCTGCCGCATTCCGCCCGCACCTGTTCTTTATCGTCTTACTGTTATTCTATGCATCCGCCACCGGCAGGATTCTCTTTTTCGCAGCTCTTTTTTATTCCCCGGGCTTCTTTCAAAGCTCTTCATCCGGGAAAGCGGCCTTCTGCGCTTCCTCATCGCTCATCATCGTCTCCGGCTTCGCGGTGAACCGGTCCACCAGATCCGGGATCATATCCAGAATCTTGGTCACGCTGTCCTGATTTTTGATATTGACCAGCTTTGTCTGTCCGTTCTTGATCAGGAGCACGGCGCTGGGCGTCATCTTTCCGGACATTCCTCCGCCGCCTCCGTCCTTTTTGTCGCTCCTGCTGGCCCCCGCTCCCACTCCGAAGGTCACATCCACCAGCGGGATGATAATGGTATCGTCGATTTTCGTCGCCTCTCCCACCACGGTTTTGGTTGACATCAGCGCGTTTGCGCCCTTCAGCAGAGATTCCATCACGGAATTGATGTTATTATGATTTTCAGCCATTGGTCAGCTCCTCCTTTTCAGCTTTCTGATCAGCGTCCATGTTTTCTTATCCAGAACCACTCTTAAAATATGATAAAGCACCACACAGGTACGGATTCTTCCCTCTGCGTAAAACTCTCCGCCGAGCCTGTCCCGTTCAAAATCCGGAATGATATGCACCGCTTCCCCAATCCATGGGTAAAACATCCCATGAACAGCCAGCACGTTTCCCGTGACGGCCGGATCGGCCGAACCCACCGTAAGCTCCAGAGAAAGCTTTTTCGGCTTTGTCTCTGAGAGAAGCCCCTTCAGCTGCTTCCAGATCATACGGACGGTCTCCTGCGAGCGCTCATCCTCCAGAAGCTCCCGGTAGTAGTTCACCGTGCCCCTGATGCGCTCCAGCTTTTTCAGGATCCGTTCCAGTGCCTGACCGGCGTCCTGAAGCCCCTCCGCCAGACCGGCAATCCTTTGTTTCAGGGCCGCCGCCCATTTCCGGAGCCTTTCCGCTAGGCCGCTTCGGGGCGGAGCGGCCGTTTCCGACTCTTCCTCTTCCGGGGCTGCGGCGCTTTCAGGACTTTGCAGCTCTTCTGCAGCGCTGCTTTCCGCGCTGCCCGTTTCTTCTGCAGCATTGCCTTCCGCGCAGTCCGCTTCCTCCGCGGCGGCCCTTTCGGGATGCTCCGTCTTTCCCGGGACATTTTTTCCCGTTTTATCCGGTTTCTCCGTCTTTTCCGCAGTCATTTGCCCGGAAGCCGCCTGCTCTGGCGCCGGAGCGCCGACGGCAGTTTCCGGCGCATTCAAGCCGTTTTCAGGCACATCACGACCGTTCTCCGACGCATCAAAGTCCTTCTTCAGCGCACCGGAACCGTTCTCCGGCGCTCCGGAATCCTTCTTCGGCACCGGGGGAATTTCCTCCTTTTCCTGCCGTCTCCATCTTTCCGGTTGGATGGAAATCCCTGCCGCGCGCACCGTTATCTTCACCCCGTCCGCGTATTCCAGACGGAAGCTGAGAAGATGAAGAAGCCAGGTGACGCGGACAGATGCCCGCGGCCTTCCGCCCTCCGGCAGGCTTCCCTCCGCCCGGTATCTGACCGGGACGAAAAGAAGAAGCGCCGCAAGAAGCAGGAGCAGGATGAGTATGACAAGCAGGACGACGCCCGCTGTTTTTAGAATAAAAAAAACGATTTCCATATACCCCCTGCACGCCCTCCGGCGTCCGGTCAGAAGCCTTTCCGGGGCCTTTCGACGGCGCATGTATTCAAAATGTATCCTCTGATATCGGCATCTCCGGTCTCCCGGACTACCTCTTCGACGAGCCGCGTCACGATCTCCAGCGCTTCCTGTCTGCTGGATGCCAGACCGACCACAAGCATATGCTCCGTATCGAAGCAGCGCTGCTTCAGATATCCGCAGTGGATGATATCAAGCTGATCCTCCGGCGATGCGGCCAGCGCTATCACATATACCGAAAACTGTCCCGCATTGTGCCGCAGCCTCCATTTCACTCTTTCCGGATTTCGGATGGATTCGCCAACATAGAGCTTTCTGCAGAATTTCATAGGCCGTCAGCTCTCCTTTTTCTGCCTCTTCCCTTAAAACCATTACCGTTTTGGGAGGGTTTCATACCTTTTCTTTCCATTTCCTCACAGACAGATCCGTATCTTTTTCAGGAATCTTCCATGGCAGAATTCCGTGAGAGCTTTCCGTGGACCCTTTCGCGAAATTGGAAAAGGAGAGGCGGGAATGCTTCGATCCGTTCCGCCTCTCCTTCCATTCCCGCTTCTGTGATGCCGGAATCCTTCAGAAATATTTTCTGCTTCCCCAGAGGTTTCTCTTTTTCAGATCCAGATACTCATGATACGCCTTTTCCAGGATCTGCTTCTCGTTGGCAAACTTCAGCAGATGGTAGGCCTCATGGTACTTGTAAAATCCGGAGTCCACAAAATATTCCTCACGCTGTGGTTTACTGTAATAACTGTCTGCCATCATCAGATACCAGTGCACCTCCTTGTCCACCGTATCCTCCGGCACGTTAAAGGTATACTCGCTCTTTCCGATATACTTGATGATGGAGGCTCTCGCCCCGCTCTCCTCAAGCACCTCACGAAGCGCCGTATCCTTATACTCCTCTCCTGCCTCTACCGTTCCCTTGGGCAGAACCCAGCCCTCGTACTTATTCTTGAAATTCTTGTACAAAAGCAGTATCTTCCCGCGGAAAATAACCACACCGCCACAGCTTGTTGCTTCTATCATTGCAATCCCTCCTGTAAGGTGTGCACTTCGGTCCATGCGAAGGAGCATGTCCCTTCCGCTAAACTAGTTCAAGTATATCCCAAATGTACTGCTTAGGCAAGAAAAACTTTGCTTCGCGTCCTGTCAGTGCTGCAGTTCTCACGTCAGCCCACCGTGCCAAAATAAGCGTCGAATACCCGCTTCGCCATGGGAACCGCATAGTCCCCGCCGGAGCCGATCCCCTCGATGATCACGGTGACTGCCACCTGGGGATCCTCTGCCGGAGCAAAGCCGGTAAACCATGCATGGGAATCGCTGGTGCTGTCGCTGTATTCCGCCGACCCTGTCTTTCCCGCGGCGGTATAGGACAGGCCGGAGAGCTTGGTCGCCGTACCTTCCTCCACCACGTCCGTCATCAGCTCCCGCAGAATCCGGGCCTCCTCTTCCGTCATCAGCCGTCCGTATTCCTCCGGCTCATACTGACGGAGCACGCTTCCGTCCGGTTTTTCCACCCGATCCATTTCATAGGGCTTCATCAGCGCTCCGCCGTTCGCGATGGCGGAGGTGATCATACACAGATGCAGCGGGGTTATCTGGGTCTTTCCCTGTCCGATCACGATCTGGATCAGATCCGCGTCCGGACTGTTCTCGTCCAGGGCTGCGCCGCTTCTGGAATAAGCGATGTCCACGGGAAGCTCCTGGTTGAACAGAAGGTCATTCAGCGTGGAGGCAAAGCTGCTGCGGTCCAGGCTCATGCCGATATTGGCGAAGGAGGAGTTGCAGGATTTGGCAAAGGAGCCGGTGAAATCCAGGCTTCCGTGGCTGCTCCCGTGATAACAGCGGATGGTGGTATCTCCGCTGGTATAGCTTCCGCCGCACTGGTATCTGTAATTTTCCCAGTCCTCCGGATGCTCTCTGATATATTCCAGAGCGGTTATGATCTTGAAGGTGGAGCCGGGCGGATAGATTCCCTGTGCCGCACGGTTTAAAAGCACGGAGCTCCCTTCCTGATTCAGGCTCTCCCAGTCCTGAGATACCTTGTTTGGATCAAAATCCGGCTTGGAGACCATGGCAAGTATCTTCCCCGTGGACGGCTCCATGACCACGATCGCCCCCTCATAGAGCCCCATGGCGCTGCTTGCCGCCTCCTGCAGCTTCGCGTCCAGCGTGGTGACCAGGTTATTTCCCGGATTTTTTACCCCGTCCGCGGCATTCTGCGCCTGCTGGGCCGCGGAGACGGAGGTATTGATCAGATCATAATTGGCAAGGCTCTCCAGACCGGTTTTTCCCCGGGTGGAATAGCCGACGATATGAGAAAACAGGTTCCCGAAAGGGTAGGAACGCACCTCTTCCCCGTCCTGCACCACCGTTTCCGCAAGCGCCTGACCGTCCGCAGAATAAATGGTTCCCCGGGTATTCTGCTGCGCCAGAACGCTCTGCCTGCTGTTGTAGCTGTTGTTGAACAGCTCCTGGGAATGGGTCGGGATATAGACGCACAGATAGAGGGCCATGGCAGCAAACAGGGTGCAGAAAAAAGCCGCGCAGCCGATGAGCTGGCGCTGCGATGTTTTTTCCTCCGTCTCATATGCCGTTCTCTCTTTCCGGCGGCTTCCGCTGTCTGTCCGCTTCGGGCCGTATTCCTTCCGTGTCCGCCTCTGCCTTCCTGCCGCTCTCCTGCGTCCTCTGCCTGTCATTCTGGATTTTTACCTTCCTTTCTGCGTTTTTCCCATCAAATTTTCAGATACGGCGTCCGGAAGCACGGCGGCGGCCGGAGCCTGACGTGCCCCGGACTTTGCCGGTCCCGGGTGTCTCATACGGCCCTTCGTCCTCATAACCGCCGTCCTCCCAGTCTCCTCCGTCCCAGTCTTCTTCCTCCCAGTCCGCTCCCTTCTCTGCAGGCAGGGCGTGGCGTTTCAGACCGGCCCCCTGCACCGCCGCGAACAAAAGAAGGGTGGTCATCACGCTGCTGCCCCCGTAGCTGACCAGAGGCAGGGTGACGCCCGTGAGAGGGATAAAGCGGATTCCGCCGCCCACGGTCAGAAAGACCTGAAAAATGTACATTACGCCGAAGCCGGAAGCCAGCAGACGGTAAAACCAATCCTGCTGCGCCAGGGCGATGCGCAGAAACTGCAGAAAACAGCAGACACAGACCACAAGCAGGCTCACGGCGAACAAAAGCCCCAGCTCCTCCGCCACCGCCGCAAAAATGAAATCCGTCTCCACGTACGGAATATCCTCCGGCGTCCCCTGTCCGATCCCCAGGCCGAACCAGCTTCCTCTGGACAGCGCGAAAAGGGACTGGGTGATCTGGTAGCCCTGACTGTCTATCACACTCCAGGGATCCCGCCATGCCTGCACACGGACCTGCACATGAGAAAACAGGCGATAGGCCACACAGGCCGCCGCGCAGCCTCCAACCGCTCCCAGCGCCAGATAGCGGTATTTGCCTGTCGCGAAGAAAACCATGAGGACAAAAGCCAGAAAAAAGATGAGCGCGCTTCCAAGGTCCTTTGACAGAACCAGAACCAGCACGTGCCCCGCAGCCACAGCCGTGGCAACGATCAGATTTTTCAGAGAAGCGTCTCTCCACAAAAGCGCCGCGAGGAAAAAAACGAACAGCAGCTTGACAAATTCCGAGGGCTGAAAGGTGATCCCTGCTATCGTATAGGTGATTCTTGAGCCATGGGTCACCTGGCCCAGAATGAGCACGGCAAGCAGGGCCGTAAATCCCGCGCCGCCATACAGCAGGGTCAGCCTGCGAAGGAGCCTTCCCCAGTTTTTTACCGCATAGGGGACCGCCATGGAAAGGATCAGGCTGACGGCTGCAATGATAAGCTGCCGGATCGCCTGCTGCAGGCTCATCCTGCCCAGGATCAGAAGTCCCGTGCCAAGAAGAAAACACATATGGTTGAGGATCGCCCGGTCCATACCCGGATAGATCATGAGAAACAGCATCATGGACGCGAACATCACGATCTGGGAAAAAGCGTAGAAGAACAGGGTATCCAGCTCGCCCGATTCCAGACAGAGCGTCAAAAACGCAATAAACTGCAAAACAAAAACACAGACGGTCTGCGCCGTGTCCACATGCCTCCCTTTTCTGGGGGAAAGGGAAACGCGGACCAGAGACAGAACCGCGTACAGAACCGCCAGAAGCGCAATGCCATATCTGGAATAAATGATGATGAGCTGCTCCATGCCCGCTACTTTGCTCCTTTCCTGAAATGCCCCGTGGTAAAGGCATACCCCGGCTGCACTTTTTCCCCGGAAAGCCCCTGTTCAAACAGCCTGATGACTTCCTCCGTCTCCCTTCCGCTCTCCTCCAGGAAATCAAACCGAAGCCAGGCGGCGCCGCTTTCCCGCAGTTCCTCCGGAAAGCCGTGCAGGGAAAGCGGTACGGAATTGTAAATGATGTTATAGCAGAACCGGCAGTCGGTCACAACCGGAAATTCGGCCTGAAAGCGGTCGATCAGAGCCGTTCCGCCCGCACTGTTTTCCCGGCCGTTTTCTTTAAAGCCTTCTTCTCCGAGGCTTTCTGCTCCGCCGTTTTTGCGGGAAGTGTCCTTCGGACATTCTCCGGCCGTTTTCCGGACGCAGTTCGCCGTCACCATCATGGGGATCCTGCCGTAAACCAGGACCTCCTTCCGCCCCCGTTCTCCCGGCCCCGGAGCGGGGAGAGCGCGAATATCCCTTCCGTTCAGCTCCAGAGGCGCGCAGTAGGTATCCATTTCCTCCTTCCAATACTCCCAGGTCTGCCGGTTCCAGATATAGATTCGGTGGTCAAAGGCCACCTTTCCCTTCCATCCGATCTCCTGAAGCCAGACAAGCCCGGAAGGGGAAGCAACCAGCGCTCCGTCAAAAAGGCCGCTGTCAAGAAGGGACCTGATCCGCCCCATCCGTGCTCTGGCTTCCGCCCGCAAAATGACCGGGAGCGCCAGGAATATTTCCGAATCAGGCCCTTTCTCCCTTGCCTCCCGCAGCCGTTCCTCCATCTGCACCTGAAAAGACAGGGGCACATATATTCTGGAAACGCCGGCCTTCAGGCAGGCCTCAAGCTGGGACAGCGTGACGACAGAGGCAGAAAGCTTCCGGGCTGATGGCTGAGCTGACGGGGCTGCTGCCGTTTTCATCGATTCCATTTTCACCGGTTCCCCGGCAGCGCTCTTTGCGGTCTCCCCACTGCGGCGGTATGCGTCAGTTCTGCCGTCACGCAGCTTTTCCAGCGCGCTTCTTCTCAGCTCGTTCATAGCCTTTACGGGGAGGAACGTCTCTCCCTCCAGGCTGACGCTGATCTCCTCCGCCCGAAAGCCGCTCCCGCCGGTTTTGGCAAGCTGCCTTTTCACCTCATCCTCCGTCAGGGGCCGCTTCTGCGCCTGCTGTACGATCTCTCCCTCCAGGCTGACGGCCGCCTCTCCCGCCCGGGCCGTCAGGCGGAACGGCTTTCCCGCCGCAAGAGACGCGGTCAGGGAAACCGGAAGCTCCATGGAGCGCTCCAGAAGCCGGCTCCGGATATCCTGCAAAAGCTCATCCCCGCAGCCAGCATAGCCCGGCTGATCCATCGTGACCATTTCCCTTCCGTTATGCCTGTTTAAGTATCCGCTTTCCAGTCCGCCGCGCACATACAGGGAGGAAAGCAGTTTCCGGTCCCGGAGCGGGACCTCCGTTTTTCTCTCCGGATGCTCCAGATACGCCTCGATACGCCTCCGGTAAACGTCCGTCACGCCCGCCACATATTCCGCCCGCTTCATCCGTCCTTCGATCTTGAAGGAATCGATGCCCGCATCGATCAGCTCCGGAATCAGGTCTATGGTGCACAGATCCTTCAGGCTCAGCGGGTAGCAGGCCTTTCCCATTTTCTCTGACCGGATGCGGTAGGGCTGCCGGCACGGCTGGGCGCACCGCCCTCTGTTTCCGCTCCTTCCCCCCAGCATGCTGCTGAACAGGCACTGCCCGGAATAGCAGTAACACATGGCGCCGTGGATGAACACCTCCACCTCAAGGCCGCTTTCCTTTTTCAGAAGCGCCGCCTCTTCCAGCGAAAGCTCCCTTGCCGGAACCACTCGGACGATGCCGAGCCGTTTCAGGGCCTGCGCCCCGGCCGCATCCGTAACGGTCATCTGGGTGCTCGCGTGCAGAGGAAGGCGCGGGAAATTCCGGCCCAGAACGCAGAGCGCGCCGACGTCCTGCACGATCACGCCGTCCAGCCCCTCCTCATAAAAGGGAACGATGAAGTCCGCAAGCCGGTCAAGCTCCTCCTGCTTCATGAGCGTATTTACTGTCAGATAGATTTTTTTTCCGTAAAAATGGGCCTCATCCAGAGCAGAAAGCACCTCGTCCCGGCTGAAATTCCCGGCATACGCCCTTGCTCCGTACTGCTGGCCTCCTATGTATACCGCATCCGCCCCCGCCTTCAGCGCCGCCTGAAAGCAGCCGTAATCTCCGGCCGGCGCAAGAAGCTCCGGTTTTTTCGTTTTCATCTGGCTCATTTTCTGCTTTTCCTTCCCGCCGAAGCGTTTTATGCTTAAGGCACGTCAAAGGACTTGGGGCTCCCGACGCAGATCCGGATCAGGGAACACGCTGTCAAGCGCGTCCCCGGGCTTCTTCCCGCCGGTCGGATAAAAAAAGGCTGTCCCCGCAAGACAGCCCCGCCTCAATCCGTTATGATTTTTTGTTCCTGTCGTTTTTGTCCGCAAGCTCGGTTTCCAGACGGACAATCTTCCTGGAGCTTTCATTCAGCTCCTTCTGAACGCCTTTTAAGGACTTTTCCGTATTCTCCAGCTTGATCTGGGACGCGATCAGCTCGTGCTTCAGATCGTACAGCTCCTTCTCTCTGGTCTGAAGCTCCTCCTCCAGAAGGGCGATCTGCTTTCTCGCCTTGAAATAATCATCCGCGATGTTAAGCTGCAGCAGAATATTCTGACGGTCCGGCGGCTGCCGGGTAAAGCCGTCAATCTTATTGTATTCCGCCAGCTTGTTGTTGATATAAGAGGCTACCCGCTGCAGGTATTCCTCGCTCTCATATCCGCTCAGCGTGAAAACCTTTCCGCCGATGATCACTTCCGTATCCGTCTTAACAGCCATGCTGCTCTCCTTCGCCGTAATCCCCTCATCCCGTTGTACGCAGATTATTATACACCAGAAGACTGCGGGAATTCAAGCCCCAAATGGCGGTAGGCGGCCTCCGTCACCACCCGTCCTCTGGGCGTGCGGTTGATAAAGCCGTTCTGAAGCAGATAAGGCTCATAAACGTCCTCAATGGTTCCCGCGTCCTCGCCGATGGCCGCGGCCAGCGTATCCAGCCCCACCGGACCGCCGCTGAACTTATAGATCATGGTATCCAGCATGTTCCGGTCCACATGATCCAGGCCCATCCGGTCCACATCCAGAAGATCCAGGGCCTTCTGCGCCACTTCAAGGGTGATCGCGCCGTCAAAACGCACCTGAGCAAAATCGCGCACCCGCTTCAGCAGGCGGTTGGCGATCCGGGGCGTGCCCCGGCTCCTTCTGGCAAGCTCTCCCGCCCCGCCCACATCGATCGAGACGCCAAGGACGGCGGCGGAATGAACGATGATCTGCGTCAGCTCCTCCACCGTATAGAATTCCAGCCTGTGGATCACGCCGAAGCGGTCCCGCAGCGGCGCGGTCAGAAGTCCCGCCCTTGTGGTCGCGCCGACCAGGGTGAAATGCGGAAGCTCCAGCCGGATGGAACGGGCGGAAGCACCCTTGCCGATCATGATGTCGATGGCATAATCCTCCATGGCAGGGTAAAGCACCTCCTCCACCTGACGGTTCAGGCGGTGGATCTCATCCACAAAAAGCAGATCCCCCTCCTGCAGGTTATTGAGGATGGCGGCCATCTCTCCCGGCTTCTCAATGGCCGGACCGCTGGTCACCCTCATGTGCACGCCCATTTCGTTTGCGATGATGCCCGCAAGCGTGGTCTTTCCAAGACCGGGCGGCCCGTACAGGAGCACATGATCCAGAGCGTCCCCGCGCCGCTTCGCCGCTTCAATATATACCTTGAGATTTTCTTTCGCCTTTTTCTGCCCGATATAATCATCCAGCGTCTGGGGCCGAAGCGTGCTCTCTATTCTGATATCCTCTTCCGTTACGTTCGTCTCAATGACTCTGGCCATATTCTTCTCCCGTCAGCGCGCCCCGGCGCGTATAAAAATCCTGATGCACAAACCGGTCAGAACAAATGCTTCAGGGCCGCCTTCAGCAGCTCCTCCACATCCATTTCATCCGCGTTTTCCACCTTCCGCACGGCCTGCGCCGCCTCTGAGGCGGAGTATCCGAGCGCGGCAAGCGCCTCCGCCGCCTCCCGCCTGGCGTCGCTTAAGCCGGACGCCTGCGCCGCATAGGCCGCGCTTTCCCGGGAAACAAGGGTTTCCTCCATGGAAACCTTATCCTTCAGATCCAGGATCACGCGCTGCGCGGTCTTGGGTCCTACTCCCGGCGCCCTGGCAATGGCCTTTGCATCCTGTGTCAGCACGGCGAGCCTCACGTCGTCCGCGCTCATCACGGAAAGAATGGCAAGCCCGCCCTTTGGACCGATGCCGTTCACTGTGATCAGCAGCCGGAACATGTCCAGATCATCCTGACTGAGAAAGCCGTACAGCAGGAAAGCATCCTCCCGCACGCAGGTATGGGTATAGATCTTCACTTCCTCCCCGATGGGCGGCAAAAGAGAAGGCAGGCTCGACGGGATCTTCACATTGAACCCGATCTGCCCCACCTCCAGTACCAGATTGTCCTCCGTCACTCCGGCAACCCGTCCGATGAGATATGCAAACATACCGTATCCTTTCCGCTGCCTCAGGCAGCATCCTTTCCTCTTTTTTCCATCTCCCGCCCGGGCAGATGGGATAAAACGGCCCGGCAGATCAGGCCGAGGCAGAAGCCGGTCAGACAGCCGCAGGCCAGAAGGGGCGGGATATAATAAAAAATCTGAACCGTCTCCGTGATCAGCACGGCGACAAGAAGCTGCGCCGCATTATGCGCGATCCCTCCGGCGCAGCTCACCCCCGTCACGGAAAAGTACGGGCTTTTTTTCAGGAGAAGCATAACGAGGAAGCTGAAAAGCGCCCCGGCCAGGCTGTAAAGCAGGGAGGACAGGCTGCCGAACAGAAAGGCGGACAGGCAGACCCTGGACACATTGACCAGAAGAGCCTCTCTCGCCCCGTACAGATAGAGCACCAGAAGGATTGCAAGGTTGGGAAGTCCCGCCTTCATTCCCGGCACTCCGAAGGGAAGCGCGATCAGCGTCTCCACATATCCGAGGATCAGCGCAAAGGCCAGAAGCAGGCCGAGCACCGCCGTCCGCGC
This sequence comes from Candidatus Eisenbergiella merdavium, assembly GCA_019119595.1. Lineage (GTDB taxonomy): Bacteria > Bacillota > Clostridia > Lachnospirales > Lachnospiraceae > Eisenbergiella > Eisenbergiella merdavium. Next base: position 77,199 of record DWWS01000055.1, on the reverse strand, counting down.
CGTATTTCTCCCATTCATGCGCTCTTTCTCTCCTTCATGCCGTATTCCTTCCCATTTCTTCTTTTTTATGCGCAGCTGTTCAAGCCTCGGCTGAGCTGTTGTTTTTATGCGCAGCAATCCAAGTCTTGGCCGGGCTGTTGCCTTTATGCCCCATAACGGCCGCACGTTATCCCGCCATTCCGTCCACAGCATCCTCAGCATCACCCTGCACGGTGATCACCAGCTCATGAGGCAGGCAGATGATGCTCTCCCCCGCACGGCTGATGCGTCCCTGGCGGACGCAGAGCCTGTCCGGACAGTCCGCATCCTCCACCCAGACCTGGCCGTTTCGGATGACGAGCAGGTTCGTTCCCTTTTCCAGTTCTAGCGGAAGCTCCCTGTCCTCCCACAAAGGATATTCTCCCAGAAGGCTTCCTGCACAGACCACCCGGACCGTGCTTCCCTCCCTTCCTCCCAGCACCAGAAAAAGGCCGAAAAGAAGCGCCGCGGACAGGGCGGCGGCCAAAAGGAGGATATCCGCTTTCGTCATTATAGCACGACCGAACATATGTTTCAAGAAGCATTTCCTCCCGGTTTCGTTCCGGAAAGGCCGTCGCTCACAGGCAGTCCGGAACACTCCGGCCCCGAAGCGCCATCCGCCATTGCCCGGTAGTGAGCTTCCTTTTCCGGGTCGGACAGCGCAGCGCAGACTGCGGCGCAGTTTTTCCAGAACAGCCGCGTTCCCTCCGAAGCCCCGAAAAGGGATGCACTTTTTTCCGCCGCCTTTTCATAACAGGCAAGGGAACGCACGTAGTCCTTTCTCCGAAAGGCGGCTTCTCCCATCCCGGAAAGCGCCGTCAGACGGTAGATCGCCGCCTGATCGTCCGGCGCACCGTCCTTTCCCTCCCGCGAAATATGTTCCTCTTCCACTTTCGCGAACAACTCCTCCGCGCGAACGAGAAGCTGCTCCGCCTGTTCCGGATGAAGAAGCGGTTTCGCCTGATCCGGACGCGGAAACGGTTCCGCCTGATTCAGGCCTGGTTCCTGCGCCTCCTGCCTTTCTGCTCCGGCAAGGACCAGAAGCCCCTGTCTGGTCAGCGCCTCGGCAAGAAGCAGCTCCCCGCCTTTTTTTCCATCCATAATACGGACCGCGCGTGCGTAGCAGCGCTCCGCCTCATAAGGCCGCCCTGCTCCCTCATAAGCCGCGCCCGTACTCATCAGCACCAGCGCAAAATGCTCCGTGTCCTCCAGATTCAGCTCCTCCATCAGAAGCAGGATATCCTCTGACACCGCAAACGCCTTTTCATACTGTCCGCTTTGCCTGTAGAAGGAAAGCAGCTCATTTCCGGCCGCCACATAAACGCCGTTGCTTTCCTCCTCCCTTGCTTCATCCATACGCCCCCGCAGGAATGGTTCGATTTCCGTCCATCTGCCTTCCCCGATCAGGCCGTTTAATTCCTCATAAATTTCTTCCATGGATCTCATTGCTCTCAAAGCCTCATTTTTCTTCTCACTCTTCTTCCAAAGGCGTATAGATCGTCCAGCCGGCCCCCGCGTCATAAGCCAGGCATTCCCAGATGATCTTCCCGTCCTCATCCAGCACCATTTCGCCGCCGGGTCGCTTCACCGGCACCTCAAACAGAAGATCAATATACCTTCCTCTTTCGGCATCCTCCGCTCTCGCATAGAACAGGTATTCCACACTCGGCTCGTTTCCCAGGTTCAGGGGAAGAAGCCATTCCTTATTTTCCGGAGAAGGAAAAGCAAAATCAGCGGCGGCCTCCTCTATCTCCTTCTCTTCCGCTTCTTCTCCCTCCTGCCCGGAAGCCTCAGACTCCTGCGCCGAGGAAAGCGCCTCCGTGAAGGCGTCTGCCTCCTGTGCGAGAAGGGAAGCCTCAACCGCCTCCTGAGGGATCACCTCCGGCCTATCGTGCAGATCCTCCCTCATAGCCTGACACAGCTCGTCGTCCGCAAGAATGACGGAATTCTCCCATTTGTCCTGAAATTCCTGAAGCTCCTCCACCTGCGCCGCCAGGCTGCGGCTCTGCGCGCTCAGCTCGTTGATGGCCTCCTGTGCGGACACAGCCTCCGCCTCAAGCTTCGCCTGCTCCCTGCGCTCCAGGTAGATCACGAACGCCTCCACCAGCATTGCTCCCAGCAGCACAGCCACCGTGATATAAGTAACGATTTTCGCAAATACATCCTCTCTGAAGCTCATTTCGGATCATAAACCTTTCTCTGACATCCTGCCGGGGAAGATTTCCGCGGCAAATACCGACTGCTTTTTTTATTTTACACCATACCTGGAAAAAAGTCATGGACTATTTGCCCGGTATGGCGGACTGACCATCCGGCATCGTTGACATTTTCCATACAAAAGCTTATAATCAGCTTGTTTTGAAGCCCGTATTTATGCGGGAAACGGCGCGTCCTGCCGTCCCGCGGCAACCCGATCCGATTTTACAAAAAGAGAGAGAGCTGTTATGGAAAATTATCGAATTACTACCGATTCCAATTCCGATCTTCCGTCTTTTCTTGCCGAAAAGTACCAGACGGTGATCATTCCCCAGTACTATGCCTTTGGGGACGAGGTGTATGGGGATGAAAAGAACATGACGCCCGCAGAATTCTACAACAGGATGCGGGAGGGCGCCCTGCCCTCCTCCATGGCGAACAACCCTGCCGTCATCCGGGAGCGCTTTGAGGGCATTCTGAAGAAAGGCTTTGATATCCTTCACATCGCCTTTTCCTCCGCCCTGAGCGGAAGCTATAATAACGTGTGCGTCGCAGCACAGGAGCTGATGGAGGAGTATCCGGAGCGCAAGATCGCCGTTGTGGATTCCCTGAACGTTTCCCTTGCGGAAACCATCCTGTTCCTCAAAGCGCATCAGCTTCAGGAGGAGGGCCGCAGCCTTTCCGAAAACGCGGCTTTTCTGGAGGAATACAGAAAACATATCAATGTTCAGTTCACCGTGGACGATCTGTTCCACTTAAAGCGCGGCGGAAGGGTTTCCGGCGCGGTGGCCGCTGTGGGAACCGCCCTGAACTTAAAGCCCTTCCTTTCCATCACTGCGGAGGGGACGCTGTCCTCAAACGGAACGGTGCGCGGCCGAAAAAAATCCATCCGCGTCCTTGCGGAGCGGATGCGCGATACGCTGGGCGATGCTCCGGACAAAACGGTGCCTGTGGGCATCGTTCACGGAAACTGCATGGAGGATGCCGAGCTGGCCGCCTCTTATGTGAAGGAGCTGACCGGGATCGACAACATCATCATCAACGATGTGAGTCCAAGCATCGGCACCCATGCCGGCCCCGGCGCGCTGGGGATCCTGTATTACGGGAAGGAACGGTAATATCCGGAACGGAAGGGCGGCATACCCGCCTTTCCGTTCTTATACGAAAGAATCCATAAAAAAAGAACCGCTGCACAAGATTGCTTCGTGCAGCAGTCCTTCCCTTCCTCTGGTCTGGCCTTTTTTACTTTTTTGTACCTTACGCACAGTTTTCTCACTTTTTCAGCCTGATGCCAAATAGCTGCTTTAAAGGCTGCTGTCTGCCTGAAAAGACGCGGCTGAAATTTTCGCAGTTATACAGCTTTTCCGTCCTCACCCATTCCGGATAGAAACTTTTTTCCCGTTCATTTTCCATATTTTCAGAAATATTCAGACCAAATGCGATCATATGCAGCCCTCCTTTTTTCTGTTTTTATTATAAGCCGCTCTGGACTTTCTGCCAATCACCTGGTAATCTGAAAACATAAAAGGTTTTTGTGCTCTAAGCACAAATTCTCCTGCAAAAATATCGTCCGATCAATTTGGACTGCAAAGCGGACCATGAGGGGGGGACAGCCTGTGGCAATTCGTTTCTGGGAAATCTATGAAGAGACCAGGGGGCTTTATCAGCTTCGCCTGCTTGCCGGGAAAAGCGGCATGGACAGCGTGGTGAGCTGGGTGCATATGGTTGAGGATGAAACCATCGTCAGCCGTTTCGGCGGAACGGAGCTTGCCGTCACGACGGGAATCAAGGCCAATACACAGGGATGGCTTCTCCGTCTCGTCACGGCCATGAAAAAGGCTGGCTGCACCGGGATCATCGTCAATACCGGCCGCCATCTTCCCGATGTGCCGCAGCAGGTCATCGACTGGTGCGAGCAGCACGGCTTTCCCCTTCTGGAAATGCCCTGGGAGATCTCCGTCACCCAGCTCATTCAGGACTACTGCATGCGCATCATGCAGCAGACCCACCGGGAGAAGCAGACCGGCGCCCTGTTCGCCCGCCTGCTTCTTGGCAGAGAGGTTCCGGAGGATTTCTTTGAAGAGATCGGAAGCCGTTTTCATCTGGACGGAACCTTCCGTATCTTTTGCATGAAGCCCGTCCTCACGCCGGAGGAAAACGTGCTGTTCCGACAGGCCGTTCTGAAGCTGGAAAATGTATTCGGCCTGTGGAAAAACGGCTCCAAGATCCGTTTTCCCTATTTTCTTCTGGAATTAAACGAGGCCTGGATCCTTGCCGTCAACGATCTTCCGGAGCAGGATGTGCCGGAGCTGACAGGGCAGATTGAGAGCCTGTTCGGGGATTTTTTTGCGGACGGACGCCTGCATCTCGGGATAGGCCCCGCCTGTCAGAATATCCGCAATCTGAAGCTGGCCCTGAGCCGCGCCCGCACCGCGGTGAAGATGGCCTGCCACATGGATCGGAAGATCGTGGATTTCAATCAGATGGGTTTCTTCGGCATCCTGTTTTCCTCATCGGATCCGGAGCTTTTAAAAAGCTATGCGGACAGCCTTCTTGCGCCCCTCGACGCATACGACAGCCGCCACAGCGCTTCTTTCCAGGCAGGGTCGGATTTTGCCCGTGTTGGAGCGGGCTACGCGGAGACGCTGCGGGCTTATATCGAAAACGACCGCAGCCTGGTCCGGACGGCAGAAGCCACCTTCACCCACCGAAATACCGTCAGCTACCGCATCCAGAACATGAAACGGCTCCTCGGAAGCGAGCTGAGCACGCCCGGGGAGCTGTTTCCTTATCAGATCGCATTCTGGATACGGGACATGAGACTGTAAAAGCCCCTCGTCCCGGTCACAGGCTGCTTTTGAGGTTTTCCTCCGAAAAAACATTCTTCCCTCATTTTAATTCCACATCCTTAAGCGCAAGCAGACCCATCACATAAATCTTCATGGCCTCCGCCAGCCGCTCGCAGTCCAGCGTCTCATCCGGCCCGTGCGCGTTTCCATGGCCCGGCCGAAGGAGCTCCTCCTCCGGCTTCCTCTTTCCCGGCATATTTCCGATTCCGAAGCCAAAAGCGTTCGGAAGCTTTCTGGCGTAGGTGCCGCCTCCCATGGTATAGGGCTTCAGAGCTTTTCCGGTCAGCTCGTTATAAACCTCCGTCAGCCGTCCTACCGCCGGATGGGAGGGATCAAAATAGTTCGGCCTGGAATCCCTTTCCGTTTCCCACTGAAAATTTCTGTCGTTCCAATAATCCGAAAGCCTGTCGCAGATCGCCTTCCCGTCCGCGGTAATGCTGTAGCGGATGTTGAAGGTCAGCTCCGCCCTGCCCTCGTAAAGCCTGAGCACCGTTCCCACACAGGTCAGCCTTCCTGAGAGCTCATCCTCAAAGGAGATTCCGAATTCTTCTCCGTAGTTTCCCCTGGTTCCTCTCCTTACAGCCTCCACCAGCTCTGCGTCCCTTCCGGAAAGGATCCCCGCCTCCGTCACAGCCTGGCAAAGCTCATAAATAGCGTTGCTGCTGCCCTCCGGGAACGCGCTGTGTCCTCCGCTTCCGGACGCGGCAAGAAGGATCCTGTCCCCTTCCTCCGTGCACGCAAGCCTGCCTTCCAGCTCCTTTCGCTTTTCGGCAGGGACCGTCTCTTTTTTCAAAATCAGCACGGCTCTGTCCGGGATTATGTTTCCGGCGCTTCCTCCGTAAAAATCCAGGATTGCCCCGCCGACCCGCTCCCTGCTGACGGCCTTTCCCTCAATAATGCCCTTTTCTCCGTAGCAGACCGGGAAACCGCAGTCCGCTATGACAGAAAGAGCCGGCACAGGATAATGGGAGGTATAGTATTCCACATCCTCCATCCCCCTCTCCTCGTCGCAGCCAACGAAGAGACAGAGCTGATGTCCCACGTCAAGCTTCAGGTCCCGGATGCATTCCATGACATAAAGTATGCCGACGGCGGGCCCCTTGTTGTCCTGGCTTCCCCTTCCGATGATCAGATCCCCCTTCCGGACTGCCTCAAAGGGCGGATAGTCCCAGTCCTCCCCGACCGGCACCACATCCAGATGGTTCCAAAAACCAATCAGATTTTCCCAGTCCTTCTCCTTTTCTCCTATGCTACCTGCATAAAACTCATAGTTTTCCGTATGAAAGCCATGCTCCCTTCCTATCTGAAGCATCAGCTCCAGCGCCTCTCTGCAGGCACTTCCGAAGGGCGGCGTATCCGTATCCCGTTCCGCTATGCTTGGAATCCTTGTAATCCTCTGGATATCCCGGATCATATCCTCCCTGTGCCCGTCAAACCAGGCGCTCACCTTCTGATAAATCCCGGCATCGTACATTTTTCCCGCCTCCTTTTTCCCATCGCTTTTTCTCCGTCACACCATGATCATGAGCTACCGTAAGGATAAAAAAGCTCCGCCTTTGTTTTCCTTCAAGGCAAAGCTTTTTTCATTCGTCTGTTCCGGCAGATTTAAAGCATAATGGCCGACATGACATCCTCCGCCATCCTCTTCACTCCCTGCCTTCGTTTTCATTCCATTTTCACTGAACCAGCATAGCGTCCCCAAAGGAGAAGAACCGGTATTTCTCCTTCACCGCCTCCTCATAGGCGGCCAGGACGTGCTCCCGCCCCGCCAGGGCCGAAACCAGCATGACCAGGGTGGATTCAGGCAGATGGAAATTGGTGATCAGCGCATCCAGGACCTTGAAGCGGTAGCCGGGATAAATGAAAATATCCGTGTTGTCGCAGCATTCCTCCAGATGGCCGTTTTCATCACAGGCGCTTTCCACGGTGCGGCAGCTCGTGGTTCCCACACAGATCACGCGGTGGCCGTTTTCCTTCGCCCGGTTGATCTTCTCCGCCGCCTCTGCACTCACCTGATAGTATTCGGAATGCATGTGGTGCTCCTTCACGTTTTCCACCTTCACCGGGCGGAAGGTGCCAAGGCCCACATGAAGGGTCACGTAAGCCAGCTCCACGCCCATGTCCTGAAGCTGCTGTAAGAGCTCCGGCGTAAAATGCAAACCTGCGGTGGGTGCTGCGGCAGAGCCCTCATATCTGGCGTATACCGTCTGGTAGCGGTTTTTATCCTGAAGCCTGTGGGTGATGTAGGGAGGCAGGGGCATCTCTCCCAGACGGTCCAGGATTTCCTCCCAGATCCCATCGTAAAAAAAGCGGATCAGACGGTTTCCGTCCTCCACCACATCCTCCACCTGCGCGCGCAGAAGCCCGTTTCCAAATACCAGTCTGGTTCCGGGTCTGGCTTTCTTCCCGGGCTTTACCAGGGTTTCCCACACATCTCCTGTGCGGCGCTTTAAAAGCAGCACCTCCACAGCGCCTCCCGTTTCCTCCCGGACGCCCATGAGCCTTGCCGGGATCACCTTCGTGTTGTTTAAAACCAGGCAGTCGCCGGGCTTTAAAAAAGAGGGAATTTCCCGGAACATGTGATGGGAAATCTCCCCCGTCTCCTTATCCAGGACCATCAGCCTGGAGGACGAACGGTCCTCCAGGGGGTCCTGCGCGATGAGCTCCTGAGGAAGCTCATAAAAATAATCCGATGTTTTCAGTCCATCCATAGCTTTTTCCATCAGCTCCGCCTTACATGCCGGCCTTTTTGAGGAACGCAACATAGCCGCGCATGGTCTCGTAAACGTCAGCCTTGCTGGTGGCCTCCCAGGGCGCGTGCATGTTGAGCACCGCAACGCCGCAGTCGATCACGTTCATGCCGTACAGAGCCATGATGTAGGCGATGGTTCCGCCGCCGCCCACGTCAACCTTTCCCAGCTCCGCGGTCTGGAACACGATATCGGAGCTGTCGCAGATATCGCGGATATGGGCGACATACTCGGCATTCGCATCGTTGGAGCCGGATTTTCCTCTGGAGCCGGTGAACTTGTTGAATACCATGCCTTTGCCAAGGAAGGCGGCGTTCTTCTTTTCAAAGCAGGAAGCATAGGAAGGATCATACCCTGCGCTCACGTCGGAGGAAAGCATGCAGGAGTTGGCGAGGCATTTTCTCAGGTTCAGCTCGCTGTATTCTCCCATCAGCTCCATCAGCTCCGCCGTGGCATTTTCAAAGAAGCGGGACTGCATGCCGGTGGCTCCCACGCTTCCGATCTCTTCCTTGTCCACCAGGATGCAGCAGCCGGTGCGCTCCGTCACCTCGCCAGCCACCTCGAGCAGCGCTCTCGCGGAGGTGTAGGCGCATACCCGGTCGTCCTGTCCGTAGGCCAGGATCAGGCTGCGGTCGAAGCCGGCCTCTCTTGCGCGTCCGGCGGGCACGATCTCCAGCTCCGCGGAGAGGAAGTCCTCCTCCTCGATATCATAGGTTTCCTTCAGGATCTTCAGCACGCCTGCGGAAACGGCGTTCTTTTCCTCATCCTTCAGAGGGATATTTCCGACCACCAGGTCAAGGGCCTCTCCCTCCACCACCTTGGCGGCCTTCTTCTCCATCTGCTCTCCGGCCAGGTGGATCAGCAGGTCGGAAACGAAAAATACGGGATCGTCCTCGGCCTCGCCCACGTTGATCTCCACCGTGGTTCCGTCCTTTTTCACCACAACGCCGTGCAGCGCCAGGGGGATGGCCACCCACTGATACTTCTTGATGCCGCCGTAATAATGGGTGTCCAGATAAGCGATATTTTCATCCTCATAAAGGGGATTCTGCTTCACGTCGATCCTGGGGCTGTCGATATGCGCGCCAAGCAGGTTCATTCCCGCCTTCATGGGCTGCTTTCCGATCTGATACATGATCAGGCACTTGTTCATGTTCACCGCATAAACCTTATCGCCGGGCTTTAAGCTCTCACCCTTTTCCACAAGGGCGTTCAGCTCCTTATAGCCCGCTTTCTCGATCAGATTTACAAGCGTATCCACACATTCCCGCTCGGTCTTTCCCGCGTCCAGGAAGTCCATGTATTCTTTTGCGAATGCATCCGCCTCCCTGACCCGCTCCTCGGACCAGACCTTCCACACATTCTTTCTTTCCATCATTCATTTCCTCCGTCAACAGTTTCTTTTACCTTCGAACCAAGGACCGATTTCAGAAGCTCCTTGGCCCTTGCCACCTCGTCGCTGTGGATCCGGAACACGCAGGCGCTCTTCTCTCTCGGTTTCCGGAACACAAACAGTCCCCCCAGACCCTTGTCCTCCCAATCCACGTAGTAGGAAATCCTGTTTTTCAACAGGATCCGTTCCACCTTCTCCTTTGTGGCCATATCATATACCTTGCAGAAGGCCACCTCATGATTCACAGCTCCAATGTCCATTCTTACCTCCATGCCGAAGCGCTTTTCGCCGGGGCACGTGAATTCCTGTCACCACTTCATTTTGCCGTTACTATTGTACTACGCTCTCAGCTCGATGCCAAGCCCCTGAAGGCCGTTGAGGATTTTTTTCATGGCGGCGGCAACGTCCGCCTCCTCCAGCGTCCTGTCCTTCGCGCGGAACACGAGGGTGTAGGCCATGGACTTATAGCCCTGTTTGATCTGGGCGCCTTCGTAAATATCGAACAGGCTGTAGCTCTCCAGAATCTTTCCGCCGCGCTGTGCGATGATCTGTTCGATCTGTCCGGCCAGGATCTCCCTGGGAACCACCATGCTGATGTCGCGGTTTACGGCAGGGTATTTTGCGATTCCCTCGTATTTTCTGTCGAAGGTGGCATAAGGCACGATCTGGGGCATGTCGAGAACCGCCACATAGGCTCTGGTTCCGATCTCATAATTGTCCAGCACCTGCGGATGCACCTCGCCCAGGAAGCCGATCACCTTTCCGTCGTAGATCACGTTGGCCTGGCGTCCGGGATGCAGGAAGCTTTTGCCCGCTTTGGGGTCGTAATCCTTTTTCCCCTTCATGCCGATGCTTTCCAGAAATTCTTCCACAACGCCCTTCATGGTGAAGAAGTCTCCCTCTCCGTAGCAGCCCAGGGTGAACTGCATGCGTTCCTCGGGAAGCTCCGTTACGGGCAGCGCTTTGGGAATATAGATATTTCCCAGCTCATACAGCTTTACGTCCTTATTTCTTCTGTTGTAGTTGGTCGCGAGCGAGGTCAGAATGCCGTTGAGGGACACGGTTCTCATGATGGAGAAGTCCTCTCCCAGCGGATTCTGGATGGTCACCGCCCGGCGCAGCGGATCGTTCTCGTCAAGCAGGAGCTTGTCGAATACCCTGGGGCTTTCGAAGGAATAGCACATGCCCTGAGAAAAGCCGCAGTATTCCGCCACGTCTCTGGCCTTCTGCTCGATGCGCAGCTTGAAGGACAGCTTGCCTGTGGTCGCCTCTCCGGTGGGAAGGGTCGTAGGGATCTTATCATAGCCGTAAAATCTGGCAACCTCCTCCGCCACATCGGCGAAGCCCTCGATATCCTGGCGGAAGGTGGGCGCGATCAGCACGCGCTCCTTTTCATCATAGTCAAACTCCAGCGCTTTGAAATAGCCGAGCATTTCTTCCTCGGAAATCTCCGTTCCCAGCAGGCGGTTGATCCGCTCCGGCTGGAAGGGTACGCGCACGCGCTCCTTCATGGGCTCGCAGACGTCAGCGATGCCTCCCACCACCTCGCCGCAGCCCAGCTCCTCGATGAGCTGGCAGGCACGGTTGATGGCCGCCTCCGCGTTGTGGGGATCCAGTCCCTTTTCAAAGATTCCGGAGGCGTCGGTGCGCAGACCGATGCGCTTTGCGGACTTGCGGATGTTGGTGCCGTTGAAGCAGGCGGCCTCGAACAGGACGGTTTTCACCTCGTCCGTGATCTTGGAATTCTCGCCGCCCATGATGCCGGCGATGCCGATCTCTTTTTCCGCGTCGCAGATCATCAGCACATCCTGATCCAGTTTTCTCATCTGGCCGTCCAGGGTCTGGAACTCGTCCCCGTCCTTCGCCCGGCGCACGATGATCTGGCCGCCCGCGATGGTGGAAAGGTCATAGGCGTGCATGGGCTGGCCGTACTCCTCCATCACATAGTTGGTGATGTCCACCAGGTTGTTGATGGGGCGGATGCCGCTGGCCGCAAGTCTCCTCTGCATCCATTCGGGAGAGGGGCCGATCTTGATGTTGGTGCACACTCTCGCGCAGTAGCGGGGGCACAGATCGGGATCCTCCACACGGATGCTGATATAATCGTTTACGTTTTCCTGATTCTCATGCAGAACCACCTTCGGCGGATTGAAAGGCAGGCGGAAGGTGGCCGCCGCTTCTCTGGCGATGCCCAGGATACTGAAGCAGTCGATCCTGTTGTTGGTCACCTCATATTCAAACACCGTATCATGAAGGCCGAGCGCCTCCACCGCGTCCGCGCCCACCTGGGCGTTTTCATCAAAAATATAGATGCCGTTTTCCGGCGCCTCCGGATACATCTCCCGGCTGCTTCCCAGCTCCTCGATGGAGCACATCATGCCGTTGGAAGGCACGCCGCGCAGCTTTCCCGCCTTAATACGGATGCCGTCCTCCGGCAGGGGGCCTCCGTCATGGCCGCCGGCGACCCTTCCGCCGTCCAGAACCACGGGCACCTTGTCCCCTTCCTTTACATTGGAGGCTCCGGTCACGATCTGGATCGTTTCGCTTCCGATGTCCACCTGGCAGACGATCAGCTTATCCGCATCCGGATGCTTTTCAATGGAACGGATCTGGCCGATCACGATCTTTTCCAGGTTTTTATCCAGCCTTTCATAATTTTCCACCTTCGTGCCGCTCATCGTCATGGCATCGAAATATTCCTGATCCGTACAGGACAGTCCCGGCACGTATGCCTTTATCCAGGATAATGTTGTATTCATAACCTCTCATACCTTTCTGATTCTGAAATGAAATGATCTGATCCCCGTGCTTCCCGCAGGATGCGCAGCGCCTGTCTCAGAACTGCTTCAGGAAGCGGATATCATTTTCATACAGCAGGCGCATATCGTCGATCTCGTATTTCAGCAGGGCGATACGCTCCAGACCGATGCCGAAGGCGAAGCCCGAATACTCCTCCGGGTCGATGCCGCTCATTTTCAGCACCCTGGGATGCACCATACCGCAGCCGAGGATCTCGATCCAGCCGGAGCCCTTGCAGAAGCGGCAGCCCTTTCCGCCGCATTTGAAGCAGGAAACGTCCACCTCAGCGCTGGGCTCTGTGAAGGGGAAATGATGCGGCCGGAATTTCACCCGCGTCTCCTCTCCGAACAGCTCGCGGGCGAACTCCTGCAGCGTGCCCTTCAGATCCGCGAAGGTGATGTGCTTGTCGATGACCATTCCTTCGATCTGGTGGAAGGAAGGGGAATGGGTGGCGTCCACCTCGTCGGAACGGAACACTCTTCCGGGAGCGATCATGCGGATGGGAAGCTTTCCCTGCTCCATCACACGCACCTGTACCGGAGAGGTCTGGGTGCGAAGCACGATCTCGTCGTTAATATAAAAGGTGTCCTGCTCGTCTCTTGTGGGATGTCCCTTGGGGATGTTCAGAGCTTCGAAATTGTAATAGTCGCTCTCGATCTCGGGGCCTTCCACCACCTCGTAGCCCATGCCGACGAAGATGCGCTCCACCTCTTCCAGCGCGATGGAATTGGGATGCCTGTGGCCGATCTGATTCTTCTTCGCCGGAAGGGTCACGTCGATGACCTCCTCCTTCAGCCTCGCCTCACGTACGGCAGCCTCCATCCTCTTCTTCGTCTCGTCCAGCATGGCCTCGATCTGCGCTCTCGTCTCGTTCACCATCTGTCCGATCTTGGGCCGCTCCTCAGCAGCCACGTTCTTCATGCCCTTCAGCACTTCCGTAAGCGCCCCTTTTTTCCCAAGCGCGCTCACTCTGACCTCATTCAGCTTTTCCAGGGTTCCGGCCGCTTCGATCTGCGTCCTGACTTCCTCCCTGATCTGTTCCAGTCTGTCTTTCATGGCAACCTCCATTCCGTTGTTCTCCATTTGCATAAATTGCATAAAAAAAGCCCCGGCTAAAAAACCAGGGACGAAAAAAATTCCGCGGTACCACCCGGATTCCTGCCCGCAATCCGGTCATCCCGGCCCTTGCAGCAGACTCTCAAAGGACATAACGCGTCCTGCATACGTTCCTTCCTACCGCCGCCATGCCGGAACACATACGGCGCGGCCTTCAGAAGGACAGCTCCGGCGTGAAAATGGAAAAATATCTGAACCCGGGGAAGCTTACAGCCGGCGACCTCCCCTCTCTGTCGGAAGATATTTCTCTTTGTGCGCCATCACAGCCTTTACAAACTGCCGAATCGGCTTTCTGTCCCCTATTCTATGAGGCCGCTCCTGAAATGTCAACCACTTTTTTGTCTGTTACTGCAGATTTACAGGCTGTTTTTTTGAGAGTCATAGGCCGTCCGTTCCGTCAAACCGGGCTACCCCTGCGCCGTCTCAGAAAAAAATATTTGTGATATGAGGGATAATCTACTATAATGGAAGCTGCCAGGATGAAAAAACTGACGGAAGGAAAGAGGAACACCGCATGAAGCTGATCATCACTGACCTGGAACGATTTGATCTCCCGGATAAAAAGGATATCAGGATCATCAGACCGGAGGGAGCAATCCATTCCTGTACCGGCTGCTTCGGCTGCTGGGTACGGACTCCGGGACAATGCATCATTCCCGACGGCTACGAAAGAACGGGAATCGAACTGAGCCGCTGCGAGGAGCTGATCCTGATCAGCCGCTGCTGCTACGGCAGCGTAAGCCCTTTTGTAAAAACCGTACAGGACAGAGCGATCTCCTACCTGTCTCCGGATTTTGTATACCGCAAAGGAGAAATGCACCATAAGCGCCGGTATGAAAACGTCATTCTTCTGTCCGCTTATTTTTACGGTGAAAATATTACGGAATCCGAAAAAGCACTGGCGCGGAAAATCCTGGAGGCGAACGCGGATAACTATGACGGAGCCGTAAAGGATCTCCGTTTTGTGCGTACGCCAGAGGACCTGGAGGATATTAGTGTGAAAAATAAGCCTGATGGCTTATTTTTCACACGGCTATTTGTGCCGGAGCGTCACAAATAGCTGTGATGGCAGAAGAGAAATCGCATCCGCGATTTCTCTTCGCCCCGTCGCACGCTCCGGAATGAGGATTTCTATGAAAATCGCATTGATTCATGCAAGCCCCAAGGCTGCGGACAGCGCAAGCGGCATCCTGCTCGAGCTTTTGTCCTCCCGCCTTCCCCGGGAAGCCGTTGTGCTGCGGACGGCCCTTCATACGTCTTCTGTATCTCCACAGGCGCTGGAGCAGTTAAGGGAGGCGGATCTGTGGGTCTTTTCCTTTCCCCTTTATGTGGACAGTGTTCCCGGTCATCTCCTGTCCTGTCTTCTGAATCTGGAAGGCCTTAAACCCAAACGGGAAAGGCGGGTTTACGGCATCGTTAACTGCGGCTTTTATGAAGGCATTCAGGCAGAACCTGCGCTTCTGCTTCTGCAGAACTGGTGCCGGAAGGCGGGCCTGATCTGGAGCGGCGGCGCGGGCATCGGCGGTGGCGGCTGCCTCACCCATTTTCCTTCCATAAAAGAGGGACGGGGCCCTGTAGCCGGAATCCGTAAAACACTTCAGGTCATGGCCGACAGCATGATGCAGGGAAAGCAGATGGAGAACAGCTATGTATCCGTCGGCATGCCCCGATCTTTGTATAAGCTGGCCGCAGAAATGGGCTGGAGGAATCAGATCCGTACAAACGGAGGCCGGACAGCGGATCTGGGAAAGCGGCCGGACTAAAGGCCTCATGGCAGACATAAAAAAGCGGCCGGAGCGCTGACGACGGCCTGTCCGCTGCAGGTCATCATATACATTAACATGAAACACACAAAAGAATGAGAGGTAACAACATGGGCGGATTTTTTGGAGTAGCATCAAAAGAGGACTGCGTATTCGATCTTTTTTTCGGAACAGACTACCATTCCCATCTGGGAACCCGCAGAGCGGGAATGGCCGTTTACAGCAGAGATTACGGCTTTGACCGGGCCATCCACAACATTGAGAACGCGCCCTTTCGGACCAAATTTGACCGGGAAGCCAATGAAATGAAGGGAAATATCGGCATCGGAAGCATTTCCGATTATGAGCCGCAGCCTCTGATCGTGCGCTCCCACCACGGCACCTATTCCATCGCCACCGTGGGAAAGATCAACAACACGGACGAAATTCTTTCCAAGCTGCTTTTTTCCTCCCACATACATTTTCTGGAAATGAGCGGCGGGACCATCAACGCCACGGAGCTGGTGGCGACCATCATCAACCAGAAGGAAAACCTGATCGAAGGCATCCAGTACGCTCAGGAGATCATCGACGGCTCCATGACGATCCTTCTGATGACGCCAAAGGGTATTTATGCCGCGAGGGACCGGCTGGGCCGCACTCCCGTTGCCATCGGCAAAAAGGACGACGCCTACTGCGTTTCCTTTGAAAGCTTTGCCTATCTGAACCTGGGCTACACCAACGTGCGTGAGCTTGGGCCGGGCGAGATCGCCCTCATCACGCCGGAAGGGGTAAGGACGCTGGCGGATCCGGGAAAGAATATGAAGATCTGTACCTTCCTCTGGGTCTACTACGGCTATCCCTCTTCCTCCTACGAAGGGATCAGCGTGGAAAAAATGAGATATAACTGCGGCGCTTCCATGGCGAAACGGGACAACGTCTCTCCTGACATCGTGGCCGGTGTTCCGGATTCCGGCACCGCCCATGCCATCGGCTATGCGAACGCCTCCGGCATCCCGTTTTCCAGACCCTTTATCAAATATACTCCCACCTGGCCCCGTTCCTTCATGCCCACCATTCAGAGCAAACGGAACCTGATCGCCAAAATGAAGCTGATCCCGGTGCGCGACCTGATCCAGGACCGGAGCATGCTCCTGATCGACGATTCCATCGTGCGCGGCACGCAGCTTCGGGAAACCACGGAATTTTTGTATTCCAGCGGAGCGAAGGAGGTTCACATCCGTCCCGCCTGCCCGCCGCTTCTCTACGGCTGCAAATATCTGAATTTCTCCCGCTCCACCTCGGAGATGGATCTGATCACCAGAAGGGTCATCCGGGATATGGAGGGAGATGGCCGGCATGTGAATCTGGAGGCCTACGCGGATCCGGAATCAGATCGGTACCACGATATGGTAGAAAATATCGGAAAGCAGCTTAACTTCACCTCCCTGCGTTATAACCGCCTGGACGACATGATCGACTCCGTCGGCATCGACCGCTGCAAGCTGTGCACCTACTGCTGGGACGGGAAGGAATAAAAGACGTCGTTTGAAAAATTCATTTTCAAAGAAAAGGGCCCTGTACGGAGGCGGTGATCCGCTTCTGCCGTACAGGGCCTTTTGATGCGAAAGGAAGTGGCCGCCTGCGTACATCACGCAGGCCTTCAGCGCTTTTCCAGCCGCTCAGCCACCTCGTCCAGCACCTCAAAATACCGGGCGAAGGTCTTGCGGCAGCAGTCCGGATCGTCAATCTCTATTCCGTCGGCCCGAAGGCCGGTCAGGGAGAAGCCCATTGCCATGCGGTGATCGTCATAGGTCAGGATCCTTCCCGGCCGGGGCTGCCCCGGATAAACGGTCAGCCAGTCCTCTCCTGTCCGCACCCGGATGCCGATCCGTTCAAGCTCTGCAGCAATGGCCGCGAGGCGGTCGCTTTCCTGATAACGGATGTGACCGATCCCCGTGATAGTGACGGGCGAATCCGCATAGGGCGCGATGGCCGCAAGGGTGATGGCCTGATCGGAGCAGGCGTGCATATCCGCTTCCACTCCCTTAAGCCTTCCTCCCTCCGGCCCTTTAAGCACGATTCCCTCTTCCGTCTGCCGCGTTTCACAGCCCATCCGCTCCAGGATCCTTAAAAATTCCACATCGCCCTGCAGGGAATCAAAATGTACCCCCTGCACCATGCCCTCTATTCCCAGAAGCGCCGCCATCGCATAGAAATAGCAGGCCGCCGACACATCCGGCTCGATCTCATAGACCCGGTGCCGGTAGCAGCCCTGCCCCATCCGGAAGCCCTCCGGCGTCCGCTGCGCCGTGATCCCGAACTGCTCCATCATTTTCACTGTCATATCGATATAGGCCATGCCGTGCGTCCCCTGCACCCGGATATCCAGATCCCGTCCGCTGCAGCAGGAGGCGATCAGAAGCGCGCTGAGGAACTGACTGCTGTGGGCGATGTCCACCGTGACCGTCTGACGGTCCGCCCCTTTTTTACCGGGAAGAAGGGTAAAGGGAAAATGATCCGGCTCTCCCTCACAGACCACCTGCGTACCAAGCTCCCGCAGGCAGGCCAGGAGCGGCTCCATGGGCCTTCTTCGCATCTGCTCCGAGGCGTCCAGGTGCCAGACGCCCTCCTTCAGCCCAAGGAGTGCCGTCAGGAAACGGGCCGCCGTTCCCGCGCTCCCCACATAAACGGAAGCCTCCCTTTGCGGAAGCGCGCCCCCAAGTCCCTTCACCCGGATCTCCTCCGTTTTCTCGTCCGCGGCGATGGCAAAGCCCAGGTCGGAAATGCACTGCACCAGATACCGGGAATCGTCCGAAAACAGCGCTCCCTTCAGCAGACAGTCCCCGTCGGAAAGCATGGATAAAAGAAGCGCCCGGTTCGTGATGCTTTTGGAGCCCGGAACCCTCACCTGAAAGGAGCTCCCCTCATCCGTCTCCCCGTACAGTTTTTTCACCCGATAGATTTTATGTGTCATGGCAGTATCCTCTCTTACTCTGATCGCGCAGACCTGTCTGAATAGTTACGATCGCCGCCGCGTCCTTTGCGGCAGCCTTGAATTTCATACAGGAACATGGTACGATATTATCCGACGTGCGTCAACAGCCGATGTTCCGCTTTCGGCAGGCACAATACGCTTCGGCACGGAGGAAAATATGATCGGAAATCTTTTTACAGAAAAAAAACGTACCAGCTGCCCCCTCTCCTTTGAGGTATTCCCCCCGAAAAAAGAGGATGATTTCGCCAACGCGTTCGCCGTCATGGACGCGCTCGCGCTTTTAAAACCCGATTTCATCAGCGTCACCTACGGGGCTGGCGGAAGCAAATCCAAAAAAACCCTGGAAATCGCTTCCTATATCCAGAATCAGCTCCATATTGACGCGCTGGCCCACATGACCTGCGTCGGCTCCAAAAGGGAGGATATCGACGCCGTCGCCGCACAGATGGAAAAAGAAGGCCTGAAGCATGTGCTCGCGCTTCGGGGAGACCGTCCCGCCGACATGAGCGACGGTCAGTATGAAGGGCGCGCCTTCGCCCATGCCAGCGACCTGATCGCCTACCTGAAGGAATCCACAGACCTGCGCATGGCGGGCGCCTGCTATCCGGAAAAGCATTTTGAGGCAAAAAGCCTCCGGGAAGATCTGGAGCATCTGAAAGTAAAATGCGAGGCAGGCGCGGAATTCCTCATCACCCAGCTCTTTTTTGACAATGACAGCTTTCTGCGCTTCCGGGAAGCCGCCGCAGGGGCCGGTATCACGCTTCCCATCTGCGCGGGCATCATGCCCATAACCACCGCTCGGCAGATCGGCACCACCGTTTCCCTCTCCGGTTCCTCTGTCCCGAAAAAAATGGCCGACATGATCGCAACCTGGGCGGATGATCCTGCCGACCTGAGAAAAGCGGGGATCGAATACGCGGCGGAGCAGATCCGCGGCCTCAAGGCGGAAGGTGTGGACGGCATCCATCTCTATACCATGAACCGTCCCAAAACGGCGGCGGAGATCCTGGCGTTAATCTGAAGCGGAGGGACGGACGCTGATCTGAGACGGAGGGACGGGCGCCTTCCCCGTGTTTTCCATGGCTCTAATATGGCAAAAATTTTCGGACAGTGGGGAATAAAATCTCCTCTGTCCGATCATTTTTATGCATTCTTTCTCAATTTTTATTCTTTTTTTACAAAAAATACACAATTCTTTTATAAAATAACATATTTTCCTTCACACCCCGGCAAACCTGATGTATAATGACTAAGATGTTCTGTGAACAGCTAACCGAAAGATAAGGAGGAACAGCGGCTTATGGAAGGCAGTCTGAGAGATCGGCTGGAAAAACTGCTGAATGCATATTCGCATCTTTATGACATTGAGCGGGATGTCACGGTGGATGGACAGCTCTTTCCTGCCGCCGCAACCTATTATCTGCGGGACGAGAACTACCTGATCTCCAGAAAGCATGTGCTTTCCGCGGTGGAACAGCATGAATATGTATTTTTTCATCTGACCGCCCATCTGAGCGCACAGGAGCTCCAGACGCTGATCGACGTCACCAGGCGGGACGGTCTGAGCCGGGTGCATCCCTCAAAGGAGCACATGTTCTCCTATATCACTCTCATCGTGCTGGCGGATACCATCGATCCGGAGGCTGTGCGTCTGATCCGTAAGACCCGCATCCGGAAAAATTATCTGCTGACGCTCCACGGCTGGATGGAGTATCACATAGCTGCCATGGAGATATCTTCCAACCGCTTCTATTCCAACCCAGCGGGAAGAGGAGCAAAACAACTTCTGGAGAGCAATTTTCTCTCCGGAGGCAGGCGGGTAAAATCCCCTGCGAGGAAAAAATAATGAAAGGAGTAACTGAAAACATGAATGGTCTTGTACTGCTGATCATCAGCATCGCCATCCTGCTGTGCGGCTACGTATTTTACGGCCGTTATCTGTGCAAAAAGTGGGGAATCGGGGAAAAGGATGCTCCCCCTACTCCCGCGCACACCATGGAGGACGGCGTTGATTACGTTCCCGCAAAGGCGCCGGTCCTGATGGGACATCACTTTTCTTCCATCGCCGGAGCCGGCCCGATCACCGGCCCGATCAACGCCGCGGCCTTCGGCTTCGGCTGGCTCGCCATCGCTCTCTGGGTTCTGATCGGAGGCATTTTCTTCGGAGGCGTCCATGACTTCGGCGCCCTGTTCGCCTCTCTGCGTCATGGCGGAAAGTCCATCGGAGAGATCATCTCCGCGAACATGAGCAAACGCGCGAAGCGGCTGTTCATCATCTTCGCCTATCTGACCCTGATCCTGGTGGTCGCTGCCTTCGCTTCCATCGTAGCCGGCACCTTCGCCGCTACCTTTGACGAAAGCGGCGCGGTCAATGTGGCGGCTTCCACTGCGAACGCGCGTGTGGCAATGGTATCCCTGCTTTTCATCGTGATCGCCATCGTGTTCGGCTTCGCGGTCTACCGCAGGAACATGCCTGTTGGGATCGCCTCCCTCGCCGGTGTGCTTGCGATCGTGCTGATCATCGTCATCGGCATGAATTTCCATCCCATTTATCTGACCAGCAACACCTGGATGCTCCTCGTCGGACTCTATATCGCGGTGGCTTCCATCGTGCCCGTATGGATCCTGCTTCAGCCCAGAGACTATCTCTCCAGCTTCCTGCTGTACGCGATGCTGGTTCTGGCTGTGGTCGCCGTGGTTATGGCCCGTCCGGACATGTCCAGCATTGCCCTGCTTCAGGCTCCGGAATCCACCACTCCGGTATTCCCGGTGCTGTTTACCACCATCGCCTGCGGAGCGATCTCCGGCTTCCATTCCCTGATCGCGTCCGGCACCACCTCCAAGCAGCTTGACAAGGAATCCGATGCCAAGCCCATCGCCTACGGCGGCATGCTTCTGGAGTGCGTACTGGCCATCCTGACCCTGTGCGCGGTTGCCTACGCTTATTCCTGGAATGCGGCCAATCCCGATTCCGCGCTGGTAGGCGCGACCGCCATCTTCGGAGGCGGAATCGCAGGCATGATCGATCCCAGCCGCGGAGGCGTTTACGACATCCTGTACACGCTGCTGGTGCTGACCTATTCCGCCTTCTGCCTGACCTCTCTGGATACCGCCACCCGTCTGGGCCGGTTCATGTTCCAGGAATTCTGGCTTGACGGAAGCAAGGGCGAAACCGTGGAAAACGTTACGGGCTATAAAAAGGTGCTCGCCAATCCTTATGTGGCTACCGCCATCACCGTGGTTCTCGGCATCGTGCTCGGACTGAACGGCTATGAAAAGATCTGGGCCCTGTTCGGATCCGCCAACCAGCTTCTTGCAGCCCTCGCCCTGCTTGCCGTAGCCACCTGGCTGAGCAACATCGGAAAGGACAACAAGATGTTCCTGATCCCCATGGCGTTCATGCTCTGCGTTACCATCGCTTCTCTCTGGATCAATACGGTATCTCAGTTCAAGCTGATCCAGGCAGGCGGCGCTGACTGGGGCCCTTACGCACAGGTATTCTTCGGCGTGATGCTCATCATCCTTGCCGTGGTGCTTGCCATTGAGGGAGTCATCACTATTGCCGGTGCGAAAAAGAAAAAGGCTGCGTAAGAAGGCGCGTGCAGCTTAGAGATTTACGAAAACGAGTGAAGCTCAAGCGAAAATCTTCAAGGAAAGCAAAGAAAAAGACCACGTTGGCGGGCAATACTCGTCAGTGTGGTCTTTCTTTATGCTCAAAACCGGGACTGAATACGAACTGGATGTGGGAAGCACGCATTAGCCACCCTAAACCAGCTCAAATTCCGCCCCCAGCTCACCGCTGCTGTCCGGACAGATTCCCACCCGGAACAGCCCCGGCTCCGCCCGGTACTGCATATCCTTCCCGTAGAAGGAAAGCATTTCCTCCGTGATGGTAAATTCGGCAATTCCGGTTTCTCCCGCCTTCAGCGCAAGCTTCTTTACGCCCTTCAGCTCCCTGACCGGCCGCACCACGCTTCCGGTCACATCCTGCAGATAAAGCTGCACCGTCTCCACGCCGTCCCGGCTTCCCGTGTTCGTCACGGCCGCTCGGGCGGTGATGCTTCCGCCGCCATTCAGCGTATGGCTGTCAAGCTGTACCGGGCCGTATTCGGCGGTGTGATAGGACAGACCATAGCCATAGGGATACAGCGGAGTGTTGGGACAGTCCGTATAGCGTGAGAAGAAACGGTTCACCGTTTTTCCGTCGTAGGGGCGCCCGGTGGAAAAGGCGTTGTAATACAGAGGAAGCTGACCCACGCTCCTTGGAAGGCTCATGGACAGCCTTCCCTGGGGTTCGCTCACTCCAAAGAGCATATCCCGGATGGCCGTTCCACCCTCCGTTCCCGGATACCAGACCAGAAGGACGGCGTCCGCAAGCTCCTTCACCTCATCCAGCACCAGCGGCCTTCCGGCAAAAAGCACCACCACCACGCTGGAGACGCGCTTTCTCACCTCCCGGAGCAGGCGCATCTGATCTCCCGGAATCGTCAGCCTTGTCCGGCTTCCGCCCTCTCCGCCCTGTACCGTATCCTCGCCCAGAGCGAGGACGGCCACATCCGCGCCTTCGGCAAGAGCCATCGCCCGGCTCCACTCCGCTTCCTTCTTTTCCTCACTCCAGCAGGAGCGCCCGCCGTTTTCCACAAGGGCCGGAAGATCCGCATAATCATCCGCAAGCAGCGTCTCACAGCCCTCCGTCCAGTCAAAATCCAGCCCCGGCGTTTCCGAAAAAGCCTGCCGGATGGTCACGACCGCATCCTGATCCCCATGGATCGCCCACATGCCGAGGGCGTCCCTGTTATCCGCAAAGGGGCCGATCAGCGCGAGCTTCGCTCCGCTTCCCGCCGTCGGCGCAAGGGGAAGCAGTCCGTTCCTATTTTCCAGCAGGACAGAGCATTTTACCGCAGCTTCCCTTGCAAGAGCCCGGAATTCCTCCCGCAGATAAAGCTCCTGCTCCGCCGCAGCGTCCGCGCCGCGGAAAGGATCTTCAAACAGGCCCAGCTTATTTTTCAGAGACAGCACTCTCCAGACGGCCTCGTCCAGCTGTTCCTGAGAGATCTTGCCTTCCTTTATCAGCTCCTCCAGGCTTCCCGCATAGCAGCCGGTACACATGTCGATGTCCACGCCAGCCTCCATGGCGAGCTGCGCCGCTTCCTTTTTATCCCGCGCGACGCCGTGGGTGATCAGCTCCGCGATGGCCGCATAGTCCGTGATCACCACGCCCTCAAAGCCCCATTCCTTTCGGAGCACATCCTGCATCAGCCAGCGGTTTCCGGTGGAAGGGATGCCGTCCACGATGTTAAAGGAGGTCATGATCATCTCACAGCCCGCCTCCACGCCTGCCCGGTAGGAGGGCAGATAATCCTGCCGCAGCCTGCGCTCCGACATATCCACCGTGTTGTAGTCCCTGCCGCCCTCCGCCGCGCCGTATGCCGCGAAGTGCTTCACGCAGGAGGCGATGCCCCTGGCAGGGGCATTTTCCGGATGTCGGGCCTGTTCAGGCTCTCCGGTCTTTGTAGCCGCTCCGCTCTCAGCGGGCTCTCCCGTTTTTCCCGAAAGTCCCTCCTGAAAGCCCTCCACACAGGCGCGCACATACGCCGCGTTCATGGTCGGATCCTCTCCGGTGGATTCCAGGCAACGTCCCCAGCGCGCATCCCGCACCAGATCGCCCATGGGAGAAAAGGTCACCTGCGCACCGCCTGCCACGCTCTCCTGGGCGGTCGCCGCACACAGGCGGCGAAGAAGCTCCGGCTCAAAGGAGCAGCCCAGCGCCAGCGGGATGGGATAAACCGTGCGAAAGCCGTAAATGATATCCGCCATGAACAGAAGCGGAATCTTTGCGCTGCTGTGTTTCAGATATTCCTCCTGCACCCGCCGCACCTGCTCTGCGCCCACCACGTTCAGCGTGGAGCCCACGTTTTTCAGAAGCTCCTCTCCGATGCCAAGCTCGTCTCTTACGCCCAGCTCCTGGCCTTCCGCATGCAGCATGTTTCCAGGCACCTGGATGAGCTGACCGATCTTCTCCGTCATGGAAAGAGAATGTAACAGTTCCCTCAGTTTTTCTTCCTTCATCGCGATTACCCCCGTTTTAAATAATCTTCTTCCATTCCGACCTGCGCTGCGCAGGCCGTCCCCCTTTTGTTCCGGCTTTTACCGATCCGGCTTCTGCCATTCGATATCATCCGTGATCTCTATTTTCTTGTCCCGCACCATCAGCTCATTCATGGCCTGCACGGCGGGCTTTCCCTCAAAAAGCACCTGGTTGACCTGCTCGATGATGGGCAGGGGAACGTCATACTTTTTCGCAAGACCCATGGCGGCCTTGGCGGAGTAGACGCCCTCCACCACCATTTTTACCTCCTTCATCGCCTCGTCCATGCTCATTCCCTTCCCGATCAGGATGCCCGCGCGCCTGTTGCGGGAATGCATGCTGGCGCAGGTCACGATCAGGTCACCGATGCCGGACAGGCCGTAAAAGCTTTCAAAATGGCCGCCCATCTTCATGCCGAGCCTGGAAATCTCCTTCACGCCCCGGGTGATCAGAGCCGCCTTCGTATTGTCCCCGCAGCCAAGGCCGTCTGCGATGCCGGCCGCCAGCGCCACCACGTTTTTCAGCGCCGCGCCGAGCTCGATGCCGAGCACATCCGGGCTTGCGTACACACGGAACACCTCGCTCATGAAAACATTCTGGATATATTCCGCCGTTTTTTTCCGATAAGCGCCGGCCACGATCGCGGTGGGCATCCCCTTTCCCACCTCCTCCGCATGGGACGGCCCGGAAAGCACCGCCACCTCGGCCTGAGGGATCTCCTCCTCTATGATCTGGGAAAGGGTCAGAAGCGTATCCTCCTCAATGCCCTTCGCCACATTGACAATGATCTGTCCTTCCCGCACCAGCTCCTTCAGCTGACGCGACGTGCTGCGCGTAAAGGGAGAAGGTACCGCGAGCACCAGAAGATCCATACCCTCCACCGCCTCGGAAAGCTGCGTGGTAAACACCGTGTCCTGAGAAAGGATCACGCCGGGAAGCTTTTCCTTCTGCTCATGCTCCCGCTTCAGCATCTCGATCTCCTGCTCCAGCGCCGACCAGACCGTTACCTGATGTCCATTGTTCGTAAGGAGCCAGGTCAGCGCCGTTCCCCAGCTGCCCGCTCCGATCATTCCTATTTTCGCCATTGCTATTATCTCCTGATTACCGGATCTCTTCCTTATTTTTCTTAAACAGATAGGTTTTGCGTTCTTCCCCGTGAAGCAGCCGTTTGATGTTCTCCCGGTGCTTCCAGTAGGCCATGATGGTCAGAAACGCTCCGACTATGTAGATCTCGTTCAGAACCGGCTGGGTCGTCTCAAAGATCCCCATCTGTCCCAGCACCACCAGCTCGATCATGAAGCCTGCGTAAACCAGCAGGGAGCCCAGGGACACATAGTGGGTGACGGCAAAGGTGATGAAGAACAGCGCCGCTCCCACCGGGATGAAAAGAGGATGAAAGGAAAGGATCAGTCCGGCTGTGGCCGCTATCCCCTTTCCTCCCCGGAAATTCAGATAGAAGGGGAAATTGTGACCCAGGATCACGCCCGCCGCCGCATAGATCATGTACAGATAGCGCATGTCAGGATGGGAAGGGCCGAACGCGAAGCGGGCGATGGTCACGGCGATGACGCATTTGAGCACATCTCCGAAAAACACGATCAGTCCGGCCTTCGTGCCCAGCACCCGCAGAGCGTTGGTCGTGCCCGCGTTGTGGCTGCCGTATTCCCGGATGTCGATCCCGTTCATTTTTCCATAGATGAACGCGGTCTGAAACAGGCCGCACACATAGCCGATCAAAAGACAGATAATACGAATCATGACTGTTCTCCTTTTCGTTCCCTGATGATGAATTTCAGAGGCGTGCCCTGAAAGCCGAAGGCTTCTCTGATCTTATTTTCAATATATCTGGTGTAAGAAAAATGCATCAGCTCCTTATCATTCACGAAAATGACAAAGGTGGGGGGCTTGACCGCGGCCTGGGTGATGTAATAGAGCCGCAGGCGTTTTCCCTTATCGGACGGGGGCTGCTGCAGGGCCACGGCCTCGGCCATGATCTCATTAAGCACGCCGGTGGCGATGCGCATGGCGTGGTTTTCGATCACAGCGTCGATGGTCTCGAACAGCCTGTTCAGCCTCTGTCCCGTCTTTGCGGAAACGAAAAGCAGCTCCGCATAGGGCATGAAGGACAGGGTGTTCTTTACCTTTTCCGTAAAGCGGTAAATGGTCTTGTCGTCCTTCTCGATGGCGTCCCATTTATTGACGGCGATGATCATTCCCTTTCCACGCTCATGGGCGATGCCCGCGATCTTGGCGTCCTGCTCCGTCACGCCCTCCACGGCGTCGATCACCAGGACCACCACGTCCGCGCGCTCCACCGCGCCCACGGTGCGCACGATCATGTAGCGCTCAAGCTCCTCTTTGATCTTATTCTTCCTGCGAAGGCCCGCCGTGTCGATGAAAATATATTCTTTTCCGTTATGCTCCACCTCCGTGTCGATGGCGTCTCTGGTGGTTCCGGCAATGTTGGAAACGATGACCCGGTTTTCGCCGATCAGACGGTTGATGATGGAGGATTTTCCCACGTTGGGCTTGCCCACGATCGCAACCCTGGGCCTGTCGTCCTCTTCCTCCGCCTCATTTTTTTCCGGGAAATGGGCGATCACCTCGTCCAGCATGTCGCCAAGCCCCATCCGGTTGGCAGCGGAAATGGGATGGGGGTCTCCGATACCCAGATTGTAAAATTCATACACGTCCGCCATGTATTTGTCAAAGCTGTCCACCTTGTTGACCACAAGGACAATGGGCTTATGGGAACGGCGCAGCATGTCCGCCACCTTGGAATCCGCGTCCACCAGCCCCTGCTTCACGTCCACCATGAACAGGATCACATCCGCCGTATCAATGGCGATCTGCGCCTGCTCCCGCATCTGGGAGAGGATGACGTCCGAGCTGTCCGGCTCGATCCCTCCCGTATCGATCAGGGTGAACATTCTGTCCAGCCAGGTCACATCCGCGTAGATCCTGTCTCTCGTGATCCCTGGCGTATCCTTTACAATGGAGATCCGCTCTCCCGCCAGCGCGTTAAAAAGCGTGGATTTTCCCACATTCGGTCTTCCTACCACCGCCACTATGGGCTTTCTGTTTCGTTCGTTCATTCTAATCCTCATTCCGGAGCGTGCGATCGGGGGCTCTGCCGTCACGCTTTATTCCTTTTTTCTTACAAATGCGTCCACAAAATCGTATCCGCTTGATTTTACAATATCTGTCGGGACTTGTAAAGTCCCGGCGATCTCCTCCACCGTGATATCATCCAGCAGCACATGCTCTCCGCTCCTTAAAAGATTCTCCGGAAGCATGAGCATATCTCCCAGCTCCTTTCCCTCAAGCTGGGCCAGGATGTCCTGCCCCGTAAGAAGTCCGGTCACGGTGATGCGCTCTCCGAAAAAGTCGTTGCGGATGGGGTAGACCAGGATACGGATGCCGGGGAAACGCTCCGTGATCCGGTCAGCCATCCGCCTGATATAGGGCCAGGAAATCTGCCCCGTCACGCAGGAATAGACGCCGGAAAGGATCCTGTCCTTTCGCGCCTCCGGTTCATCCGTCCCTGACACGGCCAGCCTGGACATGGCGTCCTCGAATTCCTCCATCATCAGCCGCAGCATTCCCACGCCGTTTTCCAGCTGCAGATAGCCGTCGTAGGTTTCCTCCGGAGGAAGCTCCTCCTCCGCCAGCACATACCACTCGTCGCTGGCATGTACGAAATGCAGGCCGTATTCCGGATATATCTTCTCCTGCCAGCGGCGGATCTGACGGATCACCGCCTGCGCGTCTTCCTTATTAAAAGGCTCCAGCGGCTCCAGCCCGTCCCGGTACTTCGACAGACCAACGGGAACCACGGACACGCTCTTTAAGTGAGGAAGATAGCGGGTCAGATCCCGGATGGAGCGCTCCAGCTCCTCTCCGTCGTTAAAGCCCTTACACAGAACGATCTGGCCGTTCATCTCTATGCCCGCCTCATAGAAGCGATCCACCTTTTTCAGCGCCTCCCCGGCGAACCGGTTGTGAAGCATCCGGCAGCGCAGCTCGGGGTTTGTGGTCTGGAAGGAAATATTGATGGGTGACATGTGGTATTTGATGATGCGCTCCACATCCTTTTCCGACATATTGGTGAGCGTCACATAGTTTCCCTGCAGAAAGGAAAGCCTGGAATCGTCGTCCTTAAAATACAGCGTCGGCCGCATTCCGGGAGGCATCTGGTCAATAAAACAGAAGATGCACTTGTTGGAACAGGAGCGGTAATCGTCCATCAGCCCGTTTTCAAAAACAATGCCAAGATCTTCCTCGTAATCCTTGTCGATCTCCAAAAGCCATTCCTCGCCGGATGGCTTTGCCACCAGCACCTCCACGTAATCGTCCTGGGTCAGATACTGGTAGTCAAACACGTCCTCGACCGCCTGTCCGTTTATCTCAAGAAGCCTGTCTCCGGCTTCGATCTCCATTTCCTCCGCAATGCTGCCCGGCTCGATCCGGGAGATCAGATGCCCTTTTTCCTTCATGGCCTCCTCCTTCTTTTGTCGTCCTGCTGCTTTCTATTTATCCCTATTCATTCTACTAGAATTTTCTTGACGTGTCACTAGCATAATGATATAAATTAAGTATTGCAAATCACAGAATGTTACAGTTCACTGGCAGCCAGCAAACTGTAACCACAGAGTTATACAGCAGACAGCTTTAAACTGCAGCCATATACAGGAGAAAAGATTATGCCGAATGTACGTGAACTTGAAAACGCTCTCCCCGTCGCTCCCCTGAAGGTTCTCGCCATGGAATCCGCCGCCGGACTGGGTGCGAAGGTAAACGATTATCTCGTTTCCTTCCGAAAGGATATGAAAAGCCCCAAGCATAAGGATCCCGCATTTCAGGGATATATTGCGGACAGCTACCTGCTGGACGCCGTATGCCCCCGTTTCGGAAGCGGCGAGGCAAAGGGAAGCATTCATGAGTCCGTCCATGGAAAGGATCTGTTCATCATCGTGGACGTCTGTAACCACAGTCTTACCTATTCCATCAACGGCTATACCAACCATAAATCCCCGGACGACAATTATCAGGATCTGAAGCGGATGATCGCCGCGGCCGCCGGAAAGGCCCGCCGCGTCAACGTGATCATGCCCTTCCTCTATGAGGGCCGCCAGCACAGAAGAGCCGGCCGGGAATCTCTGGACTGCGCCTATATGCTCACGGAGCTGGCCGAGATGGGCGTGGACAATTTCATCACCTTTGACGCCCACGATCCCAGAGTGCAGAATTCGACTCCTCTGCACGGCTTTGACAATTTTACCCCGCCCTATCAGTTTATCCGGGCTCTCCTGGATGTGGAAAACGACCTGATCATCGACAAGGATCATGTCACCGTCATCAGCCCCGACGAGGGCGCTCTGGACCGCGCCGTCTATTTCGGCAACGTTCTTGGCGTAAATACGGGAATGTTCTACAAGCGGCGCGATTATTCCATCATCGTCAACGGAAAGAACCCCATTGTCGCCCATGAGTTTCTGGGAGACAACATCGCAGGAAGGGATGTGATCATCATCGACGATATGATCTCCTCCGGCGAAAGCATGCTTGACACGTCCAGACAGCTCAAGGAAATGGGCGCGAAACGGGTGTTCATCTGCTGCACCTTCGGCCTGTTCACCAACGGCCTGGATGCTTTCGACAAGGCCCATGAGAACGGCTGGTTCGACCGGGTGATCACCACCAACCTCACCTGGCAACCTCCGGCGCTTTATGAACGTCCCTATTATGTGGAGGCGGATATGAGCAAATTTATGGCTTCCATCATCGATTTCATGAATCATGATGTATCCATGGCCCATGTCATGACTCCCACGGAGAAGATCAACGCCATCCTTGCGAAGTACAACAGACGCGAGGAATATCATATCTGAGAAAGGAAGCGGCTCAGAATCGCTTTTGATGTCAGGAGCTGTCATCTGACAGCACATTTTCATGGATAAAAATACGCTTCCCCTTGAGGGTTCTGCTCTCAGGGGAAGCGTATTTTTTTGATACTGTTCCGGGGCAAAATGTCACGCCTCGCGGGGGCATCCCGCCACCCTACACCATCGGCAGCTTCCCGGGCTTCTTTCCCGCATCCTCCATGCAGGGGAAGGTCAGTATCACCTTGAACAGATCCCCGTCCAGGTAAATGTCAAATTTCCCGTTCTGCAGCTCCGTCAGATTTTGGGCAATGGAAAGCCCAAGGCCGCTGCCCTCCGTGCTGCGCGACACGTCCCCCCGGACAAACCGCTGCATCAGCTCATCCGCATTGATGTTCAGAGGCTGCGCGGAAATATTCTTCATGGAAAAGACAGCCGTTTTCTGCCCATTCTCCGTCTGTTCCGTCAGATCCAGATACACCCTGGTCCCTTCCAGCGCATACTTATATACGTTTCCAAACAGATTTTCCACCACACGCCAGATCCTTCTGCTGTCCGCCTCGATATAGACCGGCTGTTCCGGCATGGACGGAATCACCTGCAGACATTTCTCGTCCATTTTCTCCATAAATTCCCCGATGGTCTGATTGATCAGCTCCACAAAATTGATGCGTTCCATCTGAAGGGATATGTTTCCGGAGGAGATCTTGGACGCCTCCACCAGGTCGTCCGTGAGCTGTTTCAGCCGCTGGGATTTTGCATCCAGCACCTCGATATAGCCGCGGATCCTCTCATCCGCGATCTCTTCCCGTTTCAGAAGCTTGACGAAATTGATGATACTGGTCAGAGGCGTTTTGATATCGTGGGAAACATTGGTGATCAGATCAGCCTTCAGACGTTCATCCTTCATGCTGGTCGCCACCGCGTCCTGGATCCCGTCTCCGATGCTGTTCACTGCCTCAGCCAGCGCCCTGTTTTCTCCATGCATCCGGGAAGCGTCGATCTTGGCATCAAACCTGCCGCCGCCGATGGTCTGCGTTCCGTCCACAATGCTCTGCAGATCCTTTCTTTCCAGGTAAAGCAGGCAGCCTGCGGCCACGTCCACAATGCCCGCAGCCAGGATTCCAGGAGTCCCTCCGACAAAGCCCATGCAAAGATTGAACAGGACGATCACAAAAAACGGGATCAGCTCACGGCTCACGATGCTGCTGTGCTCGTACAGGCTGAACGCGGATCTGCGGATCAGACTCCCCAGCTTCCACACAAGGGCGCCTTTCCAGAACATGTGTGCCTTGAGCCTGCGCACCAGCCCCAGATAAAGCGCGGCCCCCGCCCAGTCCAAAAGGAAAACCGCCACCGCCGCAGCCGCGGCCAGCAGAAAGGGATCCGTTTCTTCCCCAAGGAAGCCGTATTCTCCAAAGCGAACGATTTTTCCAAATACGATGGCCAGAGCAGCCAAGCCTGCCGCAGTCATCAGCAGCGCGGCCAAAAGCAGCTCCGTAGGAATGCGGTCTCCTCTGTGAAGGGCGATCGCATAGCCGTCTCCGTCCTCCTTTGCCGTTCTCCCTTCATAGATGGTCAGAACGACCAGGAGCCAGACCGCAAGAAGGACTGCAAGCGTCCCCGCCCCTATCGTCTGCCAGTAATAAGGCATGAACCGCATGAAGGCATTTCTCGCACGCGCCAGGCTGTCATTGGCCGGATAGGAGGTATCCACGCCGATCCAGACCCTGGAGCCTTCTCCAAAGGCGTATTCATAGCTCCCGAGGAAGGCCCTCATTTCCTCCGTCGTCATGTCCGTATTGGTCGCAAGCTCAACCTGATCCGGATTATAATAAAGGTTCCTTCCGTATGCGGAAAAGTATTCCGTTATCTCATCCTCCTTCATTCCGCCGAAATCAGCGGACACATTTGTGAAAAGGATGCGTTCTCCGTCCACCTGCATCTGATAGCAGTATCTGATGTTCGTCTGCTCTTCACCGTAATAGTTTTTGAAGCTGCTGTATTCCGTGAAATTATGGAAAAGCTGATTTCCCGCGTCCACCAGCGTATTGCGCAGGGTGATATACTCCTCCAGACTGGAAGCGTAGTCCGCAAGATCACAGCCGTCCGCCGAATAGTATCTGGGAACCAGAATATCCACGGCAAGCACCGAAGCGGCGTCAGGCTCCTCCCCGAGCTCCTCGGCACGGTTCAGCCAGGCCTCCACGGAATCCGGCATCTCCGCGATAATGCGAAGGCTCAGAAGGTCCGTTCCCGCAGCCTGCACCGAATTTTTGATGGCCTGTCTGGTAAGCTCGGACTGCAGGCTGTAGTCCGCCACGCTCAGATCGGTGCTCTCCGCATTCACCCCAAGGCCGATGGCAAAGCACCGGTCAAATTCCTCCTGCGTCCCATAGACCGTCTCATAGCTGAAGCCGTAATTGCTCCACTTGACCAGATCATCCAGGAAATATTCCGCCGAAATGACCGCTTCATCCAACGTATTGGTGCGGTTCACATATTCTGAAATGTCGATCCGCTTCTTCCCGTCATAGGCCCCGTCCGTTTCCAGCTGACTGCGGATGACCGCCATTCTGGTCACATCCTTGACATCTGCGGCAAAAATATCGTCAAAGATTTCTGAGTCCTCAAAAAGAGCCTTCTGCGCAAGAGGAGAAACAAAATAGCTTACCTTTCCGTCTGATCCCTCCACCATAATGAATGAATTGGCGAAAACAGCCGCCACACATCCCGCCGCAAGAGCGGTCAGAAGCACCGCAAGAAACAGAAGCACCGCCCTTCTGCCCTTTCCCATTATGCCATTTTTACTCATTGTCGCTCCTTCCCGGCCTTCTTCCCGCAGCCGCACCTGACGCCTTTTGGCTCTTACCGCCTTTCGGCCTTAAAGCCCGTCTTTCTTACCGCCTTCTGCTCTCACTGCTTTTCAATCTTGTAGCCCACGCCCCAGACCACCTTCAGGTAACGTGGTTCCTTGGGATTGATCTCGATCTTCTCCCGGATGTGCCGGATATGCACCGCCACCGTATTGTCCGCGCCGATTGCCTCCTCCTCCCAGATGCTTTCATAAATCTGATTGATGGAAAACACCCGGCCCTGATTTTTCACCAGAAGAAGAAGGATGTTGTACTCAATGGGCGTCAGCTTCACCGGCTCGTCGTCCACCGTCACTTCCTTGGTGTCGTCGTTGATGACAAGCCCTCCGGCGCGGAAGATCGCATTGTTTTCCGCATTCAGGTTGCCTAGCTGGGTATATCTGCGCAGATGCGATTTCACCCTCGCCACCAGCTCCAGCGGATTGAAGGGCTTTGTCACATAATCGTCCGCCCCGATATTCAGCCCGAGGATCTTATCCGCATCCTCGGACTTGGCGGACAGAATGATGATCGGGATGCTGCTGTATTCTCTGATCTTCAGCGTGGCATGGATGCCGTCCAGCTTCGGCATCATCACATCGATGATCAGAAGGTGCACCTCGTTCGTCCTAAGAGCTGCGATCGCCTGCTCGCCGTCGTATGCCTTGATCACATGATACCCCTCCTGAGCCAGATAGATCTCAATCGCTTCCACGATCTCCCTGTCGTCGTCGCAAACCAGAATATTCGTCATCTTTCGTATCTCCTCCATATTTATCAGTAAAACACAGTTCTTTTAATAAACCGAAAAGGAAGTCTGTATTTTTTCTTAATTTTTTTCAAGCCGGCGCGTCAGAGGCCGGACAGCCCTCTGCTTCCCCGTCCGCCTGAAGCCTTCCCCGGCACACCGGGCGGATGGTATGCTCCGCCAGGATCTGAAACACCTCCATGCCGCCCCGCTCCTTCAGCGCGTTCATCAGAAAGCCCTTCCCTTCCGTATCCAGAAAGGCGTCCAGCCCCTCCAGGATCACGTCTCTCCCCGGCGTCTCATCCCAGACCGCCTCCAGCCGCTCCGCCTTTTCTCCCTCAAAATACAGGTTCAGCCTCCGTCTGCAGGCCTCCTCCAGAAAAGCGATATCCAGCTTCAGAACCGGCCTGCCGTTTTCATCCCGCCGGCATTCTGCCGTTGTACTGATCCGGTAAAGCTCGCCGCCGAAGGAAATCTCCGTTTCAGCCCCCTGTCCGAAGCCTGCGGGAAGCAGCCTTTCCTCCTCTCCCTCAAAAAGCCGCAGATACAGTGTTCTGCCCCGCATCTCAAATCCGATCGACCGGATCCCTTCCGTATAATTGTTGTGAAGTACCTGCATCAAAAGCGGCATCAGTCCCGCCTGCTTCTGCTCCATTTCATAGATACGTCCGTTCAGTGAGGGCAGGAAGCATTCCCGCAGCAAGATATCCCCGCAGTCCGCTTTCCGATCCATTCCCCGTTCCATTTCCAGCCCCGTTTCCCCGATGCCTCTCCCGCTTCTGCGCAAGCGGCGGGGCCCTCTGAACGAAGCCCTGCTTCCGGTGTTTCTGCCGCTTCTGCCGTCTGTCCAGCCGCCCTGCCGGATCTTTGCAAGACCGCCTCCTCGCCCCTCCAGCTCCTCCACCGTCCGGCAGAGCAGCCCGTATCCCGCCGCATCCTCCGGCAGAATCAGGGGCGGCTCAAAATCCGTCTCAAAAGATTTTTTTACGATTCCCATCAGCTCGCAGTTTTGAAAAAGGTCATGGCTGCCCGCGTTTGTCACCACCACCAGGTTCATATCCGGGTAGGCCACCACGTTCTGCCCCAGCATGCCGTTATAGTTGAAGGAGCCCTCTCTGCTTCCCATCCAGAGCTGATAGCCGTAGCCATGCGTGCTCATCACTTCCGGCGCCTGAGCGCTGGGCCGGCAGGACGCCTCCACCCATTCCGCGGGGACGAGCTGACGGCCATTCCAGCGGCCCTTCTGCAGATAAAGCATGCCAAGCTTCGCGGCGTCCTCCGGCCGCAGGAACAGTCCCCAGCCGCCCTTGGTGATCCCCATGGGACAGACCTCCCAGAAAATCCTCCTGATCCCGAGCGGCTCCCACAGTCTGGGCCTGAGATACTCCGTCAGCGTTTCTCCGGTCAGCTCCGTCACGATGGCGGACAGCATATAGGTATTCATGCTGTTATATTCAAAGTCCTTTCCCGGCGTTCCATCCAGTCCCGCCTCCAGAAAGCCCTTCACCCAGTCATTTCCGGCGATGATCCCAGTTTCCCGGAAGCTCACGCCGCTGGTCATGGTGAGCAGATGCTCCACCGTAACGTCCCTCATGCGAAGAAGATTGCGCAGGCTTCTTTTGCGGAAAAAATCGGTCACCCGATCCGTCAGCTTCAGCTTTTCCTCCGCCACGAGCATTCCCACCGCCATACCGACGATGCTTTTGCACATGGAATAGCTGGCATGCCACATACCTCTTTTATACGGAGCGAAGCCGCATTCGCAGATCACGAATCCGTTTCTTACCACCAGCGCCTGATGAATATCCGTGCTCTCCTTCGCCGCAAGCTCCTTTAAAAAGCGCGCAAGCCGCACAGAAGAAATCCCCTGGCTTTCCGGTGTCGCCCGAGGAAGGGAGATCTCCGGAAAAATTTCAGGACTATTTTCCG
Source organism: Candidatus Eisenbergiella merdavium (assembly GCA_019119595.1). Lineage (GTDB taxonomy): Bacteria > Bacillota > Clostridia > Lachnospirales > Lachnospiraceae > Eisenbergiella > Eisenbergiella merdavium. The sequence continues at coordinate 41,836 of DWWS01000055.1, read as the reverse complement.
TGAAAGCATCCGGAAAGACATCCTCCCCGGCAGACGCCCCCCGTGCAGGAACGGCATCCTCAAACGCCGGCTTCTGCGGAAAGAAATCCGTCCGGCTCACGTTTCCCGTTTTTCCTGTCATCAGATTCCAGATCAGCTCCGCCACCGCAATATCCGTTTTCGCCATTTTAATATTCCTTCTTTCCCCTGAGAAACGATTTCAGCGTCATGCCGCCTCTCGCCTTACGGAAGCAGCATGACGAACATGCCCAGATTTCCTCTTTTCCCTCCGCTGGCACGATGAGAAAACAGCCTGTCGGGATTGCAGCAGGTGCACACATCCGTCATACTGATATGCTCCGGCCTGACGCCCGCCGAAAGGCAGACCGCCTGGTTTACCTTCCAGAGATCAAGCTGATACTTTCCGTTTCCCTTATCAAACAGCACATCGGAAAGCCGGACAGAAAGCCCCTGAAAATCCGCCCGGGAAAACAGCTCCCGGAAGGCCTCCGCCACATCCTCGCTCACCTCATAGCAGTCCCGGCAGATGGAAGGGCCGATTCCCACGAGCAGATCCTCCGTGCGGCTTCCAAAGGCCTCCTTCATGGCTTCTGCCGTCCTGGCCCCCATTCCCTGCGCTGTCCCGCGCCAGCCGGAATGAGACAGGCCCACCGCACGCCTGACCGGATCCACGAACAGAAGCGGGACGCAGTCCGCATAGAAGGTGGCAAGAGCGATTCCCGGCTCATCAGTGATCAGTCCGTCCACGTCTGTATAATCCTTCGGCCGGACCACGCCCTTTCCCTTATCCGCCGCAGTCACCCGCCGGATGTTGGTGGTATGGGTCTGGTCGGAGCAGACGATATCCTCCGGACGGCAGCCAAGAAGCGCCGCCGTTCTGCGGAAATTTTCCTCCACATTTTCTCTTTTGTCTCCCCTTGAAAAGCTCAGGTTCATGCTCCGCAGGTCGCCCTCGCTGACGCCGCCCGCGCGCATGGTCATCAGATGACTCACCATGCCCGTCCTGCTGATGGCGGGAAAGGTCAGATATTCCGCGCCGTTTTTCTGAAAGCATTCCATTCCCGGCAGAATGCCCGCTTTTCTTTTCAGTCCGTCCTTCTGCTCCATATTCTCCTTCCTTTGCGCTGAGGTTCAGTTCCCGATATAATCAAAAGCATTCTGGTACCAGTTCATACGCTCCGCGCAGACCGCGATCACGTCAAACCGCACCGGAACGCTTTCTCCCCAGTGTTTCCGATATAAATAATACTTTGCCGCCCGGCAGATCTTCTTCTGCTTCGCAATTCCCACCGCTTCCGCCGGGAAGCCGGCATCCGCATTTTTCCGGTATTTCACCTCGAAAAAGACAAGATACTCCCCGTCCCTGCCGATCAGATCGATCTCACCCTCCCGGCACCTGAAATTTTTTTCCAGAATGCGGACGCCCTTTCCCTCCAGAAAAACAGCCGCCGCTTCCTCATACGCCGTCCCGATTTCCCTTCTGTTCACCGCTTCCTCCCTGTGAAAACCGTGATATCGCCGCCATGACGGCGCTTTCCGCGCCCGGCCGCTTCTCATACGAAATGTCCGATAAAGCTTCTCCGATGGATCGGGCACGGCCCGTATTTTTTCAGCGCCTCGATATGGGCCGCCGCCCCGTAGCCCTTATGCGCGGCAAAGCCGTACTGCGGGAAAAGGCTGTCATACTTTTCCATCAGCCTGTCCCTCGTAACCTTCGCCACGATGCTGGCCGCCGCGATGGAGGCGCTTTTCGCATCCCCCTTAATGATCGGGACCTGCCGGATGGAAACGCCGGGTATGGTCACCGCGTCGTTCAGAAGAACTCCGGGAGCGCCGGGAAGCTTTCCTATGGCCTCGCGCATGGCCTCATAGGTGGCCTGCAGGATGTTGATCTCGTCGATCCGCTCCGGGGAGGCATAGCCCACGCCAACGGCGACGGCCTCCCTCAGGATCACCTCATAGAGCTCCTCCCGCCTCTTTGCGGAAAGCTTCTTGGAATCGTTCAGGTACAGGATCTCCTTTGGGGGAAGGATCACCGCTCCCGCCACCACCGGCCCTGCCAGCGGCCCCCTGCCCGCCTCGTCGATTCCGCAGACCAGACCAGCCGCAGCGTATTCCCGCTCAAAGCGTTTCATTTCCCACATCCGGCTCCGCTCCGCCTCAAGCGCGTCCAGACGCTTCTGCGCGCGCCCGGCAAGCGCGCGCACGCCGGCGCGTTCATCCTCCCTGTAACGGGCGATCAGTTCCTCCAGCTCGCCGGCTGCATTTTCTCTTTCCTCCAGGGCGTTCTGCGTCTCCTCGAACTGCCTTTTTATCTCCTGTATGCTCATTTCCATCTCCATTCCAGAGCTTTTCAGCGATCGGGCGTCCCTTTACTGATGCTTCAGAATTCCAATCTTGTTCAAAGGCCAGATGCGCACCCAGGCCTTGCCGATGATATCGTCCCTGTGGATCGTTCCCACACTCACATCCCGGCTGTCCGAGCTGTTGTTGCGGTTGTCTCCCAGCACAAAATACTCATCCTCTCCCAGAGTGATCGGCTCCGCTGCCGTACCTGGGAACAAAATGGTCTCACGCCCGTAGTCTTCCTCAAGGATCTCGCCGTTGATATAGATATTTCCCTGCAGGTCGATCTGGACAGTCTCTCCCGGCAGGCCGATGATCCGCTTCACGTAATAGGTATTCTCCTCATATCGGAAGGGGAATACAATAATATCGAACCGCTCCGGCTCTGAAAAATGATAGGTCAGTTTATCCATAATAAGCTGATCGCCGTCATGCAGGGTCGGCTCCATGGAGCTTCCGCTCACTGAGGTCCTCTGTCCCACGAAGGTGATGATCAGCCAGGTGCCCAGAAGCACCACCAAAATATAAAGCAGCGTGCTGAAAATTTCTTTCAATGCTTTTTTCATTTTATTACGCCTTCTTCCTGCATCTGACTCTTTTCTGTCCGGGCGTTTTCCGGAGCCTGCGCGCCGTTTCGCGCCTCATTCTCTCCGATTCCGTCCGCATGCACCGGCGGCCGCTCCAGGGAAACCCGCCCCAGCCGTCCGGAACGGAAATCCTCCATGATCAGGGAGGAGGCGCGGGAAAGATCCGTTTCGCCGCCCTTTTTGATGCAGCCGCGCCTCATTGCGGCCGCCTCCAGCACCTGCACCGGCTCCGAACCTCCCTCACAGCCATATCTTTCCATGAGGCTGTGCGGATAATATTCCCGCATAAATTCGATCAGGCTGAGCGCAAGCTCCTCCATCACGATGATCTCATCGTTCATGGAGCCAATAAAAGCAAGGTGCATGCCCACCTGCTGATCCTCAAATTTCGGCCAGAGGATCCCCGGCGTATCCAGAAGCTCCAGCTCCTTATTCAGCCGGATCCACTGCTTTCCCTTCGTCACGCCGGGACGGTTTCCTGTCCTGGTGCAGGCCTTCCCCGCGAAGGAATTGATAAAGGTGGATTTTCCCACATTCGGAATGCCCGCCACCATCGCCCGTACAGGACGGTTGCGTATCCCACGCTTCCTGTCCCGCTCTATTTTCAGGCTGCAGACCTCTCTCACCGCGTTCTGGATCTGCTTCATTCCCTGTCCGGTCTGGGCGTTGATCTCCAGGGCCTTCACCCCCTGCTTTTCAAACCAGCCGATCCATTCCCGGTTCACTGCCGGATCCGCCAGGTCCGCCTTATTCAAAAGCACCAGTCTCGCCTTCTGTTTTCCCAGGCTGTCAATATCCGGATTCCGGCTTCCCAGGGGCATTCTCGCGTCCACCAGCTCGATGATCAGATCGATCAGCCGGATATCCTCCTGCATCGCCCGTTTTGCCTTTGTCATATGACCGGGATACCATTGATAATTCATCTATTGCTCCCATCTGCGCGCCCTGGCGCGCGTAATGATCAGGAAATTTGCAACACTGCGGGAATTTGCGGCAACGAAGCCATCAATGAACCAAGCCCGCATTTCCGCTTCCCAGCTTGAACCATGCTTCTCCCACGATATGATCCCGCCGCACCGGCCCGATATTTCCGGACCTGCTGTCCTCGCTGCTGTTGCAGTTGTCTCCCATCACAAAATACTCGTTGTCCTTCAGCCGGATCTCGTTCTCGGCGATCCCTGCGTCGGCGATCAGATCGTAGGCGTCCTCCACTGCATCCCCGTTGATGTAGAGAACCCCTTCCCGGATCTGGACCCTGTCTCCCGGACAGGCGACCACACGCTTCACGTAGTAGTGTGTATTCTGATTTCCGTTCGGCAGAAAAACGACGACGTCCCCGGCCTTTGGATTCGCCAGCTTATAGGCGAAACGATTGATCAGAACCTCCTGTCCGTTAGCCAGCTCCGGCTCCATGGAGGTTCCGATCACTCCCGTCCGCAGGCCGAACAGATAAACGATCACCACCGCCAGAAATATGGAAATGGCGATTCCCAGGATATATTTCATCACCTCGGCCAGAATGGCCGCATTTACCTTTTTTCTCCGTCTGTAAAAGCTGAGACCCTTATTTCTTCTCATCCCTGCTCCCATCTGCACGCTTTCATGCCCGTACAAAATCAGGGAAGGTGAAAGCCTGCTTTTTCACTTTTCCCCCGTTCACAGGCTGTCGCGTTTCCCGGCTGTTTTCCATTCTACCATGACAGCGGAAAGGTTTCAATCAGAGTTTATGAACCGTAGCGCCACAGTCCGGCCAGAGACTGAATTGCTGCGCCGTTGTTTTAAGCCCGAACAGGACCGGCCGGCAACGGAAAAAGGAGCAGCCCAGCTCCGGACTGCCCCTCATACCGTTTTTCGATTATTTTACCAGCTCTTTTACCTTGGCCTTCTTGCCGACTCTGCTTCTCAGATAGTTCAGCTTCGCACGTCTTACTTTACCCTTTCTGACAAGCTCAACCTTCTCCACGTTGGGGGAATGCACGGGCCAGGTCTTCTCAACGCCTACGCCGTTGGAGGTCTTTCTCACGGTGAAGGTAGCTCTGTTTCCGCCGCCCTGTACCTTGAGCACTACGCCCTCGAATACCTGGATTCTCTCACGGTTTCCTTCCTTGATCTTTCCGTATACCTTAACGGTATCTCCTACATGAATCTCGGGAACCTCTTTCTTAAGCTGCTCCGCTTCGATCGCCTTAATGATCTCGTTCATTGCTTTTCCTCCTGTTTTCATAGATGTTCTTAATACAATTCCTGTAACAGAGGACCATCTCATTATCGCAACGTTAATAATATAGCACATTCCGCCTCACGGTGCAAGAAATTTTTTCAATATGAAAATGCCAGAGATTCTCCTATGGATTTAACGTAATCACTCCATTGGTAATCTCATCCATACCTAAAATATCAGCAAATACCCCCAATTCGATTTCTATTTCTTCAACCTCGCTGATACCTATCTCTTCCAACTTATCCGCAGACCAATAAATCTCGCCAAAGTCACTCCTCCCTGACTTAACAATTCCATATACCCAATCGCCCGTGCACAAAAGACTTCCTTTTGCCTCAATACCATTTAAATAACTATTCTTAACGATGAAGCATACATCCTCATCTGTCTTATTCTCCAAAAACAGATTAACGCTATAGCTGCTATTATAATCACTGATCTCTTCATAACCAGTTATAATGGCGGTCACATACTCGTCATCTATAATTACATAGTCGGAAGGCTGCTCTTCTCTGACGAATGAAACAGCTTTATCCTCGCCATACGGAAATATATGAATTGTTTTTTCCAAAATTTTTGCACTGCTTTCGCTTTCCATGACGTAAAAAGTCAATTCTATATCCGTAAAATCTCCAATCTCATTTTCTGCATATCCACAGTGTAAATCTATTTGTGAATCCGCTTTTTGCCCCGCCCCAAGTTGAAATACATTGCTTAAGCCAGTATTTGTAATAAAACTAGTAGAATACTGAACGCCATTGACAGCAGTATCAATCTGGACATTGATATCTTTTTCAGCGGATTTATTTTCGAATTCTGCATTCAGAATACAACGATCCTTCCTACTGCTATCAGGCAAGAACTTCGTAATCTTGATCATGCATATCTCGTCATCAACAGCGACTGTTTCTTCAAATACAATTGAACTTTCAACATGCTCAGTCGCACTTTCCTCAGTGCTGTCATTTTCTGTACTGCTTATACTATCTTCAGCGTCGTTTTTCACTTCTTCAATGCTATCATCCGCTAAGGTACCTTCTACTTGTGAAGAAACAGATGTGCTATCGGAATTATCCGATACTTCTTTACCCCCCCCCACAGGCCATGAGTGGTAAAAGCACAACAGCCGAAAGTAACAATACCAAACTCTTTTTCATCTTTTTTACCTCCAATGAATGAAATGATTTTAGGATTCAATGGAATTATATCACATGTTTCTTCGCAAATCCATATATCTCCCACGAAATTTACATAACATATAAGATATATTCTCACGACGTTTATTTTTCAGGAAATCCAGTACAGCCTTCCGCTCGCCAGCTTCAGGCCCAGCTTTCTCTGAAGGCGCAGGGAGGGCTCGTTGCCGTCAAAAATCTGGCAGAAGGGCACCCGTCCCTTTTCCAGCTGGCGGGCGATCAGGAATGCCTCAAGCGCCTCGCCCATCCCCCTGCGGCGGAAGGGGGGAAGCACCTCAAGCATGCCCATACTTCCCTCGTCATGTGTGCCCGCGAAGGCGGCAAGCGCGCCGTTTTCCTCAATGCCGAACATTTCTCCGGCCCTGATGCGCGCCAGCACGTAATCTCTGGAATGAACCGCATGATAATGGGCGTGCACCGTATCCGCGTCCTGCTCAAGGAGCGGCCGGATGGCAAAGCGCGCTTCGCGGGGCGGCGGAAGCTTCCTGGTGTAGACCGCCTGATAGCATTCGTTCACCAGCGTCCGATGGAAGCGGCGGGCGATGCTGTCTCTGAGGAAAGCCTGGTGCACCTCGAAAAGCAGGTCCTTTTCCCCTCTTGGAATTTCTGAAAGGAGGCGTTCTCCCATATCTTCATCGGAAGCGGAGATCATCCAGGCCCCGCTGGGCCTGTCATACAGAAGGACGCCTCCCTCCTCCGCACGGATCACATCCGCCTGTCCTCTTTTTATGGACTCCAGCATATCCGTGTGGCTCAGGCGGTCCCTCGACAGCCAGGAAAGAGCCCGTTCCTTTCTGCTGTACGCCTCATACAGCTCGGGACGCCTCTGCCCGGTTCTCTCCTGCGACTGCGCAAGCCGCCATTTCTCCACCTTCGCGTGATCCCCCGAAAGAAGTACGGAAGGCACCGGGCGGCCATGCCAGATCTCCGGTCGGGTATACTGGGGATATTCCAGAAGCCCGTCCTGGAAGGACTCGGTTTCCGCGGATTCCTCATTTTTCAGCACGCCGGGCACCAGACGGGAAATAGCGTCGATCATCACCATGGCCGGAAGCTCCCCTCCGGTCAGCACATAATCGCCTATGGAAACGTGGTCGGTGACCACCTCCTCCAGCACCCGCTCGTCGATTCCCTCATAGTGGCCGCATAAGAAGATCAGATCCTCCTCTTTGGCAAGTTCCTGCGCCATCTGCTGGCTGAAAACAGAGCCCTGCGGAGTCACGAAGATCACCCGTGAGCGGGAAATTCCGGATTCCGGCTTCTCGCAGAGGCTATCCTGCTCAGCCCCGGCAGCTTGACCCTCCCGTGCCCTCCGCGCGGCGATCCGTTCCTTCACGGCCTCGCAGGCATCGTAAACGGGCTGCGCCTGCATCAGCATGCCGGCTCCGCCTCCGTAGGGGTAGTCGTCCACCTTTTTGTGCTTATTTTCCGTATAATCCCGGATATTCACCGTTTCCAGTTCGATGCAGCCCTTCTTTGCCGCTCGTCCGAGAATGCTCTCCGACAACCCCTGGGATACCATTTCCGGAAACAGGGTCAGAACGTGAAAATGCATCATATGCTCATAAAACCTCCTACAGCAGCCCATCCAGAAGATGAACCCGCATCCGGCCCGCTTCCACGTCCACCTCAAGGATGCAGTCCCGGATGGCGGGGATCAGAAGCTGCCTTCCGTCGGCAAGCCGCACATCGTAAACGTCGTTGGCGCCGGTGGTGATCACGTCCTGCAGCGTTCCCAGCTCGCTCCCATCCTCGTTTTCCACCCGCATACCGATCAGATCCGCGATAAAATATTCATTCCGCTTAAGCCGCACGGCGTTTTCCCGGGTCACATAGAGGGTTCCTCTCCTGAGCCGCTGCACATCGTCGATGTCGTCAAGCCCTTTAAATTTGAGAATGACCATCTGCTTAAAAAATTTTACTCCCTCGATCTGAAGGACGCGCTCCTCTTTTCCGGTATCCAGGATCACTTCCTTCAGCCGCCGGAAGCGGTTAGGATCATCCGTTGTGGGAAAAACCTTCACCTCACCCTTAAGCCCGTGCGTGGCCGTGATCACGCCGACCTGCAGTCTCTGTTCCATCCAGGGATCTCCTTTCTTCTGGCAAAAACGGCGGGTAAGCCCTGCCGGGCTGCCCGCCGGATGGATGTGAGCGGATAACCGCTCTTTTTCCTTTAAGGAAAGTTCGTCGTCAGGCGAACGCTCCATTCTGAAATGCGGGATCAGATGATCTCCACATCCACCTGTTTCTTTTCTCCCAGTGCAGCCGCCTTTACGACCGCACGGATCGCCTTGGCGATCCGGCCCTGCTTGCCGATTACCTTACCCATATCGGAGGGCGCAACGTGAAGCTCGACCGTCAGATTCCTGCCGTTCTCCTTTTCCGTAACGACCACTTCTTCCGGGTTGTCAACAAGCGCTTTTGCGATCACTTCAACCAGTTCTTTCATGGCTCCTCCTCCACTACGCCGCAGGCGTCACGTCTGAGGGATGCTTATTTCTCGATCCCCGCTGCCTTGAAAATCTTGCTTACCACATCGGTAGGCTGTGCGCCGTTGTTGAGCCACTTCTTCGCAAGCTCCTCGTTCACCTTGAACTCGCTGGGATTCTTGGTGGGATCATAGGTTCCGATCTCCTCAATAAATCTTCCGTCTCTGGGAGATCTGGAATCCGCAACGATGATGCGGTAGAAAGGAGCCTTCTTCTGTCCCATTCTTCTTAATCTGATCTTTACTGCCATTTTTTCATACCTCCAAAAATACTTTTTTTTGTTATCTATTAAAAAGGAAGCCGAAACTTACCCTTTTTACCAATGCCGCCCATGCCTCCCATCATGCCGGGAAGCTGCTTCATCATCTTCTGGCTCTGTTCAAACTGCTTGATGAAGCGGTTTACCACGCTGATGTCCACGCCCGCGCCCTTTGCGATCCTGTGCTTCCGGCTGGGATTTAAGAGCTTCGGGTTGCGCCGCTCCTGCGGCGTCATGGAAAGAACGATCGCCTCCATGCGTGCGAGCTGCTTTTCATCCACCATGGATTCCAGCTGCGCGCTCTTCGCGCCAAGCCCGGGCATCATGCTTAAGATGCCGGAAAGGCCGCCCATATTTCGCATCTGCTTCATGCTTTCCAGATAGTCGTCGAAGTCGAATTTGCCCTTCTTCATCCGGCCGGCCATCTCTTTTCCCTTTTCCTCGTCCAGGTCCAGGTTCGCCTGGGCCTTGTCGATCAGGGAGAGCACATCGCCCATGCCGAGGATCCTGCCCGCCATCCGATCCGGATAAAACTGCTCCAGGTCGGAAAGCTTCTCGCCCATACCCACGTACAGGATCGGCTTCCCCGTAACGGCCTTGACGGAAAGCGCCGCGCCGCCTCTGGTATCGCCGTCCATCTTGGAAAGGATCACGCCGTCCACGCCGACCTTGTCGTCGAATTCCTTCGCCACGTTCACGGCGTCCTGACCGGTCATGGCGTCCACCACCAGAAGGGTCTGATGCACCGTGATGGCTTCCTTGATCTCGATCAGCTCCTGCATCATCTCTTCATCGATATGCAGACGTCCCGCCGTATCCAGGATCACCACGTTGCAGCCGTTCTTCGCCGCATGCTCCATGCCCGCCTTTGCGATATCCAGGGGTCTGTGGTTCGTCCCCATGGAAAAGAAATCCACTTCCTGCTTCTTCGCGTTGATCTCCAGCTGCTCGATGGCCGCAGGGCGGTAGATGTCGCAGGCGACCAGAAGGGATTTTTTGCCCTTCCGCTTAAACTTCCCGGCAAGCTTCGCCGCTGTGGTGGTCTTACCTGCTCCCTGAAGGCCGCACATCATGATCACCGTGGTCGCCTTGCCCGGCTGCATCTGGATCTCCGTCGTCTCGGAGCCCATCAGGGCGGTCATCTCCTCGTTGACGATCTTGATCACCATCTGCCCCGGATTCAGCCCGTTCATTACGTCCGCGCCGATGGCGCGCTCCTCCACAGATCTGACGAACTGCTTCACCACGCGGAAGTTTACGTCCGCCTCAAGAAGCGCCATCTTCACTTCCTTCATGGCTGCCTTCACGTCGCTTTCCGTCAGCCGTCCCTTGCCGCGCAGGCTCTTAAATACGTTCTGAAGTTTATCGGTCAAGCTTTCAAATGCCATACGATTTCCTTTACTGTTACAATTCCTCGATGATCTCTTCGGTCAGCCGCCGCACTTCCTCATCGCCGCTAAGCTGCCGGATCCGTTCCAGCTTCTGCCGGATCAGGCCGAAACGCCGCATCAGATGCAGTCTGTTTTCATATTCCTCAAGCGCCCTGTCACACCTTTTGATCAGGTCGTGGACGCCCTGTCTGCTGATTCCCTGTTCCTCGGCGATCTCGCTTAAGGAAAGATCGTTGAACACCGCATCCTCATATATCTTCCGCTGATGAGGCGTCAGCAGCTCGCCGTAGAAATCATACAGCAGCCCCTGCTCTACGATTTTTTCCATGTTTCCCTCCATGCCGAAGCGTTTTGCGCCAGGGCACGCGTCAAAACAAACGCGGCGCACCACACGCATTCCGCGCGCCGCCTGATGTATCATACTATAGATGAGGGTGGGTGTCAAGTATTTTTTCTTTACACTTATCCAGACCAGCCTGCACTTGTGAATGCTTTATAAAATGACAAACGCAGGAATAAAGGCTTGTGTACGGCTGCCGGATGTGCTATATTGATGATAGAGAAAGGGAAAGCCAGAGAAGCGGCCTACCCTCACCTACTCATAACTTACATCAATATGATGTCAGCCGTCAGCTAGTGTCAGTAGTTGGCGGCTATTTTCGTCTATCCCTGAAAATCTGATAACACAGACCAACAAGGGCAACAACGAATATACAAAACTGAAACAGATCAGCGTATGTAACATTCATTGGCAACGCCCTCCTTCCTCTTCAGTCTGGAGGGTCAGCCCCTCCGAAAACAGGAGGGTAAGCCGCCTTTGGCTCTCTGGTTTCCCATGCGGAAAGTATAGCATGACTTCCTTTGTCTGGCAATGTTCTTTTTATTCCTCTGTTATTCCTCTTCCCATCATCAAGACTTTATTCTTTTTCTCCAAGCTTTTTAATGTTCCTTTAATCTTCGCCCATTATGATACAGACATGAAAACAACAAGCGGCCCTGCGGCATGGGCCGTACGATACAAAGACCTTTATCAATGCGATTAAGAAAGGAAGGAAAATGATATGAGGAAAATGAATAAAAAGAAAATGGCTCTCACAGCCTCCGCTCTTGCTCTCGGCGCGCTTCTTTTTGCAGGAGGCTCCGTCTTCGCCGCTCCCTCCGGGAATTATATCGGCAGCGAAAAGGCTCAGCAGATCGCGCTGGAAAATGCCGGGCTGTCCGCCGGCGACGTGACATTCATCCGCACAAAGCTGGACTATGACGACGGCCGCGCGGAATATGAGGTAGAATTTTACCAGGGAAGCATGGAATATGACTACGAGATCGACGCGGTAAGCGGAGCCATTCTTTCCTATGATCATGACGCCGAATATTATGAACCGAGCGCAGGAAGCGGCTCCGCAGGTGCCGCCGGAAGTGTTTCCTCAAATACCAAAGCAGCATCAGCCGCCGGAACGGAGTATATTACGGCCGAGGCCGCCAGGCAGGCCGCCCTGAAGCATGCAGGCATAGCGGAGGGCGATACCAGGCGTATGGAAATCGAATTCGACTATGATCATGGATATGCCGTATATGAAGTGGAGTGGAAGGTTGGCTGGACGGAGTATTCCTATGAGATCAACGCCTCTACCGGAGATGTGATGGGCTATGAGGTGGAATTGGATGACTGAGAAGGGCTGCGAGAAATCCATCCTGTTTTTTCTGATATCACAAAGATAAGAACTGCAGAAGGCTCCGGTCAATCCTGACCGGAGCCGTAGACTTCCTCTTTTAAAAGCGCCCGGTTCTTTTCCAGGTCTATTCCAAGAACCTCCATGCCGTTGATGCGCAGCGCCTCATAGGTGCCGTCCGCAGGAACACGCAGGGATTTCAGATCATATTGAAAAAAAGAGGTTCCCTGCAGAAGGAAAAATAAAATCTCCCTCTCGCTCATATCCGTACTTATCTCCGGAAGCAGACGTTCCAGCAGGCGGCTCAGCTCCAGCAGGTTCATCTCCTTTGCCTTTTCAAACGTTTTTTCCAGAACCGTTCTCTGCCTCTGCGTCCGTTCAAAATCCGCATTTCCCACATATCTGACTCTCGTATATGCCAGCGCCTGCTTGCCGTTCAAATGAAGCATTCCGCCTGCGTCCAGCCGGTCCGTCTCCTCTCCGCAGCCTTCCAGACGGTTCAGCTCCCTGATATACCGGTTCATCACTTCCGCTTCCGCGTCGGAAACCTCGATATCCACACCGTCTATCATGTCTATGATATCCATAAAGGAATAAAAATTTACCGCTGCATAATGATCCACGCTGACCTGAAGGTTTTTCTCGACCGTTTCCACAAGAAGGGAGCTTCCCCCGTAGGCATAGGCCGCATTGATCCGGTTGTTTCCATGGCCGGGAATCGCCACGTAGCTGTCCCTCATGATGGAGGTCATTGTGATCTCTCTTGTATCCCGGTTGACAGACACCAGAATGTTGGTGTCAGAGCGCCCCCTGCTGTTCTTATCCCGGCTGTCATAGCCGATCAGAAGGATGTTGAAAACATCCTCGTCAAACACAAGTTCCTCCATACCGGAGGTCTGTTCCTGGAGGCGTTCTTCCAGGGCGGCGATTTCTTCGGCGGCAGAATCCCGCAGGGAGGCGTCCTGGTCCTCCGGAGATTCCTCTGGGATTTCTTCCTGTACAGGCCGCCCCGGCTCCCCGTTTTCCATTCCGCTCTTCTGGTAGTTGATTTTCCCCAGGCAGGAGTGCAGCCACAGAAAGGCGGCAAGCAAAAGCAGCAAAAGGACCAGCAAAAGAATGCCTGAACATTTTATGATAAAGGTTATTTTCCGCTTCTTCTCTTTTTGTTTCTTCATATGTTATTCTTCCCTTTTCATCCGAACCACTCTGAAATCGTGCGGATTCTATGCTCTTATCGATCACATGAGCTTTCTGTAAGCTTTTATTTGACTGCATACATAAATTCTACACCCAAAGCCAGGTTTTGCACAGACCCGGCTCGCATTTTAGTTCTAAAGCTCGTTTTACTAATTCCGGCATTACCCTTTCTGTCAGCTTAATTCTATGTAAACGACTTCTCCCGCCTGTATTTCCAATACCGCATGGTTGAAAAACCATCTTTCCTCTGTCGTCACTCCGTCCACATATCGGTCGTTTATCCTTGTGATCGCAGCGCGCTTTCCTCCGCCGTTTATCTTAAGGCGGATCGTGACGGACGAAGCATCCTCCGCCGGGTTAAAATTTGTCAGAAGGATACCATCCTTCTCTCCAGTGGCCGCGCAGCAGTAAAAATAATCTATCCCTTCATCCATGCGTACCTGACTGCCCAGCCGATACAGCCGGTCATAAAAGGAAAAGGCATAATATCCCGGCTCCGTCCGTCCCTCCGAATCATACAGTCCGCACCACAGATCCGCAAGCGCATGCTGACCGTCATAATACATCGCAAGATCCACCGGACTTTTCTGCATGCTGATCAGTCCGGCCGCAATGAACGCGGCGCCCGCTGGGGAATGTATCATTTGCGCCGCCTGCTCCAAATCATTCCAGCTTTCGATATAATTCCATTCATCCAGAATACTTTCCGTATCTTCATATCCGTTTTCATCCAGCAGCTCCCGGATGGATGCCGCGCGTTCCGCATAAGAATCCGGATCGGCGGTGTAGGTATGCCAGCTGAAGAAATCCAGGGGGGTATCCTTTCCGTCCGCCTTCAGGCTCTGCAGGAACTGCACAACCGGTTCCTCTTCCACGCTTCCCATCGCGCAGCCGCCGATCTTCAGCTCAGGATAAATCTGCTTCAGATACCGGGCCGTCGTCCGGTACAGCTCATAAAACTGCTCCATACTCCCCGTCCACATAGTAATGTTTTCCGGCTCGTTCCATATTTCCCAGTATACAATGCCGTAATGGAAACCGTCGGCCCAGCCCTCATTATAATGCCGTATGATATGCTCGCAGACCTGCGCCCATTTTGTATAGTCCTCCGGCGGATTGATATATTTATTCTCACCGGAATGATCTATGGATTCTCCCAGGCGAAAAAAAATCTGCGCGCCGCTTTCCACAATAGCGGCAAGATACTCGTCTGTTTCTTCAAAATGGTATGCGGAAGGATCCTCCGGATCCCTGCTCATATCAGGGAAGATACAATGAATGTCCACAAATTTGTCCTGACCATACGGGTACTCCGCATCATGGGTCCTGACCATCGGAATATGAAGCTCCTGATACAGCTTTGTCATGTCCAGCCGCCACACGCCGGAATCCTCTTCCTCCCCGGTATAGCCCGATTTGGGCCCGTTATTGATTCCGTGCAGCGCCTTCATATCTCCGGTCACATCATTGAAATCCGCCGTTATTTCAGGGATATCTCCCCTGGAGAAATAAACGACCTCCATCGCCAGCACCTTCAGCGTTCCGCGGAAAAGAAAGCCCAATCCTCCGATGAAAAGAATTCCTAAAGCCGCCGCTATTATGATTTTTCTGCTTTTTTCCATTTCATTCCTCGTTTATCTCATCCGTTATCAGCGTATACCGCTCCAGCATTTTTTTGATCTCCGGCACAGAATTAAACATCATCACATCCAGGATGGACAGATTCGGCTGAAATTCATTTTTAAACTGGGGATATTCGATCGGATCCGTTTTTACAAATTTCAGCTCAATTCCTTTGCTCCGGAAATGTTCACAGGAATAAAGCGCCCTTCCACCGATCGCGTTGTAGTATTCGTCCGCCCCTAACAGCGAACATATTTCCAGAACCTTATCCTCTCCTTTCAGCGCGTTGTTTTTTTCTAATGTAGACGAAACCAACAATTCTGTTTTTATTTCCAGATAATCGCAGATCATTCTTATTGAATCAAAAATAAAGCGCGAAAGACATTCCTCTCTGCTGTCCATGATCTTTTCCAGGAGAACGAACACCTCCGAAAAACAGGGAGCCTTTTTATATACCAACTCGACAGTTTTCATATTTTTATACAAAAGCTTCTTATCTTGATTCACTTTGATCTCATTGATCCGTTTGTTCTGGCTGGCCTCCAAAATTGAAAGGGTAAAATACGCCGGCTTTCCTTCGATAAGAATTCGATTCCGATTGATCCACCCACGCTTTATAAAGTTTACATCATCATAAACGACATACCTGTCCACGGCGTTCAATAATTGCCAATAGCCGATATATGGCAGGAAGTACGGCTGCATAATCCCTAATTTCATCTGAAATACCCTCCGCTATTTCGCACTGCAACCACTTATTCTGAATCTGCTCCTTCCATTATTCCAAAGACTCAAGATCAGTCAGATAATGCAGCATATCTTTTCCTTCTTTGTCGTAAATATGGAGAGCTTCATTGATCCTTGCAACCTTCTCTTTCAAATCGCTGACTTTTTCCGCAATCACACAAATGCAAAAGGCCACCTGCCGCATGGACACCTTCTGCGGGATCTCATCTCCCACCTGAAAGCGTTCCACAATGACTTCAACTGATTCCATACCTTTAACCATCTTGAGCCCTTCGATTTTGGCAATCTTGCCTGGACGGGCCCAGAGCAAATACGTACCGCCCGGTCTGTTCACGGCATCCTTTTTCATATATATTTCTTTGCCTATCTTCTTTTGATGTCCCAGCGCAAAGTCAACCAGCAGCTCGACGGAGCTATACCTTCCTTCCATTCTGTTTCTTTTCCATGCGCCGATTCCATCAAGCCGATATCCCAGCTCCAGGAAATAGACCCTGTCCTCTTTTCTGATCCCCTGTAAAAAAGCGGCTCCATTCCGGCATCCCATCCGGAGAAACAGCTTTTTCATTTTGGGTTCGATCTTTTCCTGGTACTGTGGGGTAAATTTACTGAAATTCTTTACAAAAACAAAATTGTTTCGTCCGTTGACCGGCAGATAAACGAGATCATCCAATTCGACCAGAATGGCTTCTCCATTCAGGAAAAAGTAAAACGGCGCCACCTCTTCTCCAACAATATAATCCTCGATCATTACCGTTTTCGACGCTGATGCTTCTAAAGCCGCTTCAAAGCCGTAAAGCAGCTCGGCTTCGTTTTCACATACTGAAATCCCCTGCTGGGCGCAGGAATCCGTCGGCTTAACAATGACCGGGTACCTGATCTGCTTCAGAATTTCCTCTGTAAGCCTGCCTCCGACCTGCCATATGCGCGGCGTGTCTACTCCGCATTCCAGGCAATGCTTTTTAAACCGCAGCTTATCCCGCGCGCAGGCCCATCCTTCATCCGACGCATAAAACGGCAGATTCAGCCGGTCGCAAAGCTCCTTCGCCGCATCCAGGCAAAATTCACTGGTAGCCGCAAAAATCCCCGAAATATTTTCTCTCCTGCACCTTTCCTCCAGCTCGTCGATATCGGAAACGTCCGTCATCCAGTATTCATCCGCTGTTTTTTTAAGGGTGTTTTCCTCCGGCGGCAGATAGTCTGTCAGAACAGTGTAAAGCCCTGTCTCCTTTGCATAATCCAGAGCCTCCTTTGTCCCATCGGAACGGCCCAAAATCAGCAGTTTTTCCTTTGTCTTCATTCATTCCTCCTCGTCCTTCTATACGGAAGATACCGCCTTCCGGCCGCGCTGTCTTCCTCAGCTTAGCAAAATCCGTACAGTAAATTGCCAGCTCCTCTTCAGCTGTGTTGCTGACTGTTTCATCCCCTGCACTGAAGAATGATCCTGCAGATACGGTCCACATTTTCCAAATCCAGCTCCGGATACAGCGGCAGCGTCAAAACCCGTTTGCATACGTGCAGTGCGACCGGTGTTTGATCCGCATCATATTTATCATGAAAGCATTCAAACATACTTGTCAGAGGGTAAAAATATTTTCTTGCACAAATCCCGTTTCTCCATAATTCCTTGTAAACCTCATTGCGGCTTGCACCAAATGCTTTTTCTTCAAAGATCACCGGGAAATAAGCATAATTGGATCGGACATTCCTTTGAATCGGGTTCAGCCTTATCCCCTCTATTCCTTCCAGATTCTCCCTGTACCGTTTGACAACCCTCTCACGCTTACTGATCATTTCATCCACATGGCGCAGATTGCAGATTCCCATAGCTGCGCAGAATTCATTCATTTTGGCATTAGCCCCGACCGCATCCACCTTTTCCGGGCCGCGGATCCCGAAGTTTTTCAGACGGTACAGATCCAGTCCGAATTCCCTGTCCTTATAGCAGACCGCGCCTCCCTCTATGGTGTTAAAGACCTTTGTAGCATGAAAGCTGAAGCAGGAAGCATCCCCAAAGGTTCCTATTCCTTTTCCCTTATAAACGGTACCGAAGGTATGCGCTGCATCATATATCACCTTCAGGTCGTATTTTTTCGCAATGCGTTCGATCTCTTCCACATCACAGACGTTTCCGTATACATGAACCGGAACGATAGCGCTTGTCCGGTCCGTTATCAGCTCTTCTATCCTGGATACGTCTATCGTAAAATCCTCCGGATCAATATCGCAGAAAACCGGCTCCAGCTTATTTCTCACGATCGCGTGCGTGGTGGATGCGAAGGTAAACGGGGTCGTGATGACTTCACCATGAAGGTTCATCGCCTGCATGCCAAGCTCCAGCGCCATATGGCCGTTTGCCAGCAGATCAATATCCTCCACACCCATGTAATCCCTCAGCTTCTGTCTGAGCTTTTCATGCTCCACGCCCATATTGGTAATCCAGTGCGTATCCCACAGCCCCCGGATCTCTTCCATATATTCCTCGATCGGCGGCAGCGCGGATCTTGTAACCAGAATTTTATCCGACATTTTCCTTCCTCCTCAGTGAATAAGCTCCTTTACCGTTTTCCATAAATATCGGAATATCTCCAGCTTCAGCAGGCATGAGCCTCCCGCATAAACGGCGACTCCCGTCGATATCTGCACAGCAAGCCGGACAATATCCGGCATGGGAACGGCCCCAATCAGATAAACCGCAATTCCCATCAGCAGGTTCAGTCCGATGACCGGGAGCACATCCTTTAGCTGCTCCCAAAAGCCGTAACCCGCCAGCCGGACGTTCGGGGCGGCATTGATATACAGGCTGAGCACGGCGACAATACAGGCCGCAGCCAGCATCGCCAGCACTCCAAACCGCGCCGCAAGAAGAATGCCCGCAAGGGAAAGAAACTGCTTAAGAACCTCTATCCTCAGGAAAATATCGCTTCGCCCAAGCGCCTGGATCACCTGCAGATTCGCTGTATGCCAGAGATAGAAGGCAAAGCAGAAGCACCAAAGCCGCAGATACGGAACCATGGCGATCCATTTTTCGGTATAAAGCACTCTCACCAGCGGCTCCGCGCAGACGGCAATCCCCGTCATGCAGGGAAAGATACAATAGGTGCTCGTCATAATGGATTTCCGGAGGATCTTCTTCACCTGCTCCCTTTGGTCCTGCTTTTCCGCGATCACGGGAAACAGTACGCTCTGCACCGCTGCCTGAAGATTCTGAACCACCAGATTGGGAATGTTCCTTCCCTTGTCGTAATAGGCAAGCAGCTCGGCCGTATATACCTTTCCGACGATCAGCCCCGTCAGGTTCTCCATGATCGTATTGGCAAAGGCGGAAAGCAGAAGCTTACTTCCGTAATCAAACATGGGACGAAGCCGCTTTCCGGAAAACCGAAGAGACGGCCGCCAGCGGACCGTAAACCACAGAAAAACGGTATCAATGGCCTGATTGATGAGCCTCTGCGCGATCAAAGCCCACACGCCCATCTGCATATACGCCATCGCGATCCCTACCGCCGCCGAAAATAACGTGCCGGTAAGCGTCGCATAAAAAAAACGCTTAAACTGCATCCTTCTGGCGACAATGGCCTGCTGAACTCCGTTGATCCCGCCGAATACCAGCGTCAGCGACATCACCCGGATGTAAGGAACCATATACGGTCTGTCATAAAATGCCGCGATAAAAGGCGATACGGCAAACATCATCCCGTATAAAAGGACGCCCATCGCGATATTAAAATAGAATACCGTGGAAAAATCCAGCTGATCCGCATCCTTCTTCTGGATCAGCGCGTTTTTAAAGCCGCTGTCGATGAACAGATTCAAAATAGATGTGAACACCGTGATCAGAGACACCACGCCGTATGCCTCCGGAAGCAGAATACGCGCAAGTATCAGGGATACGACAAAGGAAACTCCCTGCGCGCCGCAGCGCTCCGCCAGACGCCACAGCATATTGGAAAGTACGGTTTTTTTCATCGTCACGGCATGTTCACCTCGGTTCTTCTCTTTCTGTTGTATTTCCTGAAAAGCAGGAAAGCCTTTGTATAAATCCGCAGCCCCCAATCACCATGCCTGAACAGGAGCTCAAACAGCCTGTGTCTCATGTGGATCCTGACGTTTTTCCGGTATCTTAAGGCTTCTAAATACAGAGCCTCCTGCCTCAGCCTTCCGTATAACCCCCTTTTTTCTTCAGCGGTCACGCCCGAAATCGCGCACCGGTATATCCAGTCGGCAAAAAACCGGAACAGACCGGAATAAAACATACTGCGGCAGTTTTCGTCCTCCATCTGCCATTTTGTCATAAATTCCCGGACTCTTTTTTTAACCAGAAGATAATCGTCCAGCTCCGCCGGGCGAAACACATGTGTGACGCTGTCCGCGCGCATTCTGTACCGGTACGGAGAAAAATCCAGGTAAAGGATGCGCGCGGAGCGCCATGCCGCATGGCAGTTAAACAGGAGATCTTCACAGGAGCGGACGGACTGATACTGCAGAAAATCCTCTTCCCGCATTATCCTTCCGAACAATTCCCTTGAGAGCGCCTTTTCCCACATTGTATTCAGCGGCCTTCCCGCGATCAGCTTTTCGTATACCTTCTTCTTTTCTTCTCCTTCCAATACGGTCCCATCGGGAAAAATATGCTCCGTACGTCCGATCACCTTTCCGCCGCGGACCCTCTCATGCCCGAAAATAACCCAGTCGCCTCCATGCTCGCGGATTCCCAGGCAAACCGTCTCCAGCAGATTCTTCTCCCAGTAATCATCTCCGTCCAGACAGAGCAGATAGTCTCCCTTTGCTTCCGCAAATCCGCTGATGCGGTTCAAAAGCTGTCCCCTGTTTTCTGTTTTTAATATGCGTATATTTCCATGTTTTTTTTGATATTCCAGGCAAAGCCCGTCTGTTCCGTCCGATGAATGGGGATTTACCAGGATAATTTCAAAATTCTGATATGTCTGGCAGAGAACCGAATCCAGACATTGCGCAATGTAATCCTTTACCTGATACGCCAGGACGATCACGCTGAAAAAGATATTATCGTCTTTCAAATCAAACTCCTCCCCGGTCAGATGATCAGGCATCTTATAAAGCGTTTGCACAATGCCAAAAGCGAGACCCATTTTCTCCGATATAGAGAATAAAATAATTCAAAATATTCATATTTCAGCTTTCTGAGCGCCAGGTTCCCGTCTGTTTTTTCCGCCCGCTTTACCGCGCTAAGCAGCAGTCCCTCATGATACAGCGTCAGGTCTTTTTCTTCCCTTTCAGCCAGATACGCGACCCGGTCAAGATATGCCCCTATCAGATGCAGATCGCTCCCCTTTTGCCCCATAATGCTGCTTTTTCGCTGCAGGTAATGATAGCCGACATACGGAACCACCGCCACCTTTTCACAGGGATACAGCACCCTGTGGCAGATATATTCGTCTTCGTGGAGCTTCCCTTTTGGAAACTTGATCTCTCGAAACAAATTTCTGTTAAAAAGCTTATTGCAGAAAATTTCGCAAAAGGCATATTTTCCTTTTGGCATCAGCTTCATCATTTCTGCTCCGGAAAGGACTCCCTCTTCCGATATTTGATACTGCCCGCCTTTGCCGCGCCCTCCTTCCGTCTCCGCATAGCCCTCTTCAAATTCATAAACGAAATTACAGGCGGCTATCTGTGCGCCCGTCCTTTTTACAGCCTCCATCAGACGCCCGATCATTTCAGGGGCAAGGTAATCGTCCGAATCCACAAAGCTCAGATATTCTCCTCTGGCCTCTTTTATTCCTGTGTTTCTGGCTTCGGAAAGCCCTCTGTTTTCCTGATGGATCACGCGGATCCTCTCATCCAGCCGCGCGAATTCATCACAGATGCTTCCGCATCGGTCCGGAGAGCCGTCGTCAACGAGAACGATATTTAAATTCGAGTAGGTCTGTTCTACAATGCTTGTAAGGCATTTTCTCAGATACTTTTCAACCCCATATACAGGTACGATCACGCTGACCAGAGGCTGGGCTGTCTTTCCTCGCATCAATACTTTTTCTCCAATCCTCTTTTTCCATAACGCATCATCCGATAGCCTTTTACCAGCCATGGAAGATAATATTTTGTGAACAGGATCGCCTTCTGCTTCGCGGGCAGCCTGTCCAGCCGCTCCCGGAAAGGCGGCTTTCTCAGCTTCTTCCAGTTTGATTCCAGCCGGTAAATCAGAAACAGATGTTCATTGATATTAGGCAGCAGCTCCTGATGATATCTTCCCTCTGTATATTCGTCAAACTTCTCATAGAAGTCCAGATATGCGCGGTTTTTTCTGATAATGCTCTCCGGATCCTTTTTCAATTCCCTCGCGTACCGGTCAGAGCAGGAGCCCGGCACCATGACACGATAGCAGACCATACGCTCAGCAAAGCCATAAGCGTTTCCGCGAAGCATCAGAAAATTTCGCAGGGGAATATCTCCGGCCTCTCCGGCAAGCATTTCCTTTGGAAAATCTATGGAATCCTTCGTCCGATACAAGGTGCCCGCTGTCGCAAGATAAATTTCCGGCTTCGCTATCATTTCCCGGCTTGATAATACCCTGCTTTGGTTCACCGGACTCACTTCCTTTATGACCTGTGAGTTCAGATCCACATTGTAGGAATTGCAGAAGCAATAGGAGCATTCGGGATGTGCTTCCATGTAATCTACCTGCTTCTGCAGCTTCCGTTCGTCACACCAGTAATCGTCGCCCTCGCACTGGGCGATGTACTTTCCCCTGACCAGCGGAAGCATAAAGCCATAAACGTCTACACCCTTTGAATACTGATTCTCTGTTTGGAATATGGGATGAATGATCTCAGGATATTTCTCCGCATAGCTCCGAATAATGTCTGCGGTTCCATCTGTGGAGGCATCGTCATGGATCACGATCTCAAAAGGGAATTCCGTTTTCTGCATGAGGAAGCTTTCCAGCGTTTGAGCTATGTATGGCGCATGATTATATGCGGTGGTCAATATTGATACCATGGTCTCCATATTTTTTATCCCCTTTGCAGAAGCTTTATTTTTTTATGTATTTCAAACAGATTCTCTTCGCGGAAGCCTGTACACATTCATACCAGATGAACGGCCGAAACAGTCTGTGCCTTAACAGCCAGAAGGATGCTCTTTTTCTTCTTGAAAAACCTGCCGTTTTCGAATAGGGCAGGCTTTCCTGATACAATCGGGACTCTATCAGGCCTCTTATAAAATCAAGCTTTTCTTTTCCCATGCTGCTTCTGGCACATTGTGATAATATGTAGCTCATGGTCTTGCAGGTAACCTCATAAAATCTCTTTTCTATTTTCTCATTCATCATCCCGGCCTGCTGCAGCTGCTTGAACATATAGGTTCTGTATAATAGAACGTCCTGCCCTTTCTGCCTGTTAAAGCTTCTGGATATGCTCTCCGGGACGGTACGATATTCGTATAATATTTCGCTTATCGTTCTGATCTTATTAGCCTGAAGCAGCAGCGGAGTCACAATAACGGCGTCGTCTCCCGTTTTTACCTTTTTCAATTCTTCCGGGACCCGGAGCCTCTGACGCACAAAATCCGTACGAAACACCTTATTCCAAACCAGGTTAAAGGAATTTTTCTCCCAAAGCTCTAAAAACAGCTCTGTTTTCTGCCCGCCTTCATACAGCTCATTTTTCAGACGGTAGCCTTGCTTTTTCTTTTTGCAATCCTCGTCCAGCCTTTGGTAGCCAAAGATCAATATGTCCGCATCTTCCTGCTCCAATGTCTCATCCAGCCGCTTCAACGCCTGCTCTGAGAGACGGTCATCCGCATCCAGGCTGAGCAGATAAGTCCCCTTTGCCTTTTCAAAGCCTCTGCATCTTGCGAGCAGAGGTCCCGTATTTTGCTGATGCAGGACTTTGATCTGGGGATACTTTCCCGCGTAGCGATCGCATATCTCCGGACTTCCATCCGAAGCTCCATCATCTACCAGTATCAATTCCCAGCTTTCTTTCTCCTGCTTCAATATGGAGCAGATACATTCCTCCAGATATTTTTCCGCCTGATAGACCGGTACTACAATGGAAAACCTACACATGTTCCTTCGTCTCCATCGAATGATTGACTGCCAACTGATAGGCCAGCGCGATCACCATGAAAATAATTGCCTTTTGGGACTGGATCTCCGTGATCATGATACATAAAAAGGAAAAAACAGCGGCTGACATCAGGACGATGATATAATTTTCCCGACACCTTTTAAGCGCATGTCCAACCACAAAATATAAAATATTCCAACAGATGAAAGCGGCAACTCCACCCTGATACAGCAGATTCAGCAATTCATCATGGGCGGGAAGACTTCTTTGTTTTATATATGCGGCAATATAAAAGTCTCCCAGCGCTGTTACCCCATATCCCCAAAAAGGTTTCTCTGAAATATACCGTAAAGCCATTTCCCAGATAAGGGTCCTTCCGTTAAACGTCAAATCCTCTCCTACAATAGAAAGGATTATCTGAAAGATATCCGTCCTTCCTTTCAATACGATCACAAACCATACAAGGCTTGGAATCCCGTAGGACAACAGATACACCATGCTCTGCTTTCTTATCCCGCAGAGCAGTAAACCTGCGGCGGTCATACAGGCCAATAAAGCCAAACCCAATATTCCTGTCGATACCCTTACTGCTGCAACATTCACAACTGCGGCCAGGATGACCGCGCCGGACGTGATGGATATTTTTTTGCCATTCACAATATAATCGCCTAATAGCGCAGAAACCACCGCCATAATACAGAAGGGTGTAAAACCGATCCTCGCGCCTAAAAAATAAAGGTCACCAAAAAACCCGGCCGGAGCCATGATCACAGAGGCCAAATTGCAGAGGAGAAAAAAAAAGCTCACGTTGCGGATCACAAGAATGCTTTCCTTCTCATCATTTGCCATCATATCCTCTATCAGAAATATGGCTCCCGCTCCCTGCAGCGAATAGGTCAGCCAGCTGAAAAAGTCCCTGCTTACCATTACCGTGGAAATAAACAGGCACAGATAGAAGGAAATGACGGAAAGATCCAGCATGGAAAATCTTTTTCTTTTTATACGGTTCAGGAAGCAATACAGGAAGCAGGCGATCTGCAGCACTACCATGAGATCATCCACAGCTCCTATTGTTTTCAGTCCTGCGGATGATCTTGACAGCTGAGCTGCAAAAAAGAGGGCGTACGCACTGCTTCTCTTTTTTAAACGTATCACCGTTTTTATCCGCATTTTCCCCTCTTGCATCATTTCGTCCTCATCCTTGGTTCTATCCCGGTCAGAGAGATATATTGCCTCATTAGCTGCTCCGCAGCATCTTCAACGTCAAAGCCTGCTTTCTTTGTTTCTTCTATCCTGTCTTTTCGAATGACCTTCTGCATTTTAACTGCCAGTATCTCATCCGCCCATTTTTCCGCAGGCGCGTCCAGAGGGATATATCTTACAAGAGAAGTAATTGCCAGCTCCTTTGAAATGGTATCCGACATAAAAACCGGAAGGCCGGCAGCCTGCGCCTCGATCGCAGCTATCGGAAGTCCTTCATATAACGATGGAAACACAAAGCAATCCATTGCCTGAAGGAATTGAGGTACCTCTGCAGTCGCTCCATAAAAAATAACCTTTTCCATGATCCCTTTTCGTCTCACCATTTCCCTGATCTCGGCTTCCAGTTCTCCAATTCCGATCAGCAACAATCTGGCCTCCGGACAACTGCCTGAAAACCGTTCGAAAATCTCAATTAATTTTTTATGATTCTTCGCACTGCTGAACCGTCCAACATGTCCGACAATATAATTCTCCTCTGCCTGCAGCTTTTTCCTGTACATTTTGCGTATTTCCGGTGAGAACCGGTATTTTTGCACGTCAATTCCATTGTGAATCACAGTGTATTTCTTTTTCGCAATGATTCCTTTTGTAAACATGTAACGGGCCGCCAGCTCTGAGCAGGCCAGATTACAGTCCGAAACCATCGGGATCAATATTCTGCATCCCTTCATTACAAGCTGTTGTCCCCAGTTCCTGCGTTTCATTGAGGAATTATGTGAATGTATCACAATTTTTCCGGTTCCCGCGATTTTAGCCGATACTCCGACAAGCATGTCGTACGGTGTAGAAGCGTTAATATGAATGATATCAGGACCGCACTCACGGATCACTTTAACCGCATAGAAAAATTTGAACAGAGCCCTGACCACTTGATTATCAAACCGATCCAAAGGGACCACATACTTTTTTCCGCCGTACTTTAAGGCTCTGTCTTCATAAAATTCCTTTCGATCATAAAATGTCAGATAGTCAAACTCAAATCTATCCCGATCAAGATATTCATTTATGTTTAAAATCAAATTGGTGATCCCACCTGTCCCCAGGGGTACCAGCTGCAGTATCTTAATCTTCTTTTTCATAAAAGCATTTCCTCATAAGCCGCCGTTTTCAAGACTTCATAAAATACAAATTTCTTTACGTCCCACAGCATTTCTGCAGTGCATCCGTTAAATAATCCAACGACTCGGCTCTTGCTTCCTGAATCCTTCTTTCTGCTTCATCATAGTCGATCGTCCGTTTCATCTGCTCCAATATATTCCCCCGAAACCGGCGTTCCTCCAGCCCGGTCTGATATAAGAGACTGTCTATCCGTGAATTTCGGGAATTTCTGTCTTTCCCTGCATACCTGCTAAATGTAACGAACTGCTTATGATTTAAAATGGAGAATACGCTGCCATGGAAGGAATCCGTACAAACATACTCCGCATTTCTGATCAGGTTTATAAATTCCTCCGGGCCAATCTGAAATAGCTGAACGTCTCCAAAATTCATATCACTGGCAATAAACTCATCCAGATGTGGAATAAAAACAATTTCACACCCCGTCGCCTTACTTAATTTTTCCGCTTCTATGCGGTGCTCCGGATTATTTCCAAGGAAATAGCAGAAAATATATTTTTTCCCCTGCAGTTGTTTCATCTGACGTTCCGGTACGATCGTTTCCCACTCGCGGCCCTGAAACAGCAGCGTAGGATCTACAACGGTTTTTACCTCTCTTCCCGTCAGATCTTTGACAATTGCTGCAGCCTGCAGCTCCCGCACGCTTATGTAATCAATACGATTTAAAAACTTTCTTGCGATTTTTTCCCTGGAAGCCGGTATTCCACTTACTCCGAAGCTTGTTGCGTACGCGATCCTGGGAATGTGATCCGGCACAAACAACAGATTGAAAAAGCCTGTAGAATATCCTTTCGGCAGCCAAAGCTGATCGCTTCCAACCAGCACGGCTGAATATTCCTCTGCGGCCTTCCGAAGCTGGGCAAAGGTGTCGATTTTTTGCGATTTTTTTGTAAAATGCCGGGCGCTGAAATCCTGAAAGCACAGATTGCGCTGTCCGATTGCTTTCTCCAATTCCGGATATTTTTTTCTTTTCTGTTTTTCGCCAAATCTTCTGACCATCCCCGGAATCTCTTCCGGGATTCTCCTCAAAGACCGGATCAGCAGATCCGGCGTTAATTTCCTGCTGTAATCGATAATTTCGTAATCATATCCCAATTTTTCCAGCTGCAATACGGTCGCCAGCGCCTGAAGCATACTGCCGTAATTCTTTTGTTTATATTCGCAGCAGACTCCTATCTTTTTATTCATATCTCTCATTCTCTGCTCATCTTACATTTGCCTGTTTTTCACATTCCTCATAATATTCCGCCAGCCTGCCGTGCATCCTTTCCAGGCTGAATTGCCCGCAGATCTTTTTTCTGTTTTCGGCAGCCATATCTTCAACCATTTTTCTATCTTCGCAGCACCGGACAAGCGCTTCTGTCAGGGCATTTATGTCTCCCGCCTCGATCAGAATGCCGTTCTCTTTTCCGATCACCTCCGGTATCGCTCCAACGGTTGTGCTGATCACCGCTTTTCCGGCAGCCATCCCCTCCAGAACCGACATCGGAAGCCCTTCATGATAAGAGGGAAGGACGACAGTCGATACCTTTTTCAGCAGGCGTACCTTCTCTTCCTGACCGAGCCAGCCGGAAACGATGATGTTTCTTTCCAGCCCTTTTCCCCGGACGATCCCTTTTACCTTCTCCACCTCTCCGTCTCCCGCCAGGCAGCAGATCAGATCGGGTACTTTTTTTACGGCCGCCTCCACCGCATCCACAAGATCATAGGTTCCCTTCCTTTGCCCCAATCTTCCCAATACCGCAAAGGAATGCGCGGTCTCCGGGCCGGCCGCGGCAGCGGGAGCGTACATCTCCGTGTCAATCCCGTTCTCCAAAACACGACAGTTTTCCAGACCGAACGCAGCGTCAAACTTATCCTTCCAGTCCTTTGATAACGCCAGGACAAGCTCCGCACCTTTCAGATAGCGGAGGACCGTTTGCTTTTTTCTCCCGCTCAGCTGTTCATAGAAGGCAAGGTATTTTGCTCCGTGGATATGTACGATCGCTTTCTTTCCTGCCTTTTTGATCGCCTTCAAATACCAGTATTTTCGAAAGGTGCTTCCATAAGAAGCGGTATGTAAATGAAACAGATCATATTTTTTATATATCGTCAGGAACCGCAGATAAGCATATATGGAATACAGAAACCTTACCGGAAGGCTCCCGTCAATATAAGAAGCAAATATATCAACATCAAATCTGTCATTTAGAATTCTACTGTACCTGATATCCTGAATTGCCGTTGCCATGCCGCCTTTGCTTCTGTCAGTATCGGGCCCTATTACTAAAATCCGCATCATAATTTCCTTTTATTGCTACAATTTCATCCAATTTCCCATCCTGTGATCAAAATCATACGATGAAAACCGGTCGAAACCGGCTCCGCTTGTAAAAGTTATTTCACCAAAAAAAATACGTTTCCCCACTATATAGAAATCAACTCTTGCATGCCTGAACGGAGCAGAAAGCCTGGATGCATATTCCAATAACTCGTCTAAACAGGCTGGTCTTTCTACACTGCGCTCTGAAATCGGAAAGCCCATCCCTATTCCTTCAACTTTATTCCATCCGCAATCATAAAGTACTGACTTATGGTCGGTAAAGCGATCCAAATCCACCTTTATCAGCCTGGGACGACCTCCAAAGCAAAATACTTTATAGTCCCTTAACTGCTCATCATCCTGACTTTCTATAAAATCTTCCACAATAATCCTTGGTTTTTTCACACCATAGAACCATTCACCATAACAAGCCAAAAATTTTGTTTTCAGCCACCTATTGCATTTTTTGACAATAGCTTTTTTATCCAGCAGATCTTTATTTTTACAAATCAGATTCCATGTTGAGCCATGGGTAGCTTTAATGACAAACTTTTCCGGCAGCGCATCAATCGGAATATCTTCCGGATCAAACCCTTCCCAAAGCAGATCATTTAAAATTTCCCCGCACCCCTGTTCCTTTACATAATCTCTGACCCAATATTTATCACAGCATACCGGCATGAGCGGATTCCTGTCATACAGCTTGATCCACTGCAGCTTTTCGTTGTAGGTGAGCGGGGCTTTCAGATTCAGCGGGTAGCCCTGCTTCAGCCAAAACAGAAGCTTCAGATCCAGCTCCGGGCTGAATTTATACAGAATATTGAACGGGGTCAGAATGAGGTTTTTTATCAGAGTATCCATTTTCCATTCACCTTTTCCCGCTCAGAAAGCTGTCTATGCTGCTGATGATCCTCACCGTATTGGTATGGTATGGCTGCATATCCATTTTCTGAACCTCCTCGTACGCTTCTCCAAGACGCTCCAGATCATAGCAGGCCTTAATGGTTCCCATCCTTTCGAATTCCTCCAGGATCTGAATCTGATGATCGTCCACATGCTCTCTGTATTTTTTCAGCCGAGGCACGGCGATCACCCTCCTGCCCTTCTTTACAGCCCCGATGATCGCGCCTGTCCCGCCATGCGTGATCACGATATCCGCTCTGCTTTCCATTTTGGAAAACGCTTCCGTCTCCATAAACGCGACATGCTCGTAAAAGCGGGGCACATAACCGCAGCAGCCTGTCTGGGCAAAAACGGAGTCCCGGATGACGTTTTTTTCCACCAGCTCATCCACCTTCTGAAGCAGCCTGTCAAATTGGAATTTCTGAGATCCCACAGTCACAAATACCATATCCGTTCTCCTAATAAATTCCGCCGAGATAAATCGCTTTGGGATATACCTTAAGCATGCTTTCCCACTGCACATAAAACTGATCCGCGAATTTATAGACAAATTCTCCGCTCTTTGTAGCCGAAGTCACCTTGGCAAAGGATTCAATGAATATGACCTTACGGCGGAAAAGCTTGCAGATCACACACATGGGCAGGACCGCAAGCACCCCGGCACAGATCACCGCGTCCGGCCGTTCCCTGAGAAAAATTCTGAGGCTTTGGGCCGAATCCCATAAAAGCTTCGGGAGCAGGCCTTTTTCCCTCCGGTTTACCTGTTTTACATAATAGGTCTTCGTTCCCTTCGTATTGACCGAATAGCTCGTTCTTTCCGTAAGGATAAAGCTGTCGTACTTATCCATCAGCGGCTTCAGCATCATCAGCTGCTCCAAATGTCCTCCTGACGACGCCGCAAAACAGATTTTCAATTTTTCAGCAGTCATCTTCCCACCTCATTTTCTGATCATTCTGCGGAAGCGTCTGATCTCTCCTCCTTTTCCTGTCCAGCCTCCGAAATCACCCGGTAAGCCCCGCCCGGCTCCTTCACCACCTGGAAGATCAGAGGATTTTCCAGGCCCCATTCCGGATCTGCATCCGCTCTTTCCTTCCAGACATGATATTTCTTCACAAACGCGTCATGAATCTCGCTTTCCGCTTCCATGCGCGCCTGAACGGCCTGCTCCATGCTGTCATAGGTTCCAAGATAAAAGCGTTCTCCCTTAAAGCCGATCATGGCCCGGTACTTTCCGTTTTTCATGCGGCATACGCCCCGGAAGCCGCTGGTATTGTCGCTTCTGCTTTTTCGCTTTTCCAGCCATTCCACACAGGTCCCGTCCACATGGTGAAGCTGTTCCGAAACCCGTTTTTGATTTTCCCGTTTCAGGCAGCCGCAGCTTAAATTATTACCGTATACAAGGCCGTCCTCCGTCGCCTCCGCCTCTCCGCCGCAGTCGCAGCGGCAGTGCCAGTAAACGGAGCCCTTCCTGTCTCTGCGTTCCGTGGGATATTCCGCCGTCAGACGGCCGAAACGTCTTCCCGTCAGATCGGTCAGGCTTCTTCCTCCGGCTGACTTCCTTTTTTTCTCTTCCTTTGCCTTTGCTCCGTATTCCGGATTTTCCTTCATTCCGTTTCCTCCGCAGGCAGGATCCTGGAGCTTTTGGCCACGTTATTGGAGGCGTCCTTTGCCGCATAGGTCACCACCGCCTGCCCCTCCGCAGTTCTGGAAACCTTTTCTACAAGAAGAGAATAGGAAACGTCTCCGTCCTGTTCGTCATACGCGCTCACACCGTTTAAAAGCTCCTGTGCTTCCATTCCGTCCGTATAGATGATTTCATTTTCGCTGAAGGATATAACAGGCGCGGTCCGGTCCTGATTGGCGTACAGATAAATACAGCCCGCAAGCATCAGCACGTCCGCAGCACACACGCCGATAAATATGCCTTTGTTTTTCATCCCTTCTCCTCCGCCTCCGGCTCATCCGCTTTTTTCCCCGGAATCGTTTCCGGTCCCTCTTTTTCCGCCGATCCTTCGGTTTCCTCTTTTCTGTGCTCCTTCACGGACGCTCTGGAACGTTTTCCTTCCGCTCCTTTGCTTCCATAATATTTGCTGTAATAGGCACCGCCCTTTGGCTCTACCTTATTGAGCACACAGCCGAGGATCCTGCATTCCGCTCTTTCCAGCTGCTCCTTCACAGTCCTCGCAAACTTATAGCTGATCGCCTTCGCCTCGATCACAAGAACCACCCCGTCGCATTCCCGCGCCACGATCGCGCTGTCGATCACGCTTCCCAGGGGCGGTGTATCAATGATTATGTAGTCGTACTCCGCCCGAAACCTCTCAACCAGCGTCTTAAACCGGTCTCCGCCCAGAAGCTCGCTCGGATTGGGAGGTACCTGCCCGGCAAAAATGATGTGGAAATCAGGAATATTGGTCGCGCAGACCGCATCCTCCAGCCTTGCCTGGCCGCTGAGGTAGTGGGACAGGCCGTATCTTTCGCGCGTCGCCTTATAGCGGCCGTGCAGGACCGATTTCCGAAGGTCGGCGTCCACCAGGATCGTTTTCCTTCCCGCCTCCGCCAGAGAAACGGCAAGCTGGAAGGAAACGCTCGTCTTTCCTTCATCCTCCGTACAGCTCGTCAGAGCGATCACCTTCACGTCCATTCCGGAAAACTCCAGATTGGTGCGGAGGGTTTTGTAAGCCTCTCTTACTCTGAAATCCTGCTTTTCCATCGCCCGAATCATAATATTCTGCATGCTTTTTCCCACCCTATTTTTTCTTTTTTCTTCTGCCCTGCTTTTCGTTTTCGCTGAGGGGTATCATTGCCAGCGTAGACAGCTCCAGATACCGCTCCACATCTTCTGCGGTTTTGATGGTATCGTCCATCAGATATTCGGTTACGGCCACAGCCGCAATGGCGAATATGCCAAGGAGGCCTCCCAACAGCGTTATGAGCTTCACGTTTGGTCCGGATTTCCGCGTGGGAAGAAAGGCCGTTTCAACCACGTTCACCGCCTCGATGTCCATCACGTCCGTGATATATACGGTGGCCGTTTCCCGGATGCAGTTGGCAATCTCCATCGCCCTGACAGGATCCGAATCGCTGACCGAAATGGAAATGATCCGGGTATCGTCCGGCACGCTTACGGATACCATTCCCCGCAGAGCTTCATAGCTCATATCCAGCGAAAGGATCTCGGCGACCTGTTCTAAAACGTAGCGCCCCTGGATCAGCTCCGCATAATCCTGGGTGAGCTGGGTGCCCATCTGCAGATCCGAATAGGTCACGCTGCTGTTTTCCTGACGGCTCAGCACATAGATCTTCGTCGTGGACTCATAGGCGGGCGTCATGACAAATCTGCTCACAAAAAAAGCGATCAGCGCGGTCAAAAGCCCTGCCGCAAGCATCATCGGAAGCCTGGCGAGCATTCTTCGAAAGACCTCCGCGAGATCGATCTCTATTTCATCCGTCATCTGGCGTTGTTTTTCCATTGGTATCATCCCCTTCATAGTTGTATATTTTCCAGAATGCATTCCGCATTCTTCCACAGCAGCCTTCTGGCATATGCCCTTCCCGCCTGTCTTTCCAGCAGCCTGACGCACGCGCCAAGCTGCGGCGAACGGCTTCCTTCGGCTCTGTGCGCGTCGGTTCCCACAAAATGCACCAGCCTCTGCTTCAGAAGCCGCTGGCAGCTCCTTTTTGTTCTGAGGCCCTCTGCTCCTGCAGCGCTTCCCGCATTCATCTGAATATAGGCGCCCATTTCCGTCAGTTCCCTGACGCGCTCCGGCCTGTCCGCAAGCTGGAGATAGCGCTCCACGTGGGCCAGCACAGGCCAGTAGCCCCCGCCTGCCAGATCGTAGATTCCGCTGCGGATATAGCTCCATTCCTCCGCCGGCATGAATTCCACCAGCACATATCTGGAGCGGGCCAGCGTACATGCCTGGCCGCTGTCCAAAAGCTCCCGAAGGCCGTGGCAGTAAAGCAGCTCCGCGCCGGAATAAAGCCGGATCGGAATATCCATCCGCTGCGCTTCCCTCTGCAAAAGCCGGAGCCTCCTGTTCACGCCTGCCGCGCTGATGCACCTTCGGCCCGGCTTCTGATGGGGCGTGAGAATGATCCTTCCCACGCCATCCCTCGCTTCCTGTCTGAGCATCCGGACCGCCGTATCCATGTCGGGCGCCCCATCGTCAGCTCCCGGCAGAATATGACAGTGGACGTCAATATAATTTCCCACTCATGCTTTCTCTTTCATGCAAAGCCGGAATTAATTTCGTAAAATAATTTCTTTTATGAAAAGCTTCAGATACACGGCCTGTTTCAGGCATTTCCCTGAAATGGCCGTGTGATTGACGGGATATTTGACGGCTTATTTTTTAAAAAAAGCCTCTTTCAGATTGCATCATTTACGATACCTGAATCCGTTTTTTGTTCTTTTTCATCCAGTCTGCAGACAAGATTCATCAGCTCCTTCTTCTGCTTCGTGGAGGAATGCACATAAATGTTCATGGTGATCTGCACGCTGCTGTGTCCCAGAATTTCACTCAGACTCTTAATATCGCAGCCAAGCTCCACGCACTGACTTGCGAAAGCATGTCGGAGCAGATGAAAATGGAAGGGCTGGATCCCGCATTTTTTCAGGATGGCGGAAAACCGGTACTGCAGGGTGCGCGCCTCCGACCATGCCTTTTTCTTCCCGGAAATCAGATATTTTTCCGGAGGTCTCCGGAAAGCTCTCAGAATGTCCGAAAGCCCGTCCGCAAGCGGAATTACCCGAATGGATGAGGTGGTTTTCGGCATCTGCATGCACACCCTCGTCTTTCCGGCCGCGTCCTTTTGCCCTTTGTCCGTTCCGTCCTCGCTCCTGACTCTCTGCAGATTCCTTCTGATCACAAGCTCTCCGCTTTCCAGATCGAAGTCTCCCCACTGAAGCGCGCACAGCTCTCCGATCCGGATTCCCGTATTCATGGCGACCAGGATCCCCAGGCAGGTATCCTCCTCAAGATGCTCCAGAAGATACTGCCTCAGCCTGAGCAGATCCTGCTTTGGCGGGAGCTGCGCCGCCTGCCTGGGAACACGGAAAGCCGGAACAGGCGGTCCCTTTTTCTCCAGCTGGTATGCGTTTTCGGTATAATCCATGATCTGACGGACGATGGAGCAGATATACTTTTTATAGCGTTCAGACAGGCTTTGCTTCTGGGAATATCCGTCCAGATCCCTCGCAAACTCCTCAAAAAGCTCCTTTCCTATTTCCGTAACCGCGTAATCGCCCAGCAGAGGGATCACATAGTGGCTGACGACGCTCCGGTACATCCCGCAGGTCGTCGGCTTCCAGTTCTCCTGCATCCGGCGCAGCCATTCCTCAGCTGCGGCCTGCATGGAAATATCCGTTCCCTTTTCCTTTTCCGTTATTCCGTTCTCCCGGATCTCCTCCATTTTCCGCTTGACCTCTTTTAACGTCCTCGCATACACGTAGACATATCTCGGCTTTCTGCGGCAGGTCTTTCCGATCAGGACCCTTCCCTCGTATCTTCCGTCCTTTCTTTTGTAAATGTTGTTTCCTGTTCTGGCCATATTTACCTCCATTTTGCTGACCATTTTTTTGACGGCTTATTTCCTTTTTTTTCCTTTTTTCCGCCCCAAAGCCGGGCTGCCTGTGCCGCCGGATTTTATAAAAATATCACAAAAACAACTATTTAGTTGTACCTTTTTTGAAAATAATGGATTGCCAAATTTAATAAAACTGATTATAATAGATGGCGGTACAGAAATTTGTCGGATTACTTTCATAAAAGAAATTATTTTACGAAAAATGTCGGCGGATCATCCGCCGCAGCAAAAAGGAAGCGGAACAGCGCATATGATATGCAGCTTCGCTTCCTTTCTTTTTTTACAGCCAATTAACACATATGCACAATTTTCCTCTGTATTTAGTCCCATTTTTATGTAAAATATGCTTGACATGCAGTGATATAATAAAGGCGTAGCAAGGAAACGATACTTAACAGAACCTGCTTACTGACAGCAAGTGGATGGCTGCTAAGCATTCAGTTTTATGGAGGAAAAGTCAAATGAATACTTTAAAAGCTGAAAAGCGCGGCATGGACACAAAGGCAAAAAGGCTGAGAAGAGAGGGGTATGTGACCGGAAACGTATTCGGAAAACGAATCGAGGGTTCCATTCCGGTGAAGATTGAAAAGACCGCCCTTGACCGGCTTCTCAAGACGAGCGGTAAGGGGAGCAGAATCCAGCTTGATGTGGACGGCGAGGCGATGGACGTCCTGATCAAGGAAATAGATATCGATCATCTGAAAAATGAGGTTGCGGAGATCGACTTTCAGGCGCTGGTGAGCGGTGAAATGATCCATTCCGTTGCGGAGATCATTCTCCTGAATCACGACAAGGTTGCGGAAGGGATCGTGGAGCAGCATCTGAGCGAAATATCCTACCGGGCGCTTCCGTCCGCTCTGGTGGAGCGTGTGGAGGTGGATGTTGCGGAAATGAAGGCGGGCGATGCCGTCAAGGTAAAAGACCTTCCCATCGCTTCCGACAGGGACGTGCATCTGATGACCGACCCGGAGGCGGTTGTGGTTTCCGTCGGTCTTGCGCATAACGCGCCGGCTGAGGAGCCCTCCGCAGAGGAGGAGACGGCCACGGCTGAAGCATGAAAAAACGGAGCAGCATGACGCCATTGCGGCGGGATGCTGCTCCGTTTTTTTGGGGTTCATGTCTCCAGATTTTTAATATCTCTTGATCTTCTTCGACGGCGTTTTTTCAAATTCCGTCTCTCTCACCTTCAGGCCGTAGATCTTCTTATAGGCCGCGGCCTCCTTATTGTAATCGTCGATCTCCTGCTGCAGGGCGGCGCGGATATCCTCGATGCCCTGCTTTTCGGCATATTCATAGTCGGGGAAGATCTCGGCCTCGATCAGACCGGCGTTTTCCCGCACCAGGATCTCCTGAACCAGGCGGCTTCTTCCCAGCCTGTTTTCCAGCTCCTCAGGGGATACGTTTTCTCCGTTTTTGGTGATGATCAGGTTTTTCCTGCGGCCGGTCAGATAGACGAAGCCCTCCTCGTCCACATAGCCGAGGTCGCCGGTCCTGAGCCAGCCGTCCACCAGGGTTTCCGCCGTTTCCTGCGGCATCCTGTAGTAGCCCTGCATCACGCTGCTGCCGCGCACCCAGAGCTCTCCGTCCACGGTCTTCGCTTCGCAGTTGGGGACGAGCTGTCCCACCGCTCCCTTCCGGATGTTCCAGCCGACGGTGGTGCTGATGACCGGGGAGCATTCCGTCATGCCGTAGCCCTGCAGAATGGTGATCCCGTAGCGCGCGAACAGGTCGATCAGCTCCGGATCCAGATAAGCGCCGCCGCTGCAGATGGTGGTAAACTGCTCTCCGAATATCTCTTTTTTCACGAGCTCAGGAGGCAGGCCTGCCGCGTCCTCCAGCTTCTTCGCCATGGTCTCGATCATCAGGGGCACCATCAGGATCATGTTGGGCGCAAACAGCTTGATGTTCCTCGCCACACGCAGAAGGGAATCGTTGATGCAGAGGATTCCCCCAAGGGAGATGCCCTTCAGGACATCCATGCTCAGGCAGTAGGCGTGATGGATGGGAAGCACGGAAAGAAGGACCGTTCTGGAGGGGATCCTCATATCCAGGCAGGTGGCGTTTTCCGCAAGATTCCTGTGGGTCAGCATGACGCCCTTGCTCTTCCCGGTGGTCCCGGAGGTAAACATGATGGTGCACAGCTCCTCCGGCGACGGCTCGTAATCAAAGGAGCCCTCATATTTTTCCAGAAGCCTGTTGAAGGAAAGCGCCGCTTCATCGTCCTCCTCCTGATGCATGAGGATCAGATATTTCAGCTTGGGGCAGCGCGCCTTTACCATGGCGGCAACGTCGCTGCGCACCTCGTCCAGCACCAGCGCCTCCGCGTCGGAGCGGTCCACCAGCTCGCACAGCTCCTGCGCGGGAAGGGAAACGTCCAGCGGAACCGCCACATCACCGGCATTCACCGTTCCAAGGTAGGTCACGATCCAGGCATAGGAGGTCATTCCCGTGACCGCCACATGACTCCCTTTTTCCAGCAGGGAGCGGATCGCCCGGGAAAAGCTCTCGCTGTCTTTGCGGAGCCTGCTGTAGCTGCGCACGGCGATCCGGTCCTTTCCCTCCTTAAATCGAATGGCGTCCAGCGGGCCGTAGGCCTCCTCCGCCCCCACCAGGATTTCCCGTATGGTGCTGCACAGACGCGCCTCGGGGATTCCTGCGCCTTCCTTTTCCGAAGCCTGACAGGCTTTCGTCTGATCATTCACACCCGCGGCGTGATTTCTTAATTCTTCCATAGCCACCTCATTCTGCCTTAAGGCTCTCCAGATAGTCCACGGCCTCCTGTACGGTGCGGATGTTGGACGCTCCCTGCGGGTCGATCTCCACGCCGAACTCCTCCTCCGCTTCTCCCAGCATGCTCATGAAATCAAAGGAGGTAAAGCCAAGATCCTCCACGAATCTGGAATCGGGCTGCACCGCTTCCTTCTCCACCTCCACATAGTTACAGATCAGTTCTGCCAGCTTTTCAAACATATCCTTCTCCTTATCCGCCGTCCCGGACGGCTCTTTGCTCTCTTATATCAGCTTTATGATGTCTCCGATGGGCAGGTCGGGATTTTCCGTGCCCTTGAACATGATCTTGCACAGATAATAATACAGGTACTCCAGCTTTTCTCTGGATACGGCCTTCACCTGATGCTCGAAGCTGAAATCCAGCCCGTTGTCCTCCGGACGGTGCATCACGGTCAGGTACATGGCCTGGGTGGTCGCTCCGTTGGGATACCATTTCGTTTTGTAGCGGATCCCTCCCAGCTTGTCCAGTCCCTTCTCCTGCAGGGTCAGCGGCTGATAGGTGAGGGACATTGGCTCATAGGTCTCGCCGGGAGCCGCAGGCGGATAAACCTTGTTTCTGTAGGCAAAATAGGATACCGGATCGTAGTTGGAATGCATGAAGTATTCGTTCTGCAGGTCGCGGATCTCATAGATGCCCTCGAGAAAGGTTTTTTCCGGAGAAATGATCGTCCGGAAGGGGAAGGAATGGATCCTCGTTCCGCCCGATTTTTTCTCCTTTAAGGTGGCCCGGCGCGCGATGGCGGTGTTGATGGAAACGTCGTCGTTTCCGTTCATTTTCTGGAAATAGGTGCGAAGTCCCATCAGCAGCAGGCAGACCAGGGATACATGGTATTTTTCACAGAAATCCATGAGCCGCTTTGTGGGTTCGGCCTCCAGATGGAAGATATCCAGCTCGGAATCCACCGAATCGGAAACGTTGATGGCCGCGCGCAGGTTTGGATCATGCATCCTCTCCCGCTCCGCCTCGAGAAGCCCGGGGCCGTCGATGCCGTTAAAAATGGGCTCGGAGCTCTCGATGAGCTTCTGGAAATACTCCGCGTCCCGCTTCTTCGCGTTGGAATCCGCCTCATAGGCCAGATCTCTCTGTACCTGATCCAGATAGGAGGCCATGTCCTTGGGATAGGGTACGCCCTCATATTTCGCGTTGCAGTAAAGCTCGATGATGTCCTTCATGAAGCAGATCAGGGACTGGGCGTCCATGGTCATGTGATCCACCAGCAGGTAGATGCCGTTGAAGCCGTCCGGCATCCGGATCATCACGATCCGGTTCATGGGAGTATCCTCCCGCTTGAAGGGAACTCTGGTCCAGCTTCTCATCTGGCTCTCCGCTTCCTCCATGGTGCTTCCGGAGAAATCAACGAACTCAATGTCCCGCTCCTCCCTGTCCACCACGTACTGATACCAGTTTCCTTCCTTGTCCGCCGCAAAGCGCAGGCGCATGCTGTCGCAGCGCTCATACGCCTTATAGATGGCCCTTTTCAGCTCCTCCCAGTCCAGCTCCGTCTCGATGGTCAGACTGGTGCCGATGTTGAGCACCTCTTTTTTCGGGCAGAAATTCTGGTAGAAAAAGTGAAATCTCTGCGCAGCCGTCAGCGGATATACCGGATACCCTTTTCTTTTTCGCATCATTGGATGATACCTCCTAAAAATATGTCCATCGCGTTTTCATAGGCGTCCATATCCTTGTAATAGCTCTCCGCATGGGCCGCCCCCTCAACGATCAGCTTCCTTTTTTCGGAAGCATAGTTATCATAGATCTCCCCGCACATCCGGCAGGGCACGAAGGTGTCCGCCGAGCCGTGGATGAGAAGCGCCGGGATCTTCGCCTTTCTCACCTCTCTCGCCGCGTTGCATTCGTCCAGTCCATAGCCCGCCTTCTTCCGGTTCACAAGATCCGCGATCTGGATCATGGGAAAGGCGGGAAGATGGTACATGGAGCGCAGCACATGGGTGAACACATGCTTCGGAGAGGTGAAAGCGCAGTCGGAGATCACGCCCTTCACCTGCGCCGGGAGCGCAAGGCCCGTGGTCATCAGCACGGTGGCCCCTCCCATGGAGATCCCATGAAGAACGATCTGCGCCTGCTGCCCGCAGCGTCCCACCGCCCAGTTGATCCAGCAGAGCGCATCCCTTCTGTCCAGGCAGCCGAAGCCGATGTACTCGCCCTGACTTTTTCCGTGCGCCCGTTCATCCACGATCAGCAAGGAAAAGCCCTTTCTCAGATAATAGTCGGAAAGTCCAACATAATCGTTCATCCCGCAGCTGGAATAGCCGTGAAAGCAGATGACAACCTTCGCCTTTTCCGTTTGCTCCTCCGCGGGAATCCAGGTAGCATGGAGCCGCAGCCCGTCGAAGGACTCCACATAGATCTCCTCGTGACGCCTCGCAAGAAGCCGGGCTCTCCTTGTCTCAAGGACAGGGAAATACTGCTCCCAGTCCGTTCCCGCCATCTTCATGGTCCGCTCCACGCTGACCCGATTCCGTTTCATCGTTCTGCGGTAAAAATAGGCGCTTCCTCCCGCCTCCGCCGCCGTCAGCAGCCCCAGGAGAGCCGCCGCGCTGAACCAAAGCTTTTTCATTCTTACCTCCTTGCCGAAACGTGCCTACCATTTATGCCAGAATGTCCTTCAGCTTCAGCGCCTTCTCGATATTTCCTTCCACCTTCAGCTTCTGGAGGGTGACGGCGAGGATGGGATCCAGCTTGCCGTCCGCGATCTTTCTCAGGGTTTCCGCCTTGCAGGTGAACATGGCGTCCCGGTCAAAATATTCATAGGGCTCCACGTAAAGCTTTCCGTCCTTTACCTCAATATAGAAGATGCCCTCGCCCTCTCCCACGATATTAAACTGGAACGCGAGGTGCTCCCCGATATTGGAAACCTCTGCGCCCATCAGTCTGGCCTTTACCTCAGCAAAAAAATCCGCGTATGTCATGTTCTCTTCCTTTCTTCCTCATGAAGGAGACTCCGTCATCAGACGAGATCTTAGATTTTCAGTGAGACGTCCGGTCTTTCTTTTCAGGTTCGACCGTCGGTCGATTATCTTTTATCCTACGATAACACCTTTTCGACCAACGGTCAACTATCGACCCTGCCAAATTTCCGGTTCCTTTCTTCCCCTTTTTCGTTGCTTTTTTCTGTTGCCTCTCTCCTGCCTGATGTGCTATAGTTAGGGTTACTTCCATTATTGAATTTATGGCCGAAAGGAACGAATATGGCTAATCTGACAAAATACAATAAAATTCTGGATGCCCTCCAGAATCTGATGGAAAGCAGGAACATACAGACCATATCGGTCAGCGAGATCGCTCAGACCGCCGGGATGGGAAAGGGAAGCATCTATTACTATTTCCCTTCCAAGGACGCCATGCTGGAGGCTCTGATCGAAAGAAATTATGAGAAGCCGCTGGAAACGGCGAAGACGCTTGCGGGTCAGACGGACATTTCCCCGTTCACCCGCATGGCGATGATATTTCAGGCCTGCCGGAGCTCCTCCTCCGAATTTCTGCGGCAGGAGGAGCCCGTTTCCCTGACGGGCACGCAGGAGCGGGCCTATATTCATCAGAAATATATGACCCATCTGATCTCCGAGCTGAAGCCGGAGCTGACAGAGATCATCCGCCAGGGAATTGAAAAGGGGGACATTCATTTTGGCCATCCTGCCGCGCTGGCGGAGATCGTGCTGATCGTTCTCACCGTCAAACTGGACAACACGCTGATCCCCTCCACCAGAGAGGAGATCGAGGAGACCATGCGCGGCCTGATCTCCCTGCTGGAAAAGGGGACGGAAAACCCGGCCGGATCGCTGAATTTCCTGACGGCATGAGGGCGCTGTTAACTTTCTAAGAAGTCAAGACCACCGGCTTAGCCGGTGGTCTTGACTGCCTATTAGCAAAGACAGGCGGGGCTGTCAACAGCGGCGCATTTTTGTACCGTTCATTTTGACCGTTGACTGGCTCGGCTGGCTTTGCTATGAGGCTGTAAAATATTCTGTGTCTATGGGAATGAAATCTTCCAGATAAGAATTTGATATGTAGGGGTTTTTGTCGGCTTTTGCAACCGTATCTTTTGTCGAATGTACCTTTCTGGTTATAGTATTTCC
>DWWS01000054.1 GCA_019119595.1 Candidatus Eisenbergiella merdavium | reverse complement strand
CATGCCGTCCTCCTTTAAGAGCCATCCCGGCAGGCCGCCGAATTCCCATTCCGCGCAGATATAGGGGGAGGGCCGCAGGATCACGTACAGGCCCAGCTCCTGGGCCAGCAGGACGAAGCTTCTGATATCCAAGAGCCCGTCAAAAACAAACTGGCCCTTCTTCGGTTCATGCATGTTCCAGGGGATATAGGTCTCCACCGTGTTGGCGCCCATGGCCTTCAGCTTTTCCAGCCTGTCCCGCCAGTACTGCGGCACGATACGGAAATAGTGGACCGCGCCGGAGATGATCCGGAACGGCTCGTTGTCCAGATAGAAGTTGTCTCTGATCTCAAATTTTCTGTTTTTCATTCTGATCTGTTCCTTTTATTAAATTTGCCGGCTGCATACCAGGTATACAGCCGGCAAAATGTGTTCTGCCTTATACCCCTTCCGGAGCATTTATAAATCTCTTATGGCTTTACTGTGCGCCGTACAGCTCCGTGATCTGTCTCTGCAGCTCTGCGGTAACCTCTTCGATACCCGCCTGCTTCAGAGCAGCCTGCATCTCAGCAACGATCTCCTCCGCCGTTCCGTTGTATTTACCATAAGCGATCTGCTTCATGTAGTTGCCGTAGGTCTCGTTCACGTTATTGATCTGACCCTGGATCGCATCTACCTCAGGAACGAACTGTCCGTAAGGATATTCAATGGAGATGCTGTCCAGCTCTGCATACATGGCGTCGATCTTGTCCCAGTCACGATCCGCAGCTCTGATCTCAAGGTCGTCGTTACGTCCCCACCAGTAGTTGGTCGTATTCCCCACATCCTGGGTGTCTGCATTATAGCCTTCCGGAGTGATGCGCAGTCCTTCCTCGTTCACATCCCATGATACGCCCTGCTCGCCGTAGCAAAGCAGATGATAGCATTCAGCATCGTTTCTCAGAAGGTCATAAACCATCAGCGCTCTTTCCGGATTCGCGCTTCCTGCGGATACCGCCATAGCGCCGTGGGTGATGTTCAGGGCGGTTACGTTTCCGGCTTCCTCGCCGAAGTAGAAGAATCCGCTCTCCGCATCCGGATCATCCTGGTAGATCGTGTTGTTTGCGGTATGGCTTACCAGATCCGTCCAGGTCTGGGTATGATGCTGCTCGGCAGCGACACGGCCGATCCTGTAATCGTCACGGTTCGTGGTCGCCTTGTTGTTCAGAACGTCCGTCGGCCATACGCCGATGGTATCCCATTCCTTCATCATTTCAGCGAATTCCACCATCATTTCCGTATCGGTATAGGCAGGGGTAACGACCGTATAAAGATCATCTCTCGTGCCGCCCCAGAGAGCGCCGTTGCTCAGACCGTCGATGGATACGAAG
Organism: Candidatus Eisenbergiella merdavium; assembly: GCA_019119595.1. Classification (GTDB taxonomy): domain Bacteria; phylum Bacillota; class Clostridia; order Lachnospirales; family Lachnospiraceae; genus Eisenbergiella; species Eisenbergiella merdavium. The sequence continues at coordinate 85,841 of DWWS01000054.1, read as the reverse complement.
TCGCTGTGGGAGCTTACCCAGCCGCCTGCCAGCGTCATATGCGCATTTCCGTCGGAATCCCAGGGAGTGATGTCCGGATAGGCTTCCTTCACATAACGGAAGTACTCGGTCATATCCTCCCAGCTGTGGCAGCCGTTCTCAAGTCCGGCTTCCTTCGCCCAGTCAAGTCTGTAGATGAATCCGTGGTTGGTCCACTGTGCGTAGTTATCCTCGGGCATCAGATAGATCTCGCCGTTATATTTGCACAGATCCCAGTGCTCAGGAGAAACGCTTGCCCAGGTAGCGGGCGCATAGGTCTGCAGCATTTCCTCAGAAAGCTCAAGGAAAGCGCCGTTCTTGGAGTTCGGCCACGCATCCAGCCAGTCGGATGCGGTTCCCACCAGATCAACGGAACCATCCATACGCGCAAGGGTACGGTTGTAGTTTGCAAGCTGATCCGTCCAGCCGATGTAATAGATCTCCAGCTCCGCGTTTACCTTCTCGGTAAGGATCGCGTTCAGCTTCTCCAGCATGGCATCAACGGTTGCGGCTTTGTCTCCGGAGGGCGCGTCGCCTGTGGTCATGTAGGTGATCACCACATGCTCGGACGTATCCACATCCGCCCAGCCTGCCCAGGGATCATCCGAGGACGCTGCCGCTTCCTCCGTTCCTTCCGCAGCTTCTGCATCGGCCGCATCATCTGAAGCTGCCGCGCTTTCCTCCGCAGGAGCGGCGCTTTCTTCCGCAGGAGCCGCAGCGCTCTCAGAAGTGCTGGTCTCTGAGGAACCGCAGGCCGCGAGGCCAACAGTCATGACTGCCGCCATCAAGATTGCGAGTAATTTCCTTTTCATACTCTACCTCCATTATAATATGTTTATCATTAGCCCTGCCTGACGGCAGGGTAACAACCTTTGGGAAAAAGCATCAGCCCTTTACAGCTCCGACGGTGATACCGCTGATGAAATATCTCTGAACGAACGGATACAGGAAGATGATCGGTCCGGTTGCAAGGACGGCATTTGCCATCTTCACGCTCTCCGTAGGGATATCGGCCAGCGTTACGAACTGTCCGGCAACGGAGTTTCTCAAAGCGTCATTCTTATTGACGATTTCATACAGAGTATACTGCAGGGGCTTGACCGCCACCCGGGAGCTTAAGAACAGAGAGGACTGATACCACTCGTTCCAGTATCCCAGCGCCAGGAAAAGGCCGATGGTTGCCAGCGCCGGCTTCAGCATGGGAAGGATCAGCGCCGTAAAGATCTTCATATCTCCGGCCCCGTCGATCTTTCCGGATTCCGTGATCTCATGCGGGATCGCTTTTACAAAGTTCTTCATCAGGATGATCAGCCAGGGCGACATCAGAAGCGGCAGAAGCACCGCCAGATAGCTGTCCATCAGATGGTATGTATTGGTCATCAGCAGGTAATAGGGCGCCAGTCCTGCTGAAAACAGGCTGGTGAAATATACATAGAAGGAGATCGCGTTCCGGAAAGGGAAATCCTTTCTCTGCAGCGCGTATCCGGTCATCGCGATGATCGACAGTCCCAGGAACGTGCCTACTGCGGTCATTCCGATGGTCAGCAGATAGGACCACCAGATCCCGCCTCCCTTTGCCACCATCTGATAGGCCTGCAGGGAGATATCCTTGGGGATGAGCTGAACGCCCTCCGCGCGGATCGTCGCCTCACTGGTAAAGGACGTACTGATGATGATGATGAACGGGATCACGCAGGCGAGAGAGTATATCGTGACCAGCACATACCCGATCGCGCGGATGATCTTATCTGATGTGCCGATCTTTACGCTCGTGCCTTCTATAAAATCTTTCTTTTTTGCCATGATGAACCTCCCCGGTTTTAGAATAAGGAATAATCCGGCTCTATTTTCTTAACGATGAAATTGACCACCATTACGATCACAAAACCGATGATTGACTGATACAGGCCGACCGCCGACGCAGTTGAGAAATTGAAGTCGGTCATCGTGGCACGGTATACAAAGGTTTCAATAATATCCGTGGTTCCATACAGCAGGGAGTTCGTCCCGACTATGTTGTAGAACAGTCCGAAGTTACCCTTTACGATGCCGCCCAGTGCGAACAGGAGCAGGATAACAATGGTAGGACGCAGGGAGGGAAGGATGATGTAGCGGATCTTCTGGAAACCGTTGGCGCCGTCCACGCGGGCCGCCTCTATGATCTCCGCATCGATCCCCATGATAGACGCAAAGTATACCACGGAGTTGTATCCGGTCTGCTGCCAGAGATAAATGACCACCAAAAGGACAGGCCATACATTAGGATCAGCATAAGGTTCCCATTTCTCCAGGCCCAGCAGAGGCAGGATGTTGTTCACGAATCCGGTATCGTAATTGAGCATGTTGAATACCAGGATTCCCACAAGCACCTGGGAAATGAAATAGGGCAGGAACATCATCGTCTGGGATACCTTCTTGAACCACTTGGACTGCATCTCATTGAGCAGGATGGCCACAAACACGGCCAGAAGGTTTCCAAGAAGGATGAATGCCAGATTGTAAAGCACCGTATTCTTTGTCAGCTCAACGAGCTGCCCGGATTGGATCAGGAACTGGAAATTCTCAAGTCCTACGAAGGGGCTTCCAAAAATTCCCTTACGCATGTTGTATCTGACAAATGCCACATAGATACCCGGCAGGGGCATGTAGTTGAACGCAAAGAAGAATATGATCGCCGGGAGGCACATCAAAAGCAGCACACGGTAGCGGACGACATTTGCAATAAACCCTCTCTTCGGAGGCGCCGCGACCGCCGCAGTCGCAGCATTACTTTTTCCTTTTTTCACTTTTTCCCTCCTGTTTCCCCAGGCAGATTGTCCAATTTACCCGGTTATTGTTTTGGTGATTTCATTTTCATGAATCCCGTTTCATGTTTTGATTATAACTACTATTTTATCTAAAGTCAATGTTTTGCACAAAAAAAAAAAAAAGATGATATATTTTTTGTTAAATCTGTATATTCACTCTTTCTTTACAGCGCAACTTTACCCCTCAAATTAGGCAATTTCTCTATCTTTTCCCTTTATAAAGTTTTTATAAACCTGTTTTATCGTCCATTATCAAGAAACCCGTTTCAAAATAGAACCTCTGCATCCGACAGCCGCATCCCGCCGATGAATCTGCGCTGAATGGATTTTTATTTTCTCTTTACACTCCTCCTCTTTTTTTCCCGCATGAAATGTGTCATAATAATGAGGGTGTTCTTTGTGCTCCGGCAGGCTGTTCCTTTTTAAAGATGCCGCCTTCGTGCGGAGTGCTCAGGGAAACCGCCATCAACGATCTACTGACAAAGGAGAAAATCGCCATGCCTTCCACTTACGCACATTACCGCTTCGGCCGACAGGCCTGTCCCCTGCTTGGCCCTGACGAGCAGCAGACGATCCTCGCCCGGCCGGAGCCGTTTCTCATCGGCCTGCACGGGCCGGACATTTTCTTTTATCATCATCCGCTCAGCTCCTCTCCCATCAGGGAAACGGGCTACCGGATGCACGATGAGCCTGGGGAGGCCTTTTTCGCTCCGGCAGCGGACATTCTCTCCCGCCACACAGACCGGCAGGCGGGCCTTTCCTATCTGTATGGCTTTCTCTGCCATTTCGCGCTGGACAGCGTCTGCCATCCCTATGTGGAGGAGCAGGTAACGCGCACAGGAATCGCGCATGTGGAGCTGGAGGCCGAATTCGACCGGATGCTGATGCTTCACGATGGGCTGGATCCTCTGTCCCATTTTCCGATGGGCCATATCATACCCTCCATGAAAAATGCGGCAGCAGCAGCGCCCTTTTTCCCTGACATCACCCAGGAGCAGGTACAGGAGGTGCTTAAGTCCATGCTTACCTGCAGCCGCCTGCTTCTCGCCCCGCATCTTCCGAAGCGGCTGCTCATCCACGCCGTATTCGCCCTGAGCGGAAAATCCTCCTCCATGCGCGGGGTCATGATCCCCATGCGCCCGATTCCCGCCTGTCGGGAAAGCAACAGGCGGCTGAGAGAGCTGTATCGGAAGGCCCTTCCCCTCGCCGCTGACCTGATCCGAAACTATCGGCTGTTCACAGAGGGGAAAGAGGAGCTGAGCGGCGCGCTGCAGCATCCCTTCGCATAGTCCGCTCTTTCCGCTTCCACGGCTTCCAGCCTGAACCGCCGTTTTATCATTAGAAAAAAGGAGTCTGAACCGATCATGAAATTCCAACTGACCAAACTGGAAAAAAGCTGGATTCTCTACGATATCGGCAATTCCGCCTTTATCCTGATGGTTTCCACCATCATCCCCATCTATTTTAACTATCTGGCGGAAAATGCCGGAATCTCCTCCGTGGACTATCTGGCGAGCTGGGGCTACGCCGCGAGCATCTCCACCCTGCTTGTTGCCCTCTCCGGCCCCGTGCTCGGCACGCTTGCCGACCATAAAAATTATAAGAAGAGGCTGTTTCTTGCCTCCCTCCTGGTGGGCGTGATCTGCTGCGTCCTTCTGGGCTTTGTGACCGACTGGCTTTTCTTCCTCATCCTTTTCGTCATCACCAAAGTAGGCTATTCCGTCAGCCTGATCTTCTATGATTCCATGCTGCCGGATGTTTCCGAGCCGGATCGGGTGGACCGGGTTTCCTCCTACGGCTACGGCCTCGGCTACATCGGAAGCTGCATCCCCTTCGCGGCCTGTCTGGTGCTGGTACTCGGCGCGGAGGCCTTCGGCCTGACCCTCTCCGCCTCCATGATGATCTCCTTTCTGATCGTCGCGGTCTGGTGGTTCGCCGTCTCCACCCCTCTTTTGAAGCTGTACTGGCAGAAGCATTATTCCGAAAGCAGCGGAAGAAATGCCATCGCCGGAAGCTTCAAACGGCTCGGGGAGACCTTTCGCAGCATAAAAAAAGAAAAGAAGACCTTCCTGTTTCTTCTTTCCTTCTTTTTCTATATTGACGGCGTGTACGCGATCATCGACATGGCGACCGCCTACGGCACGGCTCTGGGACTGGATACCACCGGGCTTCTGATCGCCCTTCTCGTCACCCAGCTCGTGGCCTTCCCGTTCTCCATCCTGTTCGGGCGGCTCACCGCAAAGCATAAGCCGGAAAAGCTGATCGTGGTCTGCATCGCCGCCTACCTCGGCATCACCGTTTTTGCTCTGTTCATGTCCACCCAGCTTCATTTCTGGATCCTTGCGGTCTGCGTCGGCATGTTCCAGGGCGGCATCCAGGCGCTCTCCCGCTCCTATTTTGCCAAGATCATTCCTGCGGAAAAATCCGGCGAGTATTTCGGCATCATGGATATCTGCGGCAAGGGCGCTTCCTTCCTCGGCACCACGCTCATCGGCATCGTCAGTCAGCTGACCGGAAGCGTCAACCGGGGCATCGGCGTGCTCATCATCACCTTTGCCATCGGGCTGGTTCTGTTCGTGAAGGCCTCTGCCGTGCCGTCAGACGCACGGCAGGCCTGATGAGACGCATATCCGAACGGAGGAAAGGCAGGAAGCTCCTCATTCCTGCCGTTCCGTAAAAAGCTTGTATTCTCTTGGAGACATATCATATACCTTCCGAAAATTCCGGAAAAAGGAGGAATAATCGGAAAAGCCGCATTTCCGGCAGGCGTCACGGATGGGACAGCCCTGCCGGATCTCTGCGCAGGCCCATGCAAGACGCCGCTTTATGACAAAATCGTGCAGCGTCATTCCCGTTTCCTCCCGGAAGCTGCGCAGGAACAGGTATCTGCTCATCCCGGTCAGCGCTGCGAGCTCCTCCGCCGTCACCGTATGGTGAAGATTCTGTTCGATGTATTCCAGCGCCGTCTTTATCATGATATTGGCCGATTTTTCCTCCTTCTCCAGCCGGAAGCTCCGACGGGTGCACAGCCTGTTCAGATAGACAAAGAACAGGGTCAGATACGCTTTTTCGATCAGCATCTGCTCCGCATCCGGCCCGTCACTGTCTGACGCGCCAAAAAGGATCTGAAACAGGAAGCCGGACAGCCTGTCCTCATGATGGGCGGGAAAATGATAGGCGGAGGCGCCTTCCGTATGAAAGCACCCCGTCAGATCCACCCGTGGCCCGGAAAGCTCCTCCAGATATTCCTTCGTGATCCACAGCAGGATACGCCTGGTGGATTCATGCCGGTTCTCCACATACTGATAGTGGTGCATCTGGTTGATATCGATCAGGAAAAAATCTCCCTTTTTCAGATAATAGGAAGCGTCCTCCACGATGCAGGCAAATTCCCCCTCTGCGATGTATAAAAGCTCATAAAAATTGTGGAAATGAAGCTGCATGGCTCCGGTAGGCACGCCAAACTTTTCCATGATCTCAAATCTGTCGTTCAACATGTACTGCCGTTCATCCTCCGGCTTCATGATATTGACCTTATACCGCCCCACCCGCATCCCCCTTTCTTTTTCGCGCGTTCGGGCGCGCCTCATTCCGGGCCGGCTCAGCAGACTCTGATCACGCCCTTTACGATATCCGCCTTATTTTTCACACAGGAATCCAGCGCATTTTTTATATCGTCCAGCTCAAAATAATCGGTCACCACATCTTTGATGGGAATCCTTCCGTCGGCCACCGCCCTGATCGCGTCAGGATAAATATTGCGGTAGCGGAATACTGTCTTAAAGGTCAGCTCCTTATCCAGGGCCATTCCGACGGGAAGCGTCATTTCCCCGGATGCGCTGTAGCCCACAAACACGATGACGCCTCCCTTTACGGCGCCTCGGATGAGCTGTCCGGCCGTGATCTGGCTTCCGGCCGTCTCGATCCCCAGATCGAAGCCTCTCCCCTCCGTCAGCCTCAGGATCTCGGCGACGGCGTCCTTCTCCTTCCCGTTGATCACCGCGTCCGCTCCCAGCTCCAGAGCCTTCTGAAGCCTCTTTTCCATCACATCCACCACGATGACCTTCGATACTCCCATCGCCTTCAGGGAGAGCAGGGAGACCAGGCCGATGCAGCCCGCGCCCGTCACTACGGCGGTCTGGCCCAGCCGGGCGCCGCCCTGTCTTGCAGCGTGCATTCCCACAGCGAGAGGCTCGATCAGCGCGCCCTCCAGCGTGCTTACGTTCTCCGGAAGGCGGAAGCAGAGCCCGGCCTCATGGGCCACATATTCCTGAAATACGCCGTCCACGGGAGGCGTCGCAAAAAATACCACATCCCTGCACAGATTATATTTCCCCTGCCTGCAGAATTCACATTCGCCGCAGGTCCTTCCGGGTTCCATGGCGACACGGTCGCCGACCTTCAGATCCTTAACGCCCTCTCCCAGCTCTACGACGGTCCCTCCCGCCTCGTGCCCCAGGACAAAGGGCGGCTTCACGACAAAATCACCGATCCTGCCCGACTCATAATAATGCAGGTCCGAGCCGCAGATGCCGACGTACTCCACCTTTACCAGAACCTCTCCCTTTCCCGGATGCGGGATCGGGCGTTCCTGTATCTCCACCTCCATGATATCCGTCATCACCGCGGTCTTCATTTTTCCTTCCATATTCCTCTCCTTTCCTTCCGGCCTTCGGCCGTTTCCCCCTGATCTTTTCTCCATAACCGGACAGAGAATGGCCCGCAGGGGGCCATTCTCCGTCTCATCAGTCCTGGTTTCAGTTGGTTCCTTTATAATAGCTGTTGTAAAGATCGACCAGGCTCTGCGCGTTCTGCGCTTCCACCTCGGCCACATAGGTATCCCAGTCGGCTTCCAGATCCGCCTGACCCATGGCGAACTTCAGCGTCCAGGTATTGATGGTATCCTTCAGAGGCGTAGCCCACAGATTCGCCTGCTCAGCGTCGTCCTCGCTCATCGCGATCGCAGGATCGACCTCCTGCAGCTCGCGGTATTCGGCCATGCGCTCGTAGAAATCACGAAGCTCTGCCGAGAAGTTGCTGGTCAGAAGCTCGCGGCTGCCGCTGTACATGAAGTTGCCGCAGGCAAAGCCGTACTCCAGACGCATATCGACCTGATCGTCCGAGCTCTGCGGAATGGAAAGGCCGCCGCAGTAATAGCCGTCTGTCAGGGCGTACACACCGTCCGTTACCGTATAGGTCTCGCCCTCCACGCCCCACTTGGTGAGCGTCAGGCCCGCCTCGGAATACCACAGCCAGTCAACGAAGCGCATCATCCTGATAAATTCATCCTCTCCAAGCTCGTCAAGCGCGCCGGAGGAAATGCAGACGCCGCATTCCAGACGGGATTTTTCCGCCTGATAATTGTTGTTTCCAACGGGAAGGACTACCTCATATACCTCGAAGCTGCCTTCTCCGAGCTGGGAAGCAAGGCCCTCTACCTGGGTCGTATACTGAGAACGGTTGGTGGTGATCAGGGCTGTCTCGCCGCGATAGAACTTGCCGTCAGCCACATCGTCATCCTGCGTCCAGGTCTCAGGATCCAGGATCTTCTCATCCACCACCAGGCGCTGCACCACGCTCATATATTCCTTATAGGAATCGCTGGTCGCGCTGAGTGCGAATTCGTCGTTATCCCAGTCAAAATACAGGCCGGCAGAATTGCTCGTAATGCCCCATCCGCTGTAAATGCCGAAGCTGCTCGCGATCAGGTTGAGCAGGCTTCCTCCCTGACCGTATCCGGAAGTCGCTCCGCACCAGCGGTCGGACCAGATATAATCGTTCTCGCCCACGATCCCCTGCTCTACCATATAAGCCTTTACATCAACAAGGATATCAATAAACTCATCCCATGTCCAGTCATTCTCAAGCTCGGTCACATCGTGGCCGGCCGCCTCAAACAGATCGGAGCGGACCAGCAGAGCATAGTCCTGAAGCGCCGTTTCCTTCAGTCCGGGCAGGCGGTAGTATTTGCCGTCCTCCTGAAGCAGGGTGTCCACCTCCGTCTGCAGGTCATAGGTCTCTATCATCCCGGTATAATTCGGCATATACTGGATATAGTCCGATACGGGCACAATGCCGCCGCCCGTCACATAGGCCGTTTCGCTGTACATCTTGGGAATGATGTACGGGGCTGTGCCGGAGGAGATGGCGAGCGAAACCTTGTCCGAATAGCTGGCGTTGTTCACGATGGTGATATCCAGCGTCACATTTGTCGCGGCCGCGATCTCCGCAAAGATCCCGCCGTCCTGCGCCCAGCTGTCCTTATAGGGATAGGCATCGTTGTCGTTGAAGAACATCGTGTAGGTGATGGGCTCATCGGAGTGGAACGTCGTTCCGTAGGTATACCCAAGAGCCTCGTTGTAGTAGCTGCCGTCCCCGTTGTCAACGTCCCCGGCGCTCGCGTCCTCCGCAGTCTGCGCCTCCTGTGCGCTTCCGGAATCTCCCGAAGAGCTGGCGCTTTCCGTTGATGCCGTGCTGCTTCCGCAGGCGGTGAGAGTCAGAGTCGCTGCCGCCAGCAGAAAGCTGAGAAGCTTTTTCATTTTCATACTTACCTCCATTCCGGAGCGTTCACCCTGAGGAAGCCGGCCGGCCTTCCGGCCCGGCGCCGCGTCCGGCGGCCTGTGACGCTCCCGCACAGACCATCCTGTGAAAAATGAACCGTCCGGCTCACCTTTCGCTCTCCCTCCGTTGTTTTGTTTCATAAGGCTTTCTATATCCGGGCCCTTCCGGGCCGGAATATCTTTTTCAGTGTCCTGCATCCGTCTGCGGTCAGCCCTTTACTCCGCCCAGCATCATGCCCTGCACGAAATATTTCTGGATGAAGGGATAGACGCATATGATGGGCGCCGCTGTCAGAACCATGGCGCAGGATTTGATGTTGGCCGCGATCGTGATGGCCTCTCCCGCATCCTCCGAGGTGGAGCTGGAGGTTGAGATCAGATTGCGCAGGTAATACGCAACGGGCCATTTGTCCTGCGTATCCAGATAAAGGAAGGCATCGAACCAGTTGTTCCAGTACTGCACCAGATAAAACAGGAGCATCGTCGCCAGGATCGGTTTGGATAACGGGAGCGCGATCCGGAAAAATACGCCGAATTTATTCAGACCGTCGATCTCCCCCGCCTCCTCCAGCTCCCTCGGGACCGTAACGAAGAAGGAACGCATCAGTATGACATAATAGGTGGAGATCATCCCCGGAAGGATGAACGCCGCCACGGTATCCCGCAGGCCCAGGCTGATCATCAGCAGGTAGTTGGGGATCATTCCGCCTCCGAAGTACATCGTGAAGATGATGAGCGGCCCCACGATCTTATTGCCCCAGAGCTCCTGCTTGGACATGGGATACGCCAGCAGAGAGGAAAAGAACAGGGCGCAGAAGGTGCCGACCACGGAATAGATGATGGTGTTTATGTAATCCGGGATGAACACCCCGTTGGTAACAACATACACATAGGTGTCCAGGCTGAAGTCCACGGGCCAGAGCCCGACCTTCCCTGCCACGATCGCCTCATAGGAGGAGAAAGACTGCGCGATCAGATAAAGGAAGGGATACAGCATCACCGCGCAGATGAGGGCGAGCAGAACATTGTTGCACACGGTAAAGATCCGGTACGCCCTTGATACCTTGATCGCGCTTCCCTTCTGGTATTTTGATTTCGCCATTCCATTACCCCCTTTCTTAATACAGGCCGCTTCCGGTCGTCTTTTTGGATACCACATTGGCCGCCGTCAGGAGCACCAGATTGATGATCCCCTGGAACAGGCCGACTGCGGTGGCGTAGCTGTAGTTGCCGGATTCCAGACCCATACGGTATACATAGGTTCCGATGATATCTGCCGTCTCATAGGTGGTGGGCTGATAGAGCAGGAATACCTTTTCAAACGCGCCGGAGCCGCAGAGCTGTCCCACATTCAGCACCAGCAGGGTCGATATGGTCGGCAGGATCGACGGCAGCGTGATATAGATACACTGCTGGAATTTGTTCGCCCCGTCCAGCTCCGCCGCCTCATACAGCTCCGGGCTGATGCCCGCCATGGCCGCCAGATACAATATGGTCCCCCAGCCGAGCCCCTGCCATATCCCGGAGCCGACGAAGATGGTGGTGAACCATTCCGGCAGGCTGATAAAGGAGATCGCCTCGCCGCCCAGAGAGCGGATCAGGCTATTGATCGGACCGCTTGTGGAAAGCAGCTCACGGATCATGCCCGCCACGATGACCATGGAAATGAAGTGGGGAAGATAGGATATCGTCTGTACGAATTTCTTCCACCTTACGTTCTTCACCTCATTCAGAAGCAGCGCGAAAATGATGGTGATCGGGAAGCTGATGACCAGATACTTAAAATTCAGGAGCAGGGTATTGCGGAAGGCCCTCCAGAAATTCTGGTCGTTGATGAACTGTCTGAAATACTTCAGCCCGCTCCATTCGTCTCCCAGTATGCTGCTTCCCGCCCGGTAGCGGCGGAATGCGATCACGTTGCCCGCCATGGGGACATAACGGAATACCAGGTAGTAGATCACCGGAATCAGCATCATCACATACCACTGCCAGTATTTGTGGATATGCTTCGTAAGCGGCTGCCTGACACCGGCCGGAACGGCCGCGTCCTTTGTCTTTTTTCCTTTCATTCCTTTCCCTCCTGTCATGTTTTATTGAAAGAGGCGGTCAGTAGATCGTCCTCCCCTGTTCATCCGGAATCATGCTCTTTCTGTAGAAATAGGCGTTGATCTGATCCCTCCACTCCTTCGCATGCTCCTTCTGATGCTCCAGCCGTTTCAGGACCCGCTCATAGGCTTTCGGCTCCACCAGCCCTTCCAGGCTCTTCCACATCCCGAACAGCTCCTCCGCCTCTGCGGCCCCTTCAAAATGGGTGTCATAGATGTGCTGGATCACGGTTTTGCCGGAGCGCAGACGCCAAGTATAGGGCAGATGATGGAAGAACAGGATCAGCTCGTCCGGACAGGTTTCCGGATTCCCGTAAACGGAGGCGTTCGGCTCCCGATACTGCTTCGCGTATCCGGTCCCCTTTTCGCTCCTGTCCACGCCGAGGCCAAGATGGTCCGCACGGTGATAGGTACCCCAGCGGTCGTATTCATACCCGTCCACGTTCGGCCCGTAATGATGGCCGGGATTCACCATCCATCCAATCCCGAGCGGCGAGGTGTATTTTTCGTAGGCAGGCCAGGACATCATCAGCATCCTCACGACCGTATCCACTGTCTCCTGCCGGCAGCCAAAGGTACAGGCCGCCCATTCCCGCGCGATCGTTTCCACATCCGCGTCCGTCCGGAAGGCAAGCCTGCCGAAGCCGAACAGATTCGCCGCCGCCAGATCATGCCCCGTCCAGTTGTCGTCGTCTCCCGTATTCGCGACTGCGGCGATCCCGCAGCGGCTCTGTCCCCAGGTCCTTCCGCTCACCAGATCGGCCACCGTATCCGCCTGCGGCGCGCAGCAGGTATGAAAATCCAGAACCTGCCGGAACATGGGGAGCAGATAGCAGAGATGCCGCTGCTGGCCGGTATATTCCTGGGCGAGCTGTACCTCCAGGATCTGATTCGTATGCTCCAGCCCTCCCAGCAGAGGGGAAACCGGCTCCCGCACCTGAAAATCCATCGGCCCGTTCTTGATCTGAAGGATCACATTATCCCGGAAGCTTCCGTCCAGCGACATGAAATTATCATAGCCGGAGCGGGCCCGGTCCGTTTTCCGGTCCCTCCAGTCCTGCTGGCAGTTATACACAAAGCATCGCCAGATGATCAGGCCGCCGAAGGGAGCGGCGGCGTCCGCAAGCATATTGGCGCCGTCCGCGTGGGTGCGCCCGTAGGTAAACGGGCCCGGTCTGCCCTCCGAATCCGCCTTCACCAGAAAGCCCCCAAGATCGGGAAGCCGGATGAACAGCTCCTCCATCTGCCTCTTCCACCAGTCCGCCACTCTTTCATCCAGCGGATCCGCCGAATCCAGGCCGCCCAGCTCCATGGGTGCCGCAAAATTCAGGCTCAAAAAAAGCCGCAGCCCGTATTCCGCGAAAATATCCGACATTTTCCGGAGCTGTCCCACATACTCCTCCGTGATCAGCCTGGTGGCGTTTCCCTTTACGTTCACGTTGTTGATCACACAGGCATTGATCCCCACAGAAGCGGCAAGGCGCGCATATTCTCTCGTCCTGTCGTTCACAATCACCTTCTCATCCGCAAAAAAGAAGGAGCGTCCGGAATATCCCCTTTCTATGCTCCCGTCCATATTATCCCAGTGGTTCAGCATCCTGAGCGGGCAGGAAGGGCGCTCCTCAAGATACATCCCCTTCAGCCGGGCTCCGGTCTGCAGACACCTGATCAGCGCAAAGCTCCCATACAAAAGGCCCCTGCCCCCGCCGGAGCGGATCACGATCCGTCCGTCCTGCTCTTCGATCCGGTATCCTTCCTCCCCCAGCGTCTCATCCATCTCCTGAAGCAGACGGATACCCGCGTCACGCGCCGCTCCCTGCTCCATCCTCACGCCGAGAAGCTCCAGGGCGGCGCGCGCAAGCTCCTTCACGGCGGTATCCGCGACCGGGTCGGAGACGTTCACGTATACCCTTTCAAAATATCCCCTGTCTTCCTCCCGCCGGATCTGCTCATAATTCAGCCATGCGTGCTCCCAGCTCATAGGCGTTCTCTCCTTTCATTTCCGCTTTTTGGGCAATCCGTATGATATTTTCCCTTTTTCCGGCTCTGTCAACGTCACTTTTTCTATTTGATTATAAATCCGCCTCTCCCCGAACGCTTTGCAGATTTTGCCGGGAACCATTCACATATTGCTTCGATTTTACAATGTTCCCTGATTTTTCCCTCAATAGATTGCACTAATTTTTTTTGCAACCTCAACGATCCCACATTCCATTTGCAATTTTTTCTTCCCCGGACGCCGGGGCCGCATAAAAATAACCCGCAAAAAATGCACAAAAAAACGGCGGAATTTTTGCCTTTTCCACCGTTTTTCATATCTCTGAATGCCCCGGTACTCTGCAGGTTCGCAGCTTACACCCTGTCAAACCGGAACCACCGGAAATCGAAGCTGCTCCCGGGAAGGAACACAAAGCTCACCTCGCCCTTCCCGCAAAACGGCTCCAGTGCGAAGGTCTGTACCGAGTCCCCGTCGCTGTGCATAAATTCCGCCAGCGCGACGCTCAGTCCCGCACCGTGATCGAAGCGGATGCGGATCGTGTTCTTTTCCAGAGGGGTATGGCCGCATATGGTCAGCCGGCCGGCCCCTTTCTCTCCAAAATCCATTCCGTCAAAGCTTAAGGTCACATTGTTTCCGATCTGCTCCACCGCGTCGCCGGCCCGCCGGAAGCTGTCGCCGTACACCCGGCTGCACTCTCCCGCATGAAGCAGCTCATACGCTTTCTCCAGACGGCGGAAGGAAAAGCCCTTCAGATGAATCTTCCGATGCAGGACAAAGCAGATCGATGTCACTCCCTTCAGCCTTCTGTCCAGACGGAAGCTCTCCTCCTGATAGGTATTCCACACGGACGGCTTCTGATAGATCACATCCGCGGCAAGCCTGCTTCCCTCCTCCCCCGGCATCCCTTCCCAGATCTGGATGGAGCAGGGGTCGTCGTCCAGACAGAAAATGGGAAGCGTGATCAGATCGGAGCCGAAGGGCCCGAAATCCAGTCCGTGAAAGCCCACCTGCGTTTCCCCGTCCCGCGCGGTCGCCACGCCGTGCTCATTTCCATTGCCCGTCTCTCCCCAGCTGTAGTCGTAAAGTCCGCCCGCGATGAAGCCGTAGGGATCGAGCCATCTCCTTCCAAAGCCCTCCGCGCGAAAATCCAGCTCCGAGATCACCCGGATCCATTCGGTCCCGGCTCTTGACATGCACCGCAGACGGAACCGCCCGTCTCCCAGAGCCCTGACCAGGGCTCTGCCCGTATCCTCCGACGGCTCCACCTGCGCCAGGGGCGACGGGATCCCCGCATCGTCCACCGCCTTCCAGATCAGTTCCCTGCAGGAAGCGTCCGCAGGGCACAGGGCGGCGCAAACCTCCGTTTCCGGATGCTCTGCGGTCAGCAGCGTCCCCTCCCGCGCGGTCAGCCGGACAGCCCGCAGAGGCAGCCCGCAGCTTTTTTCTCCGCCGGAAACGGCCCTGACGCGATGGGCGTCCTCACCCGTTCCCTCCGGCACCTCCGCCGGCTCTGCCGTGATCGCAAGAGAGGCAGACGCAAGGCCGAAGGACTCCGCCGTCACGCTGATCTCTCCCGGCTCCTTTCCCGCAGCCACGACCGCGAGGAGCCTGCCGCCGAACAGACGGCGGCTGTCCGTTTTGTATTCCTCCGTGTCCGTGCTGTCCCCGTTGTCCAGCCCTGCCAGATAGCCCTTTCCTGTTACGCTGACCCGTATCCTGTTCACCGCGTTTTCCACCGGCCTTCCCTGCCCGTCCAGAACGGAGATCTCCACAAAGGCCATATCCCTTCCGTCTCCCCGGATGACGTTCCGGTCCGCCGCCATCACGATGCGCGCCGCCTCGCCGAAGGAGCTTCTGCTCTCCTGCGCGACCAGATTCCCCTCCTCATCGTATGCGCGGGCGCACAGCTTTCCCGGCTCAAAGGAGATCTGCCAGTGTCCCTGCGGATATGTGCCGGAATCCCTGTCCATGCTGCGGCTTCCAAGGCTTTTGCCGTTTAAGAACAGCTCCACCCGCGGCGCGTTTGAGCATACCCTCACATCGACGGCCTGCCCCCGGTTGAAATCCCAGTAGGGGAACACGTGCACCATGGGGTGCTCCCTCCAGTCCGTCCATGCCGCCTGATAGATGTAATAGGAATCCTTCGGGAAGCCCGCCGTATCCAGCTGGCCGAAGTATGAGCTCCTGGTGTGGTAGGGCGTGGGCTCTCCGATGTAGTCAAAGCCGGTCCAGAGAAACTGCCCGCAGGAAAAGGGCGCCTCCCTTTCCGCGAGGATACAGCTTTCCGCCGACCTTGCCCCCCAGCTTGTGGAGGAGTTTCCCAGCGAAGAGCACTGTCCGTCCTCGTCCGCAAGGATCTGACTGCTGTAGGGAAAATGATACACTCCCCTGCTGCTGACGACAGAGCCGGTCTCACTGCCGTATATCACCCAGTCCGGATGCTTCCGGTGATGCTCCTGATAATATTTTTCCGCATAGTTGTAGCCCGCAAGCTTCACAATGTCCGCGCATTTCTGCGCGTTTTCCCAGGGCATATAATTGGAGCCGAGCGTAACTCCTGCGTGTCCGTCCGGATCGTGCCGCCTCACCTCCCCGGCCAGAAGCCGCGTCAGCTCCTGTCCTCTTTCCCCGGCATGGGTATCGTAGATCTCATTCCCGATGCTCCACATGATCAGGCTGGGATGGTTCCTGTCCCGCCTGACCCAGCTTTTTACATCCCTCCGCCACCATTCCGGGAAAAAGCGGGCGTAGTCAAAGGCGTTTTTCGGCCTCTCCCACATATCAAAGGCTTCCGATACCACCAGAAATCCCATCTCGTCCGCCTGTTCCATCACGTCAGGCGCCGGCATGTTATGGGCAAGCCGGAGGGCGTTCACCCCCATGCCGCGCAGAAGCTTCAGCCTGCGCCTCATGGCCGCCGGGCTGTAGGCCGCGCCAAGGCAGCCCAGGTCGTGATGCTCGCAGACGCCGTTCAGCTTCACCTTCCTGTGGTTCAGGAGAAAGCCCTCCTCCGGCGAAAAAGCAATGGTACGAAAGCCCACGGTATAGCTCTCCCGCTGCCACTCCTCCTCTCCGCACATGAGACGCACCAGAAGGCGGTATCTGGCAGGCCGATTAATATCCCAGACCTCCGGAGAGATCACATCTCCCACATATTCCGCTCCCTGCCCGTCAATGGGCCGCGCCGCGCGCAGCACCTCTGTTCCCGTATCCGTTCCGGTCAGGCGGTACTCCACCCAAAGCCGTTCCTGCAGGGAAGCCTTAGCCGAAACCTCGGTCGAGGCCTTCAGCTCCCAGATCCCTTCCGTCTTTTCCCGGACAGTCACAAGGGTTCCGTCTGAGACCAGATATCCGGCCCGGTGCCTGAGCTTCAGCCATACGTCCCTGTAAATGCCTGCGCCGGAATACCATCTGCTGTTGGGCGAGCGGAAAACCGCCCTTACCAGGATCTCATTCCTTCCTGCCGAAAGGTACGGCGTGATATCCGCTTCAAAGGTGGAATAGCCGTATTTCCATTCCGAGGCAGCTTTCCGGTTTACAAAAACCGTGCTGTCCATATAAATTCCCTCAAAGCGCAGAACGACCTCCTGCTCCGGGTCTCCGTCCCAGTCCAGGAATCTTCTGTACCAGCCGCTCCCGTCCTCATACAGGCGGTCCGCCCGTTCGATCAGCCAGTCGTGCGGGATACCGACGGGAACGAATTTTTCTGTCTGTTCCTCAAGCTCCGCAAGGCCCGCATCCGGCGCCAGCCGCATAAATTCCCATCCATCGTTAAAAAGGCGGCATCCGTATCTCATCCTTTTTTTCCTTTCTCTTCTGCCCGCACGGATATCCGGAAGGGCGAGGTCAAAAGGCCGTTCTCATCGCACAAAAGCCCTCTGCATGGGGCGTTCGACCAGGCATAGAGGATCTCCTCAAAGGCTTTCGCCCCGTTTTCTTCCAGCACCACACAGTCTGCGCAGAGCCTTGCAGGTACGGGCCCCGGCACCCCGTCCGGGCCAACCGCCCAAAATTCCCCCGGCTCTTCTCCGTCCAGCGTCCGGAGCGCGCCGCCTCCCTCAACCTCAAAGAAAAGCGTAAGCCCGCGCTCTCCCCGCTCCCATTTCTGCAGCCTCGGGCCGCGCCAGGGAACCTTTTCTCCGTAAACCATGCCCTCCGCCGCCAGCGCAGCCCGATGGCCGATCCCCGCCTTATCGAGCGGATGCAGATCATTTTTTTCTCCCAGATCCAGATTCACCGTGACCGCGACGCCGGGCAGGGCGGCCGCCTCCAGCTGCGCCTGGCGTATCCTTGGCCAGCCCTCGTCCGTATCCTTCAGATCGATGGAAAAAGCCGGAAGCTGCGCCACGATAAAGGGCAGCTCCTCCCCCCAGCCTTCTCGCCAGGAACGGATCAGCCCCTTCAGCAGGCTTCCGTAATCCTCCGGCCTCCTGTCATTGGATTCCCCCTGATACCAGAAGATCCCTCTGACGGTATACGGGAGGCAGGGAGCGAGCATCCCCTGATAAAGCCCCGAGGCCTTCCTGCATAAAAAGTCCATTTCCGGCGCTCTTGTACATCTGCCGGCCACCCGGTATTCCCACTCTCCCGCCAGATCGGCCTTCCCGTTCCCCCATGAAACGCTGTATTCCTTCCCCGGCGTGATACGGCCGCGTCCATCGTTTACCACCAGACGGATCAGGATCTCATTTTCACCGGCCTTCAGCACGCCCCCGGGGACAGCATACTTTCTCGGAGGATACTGATAGCCTGTCTCTCCCACCAGGACCCCGTTCAGATAAACCCGGTCGCTGTCCACCAGGGTGCCGAGGCGCAGTATGGCGCTTTCTCCTTCCTTCTCCCATCCTTCCGGTAAGAGAAAGCGGCGGCTAAGCAGGACGCTTCCGCAGAAATCCTCCAGTCCGGCGTCTGAAAGCCAGCCGGGGACAGTGAGCGTCCCGCTTTCGCAGGCCTCTCCCTCCGCCTCCTTTTCCTCCAGCTTCTCCAGCCACTGCTGTATGGCGCTCTCCTGCCCGTGCACAAACCGGGCGGCGGCAGCGCCCTTCAGCGCCTTCGCCTCCTTCAGAAGCTCCGGATGATCCGCCAGCGCTTTCCGGCTCATCCACGCCTCGATCCGGGAGCCGCCCTTTGCCGCAAGGATCAGCCCCACCGGAACCTGCAGCCTTTCATGAAGCTCCTTTCCGAAAAAATAGGCGGACGCTGAAAAAGCAGGGATGCTGTCCGGCGAAGCCGCCTTCCATTCCCCGCTCATATGCTCCTGCAAAGGCTCGTCAAACTCGTAATTCTCACCGATCAGAAACATCCGCACCGCGCCGTCCGGATGTGCCATTTCCTCCGGATAGCGATCCGCCACCCGCTGCATCGGAAGCTCCATGTTGGACTGTCCGGAGCAGACCCAGACCTCTCCCACATATACTTCGGAAAGGCTCCTGCTCTCCCCCTTTTCGTTTTCCACCTCCAGCCGGAACGGGCCTCCCGCCTCCGGCTCCTTCAGGAAAACCTCCCATTTCCCCTCCGCACCGGACACAGCGGACAGACTCTGTCCCTGAAACCTGACAGTCACTGTGCTCCCCGGCGCATCCGTCCCGTATATCCTGACCTTCTTTCCGCGCTGAAGCACACAGCCCTCACCGATCAACCGCGGCAGCTTAAGCATATCCATCCCGTCCTTTCCACTACATATTGCTTCCCGCAAAGACCTTTTCCTGCTCTTATCGTAAATAGTCTAAGCAGGCATCCCCGTTTGGGGCAAGCCGTTTGTTGCCGCGCTTTTCCCATTTATTGCTTTTCTGCCGCAAAACCCTATTTCTTTTTTATGATCCCCTGTATCTCCAGCTCCTTTCTCCGCTTTCGGTAATCCGTGGGGGAGCAGCTTTTGACCGTCTTGAAGGTACGGTTAAAGGTGCTCAGCGAAGAAAAACCTGAATTCATCGCAACATCCGTCACGCTCATTTCCTGGTCGCAGAGCAGCTCCTCCGCCCGCTGCACCCTTCTGAAATTCAGATATTCATAATAGGTCATATTCATGTACTGCTTAAAAACACGGGTGAAATGGTACTTGGAAAATCCGCTGCTGTTCGCCACATCCTCAAGCGTGAGATTTTCTCTGTAATGCCGGTTGATATAGGAACACGCCTTCATGACTGCCCGCATGTACGACTGCTTTCCCGAACGGGAGAACTGCTGCGCAAGCTCGGAGGAAAAATACCCCCCCCTCCCAATTTCCGCCAGGATCTCGGTCATATAGGCGCCAAGCAGGGACTCCCGGAAAACCTCGCCCGAATCATATTCCTCCGCCAGCCGTTCCAGCCGCTCCCTCACCTTCCTGTATGCGGGAACCGTACCTGCCGGGAGGCGGGTCAGCGGCTGAAGCAGGAACAGAACGAATTCCATCCCCTTCAGGTTATACAGAAAGGAAAGATCCACCTGCAGGATCAGCCGTTCTCCGGAGGGAGGCATTTCCAGCTCATGAAGGATGCCGGAATTGATGATCACGATATCCCCCTCCTCCATTTCCAGGCAGCCTCCCTCCGCAGTTATGACGCAGCCGTTTTTCACCGTCATGATGATCTCAAGCCCGGCATGCCAGTGCTCCGCATAGCTTTCACATTCCCTGTTATGGTAAAGCCGCATCCCCAGGGCCTCTTCGGCCACAGGTTCTTTATGAAGCTTCTCTGCTTTCCTGATCATACACTTACCTCCGGCACCGGCTTTACAGCCGCGCCCGGCGCTCCTTTCCGGGCCGCCCGCTTCTTTCACAGCCTGCAACGGACGTCACAGCCTGGAATAACCATAGCCGTTCACCATCGCGTCCAGCCTCTGCTTCTGCTGGCAGAAGGGACAGGTATGCGCCTCGTAGGCCTGATAGCCGGGGATATCGCTGGTGTCGAACATGGACTGCACCGGAATCCCGTTGATGGACTTCACGGCGCTGAATACGGAAAAAATGGCCTGAATCTTCCCGCCGTAATAATCGATGCATTCCAGGCTTCTGCGCAGCGTCATTCCGGTCGTCGTTGTCGCAAGCAGCAGAATGATGTTCTTGTCCCGCACCGCGCCCACCAGGTTGTCCCGGAAGATCATCTGGTTGTTCATGTTGAACTCCGGCGTCACCACATAGACGGTGTTATGCATGTTCATGGAAGGGAAATTTCCCTTTTCCAGCTCCTCCGCCACATAGGCGCCGATCACCTCGCAGCCGTCCAGGCAGCAGACCGTATCCACCACCGTTTCCACGGGAAGTCTCTGCACGAAGGCCTTTCCCACCGCGGCGGCCTCGGAGCGTCTGGTCTTCAGCCCCGTCATGTCCACATAATAATTGATGTGGGAATGGCTGGTCGCGAAATGTCCCGGAATCGCTCTTAAAATGATATTGTTTCCGGCCTTCGAGTAGAACTTCATCACCTTGTTTTCCATACCCTTTGCCCTCTCTCTTTCCGCATGCGGCCCGGCCTTTTGTTTCCGCGCAATGTCCGCATGCTCTTTGATACTGTCCATTATAGCCGTTTCGCACAGTTTTTACAACTTTCTCTTGATTTGCTTTGTTCTTTTGTAGCATTTGCACAATTCATACAGGGAGAGTTTGGATATTTTTCAGCGGGGGATTTTCTGTTGCGTTTGCCATATCCCTGCGCTAAAATAGAATTGTTCCGATGGAGACAGGGTCGGGAAACCGGTCAGGAAAATCCGCGCCGGAGGTCTCTTTTTTTCAGATAAATACAGAAAGTATCCGGAGGTATTCGATTCATGGCAGCGCTGAATGAACGTCAACAGAAAATTTTAGCAGATATAAGAGACTGGGCGCACGAAAACGGAGATCAGATCAGCTATTCCATTCTTCTCGATATCCTGCAGAATGAAATGCAGCCTTTCTCCGATAATGAAGCAGGCATTAACCTGGCGATCCGTGAGCTGATCCATGAAGGAATCGATATAGAACCAATGGAAGACGGCGATGCATATCCCGCGGAAAGCCATGACCCGGAAGCCTTTATCCCTGCCCTTGTGAATATTTCCCAGCTTACGCTGAATATATCTGCCCTGATGGAACGTCTTGAGAATGAAGAAATCGACCTGAGTCCTGTTTTTCAGAGAAAAAAAGACCTTTGGGACGATATCCGGCAAAGCAGGCTGATCGAATCCCTTATGCTGCGGATTCCCATCCCAAGCTTCTATTTTGACACGGCTCAGGAGGGGGGCTGGCGTGTGATCGACGGGCTGCAGCGGCTGACAGCGCTGAAAAATTTCCTGGTCGGACTCCCTTCAGAAGGGATCTCCGACGAAACCTGCCTGAAGAAAAGAAAGCTGACCGGCCTGCAGTATCTCACTGATTTTAACGGAAAGACTTTCGACGAGCTGCCCAGGCAATATGTCCGCAGGATCAAAGAGGCACAGGTCGTTGCTTTCTGCGTGCAGAAGGGAACGCCGGAAACCGTTGTATACAATATTTTTCAGAGGATCAATACCGGCGGCCTGCAGCTTGAACCTCAGGAGATCCGGAATGCCATGTACCATGGAACCTCAACGGAATTGGCCGAAAAGCTTTCCCGGAGCGAAGAGTTTCTGGAAGCTACCATGTATGCGATCAAACCGGACCGCATGACTGATCAGGAATATATCATTCGATTCATGGCCTTTACGGAACTGGATTATGAGGCGGAATACAAAGACGATATCGATACCTTTCTGATCAAAGCGATGAAAAAGGTCAATGCTTACGAAAAGGATGATCTGAAACGAATAGAAACAAATTTTTATAAGGTAATGAGATATTCAGAAATTCTTATGGAAAAAAACGCTTTTCGGAAGATTGGAGAAGGAGGACGGAGAGGCCCTGTCAACAAGGCGCTTTTTGAACTGTTCTCCGTCTGCTTTTCAGAATTGTCTGAAGAACAGCTGGAAACAATAGCTGATCGGAGAGATGAATTCTTAAGCAGATATGCAGAACTGTTTTCGGAAAAAGCCTTTCAGGCGCAGATTCGGTCAAGTAAAAGGATCGATTGTGTGAAAAGAATAAACAGAGGACGTGAATTTATAAAGGAGTTTTTATGATAGAGCAGATCAGATTAAAAAATTTTAAGTGTTTCGAGTCTCTTGATTTAAAACTAAAGCCGCTTAATGTGCTTATGGGACTGAATGGGATGGGAAAATCAACCCTTCTTCAGAGTCTGCTCCTGCTGCGCCAGTCTTATCAGGAAAACCATTTGTCCGGCCTGAAGCTGAATGGGAAATATGTGAAGCTGGGAAACGGCAGCGATATTCTGTTTGAACGGGCAGAGGAAGAAAAGATCGCCATAGCCGTCAAGGAAAAGGACTGCGAAACAGATACCTGTTTTTCTTATGCGGTCAGCTCTGATCTGTTGGAAAATCAGTGTCCTCTGCAGGACATACCGCCGCACAGCGTTTTATTCGAAGATCGCTTCCTGTATCTTTCTGCCTACCGCATTGAACCTCAGGATTTATACCGAATCGCGGATGAAAAAGAGCTGCTTGCAAGAGAATTCGGGAACAGCGGCGAATACGCCATCCATTACCTGAACAGCTACGGCGGCCGCCCCGTTGAAAACGATCATGTCATTTATAATCATATAGAGGATCGCTCTCTGGCACAGCAGGTAAGATGTTGGCTTTCTCTGATCGCTCCCGGAATTTTACCCCAGATATCCATTAACACCGGACTTCGCAGCGCGGAACTGAAATATGTCTTCCGCGAAGGGAGCGAAAATACCAATGCTTATAAAAGTGTAAATGTCGGATTTGGGATCACCTATGTGCTTCCTATCGTAATTGCCATATTATCGGCAAAACCCGGCGATCTGCTTTTGCTGGAAAATCCGGAGGCCCATATTCATCCGGCCGGGCAGCGGTGGCTCGGTGAACTGATTGCACAGGCCTGTGCAGGCGGCGTACAGATCATTGTAGAAACGCACAGCGATCATGTGATCAACGGAATCCGTCTCTCAGTCAAAAAAGAAAAGCTGGATGCTGAAGCTGTCGGTATTTTCTTTTTCTACAAGGACGAAGCAGACCGGTACAGGCACAAGGTTGTATTGCCTTCTATTGACAGTAACGGGCGGATCGACGTATGGCCGGAAGGTTTTCTTGACGAGTGGGATAATGCTCTGCTGGAATTGCTTTAGGAGCGGATTTTTATGAAAATTACAGTAAATGATCTTTCCTTCCAGTTTCCCTTTTATGAGGAAGCGGACTTTTGGGCGGCTTTAAAACAGTTTCTTCAGATTTGCCGGGAACTGGAATCCGGCCGCTGTCATAATGTGGAAGGGATCACAAGAGTGGAACTGGATAAAACCTTTCCTCTGTATCCCGGAGGCAGTCTTCACAGGGCCATCCAGCGGATCTCCGATAATAATGAGAAAAAATATTTTCTGAGCCTTCTGGTTAACAGGGGCTTCCGTCCATCCGCGGTGGAGGCTGTCTTTCTGTATAAAGGAAAGTCCTCTCCAGTCTGTGCGGCTGCAAGAGAAAATGCGCTCGTCAGCCTGGAGTCCGAGGCTGGATTTCAGAAAGCTCTGGTGGAAGGGGAGCTTTCCGGGCAGATGGTCGCTCTCAGAAATATTTCCTGTCGGAATCATATACTTCTCTATCAGGGTATTCTTGGCCTCCGAATATATATTCCAAATGATAAAAAGCATAAAAAGGACAGGCAGAATCCCTACGGCAAAGGAAAAGTGGCAAGTCCGATGGACTTGGACGGAGAGGCCGCTCAGGAGCTTTTGGACCGTGCCATCCGCATAAAAGGACGGCTGTATGCCAGGAAGGGAAAATATAATTACGCTTTCCAAAATACGGGAGGCTGTATTTATCACGGATACATAGCGGATGATCTGGGAGACGACATACTCTCTGAACTGAACAGAAAAAAATGGGATTAGGAAACGCAGGTTTTCCCTAGAAAAACGGAGGCAGAAATGGAAGAAATCTATACCGCCCGACTGAACCGGGTATGCAAGGAGCTGGAAAAAGAAGGACTGGAGCAGATGATCGTGAGCGACCCGCTAAGCATCCGGTATCTGACCGGAGTGTGGGTGCAGCCATACGAGCGTCTGTACGCCCTGCATGTGCGCACGGACGGAAAGCACTGCTTTTTTTTGAACAATCTGTTCGTGATCCCGGAGGTGGATCTGGATAAGATCTGGATGGCCGATACGGACGACTGCATCGGCATCGTCGCCTCCCGTATCGCGCAATTCGGAAGCGAAAAGGCTGTGGGCATTGACCGAAACTGGCCCGCCGGCTTTCTGCTGGAACTGATGGAGCGAAATCCGAAGGCAAAATATGTGAACGCCTCCGTCTGCGTGGACCGGGTACGCTCCATCAAGGACGCCTTTGAGCAGGAAAAAATGCGGGAATCCTCCCGGTTGAACGACGCCTGCATGGAAAAGATCGCCGCCTTTATCAAAGAAGGGATGACGGAAAAGGAATGCGCGGATCAGGTGCGCGCGCTTTTCAAGGAAGCCGGCGTTACGGAGGGCTTTGATACCATCCTGTCCTTCGGAGCGAACGCGGCCGACCCGCACCACGAGCCGGACGATACCCGGCTGAAGGCGGGGGACTGCGTCGTGATCGACATGGGCTGCGTGAAGGACGGCTATTGCTCCGACATGACCCGCACCTTTTTCTGCGGGGAGGCTCCTGCGGAATATGCCTCCATCCACGATCTGGTGCGCCGGGCCAACGAAAGGGCGGAGAGCATCATCCGCCCCGGCGTGCGCTTCTGCGATATCGACAGGGCCGCAAGGGAGCTGATCACGGAAGCGGGCTACGGCCCTTACTTCAACCACAGGCTTGGCCATTCCATCGGCCTGCAGGATCACGAGCCGGGGGATGTGAGCCTGGCAAATACCGCCTGCGTGGAAGAGGGCATGACCTTTTCCATCGAGCCCGGCGTCTACCTTCCCGGAAAATTCGGCGTCCGGGTGGAGGATCTGGTGCTGGTGACAAAGGACGGCTGCGAGGTTTTGAACCATGTGGATAAAAACTGGAAAATCATCGGCTGATTGACGGATGCGACTCCGTAATATGGCCTGCAATACACAGCTCCCCAGCATCTGCTGATACACAGGCATGCCGGGGAGCCCTTTTTCGTTTTTTTGCTCTTTTTTTCCTTCTCTTTTCTCTGCTTCACGCTTCCTCAAACGGCCGGTTCAGCTCTTCACAGCCGGGAAGGACAAAGCGGCCGTTTTCGATGATACGGATTTCCGTTCCGTCCGGACATACCGCGGTCAGCTCGCCCAGCTCGTCATAGGGGATCGTAATGTCCGTATGGCAGTTTAGGTAGGCTTTTTCGGGATCCTCCGTGCGGAGGGCGGAAACCTCGTTCTCCTTCGCGGCCAGCCGTTTTCCGTCCGGATTACAGGTGACAAGCTCCTCCTCATGGGAATAGCAGGTGTCTCCCACCGCGAAGTGGGGGCCCATTTTCTCCGCGATCAGGATGGGAAGCTTGTCGCCGATCCCGAATTTTGACGCGAACACATAGGCCGTGGTATTGGTGCCGATGGCAAATTCGCCCATGGGAAGGGTGTCGTGATGATAGAGCACATTCTCCCGGATATACTTCCGGTTTTCCTCCGGGTCGTCAAAGTTGGCACAGGAGTATTCGGCGATCATCCCGCCTTCAAAATCAATTTCCAGATCCAGATATTTCAGGCCGTTTAAGTAAACCTTCGTCACATGAAGCTTTCCGTCCGTTCCCTTCAGCACGGGGGAGGTAAAGACCTCTCCCACGGGGATGTTCACATCCGCCACGCAGTTTTCAAAATTGGTCTCCTTCTGCGGGTCGGAAAGCTCATGCAGGGCGATGCGAAGGTCGGTGCGGTTTTCACCCATTCCCTTCACGCGCACATAGCGGGCCTGATCCAGCGCGTCGATCAGCTTCTGCTGGATGCCCTGATAGAGCTGATAATCCAGCGTGTTCAGCTTGAGAACGCCGTCGAAGATCTCTTCAAAATTCTCCCCGATCTCCGGCACGGGAAAGGCGATGATGGTAAAGCTTCTCTCCTCGCCCTTCACATACTCGTTCATCAGCGCGCCAGCCTTCGACTGGAAGAAAACAGAAAGCTTCTGCTGCTCCTCATTCAGACGCAGATTTTCCTCCTTCGTCTCCGGCGCAAAGGGATTCTCCCCGAAGCACTCGATGACGGCGGGGCCTCCGTGCACCGCGGCCAGCTCCTTCACGCTTTCCAGGGCGCTGCGGTAATTCTCCAGACGGTGGTTCACGTACCGTTTGTCATAAAAAAGAGCCATATCGTACTCATGGTCAAATTCAAACTGCTTGTTGGCAATGGCTCCGAAATAGCCGTTCTTTCCCAGCTTCCGTCCCTCCAGGACGCTCTGGGGCGCCCGGTAGATTACGGATTCCAGCCCGATCCTGCGGAAATTCTCCACCGCCCGGCGCACCACCCGTTCAAAGCCAAGAAAATAGCGGATGTTCACGGATTTCTTTTTCGTGATATCCTTGCCCGTTACCGCGAAGCCGATCCGGTAGCCTTCCGTATAGGTGTCCGCCATCAGGGCGATCTTTTCCTCCGGGAGGCTGTTCAGATAACGGGCCATGCGCAGCTCGTTTTCCGAAATATATTCTCCGAAACGGTACAGATAGCGCAGATCGTTCAGGTCGCTGTCCATGATGATGCCAAGCGCGAAATCCTCCTTCCAGTCAAAGGTGGCGCGCATGTTTTTTTCCAGCATGATCTCCGAATAATCGCTGGCAAACCAGTACAGGGTCTCCTTCACCTGAGCGGGATCGGGCAGAGCGCCCTCCTCCCCGGCGCAGACAAACATCTGGTAGATCTCCAGGAACAGCTCCAGCCGGATCACCATGGACTGCACATCCTGCTCGAACGCGAAGGCGATCAGGCTGCGTTCCTCCGCCGCAAGGAAGGAGAGCATCTGTCCGAAATCCTTTCCCAGCTCTGCCACGGCAAACGCGGGATTGGCATAGCTTTTTTCATAGCTTCCGGGAAGCACATCCGAATAGAGCCGCCGGTTCCTTTCGGCAAGCTCCTCAAGGGATGCCCACTGCAGCCCGCCGTCCGCGATGAAATCATATTCCTCCAAAAACATCAGGAGGATCTCCGCCGTTCTGGCAAAATAATCGCCGAAGGCGCTGCCGGATGCGCTGCCTGAGCTCTTCTCGCTGTCTACGTCTTCTTCCTGCTTTTCCTGTTCCGGAAGCGCCCCTTTTGGCACAAGGCGCGCCTCCTGCGGAATCTGGCTGAGCCGCTCCCGCCCGAGCGAAAGCCGCTCCAGAAGCTCTTCCGTTTTCATATTCTCTGTTTTCATAGTCCATATACTCCTGCATAAACGATAAAGCCAATGCTGACAAGCGCCAACCCGTTCAGCGCCATTCCGACATAGGAGAAAAAATAAAAGCGATCCTGCACCATTCTGGACAGGATCCCCAGCACAAGCCCGGCCAGCGCGAACAGCAGGGCGAACAGCACCGCCGCCCCGTATTTCACCAGAGCTACCCCCTGATTCTGAAAGGTGCCATAGATCGCCAGCACGATGGACGTAAGCGACAGGACGCCCAGCACTGTGGACATGACACCCTTCTTTGTTTCATGCTTATCTGTAAAAATATATTTGCGGCCCATGGACAGGCTCCTTTCCCTCCGTTCTTCTTCTCTCCCCGGTCGCCTTCCCGGCCCTCAGAACAGAATCTTTGACTTTCCAGCAAGAAGCTTCGCCCCGCCGATGATCAGCAGGGTGCCGCTCACGATCCCCGTCACCAGAACCACAACCCCCACCGCGATATTGAGCGCGCCGGAGCCTCCCATTGTTTTATAAAGCTTTTCTTCCATATTTTCCTCCATGCCGAAGCGTTTTACTGCTTACCCACGCCGTACTGTGCGTAATAGGCGTCGATGGACGCCTTCATCTGATCGTCAATGATAATCTTCCCGTTATGGGGTCTGTTATACAGGTATTCCACCACTTCCTCCATGGTCACGATGGCGGCGGTGGGGAAGCCGTACAGCTCGCGGATCTCCTCAAGGGCGGTCACCGGCTTTTCGCTCTTTCCTCTCTCGCAGCGGTTCAGGGACACGATCAGACCCTTGATCTGAACGTCCGCCTGCGCCCGGAGGATGGGGAAGGTCTCCTCGATGGACTTGCCGGAGGTGGTCACGTCCTCGATGATCATCACCCGGTCTCCGTCCTTCAGGCCGCTTCCCAGAAGGATTCCCGTATCTCCGTGATCCTTGACCTCCTTGCGGTTGGAGCAGTAGCGCACGTCCTTTCCGTACAGCTCGCTGATCGCCATGGTGGTGGCCACGGAAAGGGGGATCCCCTTGTAGGCGGGCCCGAAAAGGACGTCAAAGTCCAGGCCGTAGTTGTCGTGGATGGCCTTCGCGTAGTATTCTCCCAGCTTTCTCAACTGGGTTCCCGTCACATAGGCTCCGGCGTTCATGAAAAAGGGCGACTTTCTTCCGCTCTTTAAGGTGAAGTCCCCGAATTTGAGGACGTCGGATTCGATCATAAAATCAATAAATTCCTGCTTGTACTGTTCCATATGCTTCAAACCTCCGTATTTCTGTCTTTTTTCAGAGCAATTCTGAGCTGTGCTGAGCCGCTTTGGGCAGCTCAGCTTCCTTCCAGTTTTCTTTCAGATTCCCTTCAGATTCCCTTCTTCGCAGCGCCAAGCGCTCCGGAAATATCCTCGATCATGTCCTTTACCGCCTGTCTGGACGCGTCCGCGTAGCAGTCCGGGCCGAAACCGGCGTATTTCTCCTGCTGCCAGGCCGCGATGATCCCTCTGGAGGAGTTGACGATGGCGCCGAGCCCGTCCGGATTGAAGAAGTTCACCAGATCCGCGCCCTTTGCTCCCTGCGCGCCGTAGCCGGGAACCAGGAAATAGGTCTTGGGCATCAGCTTTCTCATCACGGGCACCATTTCCGGATAGGTGGCTCCGAACACGGCTCCCACGTAGCTGTAGGAGCAGCCCATCACCTCTTCTCCCCACTCGGTCACCTTTTCACCGACCAGCTCATACAGGGGCCTTCCGTCGATCAGGCGGTCCTGAAATTCGCCGCTGCTGGGATTGGAGGTTTTCACCAGAACGAAGATGCCCTTATGCTCCTCCTTACACACCTTCAGGAAGGGCTTCACCCCATCGGAGCCAAGGTAGGGATTGACGGTCGCAAAATCCTCGTTGAAGGCGGGGAGGCTGTTCTCTCCCACCTGCACCCTTCCCAGGTGGCCCACCGCGTAGGCCTCGGAGGTGGAGCCGATATCGCCCCTCTTGATGTCGCCGATCACCACAAGACCTTTCTGCTTACAGTAGTCCACGGTTTTCTGATAGGAGATCAGACCCTCCACGCCGAACTGCTCGTACATGGCGATCTGCGGCTTCACCGCCGGGATCAGATCCGCCGTCGCGTCCACGATCCCCTTATTGAACTGCCAGATGGCCTCCGCCGCCCCCTTGAGGGTCTCTCCGTATTCCTCATAGGCCTTTTTCCGGATCTGCTCCGGGATGTATTTCAGCATGGGATCCAGCCCCACCACGATGGGAGCGTTGGTTTTCTGAATTTTTTCCACAAGTGTGTTGATCATACTCTGATTCCTTTCTGCCGGTGTTTTTCTCAGGTTCCGCCTGTCCGCGCGGGGCCTCTGCACGAGATCCCGCGGGAAGCTTTTCTTTGCAGAATTGTAACATATTTACAGGGGTAAGACAAGCGAGGCGGCGCGATCTTCAAAAAGTATCCGTTTTCCAGCTTTATTGCTATTTTCTCCCCCTCTGTTTTTGGATTATGATATAAAATATGGAGGCATTCATGCCTTACCGATGAAAAGCAGGGGGATACCGTTCGTTATGAAAATACTGATCGCAGACGACGAGGATTATACGAGGGAGGGGCTGATCGAAAGCATTCCCTGGCAGGAGTACGGGATCGACGAGATCATGCAGGCGGTCAACGGGGCGGAGGCGCTCAAGATCGCCGGGTGGTTCCGCCCTGATATCGTGCTGACGGATATCAGGATGCCCCAGATGGACGGCATTGCATTCGCAGACCGGCTGATGCGGGAAAATCCGGACAGCCGCATCATTTTCATGAGCGGATATATGGAGATCGAATATCTGAAAAGCGCCATCCGGCTGTCCGCCGTGGATTATATCGAAAAGCCCATTGATCTGGAGGTGGTGCAGGAAGCGCTGAATAAGGCGGCTGCGGAGATCCGCACGCTGCAGCGCTCCAGGGAGGCGGCCCAGACCGGAAGGCAGCTCCAGCAGCAGAAGCTGTTCCGCCTTCTTACGAGCAAGGAGCCGGACCGGATGACGGTGGAAAAGCTGGCTGCTGAGACCGGCTTTCCTCTGCATGCCCATCATTACGTCTGCCTGATCCTTCTTCCGGGAAACGGGGAGGAGCGGCCGGAAAAGCTGGCAGAAGGGCTGCAGGAAAAGCTGGCGGACTGCCTGTCCTGCCGCCTGATCGGCTTTTCTCCGGAAAAGGACAGGGTGGAGCTTCTCGCCGCCTTTCCGGAAAAGGAGCAGTACCGCCTTTCCTCCGCCTTCCGGCGGATTCTGGAGCTCTTCGACGGCTGCCGGCTCGGCGCGGGCATGGAGGTGCGGGATTACAAGGCGGTCTACAACAGCTACCGGACGGCCTGTGCCGCCATCAACTGCGCCTTTTATCAGGACGACAGGCGTCTTTTCCAGATCGACGAAGGAATCCTGCAGCACAGCGTGGTGGATCCGGGCATCTACGGGGAATTTCTCCACGTGCTTTCGGAGCGGCCGGACGGCCTGTGCGAATGGTTTGAAAATCTGTTTACGCAGCTGAGGGATAAGAGGTATTATAAGAAGGAACAGGTCTACTCTCTGATGACCTCCCTGATGACGGCCGTTTACCGCAGATTCCCGGAGCTTTACGGCGTCTGCCCTCAGATCCTGAAGGAAGAGCAGATCCAGCCTTATCTTCTGGAGTTAAAAAATCTGACGGAGCTTTCCGGCTTTGTCCGGCCGCTGATGACGCATCTGGAAAGCAGGCGCAGGGAGCAGTCCGGCCATAACCGCGTCATCCGCGGCGTGCAGGACTATATCGCCCGTCATTACAGCGACGCGTCTCTGAGCGTGACCACCATCGCCGAACAGTTCCGCCTCTCTCCCGCCTATCTGAACGTCCTGTTCCGACAGGAGCTGAAGGTAACGCTCAAGCAGTATCTGAGCGCCTACCGGCTGGATATGGCGAAGAGGCTGCTCGATCAGGGCTATGACCGGGTGGCTGAGATCGCGGAGCAGTGCGGCTATGCCAACGCCAACTATTTTGCCAAGGTATTCCGCGACGCCACCGGCATGTCTCCGCTGGAATACCGGAAGGAAAATGAGGGAGGAAAATAAAAGGCCCATGCGAAAAAAATCTGTCCCGCCCAGGCTTCCCGTCCCGGAGAAAACGGGGGCCTCAGACCGCCGGAATGTAACCCGGTGGTTCCGCAATCTTCCCCTGAACAGAAAGATCCTTCTCCTGATCTGCCTGATCGCCTTTCTCCCGCTGAGCCTGGTGCTCACCTTTTCCGTATCGGAGATCCGCAGGCAGTCCCAGGAAAGCCAGATGTACGCCCTCAATCAGGGCTATGTCCAGGTCAGCCAGGTGGTGGAGGACAAGCTGTCCCGGATGCACAACATTTCCACCCTTCTTGCGGTAAACGATATGGTAAATCTGGATCTGACGCTGGCCCAGGAGGAAGCGCTGGCGGATCAGCTCGTCATGTTTGAAAATATGAGCTCCTACGTCTACGTCATGGAAATGTCGTTTGACAGCAACCATATCATTTTTTACATCGACGATTCCTTCCCCGTGGTCAACGACAGCAGCGGCCGCTACCGCTCCCTGGAGGCCGCGCGCCAGACCGACTGGTACCGTCAGCTTGAGGAAAACAACGGTAAGCCCACCTGGGTCAGCTTCCAGGAGGACTGGTATGATTCCAACGATTCCTTCGTCGCCATCACCAGGGCCATCTGGGATCCGGACGACTACAGCCGGTCCACAGGAGTGCTCTCCGTCTCTCTGGAACGCAGTCTCCTGGAGGATCTGCTGATCGGGGCTTCTCCGGATCAGATCCTTTATCTGGAAACGGCCTCCGGCAGCCTGATCGCCGCAAACCGGCCGGAGGAGGAGCTGGTGCGGCTGGCGCCGGAATACCGCATGCCGGGGGATCAGACTTTTTATAAAAGAAAGATCGGCCAGACTCCCTACATGGTCAGAAGCAGCCTGCTGGACAAATCCGGGCTCTATCTGGTGTCCCTGGTTCCTCTCAGGAGCATCCAGCAGGAGATCGATCTGATCAGCTCCCGGATCTGGCTCATGTTCGGCGCCGTCTGTATTTTCATCGCGCTGTCCTTCCTTCCCCTGACGCGCTCCATCCTGTCCAGGCTGCAGATGCTCAAGGAGCAGATGCTTCTGGTCAAAAAAGGGGAGATCCGCCGCATCAACGTGGTTCAGGAATATCAGGATGAGATCGGCCAGCTCGTCACCTATTATAATGAAATGGTGGATAAGGTGGACGAGCTGATGCGGGAGCAGTACGCGCTCGGCCAGGAAAAAACAGGCGCGGAGCTGAAGGCCCTGCAGTCCCAGATCAATCCCCATTTTCTATATAATACCCTGGACATGATCAACTGGATGGCGCAGAAGAACGAAACGGCAAACGTCCGAAGCGTGGTGCAGGCCATGTCCCGTTTTTACCGTCTCACCCTGAGCAAGGGGCACGATATCGTCACCATTGCGGATGAGGTGAAAATGTGCGACGCCTATATGGAGATTCAGAGACGGCGCTATAAGGGCCGCATCCTGTATACCACGGAGGTGGATGAGGCGGTGCTGGACTGCCTGATCCCCAAGATCACCCTCCAGCCCTTCCTGGAAAACGCCATCATACATGGGATCAGCCAGAAGGAGGACGCCAGGGGAACGGTCACTCTGAGCGGCTGGGAGGAGGACGGCAGGATCACGCTGAGCGTAACGGACGACGGCGTCGGGATGGTCACCGGGGAGGCCAGATCCTCCTCCACCGGGAGCCATTACGGCATGGACAACATTGAAAAGCGCCTTCGGCTGTTCTATGGGGAGGAGATCCCCATACAGATCGAAAGCTCGCCGGGCATGGGAACCTGCGTCATCATCACCGTTCCCGCCCGCAGAGAGGAAACGGAGGTACAGGTTTGAAAACTATTGTGAAACGGACGCTGTCGTATCTTTGCCTCCTTCCGGCTTCTTTTTGCGCCCTGCTTCTCCTGCTCTGCCTGTGCCTCTGTTCCGGGTGCGCGTCTGAGGAGCAGGCGGCGCAGCTGTCGCAGGCGCCGGACGGGGTGGTCAACTTTAAGGCTCTGATCGTGGGAACGCCGCCGGATACAGGTCTGGATGAGATCTACGCCCAGCTTGACGCCCTGACCGTACCGGAGCTTTCCTGCACGCTCCGCTTTGAATTCGTCCCCTGGGGAAACGAGCGCAAGCAGATTAATATCGCAACCGCCTCAGGGGAATATGATTTCATTTCCGGCGGCGTTTTTTCCGATTACCGCACGCTGGTGAGCAAGAACGCCTTTCTGGATCTGAACGAATATCTGTATCTGGCGCCCGCCCTGAAGGAGCACTATACCACCTACAGCGAAACCGCTCTCTCAGACTGCGAGATCGACGGCGGCCTGTACGGCCTGCCCCAGTTCAGCATGGGCGAGATCGCCTCGGTCAACGAGGGCTTTTTTTACCGGGAGGATCTTCGGAAGGAATGGGGACTTGGGCCGATCGACAGCCTGGACGCCATGGAGGATTACCTCTACCGGGCAAAACAGGAGGAACGCTATCAGGATCAGCCTCTGATCACCGACAACCGGATCTGGCAGTCCCTCTGGCTGTTGGTCAGCCGGGGAAAGTATCTGGAGGTGGAAAGCATGATGGAAACGCCCTTCGTGGTGGTGCAGGCGGACGATCCCGACACCCTCATAAGCCGCCTGGAGACCCCGGAATTTGCCACGGTGCTGAAATATCTCGTCAAATGGAGAAGAGACGGGATCCTGGAGCCCAATCTGCTCGCCCTGTCGGACAATGAGGGAAGCCGTGGAAGGGAAATGATGATGGCCGACTTAAAGCCCTGTGAGACGAACGTGCCGGACTGGTCCATTTCCACCTCCTACATCCCTGACCTGACGAAAGCCCATCCGGAATGGGAGTACGGCTTTTTCCCCTATACGGGCGGGAACGAGGAATGGTACATCGGCTCCCTCGCCTCCGCCTCCGTGGTCTCCGTTTCCTCCAAGACCAGCGACCCGAAAAAGGCCGTCCTTCTGCTGGAAAAGATCCACACCGACCAGCGTTATTATGATCTGATCAAATACGGGGCGGAGGGCATCCATTACCGACGGGAGGGGGAATACATCAGCTACGACGGGATCCCCGGCTCCAGCCAGTTCGGCTGGACGGTCTGCACCGACGACCTGATGAGCTATGAGGCGATGCCTTTAAACGAGCAGTGGCACCGGGACGTGGAGGAAAAGCTTTCCGCCTGGAAGGAGGAGCTTGCCAAAACCGCGGCCCCGCATCCGCTGGACGGCTTCACCTTCCTCATCGACGCGGCTGCGGCCCAGCAGCTTGACACAGCGGAGCTGAAATATTTTCAGCCTCTCGTCTGCGGCTATTATGAGGATATCCGGGAAGGGCTTGCGGAAACCCTCGACGCGCTCGAGCAGGCGGGCTTTGCGGAATATATGGACGACATGCAGAGGCAGCTTCGCGCCTGGAGGGCGGAAGCATAAACGGAAAGGCCGGGACGCATCCGTACCGGCGCCGCATCGGGACGCATTTTCTCCTTAAAACTCTTTTCTTTGAAACAGGAAAGCCGTTAATGGACAGGATAAGAAGAAGGTGAGCAGAGCGCAGACAAAGACCATCGCCGCTCCCAAAATGATCTGCGCCGTGCTCATGTGCGGGCCAAACAGACTGTTGATCCCGGCCGTGAGCCATGCCAGCAGGCCGGCCGCGCCGAGAAGGCTGAACGCCAGCGCGATTTCACTTCGTTCTTCTCCCCAGAAGCAATAGAGAGGAAAAAACACCGCTCCGGCAAACAGGCTGAGCCCTGTTCCCACGGCAAACAGCATCAGAATATCAATGTTTCTGTCAAACGGCACGCCGTGCAGCAATATGGACAGGCCAACGCCCATTCCCGTAAGGAGCACACCGGCAGAGAGCCACAAAAGCTGGCTTACATAATAGCTTTTTACGATATCCTTCCGTTTGACCGGCGCGGTCAATTTGTACCTGCTCCATCTGGATGCGCTTTCCTTTCGTATACCCGCCATCGGGATGACGGAAAAACCTGTCATTCCAAGAAGCATATACCCCATGACGAATGCCTGCGCGTCATTGCTCCACACGACGCAGACGCTCATAAAAAGCATGACCGCCAGAAAAATCCTGGCGTTTGACAGGGCTGTATAAAAATTGTTTTTCAAAAGTCCGCTCATACCCTCTCCCCCTTTACCAGCAGCAGCATGATCTCATCAAGCGAAGCATGGTCGATGACCATTTTTCCGTACTTCCTGCGCGCTTTTTTCCCGTCGGCAGTCAATACGTCGATCTGGAAATCCCTTCTGCGAAAGGCCAGAATGTCCTCGGGCGCCAGAGCCTGAAACTGAGCTTCACCGCAGCGCATCACAGCATAATCGTAGATCAGCTCATCCTTCGGTGCAGTCATGATGAGCTTCCCGCCGTGGATCAGCGTGATGTGGTCGGCGATTTTTTCCAGGTCGCTCGTAATATGGGAGGAAAGCAGAATGGAATGATCCTCCTCCTGCACAAAACCAAGAAACAGATCCAGGATCTCGTCCCGCATGACCGGATCCAGGCCGCTGGTAGCCTCATCCAGGATCAGAAGCTGCGGATGGTGTGACAGAGCGGCGGAAATGGCGAGCTGCATGGTCATTCCTCTGGAATAATTCTTTATTTTCTGCCCGGCCGGCAGATGGAAATCCTTCAGATACTTCTGAAATAAGGACTGATCCCAATTTCGATACAGGCCCTGCATGATCCCGGCAAGCTGCTCTACGGTCAGATAGCCGGGAAAATTGTCTCCGTCATACACAACGCCGATCCTTTCCCGGATCTCCACATCATCGTCAAGCATTTCCTTTCCAAATATACTGACAGTCCCGCTGTCCCGTCTGAGCGTATTGAGAATACAGCCTATCGTCGTCGTTTTCCCCGCCCCGTTTTCCCCCACGAACCCCATGACGGAGCCATAGGGGAGCGAAAAGGATATGTTGTCCAGGGCAAAGCCGGATTTCTGATAAGCCTTTGAAACCCGGTTCAGTTCCAGAATATTCTTCATCCTCATTCATCCTCCTGATAGAACATTTCCAGCAGTTCCGTCAGCTTCGCGAGCGGAATATTGCTGACGCGCCCGATCTCTGCGGCCGCCTGCAGATGCTCCTCCGCCATACGCTGCTGCTCCTCCTGATAAAACTCCTTATTTCGGGCAGATACAAAGCTTCCTCTGCCCACGCCGGTTTCGATAAAACCGTCTCTCTGCAGCTCCTCATAAGCCTTTTGGACCGTAATGACGCTCACATGAATGGATTTCGCCAGGGCGCGCATTGACGGGATCGGATCTCCTGCCTGCAGCTCACCGCTCATGATCATGGCTTTCATCTGCGATGTGATCTGCTCATAGATCGGCTTGCCGGCATTATTGCTGATAATGATCTCCACGCTCTGCCACCTCATTTTTATTGTACGCATTGTACTTATTGTTTAAGTACATTATATGCATTTAGGGAAAGGAAGTCAAGGGATCCGGATGTCACGGTGTGATATGCACAGGAGCTGGTATTCTTTCCGTGCGGAAGAATCATCCAGAGTAAAAGCCGCAAGCATCTGCGAAAAGCTTGGTATAGACTTATCGACCTATCTGCGTATGTGCATATCCAGACTGGTTCAGGAAAACGGCATCCCCTTTTCTATGAAGCTTGATGATCAATCGGAATCCAGAGCCATATCGGCAATGAAGGCGGCCAGCCGGATCGCTGAGGAAAATGGAATATCAAACATGACCCTTGACGAGATCAATGCGGAGATTTCTGCCGCAAGAAAGGCGGCAGAATGAAATATTATGCTGTGATTGATACAAACGTTCTTATCTCTGCCATGATAAAATGGAATTCTGTGCCGGGAAATATCGTAGAGCTCACCTTCAGCGGCACGATCCTCCCATCCGGACCCTGCCGTTTTCTGCGCAGATCACTTCATCCACATACGCCAAAACCTCTTTTTTATGAGAGATAAAGATATGGGTGCTTTCAGGCAGCTCTGCACGGATCATTTCATACATTTTCTTTTCCACCTCCGCATCCATCTGTGCCGTCGCTTCATCCCAGACGATCAGCGAAGGGCTTTTCAGAAGAACGCGCACCATGTTCAGCCGCTCCCTCTGGCCTCCGGAAAGCCGGCATCCGCCTTCTCCGATCTTCTTGTCCGCACGGAGCATTTTCAGCTCTTCTATTTCCTCCGGCGAAAAGCACAGCCTTAAATACCGTTTCGCTTTCTCGCGATCTTCATCCACCAGAAGCAGATTATCCATCACTGAAAGGTCGAAGAAATAAGGCTCCTTTTCCACATAAAAGCAGCCGCACCGCTCATAAAGTCCACAAATCAGCTTCGCAAAGGATGTCTTTCCGCATCCGCTTTCCCCAACGACGGCTATTCTGCTCCCTTTTTTGATCCGGACGTCCTCAACGGACAGATGAAATATGTTCTCTTCCTTTCCGTATGGATAATAATCACCACAGATGTGCAGTTCTTCCCCGACCGCTTCATGTATGGATTCCATTTTTCCGGGTGTCTTCTTCGCTTCAGGCTCTGCGGCCTTTTCCGCCGCTTCGGTTACGCTTTCAAGCCAGGGCGCTTCTTTTTTACAGGCTATCTTTCTGTCCCCAAGCAGCTTCACATTCCGGTAAATTTTTTTGTAATAAGAGAGAAAGGCCATAAATGTCCCCAAAAGAAGCCGGTCATTTAAAATCAGATAGCCTCCGTAAAAATACAGGACCATTTCCAGCAGAAAACGATAATTGAAGTCCTGCAAAACGGAAACGCCGCACAAAATCTTACGTTCCCTTGCATAGGAAGAAAAAACCGCTTCCTCCAGCCTGCCGTATCTGTCCGTCAGCTCATCAGCACGGCCAAGTCCCCGTATCCCCGACAGATTCTGCAAAAGAGAAAGGATCCAGCTGTCATTCTCCGCCTTCACCCTTCTGTACCCCTCGCTGTTTCCATGAATCCTTTCCGCGCAGATATGGTTGATGGTGAAGGAGGCTGCGATCGCAAGAATGCTGATCAAAAAAAGCTGCAGATCAATGCAGATTGAAATAATTCCCAGGACCAGCACGGTCAGCGCACAGGAGAGCGGCTCCATTCTGTATTTCCGGAAGCCTTCGCTGAGCTTACGCGCATATTCGTCATAGAGCTTTAAATATTCCCCCTCGCGGTCCGGAACGCTGTAACCGGCATAGCTGTCAAACAGGCGGCCGCGAATCTCCGCCTGTACGGAAAATTCATACTTCATTTCCGTTTTCAGCTTGATTAAACGGACCGCATATCTTGCGGCAAACAGCCCGAGCATCAGCGCACAGATGGGAAACAGCCTGTCCAGCTCCCCGTTCAGCAGTACCCTGTCAATAAATTCCTTATAGAAAAAAGGGCTTAAAATATCCGCGCCGAGCAGAAGGAGCAGCGCCGCCGTCTCCAGCACGCAATAGGCCGGAAATCCCGGTGCGCGGTATCTCCCAACGGGGGTATGAAGATGGAATGGAGAAAAGATTTTAGCGGTAGTTTTTCTCATTGATTCTTCCTTTGTTCAGATACAGAATCCTTTCTGCGCCATGGATGCTTTCCTTTCGATGCGTCACAAACAGTATTGTCACGCCGGCAAGCTCCTTCTTTAATAATTTCCGGATCTCTTTCTCCGCCTCCACATCCAGGGAAATGGTCCCCTCGTCTATGATCAGGATCCGGGGGGCCATAAGAAGGACCCGGGCAAAATTAAGGCGATGATACTCTCCCTCCGAGAGGCAGGAATTTTGGCCTTCGATCCTTGTATCCAGTTCTTGCGGCAGCTTTTTCACCACATCCGCCAGACCGACCTTTTCCAGAACTCGCCAGATTCTTTCGTCCGAAAATGTTTTCCCCAGCGCGACATTTTCCTTCAGCGTGTCGTACAAAAGGATTTTTTCCTGTACAAAATAGATGACTTTTGATCTCAGATATTCCGGATCATATTCCTCGATCCTGTGCTTTCCCAGGTAAACAGCTCCGCCTTCCGCTTCGTATATTCCCGCGATCACCTTCAACAGCGTACTTTTCCCGGCCCCGCTTTCCGCGGAAACCGCCGCTTCTTCTCCGCTTTCGATACAAAAGCTGCAGCCGTCCAGAAGCCTTTTCTCTCCCGGATAGCTGAAATTTACATTTCTGCATTCGATCCTTCCGTCAATCCCCTCGCAAAGGCCCTTTGCCGCAGGAGCGGACATCTGATTCAGAAAAGATGTCATCTGGCGCATAAGGCTGCTCTTTTCATGCGCCTGCCTGTACAGGGCGCCCATTTTTACAATACTGCTCTGCATCACATAGTAATACTCAAAGATCATCACATAGCTTCCTATGGTAAGACGCCCCTGGGTGATAAAGCAGGCCGACAGGATATACAGAAAGAAATTCAGAAACTGCATGAATAGCTGGGTCATGAATTCGGCCCGCAGATCAGCCAGCAGAAACCGGCGGGTTTTATCTATGTATGACCGCTCCCTTTCCCGGGTAAGACGCTTTATCTTTCCCTGCATATCATATTTCCTGATCGTCTGCATTCCCGCCAGAACCTCTACAAACCAGCTCCGGAAGCCCTGGTATTCTTTCTCTTTTTCCTCCCCCTTCTCCTTTACCCTTTTTCCCGTTCGCCAGGAAAGGCCGGCATAGGCGGGAAGCAGGACCACCGCCCCGGCAAATATGCGCCAGTCAATATTCAGCATGATGATGAGAACGAACAGAATCTTTATGATATTTTTGATAAAATCAACGCCTGTTTCAAAATAAAGAATAACGCTTTTCGTTCCATCCAGCAGAAGCTCCGAGGCTTTCCCCGCTTCCATATCCCCGGTCCCCGGCTTTGACAGCAGCATACTCTTCAGCATTTTCTTTTTTACAGACAGCTCCATGGCCCTTCTGGTTCTCAGCCTGAGCCATTCTTCTCCCACGCAAAGAAACTTATCGGCCAGGAAAACAACAACATAAGCCAGACACAGGAATGTAAAAAGCCCGCTGTCCTTCTGTATCGTAATGACATCCAGAATCCGTCCCAGAATTCCGGGATACAGCAGACTCAGGCTCTCTGTCAGAAGGCCGCTTATCGCTAAAAAAGCGGCCATATATGTTTTGTCCAACTGATAAAAGTATGTTTTTAAAATATCTTTTCCGGTCATGATCTGTTTTCTCTCAAGAACCTCTGTTATCTTGCGTATTATCTTACGCATTTTCTTCCTCTATTATATAAACACCCGGAGCAGATTTCAATGCTCGTAACGAATATGCCTTCCCCTGCTTCAGGCTCCTCTCCCCGCACAATCGAAAATTACCCAAAATCCCGTTTTTTTAATATTGGTTCCTCCCCTGCCGTCCTCTATGATAAAGGCATCCGGACAAAGGATACATATGAATCAGACGCCGCCCGGCGCGGCAGAATGAGGAGGTCAGATCGTGAAGCAGCAAAAAGCTCCGCTCCGTGCGGATCGTTCCAATGTCAAGCCTCCGGGAAAAGGCAGGCCCGGAGCAAACAAAGCAAAGCCTTATAAAGAGCACCTCGGCTTCCGGGGAGGATTGTCCGAGCTGTGGAAAAACAGGCTTCTGTATCTGATGACGGTTCCCTCCATCATCTGGGTACTTGTCTTCTGTTATTACCCCATGTACGGCGTTTTGATCGCCTTCAAGCGTTTCAGCTACAAGGACGGCATATGGGGAAGCCCTTGGGTAGGGATGGAAAATTTTCAGTTCCTGTTTAATTACAACGGGATCGGAAGGGTCTTTTTCAATACGGTCTTTCTGAACATCCTGTTTCTTGCCAGTTCCACGCTTCTGTCCATCCTGCTGGCGCTGGTATTTGTGGAGATCAAGCACAAGGTCTATAACAAGGTGGTTCAGACCATCGCCATTTTCCCTCATTTCGTTTCGTGGACGGTGGTTGCCATGTTTTTAAGCGGCATCATCGGAAGCAGCGGAATGGTCACCAGATGGATCACGGACGCTACGGGAACCAGCCCGGAATTCTATACAAACGCGGCCTGGTGGCCGCTGATCCTGGTGCTTCTGCGCATCTGGCAGGGCGCCGGTTACGGAACCATCGTTTACGTAGCCGCCATAACGGGCTTCGATCAGGAAATGTATGAGGCCGCGAAGGTGGACGGAGCCACAAGGCTGCAGCAGATCACGAAGATCACGCTACCGCTCCTCAAGGTAACGGCCATCATGCTGACCATCATGGGGATCGGAAAG
The DNA here is from genome assembly GCA_019119595.1 of Candidatus Eisenbergiella merdavium. GTDB lineage: Bacteria > Bacillota > Clostridia > Lachnospirales > Lachnospiraceae > Eisenbergiella > Eisenbergiella merdavium. The sequence continues at coordinate 43,808 of DWWS01000054.1, read as the reverse complement.
ATCTTCGCCGGAGACTTCGGCATGATCTACGCGCTGGTCGGCGACAACGCGCAGCTCTATCCGACCACGGATGTGATCGATACCTTTGTTTACCGCGCTCTGCGTCAGCTCAATAACCTGGGAATGAGCACCGCGACCAGCCTGTTCCAGTCTGTGGTAGGTCTCATCCTGGTATTTACCACCAACCAGATCACGAAAAGAATCGAGCCGGACGCCGCGATCTTCTGACCGCTGAGATACCCGGAACGCAGAAGCTTTTGAAATGGAGAAGTGCGCCCCGCCGCACGCTCCGGAATGAGGATTATGATGAAAAAAAACAAAATCAAACCCACCGGCAGACGGATCCGGAAATCCGGAGGCGAGATCCTGTTTGAGATCGTGGTATATGCCATCGCCGCTCTGTTCTGCATCTACTGTCTGTTCCCCTTTGCCATCATCCTGGGCAGCAGCTTTGAGACAGAATCCAATTTTGCCACCTACGGCTTTCCCATCATTCCGAAGGATTTCACGCTCCAGGCCTACAAAATGGTGCTGGGAGACAGCCAGATCTTCAAGGCCTATGGCGTAACCATCTTCACCACGGCGGCCGGTACGCTGTTCAGCATGCTGCTGACGATCACCATGGCGTATCCGCTTTCCTTAAAGAAGATCAAATTCCGGAACGCCATCACCTTTTTCGTCTATTTTACCATGCTGTTCGGCGGCGGACTGGTGCCCACCTACCTGCTGATCAGCAAAACGCTGGATATGAAGAACAACATCTTCGTGCTCATCCTTCCCGTGGCGTTCAGCGCATGGAACATGTTCCTGATGCGGAATTTCTTCGCCGGGATCCCCCATGAGCTTTCGGAATCCGCCTACGTGGACGGCGCGAACGATATCCAGATCCTGCGCAAGATCATCCTTCCGGTGTCCGTTCCGGGCATCGCGACGCTGAGCCTTTTCTACGCGCTCGGCTACTGGAACCAGTGGTTCAACGCCATGCTCTATATCGAAGACGCCAATCTTTTCCCGCTACAGTATCTTCTGATGCGGATGCTGCGCAACGCGGATGCGATGCGCGAAATGGCGCGTACCACAGGCATGTCGGTGGGCGACCTGCCGACAAACTCTCTGCGGATGGCCACCACTGTGGTCGCCATCGGCCCGATCGTTCTCCTGTACCCTTACGTGCAGAAGTATTTCACCAGCGGCCTTACGGTGGGAGCGATCAAGGGCTGAGGCGTTACAGCTTCAAATACATCATTTGAATTCATGCCGCCTTAAGCGGCGAAAAAGGAGGAAGAAATGAAAAGAAGATCTTTACTCACAAAGGCAGCATCCCTGCTGCTTGCGGGAATCATGACCGCTTCCCTCGCAGCCTGCGGAAGCAGCCAGCAGACCGGGGGAGCCGCGGAAAGCTCCCAGAGCGCAGCATCGGACTCCGCCTCTGCGCAAACCGACGCAGCGGCGGATGACGCTTCCGGGGAAACGGAAGCGCAGGAGGCGGCTGTCCAGATGGAGGATACGACCATCAACATCCGCGTCATGAACGAGTACCGCAACATTGAAAAGGTTCTGGAAAAATATGAGGAAATGACCCAGGACGATCCCATCATGAGCAAGATCCACCTCAACTTCAGCTATGTGGCGGGCGGCGATTACAAGGACAAGCTGACCATGGCCATGGTAGCGCAGGAGGATTATGATCTGATGTTCTGCGGCGGCTGGCACGGTCTGAGCACCTTCATCCAGCAGGGCAACTTCGCGGATCTGTCCGGCTACTTCAACAACGATCAGTTCCCCGGACTGAAATCCGCCTTCTCCGAGGATTTTGTGAATGCCATGACCTCTTATGTCCGTCAGGAGGACGGCACGTTCAAGACCGGAATCTACGGCATCAACCTGGCTTCCTACTACGAGGATTCCAGAGGCTTCATGTACCGCGAGGATCTGCGCAAGAAATACAACTGCGACCCGATCACCGATGAGGAAAGCCTGTTTGCCTTCGTTCAGACGGTTGCTGAAAACGAACCCGACATGATCGGCGTGAGCCTTTCCAATTTCTTCCGTCTGGATTCCCCGTTCTACTCCGCCAAGCATGATCATGTGTTCACGCAGGACAATGTGAACATTCTGGGCGACCAGACCTGGTTCTACGTGGGACTGAGCGATGATAACAAGACCGTGCTGAACGCAGTCGTAGCGGGCGATTCCGAGGATCAGTTCTCCAAAATGCCGGAGGGCTATCAGTACGACTTCATCACCGAATATACCGTGGAGCGTACCAAATGGAATCCTTACTTAAGCCCCAACAGAGGAACCACCGACACCGTAGAGAAGGAAGCCGCCATCACCTACTCCACCCTGACCGAGTATGAATCCAAGGCGACCGAGGCACAGGAGCGCCTTCCGGAAGCGGAGTTCGGCTTCTACGTTATTGAGGATGCACAGAGAAACAAAGAAGAAGGCGCAGTCATCTGCGACATGGTGACCAACAACTGGCTTGTGGTTCCGGAATGGTCCGAAAAGATCGACGCCGTTATGTACTTCCTTGACTGGATGTTCGGAAGCCAGGAGGCCAACGACCTGTTCCAGTACGGAATCGAAGGCGAGGACTGGGAAGCGGTCGGTGAGGACGGCTACAAGGCCACCGATATTTCTGACGAAGAAAAATACACCATGCCCAACTACTCTCTCACCCTGAATCCTTCCTATGTGAAGTTCAGCGAGTTCGTCAGCAATGATCCTGAGCTGAAGGCAGACTTCGAATACATGTATGATCCGTCTACCTATCAGTTAAGCCCGCTGGCCGGCTTCACCTTCGACACCACCAACGTGGAAACCCAGATCGCCAACGTTTCCGCACTGTCCAACGAGCTTCAGCTCACCATCTCCATGTATGATGCAGATGAGGCGGTTGAAAAGATCAACGCCTGGCATGAGCAGGCGGAGGCCGTGGGCCTTGAGGAGATCCGTCAGGAGCTGATCAGCCAGATTCAGGCCTTCCTGGATGCAAAGAACGCTTAAGACGGAACACGGGAAACACATTCATAACCAGGCTGCCGCATGGAAGGCCCCGCTTTCCATGCGGCATTGCCGCTTTACGGCTTCCGGCAGTCGGAAGAAAAAATATCTCATCCGCCGGAGAAAGGAAACTTATGCAGCTGTTCCATCCGGAAAACGCCCTCTGGCAGGGCATCAATAAGGTGCTTCTCATGCTTTACGCCGGAATGCTCTGGTTTCTGTGCAGCATTCCGATCATCACCATGGGGGCCGCATCGTCCGCCCTTATGGAGGTGATGATGAAGCTTGCAAAGGATCAGGAGGGCTATATCGCTTCTTCCTTTTTCCGTGCCTTTCGTCACAATCTTCCAAAGGGAATCCTGACCTGGCTGCCCTTTCTGATCTCCCAGCTCCTGTTTTCCGTCAACGCCCTTTACTACTACCTTGCGGGCCCGGCCTTCCGCCTTCAGGCGACGCTTTTTATCATCCTGCTGCTCTTTTCTCTGGGGACGGCAGCCTGGTCCTTCGCCGTGACCGCAAGGTTTGAAATGACGACAAAAGAAGCGCTGCGCATGGCGCTGCTCCTCGCCGTCCGTAATCCGGGCTGGACCGTTTTTATCATCCTCCTGCAGGCCGCCGCCCTGTTCGTCTGCTGGTTCTTCGTCTATCTTCCCCTCCTCTTCGGAGCGGGACTGCCGGTATACGTACAGGCCGTGGTTTTCAATCATGTTCTGGACCGGCACCTGGAGCGCGGGACGATCACGGTACAGGAGGCGGAGGAAAAAACGGAGGCATAGGGTTGTCGCCAAACGCCGCATTCTTTATTATTTTAGGCAAAAAACATTTTTTCTTTAAAAACGAAAGGAATTCTGAGAAATATGAATCACGAGAATCAGCTCCGGGTCTATCCCGTTCCGGCGGGCGCGCCGCTGCAGCATGACTATCTGCTCCGGGTCAGGCCGGAGGGCGGAGAATGGACAGATGTGCCGACTTTCCGGGTAAAGGTGGATATGCATGACGTGCGGGAGGCCTCCATGGCCTGTTTCGATTTCAGCGGCAGAGTGGAGGTGGAGATCACCTTTCCCCGCTTTTACACGGTCTATCAGGCGCTGGTGCGCCCGCTGTCTCTTGGAATCACGCCGGACATCGAACCGAAGCGAGTCACCTTCTTTCTGGACCGCCCCGCGAACATGGCGGTGGAGATCAACAAAGAACGCTTCCATAACCTGCACCTTTTTGCCCGCCCCATGGATGCGCCCCCTGAAAAGGACGGCGAAAATGTGCTTGTGGTAAAGGGAAACCTGGAACGGGACTGCTTCCTTTCGGACGAGATCAACGAAAAGCTCGCCCGGATGCCGGAGGGCCGGATCCTGTACATCGAGCCTGGCATGTATCACATCGGGGAATTTCTCTGGCATCTGCCCTCCCACACCGACGTTTATCTGGAGGGCGGCGCCATCCTCAAGGGCGGTCTGATCTGCGAGCACGCGGAAAACATCCGCATCCGGGGACGGGGCATGATCCTCCAGTCCCATTTTGAACGCTTCAGCGGGACAAACGGCCTGCGCTTAAGCCACAGCAGAAACATCACGGCGGAAAATCTCATGTTTCTCAATCCGCCCCATTATACCGTATACGCGGGAGACTGTGAGGATATCGTCCTGCGCGGCATATGCTCGTTCAGCTGCGAGGGCTGGAGTGACGGGCTGGATCTGATGAGCTGCCGCCGGGTGCTGATCGAGGACTGCTTCCTCCGCACCTCCGATGACTGCATCGCCGTCTATGCCAGCCGCTGGGATAACCGGGGTAACAGCAGGGACATCACCGTAAGAAAAACCTGCCTCTGGGCGGACGTGGCCCATCCTCTGATGATCGGCACACACGGCGATCATGACGGCCCCGGCGATCTCATCGAAAATATCCTCTATGAGGATGTGGATATCCTGGAGCACCATGAATTCCAGCCCGGCTATCTTGGCGCAATGACCATCAATGCCGGGGATAAAAACACCGTCCGCCATGTGTCTTACCGCAACATCCGCATCGAGCCCTTTGAGCACGGAAAGCTGCTGGATATTCAGGTAAAATGCAACCCGGACTACAATCCGGCTCCGGGAAAACGGATCGAGGATGTGACTCTGGAAAACATTCACGTTCTGACCGGCTCCGGCGAGGAGCCCTCCATGATCGCCGGCTACAGCCCTGAATTCTGCGTAAAAGACGTGACCATCCGCGGCCTGTACCGGGACGGGAGGCGGGCGGAAACCCTGGAGGAGGCCAACATTCAGATCGGGCCTTATACGGAAGGGATCCGGCTTCTGTAGGAAGCCGGATCCTGTTTTACCGCATCGCCCAAAGCCTGTCGTGGTCGAGCTGGAAGGGATAATTTTTCAGTTTGCGGGGATTTTCCAGCAGCTCGTTCACATCCCGCTCCCACAGCTCGTCGGGAACGGATACCTCGCCGAGAAGGGAACGGATATATTCCGAAAAGCTCTGCTCGCTTCCGAATTCCAGAAGGGAAAGCAGGCGCATGGCCTCCTCCCTGTCTCCATAGCCGCGCAGGAAGCCCGGCAGGAAGATACCCACCGCCCTTCCGTGCGGAAGGCCCATTTCACAGGTCACGGGATAGCTCAGCCCGTGGGGAAGGCTGGTTCCGGTGTGCGCGATGGCCATGCCGCCCAGCGTGCAGGCGTTCATCAGAAGCCGCCTCTCCTCCTCCCCGATCTCATAGCGCAGAAGCCTGTCCTTCACCTTCGCCCAGATGCGCAGGCCCATCTCACTGTAAAACCGGCTGTAATCGGTGGTATTCGCGTTCAGGTGGCTCTCGATCAGATGGGCCAGCGTATCCACCGCCGTATAAACGCAGCCGTTTCTGGAAGCGGTCTGCAGGTAGGAAATGTCCACCAGCGCCAGTGCCGGAAAAATGTGATGGCTGATGCTCTGCTTGGTCCGTCTTTCCAGATGGGGAAAGGTATGGCTCTTATCCGCACCGGGCGCGGTGGTGAGCACGATTTCCGGGAGCACGCTCCTTGTCAGGATGGCATAGGGCGTGACCTCCGAACCCGTTCCCGCCGTGGTAGGCACCTCCGCCACCGGAGCCGCCGGACGCACGCCGCTTCCCGCGGACGGCTTCTGATAAAGGAAATCCGTATCCCGCCCCGGATTGGCCATCAGAAGCGCCACCGCCTTCGCCGCGTCCATCGGGGAGCCTCCGCCCACTCCGATCACAAAATCCGCTCCAAAGGAGATTCCCAGGGAAACGGCCTTTTTCACCGTTTCCACGGAAGGATTCTCCTCCACCTCGTCAAAAACCGTACAGGGGATCTTCTCCCGCTCCAGCGCGTTCTTCACATCATCCAGGGAACCGTTGATCCGGGAGGAATGTCTGCCCGTCACGATCAGCGCCCTTGTCCCCAGCGCCGCCAGCTCCCTGCTGTGGTTTTCCACACAATTTTTTTCCTGATACACCTTTGTCGGCATGTACAGCTTCATTTTATGGGTTCCTTCCTTTTCTCCCGCCGGACAGCCTACGCGTTCACCGCCTCCGGCGTTTCGCCCGCAAATTCCTGGGCGTACCTGCGGATGTTGGATGCGTTGGCGTAGCGGGTGAAGGAATCGCCGTCCGCCACCACCAGGGTGGGGGCCTGCATCACGCCGAATCTCTGCGCGAGCTGCGCGTTCTCCTGAGCGTCCACAGGGATGTAATCAACGTCCTTCAGGTATTCCTTTGCCAGGCGGCAGTTGGGGCAGGTTTTCGTGGTGAACAGGTACTTTACCTGGACGGCGCCCTGTGCCTGCGCGGCGGGCTCTTTTTTCTCAAATCCGGAAATGTCCACCACGCGAGGGCCCTTATGCTTCAGCACGGATCTGGAAACATCGTATTCCGTCCGGTTCTGGAATTCCTGAGTCTTTCCGTCGTTCCAGTTCTGCACGGGCCTGTAGTAGCCGGTGATGCGGCTCCAAACCTCCGTGACCTTCCCGCACTTCGGGCACACCTTCTGCTCTCCGGTCAGGTAGCCGTGCTCCGGGCAGATGGAATAGGTGGGAGACATGGTATAGTAAGGCAGCTTATAGTTCTCCGCAATGGTGCGCACCAGGCTGGCGGCCGCCTTCCAGTCGGGAAGCTTCTCGCCGAGGAACGCGTGGAACACGGTACCGGAGGTGTACAGGGTCTGAAGCTCGTCCTGAATATCCAGCGCGTCAAAAATATCCACAGTATAATCCACCGGCAGATGGGAGGAATTGGTGTAATAAGGGGTATCTCCCTCCTTGCCCGCGGTCTTAATTCCGGGCCACCGTTTTCTGTCGTGCTTCGCCAGGCGGTAGGTGGTGCTTTCCGCCGGAGTTGCCTCCAGGTTGTAAAGGTCGCCGTACTGCTCCTGGTAATCGGACAGGCGCTCTCTCATGTGGTTGAGCACGTCTATCGTAAATTTCCGGGTCTTTTCACTGGACATATCGGCTCTCAGCCAGTTTGCGTTCAGGCCGACCTCGTTCATTCCGATCAGTCCGATAGTGGAAAAATGGTTGTCAAAGCTGCCCAGATAACGCTTTGTATAAGGATACAGGCCCTCGTTCAGCAATCTGGTGATCACGTCCCTCTTGATCTTTAAGGAACGGGCCGCGATATCCATCATGTGGTCGAGGCGTCTGTAGAAATCCTTCTCATCTGCGGACAGATAGGCAATCCGCGGCATATTGATGGTCACGACGCCCACGCTTCCGGTACTCTCGCCGGAGCCGAAGTAGCCGCCGGTTTTCTTTCTCAGCTCTCTTAAGTCCAAGCGCAGGCGGCAGCACATGGAGCGCACGTCGCTGGGCTTCATATCCGAGTTGATGTAGTTGCTGAAATAGGGGGTGCCGTATTTTGCCGTCATTTCAAACAGCAGGCGGTTGTTTTCCGTATCGGACCAGTCAAAATCACGGGTGATGGAATAGGTCGGAATCGGATACTGGAAGCCTCTTCCGTTGGCGTCGCCCTCGATCATGATCTCGATGAACGCCTTGTTGACCATGTCCATTTCCTTTTTGCAGTCCTTATAGCAGAAATCCATTTCCTTTCCGCCCACGATGGCAGGAAGCTCAGCCAAGTCGTCCGGCACGGTCCAGTCCAGCGTGATGTTGGAAAAGGGCGCCTGCGTGCCCCAGCGGCTGGGGGTGTTCACGCCGTAGATGAAGGATTCGATGCACTTCTTCACCTCCGGATAGGTCAGCCCGTCCGCCTTTACAAAGGGGGCAAGATAAGTATCGAAGGAGGAGAACGCCTGAGCGCCCGCCCATTCGTTCTGCATGATCCCGAGGAAATTCACCATCTGATTGCAGAGCACGGAAAGGTGCTTCGCGGGAGCGGAGGTGATCTTTCCGGAAATGCCGCCAAGCCCCTCCTGGATGAGCTGCTTTAAGGACCAGCCCGCACAGTAGCCGGTCAGCATGGACAGGTCGTGGATGTGAATATCCGCGTTCCTGTGCGCCTGGGCGATCTCCTCATCATAAACCTCCGTCAGCCAGTAATTGGCCGTTACCGCGCCGGAATTGCTCAGGATCAGTCCGCCCACCGAATAGGTGACCGTGGAGTTTTCCTTCACACGCCAGTCTTCCACCTTCACGTATCCGTTGACCACCTCTTTGTAGTCCAGTATCGTGGACTTCAGGTTCCTCATTTTCTCCCGCTGCTTGCGGTACAGGATATAGGCCTTCGCCACCTCCGTATAGCCCGCCTGCTCAAGGACCTTTTCCACGCTGTCCTGGATGTCCTCCACGTGTACGGAGCCTTCATCCATCTTATCCTGAAAATCCGCCGTCACGCGCAGCGACAGCAGATCGATGATATCGTTGTTATACTGCGTGTCCGTGGCGTCAAACGCCTTTCTGACCGCATCTGAAATCTTGGTAAGCGTGAAATCCGCCTTATCTCCATTTCTCTTGATGACCTGGAACATGAGCTTTCCCCCTTGTGCTTTTTCTTATTTTGCCGCTTCTGCCGCCCGGACATCCGGACGGTCAAGAAAAGCCCATCCTTCCGGATGGACGTTCATCCTTAAAACGAGCGATGAACCCATTGTAGCATCTTTCCCCCTCCAAGTCAACGCCGGATACAAGATATTGTGCCCGCGCATTGAATGGCGCAGCAAATGTTGTGTTGCCATAAACCGTATTTTGAGGCCGCAAGTCCCGTTGGAAGGCCGGGTTCGGGATTGCTGAGATTCGTATCTCTTCCTCCAAAACTAATTTGCATCCGCCCGTTTGAAAGGTTATAATTGAAACAGGATCAGATCGTCGAAGCTGCAGTTTATCATCTATGAAGGAGGGTATCATGAAAATCAAAAAAGCATGTTTAATCACCGGAGCTTCCGCTTTCATTGCCTCAGGTCTTTTGGGAGGAAGCCTCTACCCGCCGTGTCCGGCTGAGCCATTGACGGTATATGCCGCAGAGGCAGCCCCTTTTGCAGCCGGTGAGGCGGCTCCGGAAGCCCTTTCCCCGGAAACCGGGATCATCGACTATACCGTTTACGTGGATCAGGTCGCGGCGCTGGCCGAAACGGAAGACCAGAAACGCTACCGCGCCCTCTGTCCCGCTTTTGAATCAGGTCAGACGGTCACCCTTCAATCCAGCGCGGACAGGGAGGCCTTCGTAAATTATTACTACAATTCCTACGACCTGTACAGCGGAAACACCTCATCCGGCTGTTGGTTTCAGGGGGATAAACAAACATATATAAAGAGCGCCGTTCCCGGCACCAGAGCCGCCTGCATCACCGCAACGATCGACAAATTCGGCCTTTCAACGGAGGGAGACGCTTATACCATTATCAGAGACACCTGTTCCCGTGTCAGAAGCGGTCTGAAATACGATCAGGAGTATTATTACGCCAACTACCTGGATTCCCTGGCGGCCGGCTGCGGAATCTGCGTCCATTATTCGGCGGCCGCCTACATTCTTTTGAACGCGGAAGGAATTCCGACACGCATGGTTGGCGGATACCGTTCGGGAGGCGGACACAGCTGGAATCAATGCTTTGTCAACGGTGCCTGGGTAACTGTGGATTTCACAAGCTTTGCAGATAAGAACATTTCTCCCGATGGTTTTGTTACTGCGGACTATCTTCCCACCTTTGTGGAAGCTTACACACTCAAATGAAAAAAACGGAAGCCGGAGCGCACCTGATTTTGGCGCCTTCCGGCTTCCGGTTCTATTCTATTCCGGTTCTGTTTTATTCCGGTCTGTGTGCTCGGTCTGCGGCTTTATCTCGTCTGTAAAAATTCGTACTCTCTCTGCGCCTTTGCGTCGTCCGGATAGGCGGCCAGGTATTTCTCCATGCTCAGCCTGGCCTGGTCAAATTGTCCCAGATATTCATAGGCGACGATCTCATTGAACTTCAGCGTCTGCATCATCTGGTTTCCTTCCATGGCGATCGCGGACTGGAAGGCGGCGAGAGCCGCCTCATATTCCCCGATGCGCAGATCGCACAGACCGAGCTGGTTATAGATCTGGGCGTCCGGCGTCTGGCTCAGATAGTTATTGTAAACGCTGGCCGCATAATTGTAGTCTCCAAGCTGTTCATAGGTCTGGCCGAGAAGGCTCACCACCTCGGAGGAGCTGTCCGTATCCATGGCGTTTTCCAGCGCGTTTCTGGCGGTATCATAGTTGCCCAGGTAATAATTCATCCGGCCTCTGTTGTAGTCGCTCAGCCTGCTGTCCTCGTCGTCCAGCACGGCCTGCAGATAGCCCTGCCCCAGCTCCTGCTGCCCGTTCTCCGCACAGCTGCAGAAAATATCGATGCGAAGATCATAATCCTGGGGATCGATGGACACAGCCATGTCAAAATCCGCGGAGGCCGCCTGCGCGTCTCCCTGGGCAAGCCCGACCACTCCCTTCAGATACCAGGCGGTTTTTTCCTTCGGGCGAAGCGCTACGACCGCTTCGTATACGCTTTTTGCAGCGTCCAGGTTCCCCTGCTTGTAATACGCCGTTGCAAGATAATAATTGATGTCATAGTCGATCTGATCCGGCTTTTCGTCGCTGTAGGAAAGCGCGCGCTGCAGGCTGCTCACCGCCTCCTCGTACCGGGAAAGCCCCATATAGGCGAGCCCCATTCCCCGGTAGGCAAGCTGCATATCCTCTCCGTTGATCACCGCCGCGTCAAAGGATTTCAGCGCTTCCTCATATTCCAGCTGCTCCACCAGGGCCATGCCCTGATCCACATTGTCCGTTTTTCCCGATCCGCAGCCGGAAAGAAGCACGAGGGCGAGCGCGGCCAGAACGGCCGCCAATTTTTTCCTGTTCTGGTTCATTTGTGATTCCTCTTGTTTCTATATGCCTGTCAGGAATATCCCAATCCCTTAAACAAGCCTGCGTTCTCCCATTTCCTCTATCCTACCCCAAAGCACGGCGCAGGTCAACCCATGCAGTAAAGCAGGACCGCCTGCTGCACCTCAAGCAGGCAGCTTTTGAAGGAATAGCCGGCAAAATACGGGGATGCGACCGCGTCCTCCGACACCTCCTCTCCCCGGGTGAAGGGAGGGCAGGGATTGAGAAGGGCGCCGGGGCGTGCATGTTCCATGCGGGCAGATGTGATCTGCCAGGGGCGGAAGGCTTCCCGGCGCTCCGGCGGCCAGGCGTCCGTACAGACGATATCCGCGTCCGCCGCCGCTTCATCCGGGTCATAGCATACCTTTACCCCGTCCAGCTCAAAGCCCGGCGGACAGCTCTGAACAAAGGAAAGGTTCAGGATCTCAGCGGCCTCCTTCCAGGTGCGGCCGATGTTCCCCGCCTCTCCGCAGAAAAGATAATGGTCGCTGCGGAAATCCTTCCTGATGCGGGAAAGGGCATACAGGTCGGAAAGGATCTCACAGGGATGGTTTTCATCGGTCATCGCGTTGATCACCGGGCAGGGAGAATGCGCGGCCAGCTCTTCCAGAAGCCGGATATCCCGGTGTCTTACGACGATCAGATCGGCCCAGTTTCCCAGGTAGCGGGCCACGTCCTTCAGCTCCTCCTTTTTCTCCAGCGTTTCCGGTGGAAACAGGATGGGATGGCCGCCCAGGGAGGCGATACCCTTTTCAAAGGTCACCCGTGTGCGCAGGCTGGCGGAGGGGAAGAACAGGACTGCCGTTTTCCCGCACAGCGCATCCCTGTGCTTTCCCTCGCCAAGCTCGTCCGCCAGGCGGAACACCTCATAGATTCCCTTCTCTCCCAAATCGGAAAGACGCAGCAGATGCTTCATTTCCTATTCTCCTTCCAGCTGTCCGTAGTCCTTCTTTTCAAATTCCTGAATGGAAATGCTCTTTTTGTTGGGGTTTGCGAACACAAAGGTCTTATCCACGTTTTCCAGATAATTCTGGATCTTGTCGTTGGTGGCGCTGATGATGGCCTGGAAGCCAAGGCCACGGATCAGCTCGATGCAGCTCGCCACCTTTTCCGCGTCCATCTTGGAAAATGCCTCGTCCAGCACCACCAGGCGGATGGTGGGACGGCGCGCTCCCGCCGGTGACGCGCTGATGTGGTAGGCTTGGGCGAAGCTGGCGAGCAGAGCCACGTAAAGAGGATTCTGTCCCTCTCCGCCGGAGTTTTTGCGGATCATTTTGCTCAGGTCGATGACCAGGCGGTCGTCTCCCTCCACGATCTGCTCCATTTCAAAGGAAAGGTAGGTGCGGTAGTCGGAGTATTTTTCCATGTTCCGCTTCGCCTCCTCCTGCTGTCTGGCGTCCGCGCTCTGGGGCGGAAGGAACATGCGGATCAGGTCGTTCATCAGCATGCCGTATTTCTTTTCATGATCCATGGAAAACAGGTCCATCTGCCGGTCCATGGAGCCGGAAAGGGCGGAAGGGTCGATCTCCAGGGATTCGTCCATGAACATATCGTAGTAGGCGCCGTCCGGCCCCCGGTTTCTGGAAATGCGGAACTGGTAGCGGTCCTTTCCGAAATTCAGGCTGCGGATGATGCGGTTGAGCTCGTCGCGGCGCAGGAATGCCTCCTTGATGGCGCTTCGGATCTTGTAAATGAAGTCCTCCCGGAAGTGCTCCACGGCAATCTTCGCCTGCTTTTCGGCGATCCTTTCATATTCCTGGATCCGCTCGCAGGAAAGGCTGTCGAGAAGCTCCTGGTAGTCTCCGTTGTCCGGGGCGCTGGCGGAAAAATCCCGGCCGGGGTGCTTTCGCAGGTAATCGCTTCTCGTATCCACCAGCGTGCTTTTCCGCTCCTCCAGAAGCCGCAGGGCGTTCTCTCTTTCCTCTCCGGTCTGTCCGAGAAGGGCCTCGAAGGAGGGCTTTTTCAGCTCGGAAAACCAGGCGTCGAAGGCCTCCTCCCAGGCCCGGCTTGACACCAGGCTCTTTTGTCCGGAAAGAAGGAGCTCGTTCTTTTCCAGATGCTCCTGGGCGTCCTTTTCCATCCTCCGGTTCTGGTCGTGGATCTTCAGCTTGACGGCATCGATCTCCTTTTCCAGGGCCTTCTGTCTCTCATCCACCTGCAGAAGCCGTTCCTTCAGGGCCTCCACCGCGCCTTCCCCGACCTCGGAAAGCTTCTGGTCCAGACGGGCGAGCTGTTCCTCCTTGCGGCGTTTTTCCTGCACGTCCGCAAAAAGCTCAAGATAGACCTCCGCAGGCTCCGCAAGGGCCTCAAGCCCGAGCAGCCGGGCGGCCTGATCCGCCTCCTCCTGTCTTTCCTCCAGCGCCTTTCTCAGATCAAAAAGCTGCTCCGAAAGCTCCTTCTGCCTTCTGCGCAGACTCTTTTCTCCGATGAAGGCCCGTTTCGTGTACTGCTCCGGATTCAATCGGCGGAGCTGGAAGCTCTGATAGAGCAGGCAGTCGGCGGTCACTCCTACCCGGCACCGGCGGAGCTGTTCCATGCTTTCGCATTTGATCACATTTCCCAGCAGGAAATTCACATAATTTTTCACATATTTTTCCCGACACTCCACTTCTTCAGCAAGGGAGCCGGGGCGGGCCTCAAAGGTCTGTTCGGAAAGCTTTCCCGTATCCGCGAGAGCCACATGGGAAAAGCGGGCGGCGTCCAGCTTTTCATAAAGCTCCATGGCCTGAGCGGCAAAGGCGGGCTCCACCATCAGGGTCAGCTTGTTCCAGCCCAGATAGCCCTCCAGGGCGTTCCTCCACTTTTCATCCCGGATATCCAGAAGGTCGGCAAGGACGCGCACCGGTACATTTTTTCCCGTGCGCTCGTACAGGCCCTTCTGGATCTGGAGTCTGGCCTCCTCCAGCGCTTTGGGGTAGGCCTTTTTTCCCATCTGCAGCTCTTTTAGATCCCGCTCCAGAAGCGAGGCCTCCTTCTGCAGGCCTCTTTTTTCCGAAGCCGCCTCCTGGCGCTGACGCTCCGCCTCGTCACGAAGCTGCTTCAGCTCCTTTTTCAGCCGCAGAAGCGCCTCGCCGGTGATCTCTCCCTTCCGGAAGGCGTCGATGTCCCAGAGGGCCTGATTGGAAATGCTTTCTTCCTCCTCCCAGGCGGCCAGCCCCTCGCAGACGGCGTTTTTCTTCCGCTCGCTGCGAAGCAGCAGCTCCAGGTTCTCCGCAAGATCTCTGCGCTTCGCCTCCAGCTCGCCGTAGCCGCTTTGCAGAAGCTCCCGGTTGATCTCCTCCCGCTCCCCCGCGCAGGCCTCCTTCTGTCCGTTCAGCCCCTCCAGCACACCCTCCAGGGTCTTCCGATCCTGCTTTCCCGTTTCCATCCGCGCCTCAAGCAGGGAAATCTGCTCCTCAAGCTGCATCAGGGAAAGACGTTCCGCCCGGTATTTCAGGCTTCCCAGCAGGCTCTCCTGCTCCTGCACGGCGGCGAAGCTGTCCCGGATCCGCTCCAGCTGGCCGATCTCCTCGGCGGTCTCCTCGATCCGCTGGCGCATGCGGCCGTAGAGGATCACGCTCTCCTGCATGTCCTCGATATGGATATCCTGCTCCATGCAGATGTATTCCTTCACGAAATCCTCCAGACGGATGTTCATGCGGAAAGGGATGGCGCGCTTGAACAGCCTCGGGAATTTTTCCATGTCCAGCCCGCCCAGGTACACGTCGTACAAAACCCGCCGGAAGCGCTCGTTGTTGGCGGTGGCGAACCAGTCCTCCTTCGCGAAGCTTCTGCTCATCCAGGCCTTCAGCTCCGCCGTGCTCATGGCGCGTACCTCTCCGGTGTTTTTTTTCACCGAAAGGGGACGTTCTCCTGTTTTATCGGACGGATCGGCCACATGAGCGTCCGGCGCTGCAGCGGAAACGGGCGGCGCCATGGTGGAACCGGACGGCGCTGCAGCGAAACCGTCCGGTGCTGCGGTGGAACCGGACGGTGCTTCTGCGGCGCCAGCCGGCTGCGCATCCACATCCAGGCTCATCTGCCCGCCCACCCGGTAAAAATGCTGCGGCAGGCCGCCCGGATGCCGGAAGAACAGGCGGGTGATCTCGTTGGTGGCCGTTTCCACGTCAAAGACCACGCCCACGCATTCCTTCTCCCCGGAAGCGGTCTGGGTCAGCTCCAGGGCGATGGTGGTGGAGAAATTCCGGTTTCTCTTGTACCTGGCCTGGTTGTTTTCCCCGATGTTGATCATGCCCCGCAGGTACTCGATCAGGCTCCGGTCGGAATCGTCCGCCGCAGCCTTGTTGAAAAAGCCCCGCCCGTCCGTGTTGGCATAGAGCACGATCTGGAGGGCGTCGATCACCGTGGATTTGCCGCTGCCGGAGTGCCCGGTAAAAAAGTTGATGCTTTCGTTCAGCTCCAGCACCTTTGCGTCGATATAATGCCAGTTGTTCAAAACGATCCTGGTGACCGCCTTGAATGCCTGATTATGCTTCTCCATCTGCGTCCTCTCCTTCTGTGCCTTCTCCCTCTTCCTCCGCCATATCCGGCTCTTCCGGCCCGGCAGCCGCCTCTGACTCCGCTTCCTCCGGGCGGTCCGGGTCTGCCGGCCCGGCTTCCTGTCCCGCCTCCTCACCGAATACGGCGAGGAGCCTTTTGATATCCTCGCGCATCAGAAGCAGGCTGATGCAGGGATAAATGAGCAGGCGGGTGCCCTCGTTCAGCTCCTCCAGCGCGTCCAGCGGCTCGATCATCTGATACTTTTTCAGAAGGGCCAGGGCCCTTCTGATCTCCGAAACCGAGGAAAGGCTTCTGGTGAGGCGAAATTCTCCGGCCCTCGCGGAAAGCGCGCCGAATGTGGTGACAATGTTCACGCTGGAGGAGGCGGCCGCCATCTGCTCGTCATAGATCAGCTTCAGAAGCAGCAGATAGATGGTCGCAAGCTTGGGAAGCCGCTCTCCGAGCAAGGCCTGCCCCTGAATATAGATGGCGCCAAGCTCCGTGTTCCTTTCCATGAAAATGCCCGCCGCCTCCAGGTAATCCTTCAGAAATTCCATGTGCTGCTCACAGAAATAATAGTCCTGGTTGAGGACGAGCCGTCCCGCCCTTTTGTCATATTTTCTCTCCAGCAGAAAGGTCTGGCGGTAGAGCTGGCTGAGTACGGCCTGCATCCGTTCCTGATCCGCGCCGGAAAGCCGGCTGATATATTCAAGCATGTTCCTTTTCCTCCTGTCCCAAGCGGCGCTCCGGCTGCTTCTGTTTTCTTTCCACAAACATCATGGCCGGCCAGGTATAGGGCCCGCAGATCACCTGGTATCCCGCCTCAAGAACCTCGAATTTACCGTCCCTGCGGATGCTCAGGTCATAGGCCAGGATCAGCTTTTCAAAATCCTCGTCCGTTTCCACCGTAAGCCGTCCGGTATCCAGGCAGCCGTCCTGCATGTGCGCTTCCACAAACTCCTCCACCTGGGAGCGGGTAAAACGGTGCTGGATCCGGTTGAGCTTCAAGATTTCCTCTCTGGACAGCTCCGGATCCTTTTCCTCCGGTTCCAGCTCCTTCAGGAAATTCCTTCTGTGCCGTCCCCGGTAGATGGGATTTTCTCCCAGCGCGTCCCAGGAGGCAAGGTTCATTTTTTCCGCCGTAAGGCGCAGCCTGCGCTCCGCCTCCGCGTCCTCCTCCGGCTCTCCCAGACGGTTCAGAAGCCGGATCAGCAGACCGTGGCGGTCGCCCTCCCCGCTCAGCAGATAATTCAGGCGGCTCAGGGTGGCCCGGATATACTTGCTGTGCTCCCGGTCCAGGCTGGCGATGCGCCGTTCGATCATTTCAAAGCCCCTCTCGATCTGGTCGATCAGGTCCAGCACATCCTCCTCCCCGCGGCGGGGACGCCTTGTCTGGAAAAAAGAGGCCTCCGCGCCGTTTCCGGACGCCTGCCCGTTCCGCCCCGCCTGACCGTCCCGTTCCGTTTGACCGTTCTCCGCAGCAGAGCGCTGTTTTTCTCGCTGCTTTTCGCGGACGCGCTCCAGCCAGGCGGTATCCTCCCGCATTTCCTGCAGCCATCTGCGGATGTCCGTTTTATAGATGTAAAAATTGTCGCTGGTCTTCAGGATGTGGTATTTGCGCTCCACCACCTCCTCCACGTAGCCCTTCAGATGCTCCCGCAGCAGCTCTCCGTAATTCTGCTTTTCCAGAAGCCTTGCGAAAAAACGATCCATGTTGTGCAGCATATCCTGAAGCGCCCGGTTCAGCTTCCTGGTGTTGACCAGAGCCGTCCTGAGCATGGAAAGGTTCATTCTCGCGTCATTTTTAAAGGAAAAAAGGGTGGCGTACACGTTTTGGATATAAACCTGCGTATCCTCCTCCGGCTCGCTTGAAAGGCGCTCGAAGGCCTCGATCAGGACGGAGGCATAATCCGGAATGACGATGTTGGCCGTCATTGTGGAAAAATCCTCCACCCGCCGAAGCCAGCCGAAGCGGATCAGACGGTTCAGGATCCGCCTGGGGGGCGTCTGCGCCGCCTCCTCGTCCGTCTCCTCCTCTTCCCGCTTCAGGCCGTACCCGGTCTGGGCGCACAGGTCGGAGAGAACCTGCACGCAGGCCTCCCTGCTCAGAAAATAGTTGTTGTACTGATATTCGTCATTGACGGCGAGCAGCGCTTCTATGTAAATATCCCGGTTCACGGACCGGAACAGGCTCCAGAAGGAAGCCGGGATCTCATAATAAAATTGCAATGTTTCCTGTCCTCTCATTCTGACGTTCTTTTGGGCGGCGGACGGCCTGCGCGTTATGATTTTCCCACGCTCCCGGTCATTCCCGCCGGGCGGCCTCCGTGCGCTCCGCCATTTCCTCCAGCTGCCTTCTCTGCTCCGGAGACATGGCGTCCAGCAGATAATTTTTCTGCGGCCGCCGGTTATCCAGGTAATCTCCGCGCAGGCGCTCCGACGCAAGGCGGATCTCCTCTTTCAGGTCTCTGGCCGAAAGCAGGCGGCAGCCCTGGCCGCGGATGATGATCTGCTCCAGCCCGTCCGAGGTTGCCACGGTGATATCGTAATTCGCTCCGTTTTCATGGGTGAATTTTTCGATGTACTGATCCGCCGTTTCCGCTTCCTTCGTGAAAACCACATGGATGTTGTGGTAGTCTGAAATCTCCGTTTCATGCCCCTGAACCCGGTAGGCATCGAATACCACGATCACCTGGCAGCCCGCCATTCCCTGATAGTTGGACAAAATGTCCTGCAGGAGCCCTCTTGCGCCGTCCACATTTTTTTCCGCAAGCTCCCGAAGCTCCTCCCAGGCAAAAATGATGTTGTAGCCGTCCACCAGCAGATAGCGTTCCCGGCGCTTTTGTGCGGCTCCCGCGGCTTTGGAGGAAGCATCTGCGGCCCCGGCGGACCTTTCGTACACCCGGCGGGAGGAATGATAGCGGTTCCAGCCGTCCTTTCTCGGGGCCGACTTGTCCCGCTTGTTGGCCCCGTAGGTGCGGGCCAGGATCTCGTCGATCTCGTCGGTGCCCACCCAGGCCTCCTCCTTCCTTCCGTCATTCCTTCGGGAAACCACCTGGGGAGAGCGGCCGCTCTGTCCCGGCCCGGTCTGTCCGGCTCCTACTTTTCCGTCCCCGGCCGTCTCTGCGGACGGCCCTTCCTCCCCGCTGTCCCAAAAGCCCGGCATCGCCCCGGAAGGATCCTCCCCCTCTCCTCCCATCCGGGAAAAAGGAAGGTGCATGTAATCGGGCACCCGGTCCCAGGGCACCACGAAGCCGGAGCCGTGGGAGCAGAACACGGAATCCGCCGGGTTCTCCACATCCCTTGCAGGATCGTAGCCGATGCGCTCCATCACCTCAGCCGTATTGTGGCAGGGCTCATAGCCCTTCAGCGTCACGAAAAGCCTGCCGCAGCCCCGGCTGTAGGCGGCCACCTCTTTCTGGTAATCCTGCATTTCGGCTGCCGGGACGCTTCCCGTCAGAACCGCTGTCTCTCCGTTGTTTTCCGGCGTACCGAAGGAGCCGTGCATCCGTTCGATGTCGTTCATGGCCCGGCCGATCAGCCCGGAAGGAATCTCAAGCCGGTATTCATACCAGGGCTCAAGCAGCACACAGTCCGCCTGCATCAGCCCCTGACGCACCGCCCGGTAGGTGGCCTGCCGGAAATCGCCGCCCTCCGTGTGCTTCAGATGGGAGCGGCCGGAAAGCAAAGTGATCCTCAGGTCGGTGACGGCGGCCCCGGTCAGCACGCCGGGATGCTCCCTTTCCTTCAGATGGGTCAGCACCAGCCTCTGCCAGTTTTTGTCCAGCACATCCTCGCTGCAGGAGGAAAGCACCGTCAGGCCGCTGCCCGGTTCTCCAGGCTCCAGCAGAAGATGCACCTCCGCATAATGGCGCAGCGGCTCAAAATGCCCCACGCCCTCCACCGCATTCGCGATGGTTTCCTTGTATACAATATTTCCCGTTCCGAAGGACACCTCCACGCCGAAGCGCTCCCGGATCAGATGCCTAAGCACCTCCGTCTGCACCTCTCCCATCACCTGGGCGTGGATTTCCTGCAGCTTTTCATTCCAGACAATATGAAGCTGAGGCTCTTCCTCCTCCAACTGACGCAGCTTCGGCAGCAGCACGGCCGGCTCGCATTCCGGCGGAAGCTGGATCTGATAGGTCAGAACCGGCTGCAGGAGCGGCATCGTCCCTTCCCGCTCCCGCCCAAGCCCTTCGCCCGGATACGTCCGGGAAAGGCCCGTGACCGCGCAGATCGTCCCCGCCTCCGCTTCGTTTGCCAGCTCGTATTTTTCTCCGGAATAAATGCGGATCTGGTTGACCTTTTCCTCCCAGGGCTCCTCCTGCCCGCCCGTGAGCATGCTTTTCACCCGTAAGGATCCGCCCGTAAGCTTCATCCAGGTCAGCCGGTTTCCCTGTCCGTCCCTGGTGATCTTATAGACCCTGGCGCCGAATTCCGTTCCCCATTTTTTCTGCGTAAGCCACTTTTCCAGCCCGTCCATCAGCGCCTCGACGCCCTCCAGTCTCAGAGCGGAGCCGAAATAGCAGGGAAACAGGCTTCTTTTTGCGATCAGCTCCCGGATCGTATCCTCCTCCACCCGGCCTTTTTCCAGAAAGCTCTCCAGCGCCTCCTCCGAGCACATGGCGATCTCCTCATAAAAAGCGGAATCCGTAAGATTCCCGGGATTCGTAAGATTCCCGCAACCCGTAAAGTCCACGCAGCCCTCGTCCAGCCCCTCCTTCAGTTGAGGAAGGAGCGCCGCCCGGTCACAGCCCGGCTGATCCATTTTATTCACAAAAAGAAAAACCGGAATGCCGTAGCGCTTCAGCAGATACCACAGCGTCCTGGTGTGCCCCTGAATCCCGTCCGCGCCGCTGATCACCAGCACGGCCGCGTCAAGCACCTGCAGCGTGCGTTCCATTTCCGCAGAAAAATCCACATGCCCCGGCGTATCCAGCAGCGTGACGGAAAGCTCCTTCCAGGCAAAACGGGCCTGCTTGGAAAAAATGGTGATCCCTCTCTCCCGCTCCAGCTCATAGTTGTCCAGAAAAGCGTCCCGGTTGTCCACCCGCCCCACCTTCCGGATGCTTCCGCTCAGATAGAGAAGGGCCTCCGACAGGGTCGTTTTTCCCGCGTCCACGTGGGCCAGCACGCCCAGGCATATGCGTTTTGACGCTCCGGCAGCAGGTTTTATTTGATTCTGTCCCGAAATATTTTCCATGGAAGTTCCCCTTACTCCGTTTTATAACGCGGCGTGCGCCCGGATGGTGTCCCAGATCACCCCTGCCGCAAATTCCGATCCCTTCATCGACGCATGTTCTCCGTCCGGAGCATACATTTCCGCCTCCGGATGAGCATGCTGATATTTCCACCATTCCTCTCCCACAGGAGCAAGGAGGGCGGGCAGACGCCGGGACATTTCCTCATAGGCGACCGTCATGCGCGGCTGTCCCTCCTCATTTTCCTTCTCCGACCAGGTCATATAGGCCACGGCTGTGCTCCCCGCTTCCTGAATCCATCCGCCTATTTTTTCCGCGGCGAGGAACATTTTTTCTTCCGGCCCGAAGGGATGCGCGTGCTCCTGAAGCACCACGTAATCATACCCGCCATACAGGATGTTGAATCGCACATCCGGCTCCGCCGCATGCTGCTCCAAAAACCAGCCGCCGTGCGCGAGCATCGTCACCTGACAGTTGACCCCTTCCTTCTCTGCCAGCCTTGCGACGATCGCCGGCATATCATTCACATAGGTATGGCTGTTTCCGATAAATAAGATTTTCATACCCTTTTCCTTTCCTCTCATTCAAACAGACTTAGCTGCACCGCCTGTCTTTTTTCTTCAAAGGTCTGCAAATACCTGAAAATTTCATCGTTGTCATGCACCAGATGATTTTCTTCACATATTTTATGGAACAGCTCCATCAGGCCGGGCCCATTGGGGCTTTCAATCTGATACCTGTTCCCGTACAGACGGATGTATTTTTCCTTCAGTCCCGGAAAGAGGCGGTCAAGCTGCCTGTAAAAATATTCCCGGTTTCCCTCGCGCAGCGTCAGCCCCATTCCGAAACAGATCACGCCGTAAACCTTCGCCCGCACGCAGTAATCCAGGATCCCCCGCAGATTTTTTTCCGTATCATTGATAAAAGGCAGGATCGGGCACAGCCAGACCACTGTGGGGATTCCTGCTTCCCGCAGCCGCAGCAGCGTTTCAAAGCGTTCTCCTGTGGTGCTGACATTCGGCTCCAGCTTTCTGCACAGCTCCTCCTCATATGTAGTCAGCGTCATCTGAACTACACATTTTGTTTTTTCATTGATGCTCCTGAGCAGATCCAGGTCCCTCAGCACGCGGGCTGATTTCGTGATCAGGGTGAATCCAAAGCCGTATTGATCGGCAAGCGCCAGCGCTCTGCGCATATTCCCGATCTCTTCCTCCAATGGAATGTAGGGATCGGTCATGGCCCCGGTGGACAGCATACATTTCCTGCGCTTTTTCCTCAGGGCAGCCTCCAGCAGCTCGATGGCGTTTTCCTTCACCTCAATATCTTCAAAAGCATGCTCCATATGGTAGCAGCTGCTCCTGGAGTCGCAGTAAATACAGCCGTGCAGACAGCCGCGGTACAGATTCATTCCGTTGGAAGGGGACAGAATTCCCTTTGCTTTCACAAGATGCATGGCTGTTTTATCTCCAGACAAACGCTGATCATATCTAACAGAAACGCAGAATCATGATAATAGAAAAAGCTCAGTAAACACTGAGCTTTTCACGTCGGAGTGACAAGACTTGAACTTGCGGCCTCTACTTCCCTAAAGTAGCGCTCTACCACCTGAGCCACACCCCGATATTAAATAAATGAAATGTACGCGGCGAATTTCTGCTGTAATTTTATGAGCTTATGTATTGACTCTTCCTCATAATGTTTACTGAAATCGCTGACGAATGTTAGTATACAAAATTTGTGGGGAGATGTCAACTGTTTTTTTAATCTTTTCAAAATTTCAAAAATTTGCTTCTGAAATTCTTTTGAATAATAAAACGGGGTGATTGCACGCGCTTCTTTTGGCTGAATTTCGTGCCCACCCCGTTTTCATTAATCTCTGTAGCCTTGTATATCTATTCGTGACTTCGGCATGTCAGAATATTTTAGAATTCACATTTGGGAAGCGGTTAAAAAATTAGTTGTAAACAATTTCACTTGAAGTATTGTTCAAAGTAAGTTCTGTGCTTCCGAATTTTGCGTAGTGGGTGCATTTAATGCGATAAGTTGTGCCCTTTGTTGCCCCTGTATATACAATACTTCCAATATAGTAGCTGGAATTACTAGAATAATAAGAACTAGCTGGGATATCCTTCCATCCATACCATACTTTTTCTTGTACGATCACATTTTTTACTCCTATTTCATTTGCCGTTTGTGTAGCTGTCGTAACAAAATTTATTTCTACTCCATTATCCGCTGCACCGATTCCTATTTCGCAAGCTGCTAAAGACGGATTAGATTGTACACTAATAGCAGAGCTTTCATCTGCAATTACTTCAAACTGTCTTTGTGGAATTTCTTCGAAATTCATTTCGGCTGCAGCAACATTTAAATTTCCCATAAGCAAACATATCATAGATACTAATACCAAAATAGTTTTAGCTTTTTTACCCATCATATAACTCTCCTTTAAATAAATATTTCCCGCATTGTGAATTCCGAATATTTATTCTTTTGAAAGAAAAAAGAGTTACATTTTAAATGAATAAAAAATCGCACAAGCATTTTTACCGGAATGCTTGTGCGAGACTTAATATGTTATTTTTAAATTCTATAATTAACTTATTTGTTTCTCACTAACTCATTTTCTCAATTATTTTCATTAATATATCTAAATTTTCATTACACAAAATATAATATGCACATTTTTTCTCTGTAAAAAAACGCCATATGTATTATCTTTCTTATAAAATTGAGCACCATTTTCTGTTGAATATTCATCTAATAACATCCATTCTTTATCATATTGTATTATGTACTTTTTATAAATATCTTTATATACATTAATACGAAACTCTAAAGAATCCCCTTCTCTATTTTCATAACATCCTATAACATATTCAATTGATTCTGTCATTTCAACTACTAACGATTTTATTTCATAACCATCAGGAATATAGCTTGGTTGCAAAATATCTTCCCCTACGATCTCTTCAACCTCTTCCCACGATGAACATTCTATGTTGTCTTCTGTGTTGTTTTCAAACTCCTCCACATTCCCCGTCACAGTAATCTCCGTCCTTCCCGCCCCTTCTCTCACAATCTCAAAGAAGGACTTGTTCCGAATGGCATAGCTTCCCACATTCACGGAAATCAAAAGCACCACGCAGGCAGCGGCGCCAACGGCAACGCGGATAAGACGCCTTCTCCCCTTGCCGCTGCGACAAAGCTTCGGCTTCGTACAGGCTTCTGCAGCTTCCGGCTCTTCCGCTTCGGAGACTGCAGACACAGGAGACGCAGTGGAAACGCCAAAGCTGCCGGGAGCTGCGGTCGGGTCCGGCTTCCCGTCCGCATCTGCGGTACCGGGAGCCGGTTTGTCGGAAAGAGACGGCGTATCGGTCTCTGGAGAAGCCTTTTCTTCCTCTCCATACCGCTGCCAAAAGCGTTGCAGCGCGGCGTCCGCTCCGGGCTCATAGGCCCGGTCGTCATAAACAGGCTCCAGCACGTCCAGAAGGCGGGTGATCGCGTCCACTTCCTTCTCGTCAAACTCCTCTTCACTGGCCTCATAGGTATACCACCAAAGCCTTTCGTACAGCTCTTCAATGAGTTTTTCGTCGCGCGGTTCCTTTTTTTCTGCCATTTTTTCCTCCAAATATGCCGCCGCGGGACAGCGGCGCATTCTTTGCTTCCATCGTCAGATCCCCGTCCGCCCCGGCGGCGCTCCTAAAGCGCGGCCGGCCGCATCCGGGACCGGGCTGTACAGTACGGGAATCTGACGGCTCCTCTTGCATTTCCTTTCTGTCAGAAGCCTCATACCTATCTCATCAATTTCAGTATCTCCAGAATCATTGTTCCGGCGCAGAGGAACAGCGGAAGCTGAAGGCTGTTTTTAATCTTCTGCTTCATCCTCAGAATTCTGACCTTAAAGCAGGTTTCTGTAATTCCGAGACGGGCCGCCATTTCCTGAGCAGTATATCCGTATTCGTAATAGCACCGAAGAATGTCCAGCTCCTCATCCGACAAAACCTTGCGCACCGTACAGTAGGTCTCAACCATTTTGAAATCATCCGCCGTCCGTCCCTTTCCTATGCTTTCCGTATTCTTCAGGACAAAATCAAAATCCAGACTGTACTTCTTCTGTTTTTCTTCCCACTTCATGATCTTGTTCTTTGCAGTGACGCGAAGCCAGCCCGGAATGTTTGGATGAGTACGAAGATAAGCGATTTTCCGATAGGCCTCGACAAAGGTTTCCTGAACAATATCCTCTATTCCGTTTCCATCCGTGATCATACGGCGGACATATCTCTTGATATTGTCGTATTCCGAACGATAGAGCTCTTCGAAGAATTCTCTGTTTCCCTTCATCTGCCCGTATCCTCTTTCGTATATTCTTTTTTCCTGTTATCTGCACAGCTCTGTCAGATCTGACAAAATCTGTTCAAGCACAGGCCGTTTTTCCTCAGGGCAGTCCTTGAATAATTCCATTGTGATCTTATCCATCGGTCTTTCTCCGGCCAGAAGATAGTCCGGATTCATCCCCATCTGCTCGTAGACCAGCAGCATTTTCTCTATGGAAAGTCTCTTTCTTCCCCGTTCTACCGCTCCGTAAAAGGCGGCGGACATCCCCAGGCGCTCCGCCATCTTTTCCTGCGTCAGCTTCATTTCCTTTCTTCTTTTATACAGCCGATTTCCAATCTGGACAAGAATTTCCTCCATAACCATTCCCTTCCCCCGTTTTTTCCAGTTATTTCCCAAATATTACGTAAATATCATACAGGTGCCAGGAATGGCTTATCAGTAACGATATGTTTCGATTTTCTTTAAAAATTCATTCGATTTGTTATGTTTTAATCATTCATCCGGTAAATAACAAACGCCATAATGCATCAGATTCCGGAAGGAAAAGGCCTTTTTTTCGACAGATAAAAAAAGAGAAGGGAGGTTCGTCTCCCTTCTTCAGATTTCTCAGACAGCCTGCGCCAGCCTTTTCAGGTCGGCGATCAGCCTGTCTGTGTTTTCCTCCTTTGTCGCCCAGCTGGTGCAGAATCTCACCGCGCTGTGCGTCTCGTCCACGCGCTCCTGGTAGCTGAAGCCGTAATCGCGACCGAGCTCCTCCAGAACCGCATCCGGCATGACCGGGAAGATCTGGTTCGTCCGGCTTTCCACCAGCATGGGAAAACCGGCCTGCTTAAAGGCTTCCCGGAGCTGATCCGCCAACCGGTCAGCATGGCGGGAGATCTCCAGATAAAGCCCGTCCTCAAACAGGGCCTCAAACTGCACGCCCAGCAGACGGCCCTTTGCCAGCATGCCTCCTCTCTGCTTGATGTGATAACGGAAATCCTTTTTCAGCTCGTCATTCGATATGACCACCGCTTCTCCGAACAGGGCTCCCACCTTGGTCCCCCCGATGTAAAACACATCGCAGCAGCGGGCAAGAAATGGCAGATCCAGCTCGTTGTCCGCGGCCGCAAGGCCGTAGCCCAGTCTGGCGCCGTCCAGGAAAAGGTAAAGGCCATAGCTTCGGCATACCTCATGCAGGGCTTCCAGCTCTTTTCTGGTGTAAATTGTTCCGTACTCTGTCGGATTGGAGATATAAACCATTTTGGGCTGGACCGTGTGCTCAAAGGAAGCGTCATGCAGGTGCATCTCGCACAGCTCTGCCACCTGGGAGGCGCTGATCTTTCCGTCCCTGTGCGCAAGGGCCAGGACCTTGTGTCCAGAGGCTTCTATGGCCCCCGTTTCATGAACGTTGATGTGGCCGGTCTGCGCGGCGAT
Organism: Candidatus Eisenbergiella merdavium; assembly: GCA_019119595.1. Classification (GTDB taxonomy): domain Bacteria; phylum Bacillota; class Clostridia; order Lachnospirales; family Lachnospiraceae; genus Eisenbergiella; species Eisenbergiella merdavium. The sequence continues at coordinate 17,081 of DWWS01000054.1, read as the reverse complement.
CACTCCCTGATGGGAACGCAGAGCCGCCGCGATCACCGTGGTGTTGGTCTGGGTTCCGCCCACCAGAAAATGAACGGCAAGGGTATCGTCCCCACATGCTTTCCGGATCAGGCCGGCGGCACGGGCACAGTGCTCATCCTCGCCATAGCCCACCGTCTGCTCCGGATTGGTTTCCAGAAGCTTCTCCATCACCCGGGGATGGCAGCCTTCATTATAATCACATTGAAATAAGATCATTTTCTTTTGTATCCTTTTTCTATTTTTTCAGAATTTCCAGAATATAGTTCCACACTCTTTCCGTGGAGGAAATGCTCAGGCGCTCTCTTGGCGTATGAATGTCCTTCATGTCCGGCCCGATGGAAACGCAGTCCAGGCCGGGCAGCTTTGCGGCAAGGATGCCGCACTCCAGTCCCGCGTGGATGGCTTCCACTCTGGGAGAGGCATGGAACATTTCTTCATAAATGCGGATCATCCTGTCGCGCAGGGCGGAATCCTTCCGGTATTCCCAGGCCGGGTAGCTGCCGCTCACCGTATATTCCGCACCCTGCGAGGAAAGCAGCAGGCATACCTGATCGATGAGCATGTCCTTTTCGCTCCCCACGCTGCTTCTGACGGAATAATCAAAGCACACGCAGTCCTCTTCCGTTCTGAGGATCCCCAGGTTGAGAGAGGTCTGTACCAGTCCCGGAATGTCCGGGCTCATGCGCCGGATCCCGTTTGGCATGAGATAAAGGATGGCTGTGATCTTTTCCGTGCTTTCCTCTGAAAATACTCCCCATTCCCCATCTTCTTCTTTTTCAATGCGGATGACAAGGCCGGGATCCGTGGATTCATATTCCCGGCGGACGGTCTTTTCCAGAGCGGCAAGCGCCTCTCTGACGGCAGGAACCGCCTCTTTTTTCACCACAAGGGCGGCACGGGCGGCGGAAGGGATGGCGTTGTCCGCGCTGCCTCCCTCCAGAGAAAGGAAGCGGGCCTGCGCCTTTTCGGGGAGGCTGCGCATCAGCCGTCCCAGCAGCGCGTTCGCGTTGACACGACCCTTGTCGATCTCAGCTCCGGAATGACCGCCAAGCAGCCCCTCCAGCGCTATTTCCATACAGGCTCCGGCCATTTTGCCGCGGGAAAGGGGAAGCCTTCCGTGCACCCTCGCGCCGCCCGCGCAGCTGGTGAGGAGCACGCCCTCCTCCTCATAATCCAGGTTCAGCATCCTTCTTCCTTTGCAGACGGACAGGTCAATGGCGTTCGCTCCCTCCATTCCGGTCTCCTCGTCCACGGTGATGATCACCTCCAGCCGGGGATGGGGGATACTGTCTGAATCCAGGAGGGCGAGCGCATAAGCCACCGCGATGCCGTCGTCTCCGCCAAGGCTGGTGCCCTGCGCGTACAGCCAGTCGCCGTCCGTTTTCAGATCCAGCCCCTCCTTCGTCATATCCTTCCCGCAGTCCGCGTCCTTCACCGCCACCATATCCATGTGGCCCTGCAGGAGCACCGGTTCTTCCTCCTCATAGCCGGGAGCTGCTTCCTTTATGATGATGATATTTTTTACCTCATCCTGCACGCAGAAAAGGCCTCTGCTCTGCGCAAAGTCCTTCAGATAATAGCTGATCGCGTCCACATTTCCGGAGCCGTGCGGAATGCGGCTGATCTCTTCAAAATAGTGAAACACCTCCGCGGGCTTCAGTCCATCCAGTTTTCCCATATGCTGTTTTCTCCTTTTTTCTTTTCTTCCGTCTCCGGCCAGTTTTCTGAAAAACGGCCTGATAGTTTGCTATCAGGCCGTCCCTTCACGTCTCGGAGCTCCCCGAGCAGGGCTCGAACCTGCAACAACTCGGTTAACAGCCGAGTGCTCTACCATTGAGCTATCGAGGAATATGTAATTGTACGTCTCTCAACACATCTGATTATAGTTTTCCCGCGCGCCGATGTCAATATACACTTTTCATTCTTTTCAGAAGTTCTTCTTCATTTACAAAAACCTTACGGGAAGCTTTCCTTTCCAGGATGGTTTTCCGCCCTCAGGAATGCTATAATGGTTGTCAGCGTCGCCGCAGGACAGCGCCCTGCCATGGCGCAGAAACAGCCGATCGCAGGGCCGCGTATAAAAAGCTTCTCTCAGAATACCGGGAAAGCTGTGAATAACGAACAAGGAGGCAGTATGCTTTCAGAACTGTTTTTTCATGATCAGACCGCCTATACAAAAACCGAACAGGAGATCATCGATTTCATCTGCCGGAATCCGAGCGTCTTTTTAAGCGATTCCATCTCTCAGCTTGCGGACAGGCTTGGCATCTCTGACGCTTCGCTCTCCCGCCTTGCGAAGCATGCCGGATATCCGGACTATAAGGGGCTGAAGGGAGCAGTGGCTGAAGCGTTCGGCGGCACAGGGCCCGCCGGAAAGCTGCGGGGAGCGCTACAGAACCGGAAGGACGGCGGGCTGGATGCCTTTCTTGCCGGACAGCAGGCCTGTCTGCAGAAAACGCTGGAGCTGATCGACCATGATGCCTTTGAGAAGGCCGTCCGGCTTTTCGCTTCCTCGGAACGGATCTTTCTGCATGGAAAAGGGGCCTCCCGCTGTCTGGCGCAGCTTCTTCATTTCCGCCTGAACCGCTTCGGTAAGGCTGTGTTTCTCATGCCCTCCGGCGGGACGGAGCTGTTCGAGGATCTGAACCGGCTTTGTGAAGGGGATCTGGTCGTCTGCTTCGGCTTTCAGAAGCTTCCCAGGGAGGACAGCGTGCTGTTGTCGCACGCCTGTGCGGCGGGCTGCAAAAGCATCCTGTTCAGCAGCCGGGTCTATGCCGCCGAAACCTCCCGCGCCGACGTCAGCCTGCTCATCTACCGCGGCTAGCCTGAGGAATATCATTCCATGACCGCGCCCATGGCCGTCATCGACGCGCTTGTGGTGCAGACCGCCGCATATATGGGCGAAAAGGCGGTGGCTCCGCTGGAACGCCTACACGCCCTGAAACAAAAATACAGCCGGGAGCTTCCCGGCTGACAGGGCACAGCTGTGGATGCGCACTCTGCGCGCTGGCAATCAAAGATTGTCGGGTATATTATTGCCTGACGACGACCGCGCCCGGCGCGGGTAGTGCGCATGATACGTGCCGCATCAAGGCGCACACTTTTTCATTCCGATACAAGCACCTGCACGTAGTCCCCGCCCAGGCTGTGGATCTGCTTCAGCGCTTTTTTCAGCATGGAGGCGGTGCGCACCTGGAAGGGCAGGGTGGCTTCCATATGGATCGTATATCTCCCCGCCTCCATTTCCTCCTTCAGCCGGGCAAAGGTGCTGAATTCAAAAGCAAAATCCGTATGCACGCAGCCGTATTGAAATGCCTGATGGGTATCGCTTCCCGTCACCACGGGCTTTCCCAGCCTTTTCCCCAGCTCCTTCGTCCGCGCGATGGTCCGTTCGGCATCCTCCGCCAGGTCTTTGCCGTTAAGGTCGATAAAATCAAAAGCCGCAAGCTGGGAAGCCGGAAGGCGGGTGATGTTTCCCGTGCCCTCCTCCATGCCGCGGAAGGGGTGCCCCGCTCCCACAAGCACCGGATATTCCCCGAACAGCTCAAGCAGCCGGGCAAAGGGAAGGAAGCTGCCCTTCTCCTTGTTGGGCTCCAGCCTCCGGTTCAGCTCCAGAATGGCGTCCAGGGGGCCGATGGAAAGGATGTGTCCGCCCTCCGCGATATCCGTCTCCATGCCCGGAAACAGCTTCAGCCCATCTGCAATAAAAGCGTCTCCCTCCCTGTCACAGCGTTCCCTGATGTAGCCGTAGATCCGGTCGAAGCCCAAGGTATTGAAATGCTCGGTCAGGCAGATGGCGTCCAGGTCGGCGCATTTCGCCTCTCCCAGAAGCCAGCCCGTATATATTTCGGAAAACGGCAGCTTTTTCGCCAGCTTTCCGTGGGTGTGAAAATCCATTTTCATGATCGTTCCTCCGTTCTGTCATTGCCTGCATAAAGCTTCAGGCTTCATGCAGGCGGGCCTCATGCGAGAAGGCCGGGAATCGCAAATGCGGCGGCCGTCCAGAGGACGGATACGGCAAGAAAGGCTACATCCGTCCGGCCAAGGCGCAGGGAAGAAAGGCGCATGCTTTTCACCTTCGCATTCTGCGAGGCATAGCGGTAGCCCCTCAGCTCCAGAGCCTCCACCGTGGTGCGGGATTTTTTCGCCATGTTGAGCATCAGCGGATAAAAGGCGAGCATGATGAGCTTCACCTGATAGATCAGCCAGCGAAGCTTCCCCCTCAGGCCCTCCGGCTCCGGCGCATTTCCCCGGAGTCTGCAGGACAGAAGGATATTCTGAAATTCCTCCATCAGCGAGGGCAGCAGGCGGTAGGCGAAGGAAATGGAGAAGGAAAGCCTCTCCGGAAAGCCGAACCACTCCAGGCCGTTTGCCAGCCGGTCCGGCTCAAGGCCGGAAAAAACGGTGACCGAGGCCAGCGACACGGCGGCGACCTTCAGCGTCATCACAAGAAGGGCAGCGGCCGTCTCCCCGTTTCCTCCGAATAAAAGCGATACCAGTAGCAGGTATCCGGTCTGGGTGAATACGCCCACACCGAACAGGAAAAGCACCAGCGGGGCGATCCTGGCAAGGGAGGCGGTCAGAAGCAGGAGCAGAAAGATTCCGAGCAGCACCCGTACATCCTGCAGAAACCAGGGAACCACACCGAAGAACAGATACCACAGGATCAGAAGCCTTGGATCCAGACGGGCTATAACGGTGTCGCTGTTCCCATAGGCGTTTTTCAGCACCTGGCTGCGCAGAAAATCCATGGTCAGTTTGTCCAGTATGTTTTCAGAAAGTTTTTCCAGCATGATTCCCTCCGTTTTCCCGCGCCTTTTTCCAGGCGGGCGTTCCCGCCTTCTCCCCGCGGCAGGTTTCTTCCACAGCCGCCGGACCGAAGCATTCCGCAAATTCCTCCACCGTATAGCATGCGGCCCGTTCGTCCAGCGCACGGCCCATGGAAAAGATCTCCGGCGGCCTGATCCCCACCAGACGGGCCAGCCAGCTGTCCGAAAAGATCTCATCCCGGGTGCCGTCCGCTGCCAGGCTTCCGCCGTGAAGCACCAGGATCCGCTCCGCCCACTGGCAGACAAGCTGCATGTCGTGGGTGGCGATCAGAACCGTTTCCGTCACATCCTTGAGCCGTTCCAGCGCCGCCATGATCTCGTGCCTGGTTGCGATATCCAGATTGGCCGTCGGCTCATCCAGAAGAAGCACGGAGGGGTTGAGCGCCACGCCGATGGCAAGAGAGGCCCGGCGCATCTGCCCGCCGGAAAGCAGCCGCCCGTCCCGGTCCTGAAGCTGTGTCAGTCCAAACTGGGAAAGAAGCCTGTCTGTCTGCTCCTTCCAGTCCTTCACCCCGCGCGCCTTCATGGCATAGGCGATGTCCGCGCCGATGGAATCCCGGATGAACATTTCCTCCGGATTCTGATATACATAGGAAAGGCTTTCCGCAAGCTTTTCCGGCTTTGTTTTCGCCGCATCCTGTCCGCAGACGCTCACCCGGCCGTCCGCCGCCTTCAGCGTGCCGGTCAGAAGCTTCATCATGGTGGACTTTCCGGCCCCGTTGGAGCCGATCACAGCGATCTTTTCCCCTCTTTTCACATCCAGGAAAAAGTGGTTTAAGCTCTTTATGTTCTCTCCCTTTACGGCACGGTATTCCACACTCACGTCCTCAAAGGACAGAACCGTTTCCCGGCCCTCCGGCAGGACGCTTCCATGCCGCCTTCCGGGAACGGGCCTGTGATAGGAGCAGGCGGAAAAGACCTGCTTTCCCTCCTCCACGGTGACGGGAAGGGGAGCGTCCGCGCTCAGGCCTCCCAGCTCCTTCAGGCGAAGGGCAGCCAGGGCTGTCTGCGGCGGGAAGATGCTGCTCTCCTGCAGCTGCCTGACGCGCCGCAGCGCTTCCTTTGCCGGAAGCTTCCAGAGGATCTCTCCGTCCCGCATCAGCACCGCATTCCTGCAGTAGCGGGCGATATATTCCGTGTGATGTTCGATCACGATGATGGTCTTTTTGTACTCCTCATTCAGCCGTTTCAGGATTTCATAGGTTGAAACGGCATGCTTCGGGTCAAGCTGGGCGATGGGTTCGTCCAGGATCAGGACCTCCGGCTGCAGGGCCGCCGCTCCCGCCAGGGCGAGCAGATGCTTCTGGCCGCCGGAGAGCTGCCAGACGAAATCCTCCTCCCGCCCCTTCAGCCCGCACATTTCCAGGGCCTCTCTTCCTTTTTCCAGATAATCCTCACAGCCGTAGTTCATGCAGGAAAAGGACGCGTCGTCCAGCACGGTGGGACGGACGATCTGATTTTCAAAATCCTGATACACATAGCCCACCTTTTCCGCAAGCCTGCCCACGTCCTGCTCCGCCGTATCCAGGCCGCCGATCCGCACGCGTCCGGTCATGTCCCCCGCGATGAAGTGGGGGATCAGACCGTTCAGCGCCTTGCACAGCGTGGATTTCCCGCAGCCGTTGTTTCCCATGACCGCAAGGAAATCCCCTTTTTCCACATGCAGGCTGATGTGCTTAAGCGTTTCCTTCTCCGCTCCCGGATAGGTAAACGACAGATCCTCAATCCGTATCATGCTTTCCCTCATTTCTGCGCGCTTCTCAGACTTGCGTTCCGGCGCATCCAGAAAAGAACGATCCCTGCCACGGCCGCCGCGATGACGATCCCGGTCACCAGAGCCCCGGTACTCTCCGCCCAGGCCGCCTCCCAGTCGATCAGGCTCAGACCGCTTTCCGCCAGGCATTCCGCTCCGATGGCTGCTGCAAAAAACGCCGCGCAGAGCACCAGATTACGGACGGAGAGCGCTTCCCCTCCCGCAGGCAGATTTTCCGGTGTGCGGGGCTTCATCCCAAGCAGCGGCTCGATCTTTCCATACAGCCTGGGAACCAGGAACACGGCGGGAAGCATGCAGAACAGGATTCCCGAGAAAAGCACGTCGTTCAGGCAGGCAAAGCCCTCTGTCACAAATACGCTCTCCGGAAGTCCGGGAACCGCCTCAAATTCACTGAAGGATGCCTGAACCTTCACGATATCCACGATCGTGCCCATCAGCTGCTGAACCGTCACTCCAAGAATGGAAGCAGCTCCAACAGCCGCACGGTTTGCAGGATTTTTTACCAGGCGTCCTGCCAGATATACGCCGATGGCAACGGTGATGAATTTTTCCAGCTCTCCCAGGCCGCCGAACTGTCCCAGCATGATCTCGCTGAAGACCAGCTCTCCAGTCGCCGCGCCCAGGGCAGCGGACAGGGGATCAAAAAGGATCGCCAGGGTAAGGGGGATAAAAAGAAAATATTCCACGGAAAACTCCACGATACCCACCTGAAATTTGGGGATCAGCTCCGTGATCAGAGTTGCAAGACCGTAAAGAGACATGGTGAGGACGAACACCATCAGCTTCTGTGACTGGGTGATTCCTCCCGTTCTGCTGTTTGCCGGATTCATGATTCTACCTCCACTCAATCGTTTTTCTGCTCTGTTTCGCTCCGCGCCCGGAAGAACAGCCGGTTCCTCCGGACGGGTGCGGTCAGACGCAGGCTTTCTTATTGATACAAATTTATTATAAAGAGTGAATGTAAATTTAGAAATCAGGCATTTTTAAAATGTAAGTAAATTTTCATTTACTGTTCCGATCGTACCTTCTCCGCCGTCACGATCAGCATCATGGGCCGCCTCAGCTCATCCGCCATGCCGGGAATCTTACTCACCATTTCCTCCGTCGGCATGGGCTCCGCCATATGAAGGAGCCGAAAGCCCTTCTGAGAAAGGGTTTCCAGATAGGTTGTGAGCGTGCGGTGGTATTTCACCACCTTTTCTCCCAGAAATACCGCCTCCCGCTTTCCTTCCAGAAAATACCGGTCCACTGGGAAATGCAGGGGCTTTCCGTCCTGATCATAGTACCAGTCCTGCTTTCCTTCCGCCGTGAAAACAGGGTGCTCCACCGTATAGGCGAGCACGCCCTCCGGCTTCAGCCAGCGATGGACCTTTTCCAGAAACTCCTCATAGGAGGCCAGGTAATGCAGCATCAGGGAGCAGATCACGATATCGAAGCTGTTCTCCTCAAACTCCGAATCCTCGAAGGCCGCTCTTCTGTATTCGATGCCCTCCCTCCCGTTGATGCGCCCTGCCTTCTCGAGCATTTTTTCGGAAATATCGGTGGCGACCACACGCGCCGCCCCGTGCTCCATGGCATAGGCCGCATGCCAGCCCAGCCCGCAGCCCAGGTCGAGGACGCTTTTCCCGGCAAAATCCGGAAGCAGCCGCTTCAGTGTCGGCCACTCCCCCGCCCCGGCAAGCCCCTGCACGCTGCGGGACATCTGATTGTATTTTTCAAAGAAAACCGGATCGTCATATTTGTTTTCTTTCATCTGCTTTTCCTTTTATCCTCCTCATTCGTCTCTTCCCCGGTTTATCACATCCACCACGCGCATCCGCATCAGACTGCGGTACGGCCCCGCCGCGGCCAGCAGAGAGGAAGAAAGTACAATTCCCGTAATAAGAAAAAGGGGCAGAACGGGGAAGCTCCAGGCCTCCTGCCAGAAGGCGGTGATCAGGCTCACAAAGAGTACCAGGTGGACGGGAATACCAAACGCCCATCCCGCCAGACATCCGCCAAACGCATAGGCGAGCGCCTCCGCCGCCAGCATCCTGCCAAGCTGGCCTCCGTCAAGCCCCTCCGCCCGCAGGATCCCATACTGCTGCTTTCCCGCCTGCGCGTTCATGCGGATGGTGTTTGCGATATGGAGCACGGTGATCCCCAGGATGACGGCAAGAAAGCCATAAGCCAGAATCGCCATGGAACGGTACAGCCGCTTCTGTGCCCGCACATCGTCAAACTGATCCACAAGCACCAGGCCCTCTCCCAAACAGGCCTTCACCGCCTCCACATCCTCTTTTTTCGCTCCTCCGTCAAACTGGATATCCAGAACGGTATAGCCGTCCTGTCCCGTCAGCTCCAGGAAGGTGGCCTCGGAAACCAGCAGGGTCGCCGCGCCCTCCTGCCTGTCAAGCGGGTTATCCGACAGGATCCCCGCCACCGTCACGGTCTGCTCACCGCCTCCCTTTTCAAGCATCAGCGTATCTCCCACGCCCGGCACGGCGGCTTCTCCCTTCCGTTCCCCTTCCTCTTCCCCCTGTCCCTTACGCGCCACGTACAGAACCTGCCCCGTATTCCTGGCCGCGTCCTTCACGGAGCCCTCCAGCAGACTGTCTTCGGCCCAGGCAAACTGGTTCCTTTCATAGGAAATCAGGTTTGCATAAGCGGGAAACGGAACGGACGCCGTTACCGGGACGTCATAGGCAAACGCCCGCCCGTATACCCTTTTCACACCGTCCATCCGAAGGATCTCCTCCGCCGCCGTCCGGGGAATGGAGCAGGTATTGTCCGCGCTGGCTGCCGAAAGCTCCGGCGTCCAGGCCGGCGGCAGCAGGGCGTGTCCCATGAAATCCAGAACGACGCTGAAGGAAAGGAACAGAACAATGCAGAGGCCAAACGCGCCGCTCATCAGAACATAGCTCCTTTTCATCAGGAGCGCATGGCCTATCCCCAGCGCCGCCTCCGGATGCCGGAGAAAAAAGCGGCTCGTTCTCAGCCGGAATGCCGGAGCCGTTCCGGACGCTCCGCGGCTACGGGAACCGCGCCTTCTTTCCGGGCCGCGGCCCTTTTCCGCGCCCCGGCTGCTTCCGAAAAGGCGGCTGCTTCCAAAACCCCAACGGCTTCCCGGGAGACGGCCGCTTCCCAGGTAACGGCCGCCGGAGCGCACCGCCTCCATGGGCGAGACCCGCGACGCTCTTCCAGCCGGGGCGCGCGCCGCAAGCAGCACGGTCAGCACGCCAAGCGCCGCGCCTGCGCAGGTGCCGGGCAGACTGACGCCCCAGACAGGCATGTAGGAAAGCCGTTCGGGGCCTGCCGTTTTCATCTGCGCGGCCACCAGGCAGACCGCGGCGGAGGCGGCAAGAAGCCCTGCCGGAACCGCCGTCCGGCACCAGCACAGCGCCTCCAGATACACGTATCGCAGAAGCTGTCCCCGGGTGGCGCCAAGGCAGCGCAGCATGCCGAAAAATTCCGTCCTCTGCATCACGTTCGCGTTCAGACTTCCGGATATCATCAGAATGCCCGCCGCCATCACGAGCAGCGCCAGAAACAGGGCAACGCTGTAAATCCGTAAGGCGTCGCCTCCTTTTGAAAGCTGCAGGCTCCCATATGTATGAAGCTGCCACGCCCGCTCTCCCTGCAGCCAGCGTTCCGCCATCCCGAACAGCGCAGCCGTCAGAAAAACCGCAAGCGCAATACAGCAGCGCGTCATCCTGCTGCTTTTTCCATGTACCCGGGCGTAAACGGGAATCAGTGTCAGATAGCTTTTCATGCGGTATCCTCCTTTTTTGATACCGCAAGCATAGCAGATCCGGCTTACAGGCAGGTGAATTTGGGCTTACAGTTCTGTAAGGAGACAAAGCCGGTCATCCGCCGCCCGGCTTCATCCCGCTTCCTTATCCGTCCCATTCCTCGTAGTCCTGCACCACGTCATAGTCCAGGCTGGAGAAATCCACCGCGCCCAGGCTGTCCGGCCCCTCGTCCCTCCTGTAGTTTCGGACAAAATCCCGTACCGTTTCCAGAAACTGCTCGCCGTATTTTTCATATTTGAAGGTTCCGACGCCGGAAACGGAGAGCATCTGCTCCCGGTTTGAGGGACGCACGATGCACATGTGGGCGAGGGTTTTGTCCGAAAAAACGATGTAGGGCGGCACGCCCTCCGCATTGGCGATCCTTCCCCGCAGGCGGCGAAGCACCTCAAACAGCTGCTCCTCTCTCTCATCCAGCACGAAGCCGCCGGGCGTGCGCGCATTTTTCTTTTTCCCGCTCCGGTCTCCCTTTTCGGCCCCGCTCCTTTTTCCCGAGGGTTCCTGCTCCCTGGCCATTTTCATCACGACCTGCTCCCCCTCCTGGAGGATCCGGCCCGACTTGTCCGTGAGCTTCACAATCGAATACTCATCCGGCGTGACGGCGAGATATTCCTTGAGCATGAGGTAATTCATCACCTGGCGCAGCCGGTGTGTGGGAACCTTCGCCAGGCTCGCATAGTATACGTTTTCATCCATCCGGTACTGCCGGATCTTCGCCGTATTCGCGCCGTGGACCGTGTCGATGATCACATTGGTGCCGTACCGCTGGCCGCACTGGCGCACGCAGCCCAGAATGCTTTTCGCGATCTCCGTCACGTCCGTTTCCTCAAAATGACTCAGGCAGTTTGAACAGTTCCCGCAGTAGTTGGAGCCGTACTCCCCGAAATAGCGCAGGATATAATCCCGCAGGCATTCGTTTGTGAAGCAGTAAAAGGTCATTTTACGAAGCCTCTGACGGTCCCGCTCCTGCACCACCTGTCTGGTCAGCTCGTCAAGCTCCTCATTTTCCGTATTATGATCAATGAAAAACTGGTTGGTCACCACGTCCTGGCCGCCGTAAAGGAGGATGCACTGGGCGCTCTGGCCGTCCCGTCCGGCCCGCCCCGCCTCCTGGTAATAGCTTTCCATGTTCTTCGGCATGTTGTAGTGAACCACGAAGCGCACGTTGGATTTGTCGATCCCCATGCCGAAGGCGTTGGTCGCCACCATGATGGGATACCGGTCGTAGATGAAGTCGTCCTGATTCTGCCTGCGCTCCTCATCGCTCAGTCCCGCGTGATAGCGGGTGGCGGGATAGCCGTCGCCCCGCAGTCTGGCGCAGACCTCCTCCACCACCTTTCTGGTCAGGCAGTAAATGATCCCGCTTTCTCCCTCATGAAGCTCCAGATATTTTTTCACCGCTGCATACTTGTCCTTCGGGGACTGGACGGCAAAATACAGATTTGGCCGGTCAAAGCCGGTGGCGGAGATCACGGGATCCTGCAGCTGCAGCAGATCCACGATATCCTCCCGGACCTCCTTCGTCGCCGTCGCCGTGAAGGCGCTGACCACCGGGCGTTTCGGAAGCCTGTCGATGAATTCCGCGATCTTCAGATAGCCCGGCCGGAAGTCCTGGCCCCACTGGGAAACGCAGTGGGCTTCGTCCACCGCAACCAGGTCGATGGGAGCCTGAAGCGCAAACTGGAGAAAATCCTCAGAAAGCAGCCGCTCCGGAGCCACATAGATCAGGGTATAGCGGCCCTGCGCCGCGAGGGCGAGCGCCTTTTTGTACTGGGCAAATGTGAGAGAGCTGTTCAGATAGGCCGCGTGTACCCCCGCCTGATTCAAGGCGGAGACCTGATCCTTCATCAGGGAGATCAGCGGGGAGATCACCAGCGTGATCCTTCCCATCACCAGGGCGGGCACCTGATAGCAGATGGATTTCCCCGCCCCGGTGGGCATGACGCCGAAGGTATCCCTTCCGGCAAGGATGCCGTCAATCAGCGTCTCCTGCCCTTCCCGGAAGCTGTCATAGCCGAAATACTGTTTTAACACCTCATATTTATCCATTTATTAATATACGCTCCTGCTGCCACGGGCTTTTCCCGTTTTTCTTCTGTCTTTTTATCCCACCTGGGTCAGATAGCTGCTCACCGCATATACCGTCTGCCCGTTGTAAATAAGCTTCGTCCAGCCCCGGTCCTTATCCTCTCCGATCCGTTCCGCCGTGGCATCGCCCGTAAGCTGCGCCACCACCCGGGAGGGCTCGTTGGTGGTGGGAAGGGTGCGCAGATTGGTCTGCCCGCTCTTTGCCATCATGATCCCGGACGCTGCCGTAAAATGCATGCCCGCCTCCGGGTTCTCGTCCGTGATCTTTTCCTGTTCCTTATAATCCATGCTGGTGGCAAGCAGACGGGAGGACGCATAGACCACCTGCCCGTTTACCTCCAGCCTTGACCAGCCGGAATCGCTGATCCCGGTGCGCACCACGGCCTCGCCGTAATTCAGCATGCCCACCACGTTTCCCGTAACCGTGCTTGGCTGATCCCGCAGGTTGACCTGATCCCTCGCCGTCACCGCCTCGCTCACATCCTTAAAGACCATGCCCGCTGACTCACTGGTTCCGGCATCTGTCTGGCCGTTCCCGCCGTCACCCTGTCCGTTTCCGGCGTCGCTGCGCGCATCCCCGGAGCCGTCCGCGGCAGACTCCTGCGCGGAATCCGCCCCCGCTCCCGATGAAGCCCCGCTCAGATCCGTGGTCAGGAAATTATGCACCGCGTAAAGCTTCTGCCCGTTGTAGATCACCCTGTCCCAGCCGTTGCTCCCGATTCCCGTCCGCTGAACGGTCTCCCCGTTGGAAAGCTGGTGAATCACCTCGCTGTCCAGCGTGGTCGGAAGGCTTCTCAGGTTGGTCAGCTCCTTCGCCGTCACCGTGTCGTTTACCTCCGTAAACTCGATGCCAAGCTCCGGATTGGCCGCCACCTCCTCGACCGGCGTCTGATCCTTAGCCTGCGCCGCCTGACTGTAGCCAAAATAGGCCAGATTCACATCCACGCTTCCCCGGATGCCCGCCACCGTGCCCTGGCTGGTATACTGCCACATGGCATGCGTCCCGCTGTAGGTGGAAGCGGCCGTCTCCGGATAGGGCTGCTCAGGGTACTGGGACACCCAGACCCGGTATCTGCTTCCCAGCGTATCCATGTTCCACTGGGCATTCCCCTCCATTTCATTTCTGGAGGCGTAAAACATGGGCGTATACCCCGCCGCCGCAACGGTATCCAGAAACGCGCAGGCAATCCGGGTCCGTTCCTCACTCCCAAGCCCGTACTGCCTGCTGTCCGGCGACTGGAAATCCTCACAGTTATAGGCCACCGGATAGGTGACCGGATACCTGGCGATGAAATCCGCAACCCAGGCGGCCTCCTCCCGCGCCTCTTCCTCGCTCACTGCAGAAGAAAAGAAATAGGCCCCCACAAGGATCCCGTTCTTTGCCGCCTCCTGCAGGTTGTAGCGGGCGCCCGGATCCTCATAGATGATTCCCGTCACCTTGGTCCGATAACCCACGCGGATCATGGCGAATTCCACGCCGGACTGCGCCACCTGCTCCCAGTCGATGGAGCCCTGGTACTTGGACACGTCGATGCCGAGCGTCACCTCGTCGGTCTCGCCCTCCGCCTTCGCCAGCGTATTCAGATCCACGGATGCGCCCGTGCCCGTTCCCGCCGCGTTTGCCCCGCTCTGCGGATCCTGCTCATCGTCCATGCTTCCCACCTCGGCCGCCACGGTGGACTTCACCGCGCTCTCCTCCGGCACGGAGGTCTCCCCTTCCGTCCCGCTCAGGGCTTCCGTCTGTGCCGTCTGTGTTCCGCTCTCTGCTTCACCGCCGTCTCCGCTCTCCGGCAGCGCTTCCGTTTCGGTTTCTGATGCCTCCGTTTCTGCCCCGGCCTCTCTCGCCGCTGTCTCCGCCTTTCCTCCGCAGCAGCGCAGAATCAGGACCACAACCGTGACCACCGCGATCAGAAGGACTGCCGCGCCTGCAAGGACCGCAGTCTGCATCCGTTCCGCTTCTCTCCTTCTGTGCCGTCCATGCCTTCTCTTTTTTGTCATTTCCGCCCCTTCTTTCGTAGCTCATCCGCACACAGGCTCAATTTTTTTGATTTCGCTTCCATTATAAAACTGCCTGTCGAAGGGACGCAACCGCTCCCATTTGGAATTAAAAAATTATTAAGAAGTAAACGCGCTCAGCCCGCCTTCTCCTGCTGCTCCTCCTGCCAGCACTTGCACACGTCCACCCATTCCCGCGTGCCGGAATATTCCTCCAGTTCCTCCATGGTCACCTCAATGGCGCTGTTGCCGCTTCCGCACGCCGGAAACACGGTATCAAAACGCTTCAGGGATTCGTCCAGATAGATTCTCACGCCTGCGTTCACCGCAAAGGGACACACGCCGCCCACCGCGTGGCCGATTTTTTCCTCCACCTGCTCCGCCGGGATCATCTTCGCCTTTACGCCGAACCGCGCTTTATACTTCGCGTTGTCCACCTTCGCGTCCCCCGCCGCAACGATCAGCACGCACTCCTCTCCCTGAAAAAACGAAAGCGTCTTTGCGATCCGCTTCCCCTCACAATGAAGGGCCTGTGCCGCCAGCTCCACCGTAGCGCTGGAGACCTCAAATTCCTGAATCCTCTCCTGCGCGTTCCATTGCTTCAGATATTCTCTCACTCTCTCAATCGCCATTTCTTCTCCTTTCATTTTTTGCCAGCCAGTCCCCCATATGGGCTCTGACCGCCGCGAACTGCTCCCGGGTTACGGGATTGTCCGAGGCGAAGGAAAGCATTTTTTCCAGATAGCCCTGTTCCCGCACGATCCTGAGGCTGACGGGATATACCAGCTCATACACCAGGGACACATGGCCGATCAGATGATCCGCCGCCGTCCGCTTCAGGCTGCGCAGCACCGCGTGCTCCTCATAGAAGGCGTCCATCACCTCCGGGGAAGCCTGACAGCTTCGCAGCTCCTGTGTGGAGACATTATAGATTTCCTCCAGCAGGAAATCCACGTTCACCTTCAAAATATCGATCTTGTCCGCATCCCGGAGGATATTGCAGAAGCGGGCCGTCCGTTCATCCAGCCCTTCCGGGATCCGGTAGGCGCTGTGCCAGGCCACGGCGGTGCAGAGAAGCACGTCCTCCTGCGAATCGGCTGCGTAGTCGCGGATGCTTCCGTCCTCTTTCGCCCCGGCTTCCTCCTGTCCCCGAAGATGCACCTTTCCCCGGCGGAGCACCTGCTCTGTCAGCGCTTTCCCAAACAAAATCTCCGCCCCGTACCGGGCGTGATCGATGGACTGCGCGTCAATGAAGGTGCCGTAGCGCCTGAGCTGCTCAAAGCGTCCCACATCATGAAGAAGCCCGGCAAACCAGGCAAGCTCCTGCTCCTCTTTCGTCATTCCAAGCGAGCGGGCGATCCGTTCGCAAAGCTCCGCCACACGCCAAGTATGCTCCACCTTCAGCCGGACCTTTTCGTCCTGCACATCATAACGCGCCGTATATTCCCGGAAGGCATCCCCGGCCCTCTTTCTGTCCAGATTCATTTTCACCTCCATGCCTCAGCGTCGCAAAGCCGGATTGGAAAATGCGCTATCGAGCGCATTTTCCAATCTTTTCTTCTTTGACGCCAGGCGTCATTAATCCAGCACGAACCGTAGGTTCGTGCCGTCCTCACATGCCGAAGCGTCCTTCAGCGGATCACAAGCCCCATCAGCCTTGCAAGCTCCGCCGCCTGATACAGGTCAACCACAGCTCCGGCCAGCTCCTTTTTTCCGTCGGACACCAGAATCCCTTCGATCCCGCAGCTTCGCAGATCCAGCCCGCGCAGGGAGGTGCCGAACAGGTTCGCCCGGTTCAGCTTCACCTGCTCCAAAGCTGTTTTTTTCAGCCGGCTTTCCTCCAGATAGCTGTCCTGCAGATCGCAGCCCCTGAGCAAGGCCGACTCCCAGGAGGTGCCGCTGAAATTCGCGTAGGAAAAAACACAGTCCTCCAGCCGCACCTCCTTTAACAGACTTTCGTGAAAATCCGCGCCGACGCCCTTCACGGAAAGAAAGGCGCATCTGTGAAAATAGCAGTCCGTCAGCCTGCTTCCCGAAAAATCACAGCCGCGGAACAATACGTCCACAAAGGATGCCTTTTCAAAATCGCAGTCATGAAAGCTGCAGCCGGACAACTCCACGCTTTTTAAGCTTCCCTTATAAAAGCTCTCTCCCTGTGCCGCAATCCCCTTCAGCAGGCTGTCCTCCGCCTGCTGTTCCTGCCTGACGCATGCGAGCAGCCAGTCCAGGGGCTCTGTGCGCATCAGCGGCTCATCCGGCAGGATCGGCTCCATCACGCCGGTTTTCGTCCCGTTTTTCCTGTTCATTCCAGCCTCCCTTTTCCTGAAAACAGCCGTTTTTTCATCAGAGGCGGAGGCAGGGCTTTTCCCCGCTGTTAAGCTGTCGGGCGCCCCAGGCCGTCCGTTTCCTACTATATAATAAGAAAACGCTTCCGTCAATCCCGCTACGGAGCTGCTGTTATTCACTTGTGATAATGTCTCTTTAGGATTCACTTGAGATTCTGTCTCTTTTTGATATTCTATAAAAGCTATGAAAGAAGGTAAGATTACATTGTCACAGGAACAACTGAAAACTCTTACTGTCATC
>DWWS01000053.1 GCA_019119595.1 Candidatus Eisenbergiella merdavium | reverse complement strand
CTCCTCCTCGGCTTCGTCCTCATCATCATAACGCCTTCTGCGGGAGGGCTGTCTGGAGCGGACGGGGCGTCTCACCGCGCCGCGGCGTCTTGCGGAGGCATAATCGTCCTCTTCATCTTCCTCGTCCTCATCATCTTCCTCATCGTCGTAACGGTCGTCATCCTCGTCCTCATCGCCATAATCGTCGTCATATCCATCGTCCTCATAGGAGCTTCTGAGCTTGAAGATCAGAATGGTGACCACAACCACCAAAAGGCCGATGATCACAGCGAGGATGATGATGATCATGCGCATGCTTCCTGTCTGCTCTTCCATTACGGCAATATTGCTTTCATTCGTCTGCTGGGCATTCAGAAGATCGCTGATCTTATATCTGGTTCCGTTGATATTGTCGTTCAGATACCAGTCGCTGACTCCCGTTCCCGTTCCGTCGTCCGCATAGTTTACGCTGTATTCATCAGAGGGCACGCTTTCCGGTTCCGCGGGCGTTTCTGCCGGAGTCTCAGAGGGCGTCTCTGCAGGCGTTTCCGGCTGGGCCGTCTGCGTTACCTCTACCAGATCAGAACGGATATAACCGGAAACTGTTTCTCCGTTGATATCTCCGGAAACCTGATACCACAGATTTCCGTCGCTGCCCGTAGTCTCTCCCACCACGTCGATCTCGTCTCCGGAAGACAGACTTCCTACCTGGGCGGAATCCGTAGACGCTTCGCCGCGCAGCCTTGCGCTGGCGGGAACGACTCTCACCCTGGCCGCCGTAGAGGTCCCGGCCAGATCCTCCGTGTTCTCGTTCACTATTTCGGCTTCCACATCACCGCCTTCCGAATTTTCCGCAGGCGCTTCTTCTCCGCCCGTCTCCTGCCCGGTCTGGCTCCCAAGGCTGTTGGAGGCGCGGCTCACAAGTCCGGCCTGTCCCCACATCCCTGCGCTGAGAGCCATCGCGGTCAGAACCGCTGCGATCCGCAGGCTTCTTTTCTTTCTTCCTGATTTTATCCTGTTCATTTGCGTACCATGCCTTTCTCTTTCTTAAGCATTCCCGAAAGCCGGGAGCCTGATTCCGTAACCTTTCCTTTGTGTTCAGGCCTCGTCAATGGCCTTACCGATATCCGACCTCATGTATTTGTTGGCAAAATCAACCCAGCCGGCCGCTTCATAGGCCCTTGCTCTTGCCGCCTTCAGGTCCGCTCCGACCGCAGTAACGCCGAGCACTCTTCCGCCGTTCGTCACGATGCGGCCCGCTTCATCAAAGGAGGTTCCCGCATGGAAGCAAAACGCGTCGGACGCTTCCTCAAACCGTTCCAGCCCCGTGATCGGATAGCCCTTCTCATAGCTGACCGGATAGCCCTCAGACGCAAGCACCACGCAGACCGCCGCATTGTCTTCAAACTGAAGTTCAATCTGATCCAGCGTGCCGTCGATACAGGCCCCCATCACATCCAGGATATCGTTTTTCATCCGGGGAAGCACCACCTGGGCTTCCGGATCACCGAACCTGGCGTTGTACTCAAGCACCCGCGGCCCCTTCTCCGTGAGCATCAGGCCGAAGAAAATGATTCCCTGAAAGGGACGTCCCTCCGCCGCCATGGCGTCAACAGTGGGCTGGTAGATATACTTCCGGCAGAATTCGTCCACCTCCTTCGTATAGAAGGGGGAGGGAGAAAAGGTTCCCATTCCGCCGGTATTCAATCCCTGATCCCCGTCGCAGGCCCTCTTGTGATCCTGCGCGGAGGTCATGATGCGGATCGTCTTTCCGTCCACAAAGGACAGCACGGAAACCTCCCGCCCGGTGAGAAATTCCTCCACCACCATGCGGTTCCCCGCCGTCCCGAAATGCTTATCCAGCATGATCTCCTTCACGCCGGCAAGCGCCTCTTCTTTGGTCTTACAGATCAGCACGCCCTTTCCCAGCGAAAGGCCGTCCGCCTTCAGCACAACGGGATAGTCCGCCTTCTCCAGATATTCCTCGGCCGCCTTCGCATCCTCGAACGTCTCATAGGCCGCCGTAGGAATCTGATATTTCTTCATCAGATCCTTGGAAAACGCCTTGCTTCCTTCCAGGATGGCCGCGTTCTTCCTGGGGCCGAAGGCCCTAAGCCCCGCTTCCTCCAGAATGTCCACAAGTCCTCCCGCCAGCGGATCCTCCGACCCTACGATGACCAGATCCACCGCCTTCTCCTTTGCAAAGGAAGCGATCTTTTCAAACTCATTTACCTTGATCGGCACGCACTCAGCCAGCGCGGCTATCCCCGCGTTGCCGGGCGCGCAGTATATCTTTTCCGCCTTCGGGCTTTTTGCTGCGGCTGCCGCGATCGCATGCTCCCGTCCGCCGCTTCCCACGATCAGAATCTTCATCTTTTGCTCCCATCCGCGCGTCTGTGCGCGCACAAATCAGGGAGAGCGAAAGCACTTTTCTTCCGCTCTTCCTCCATAATCAGTTCTGCCGGATCACGGTTCTTCCGTCCGCGACCTCCACCCTTCCGGCGGCGATCAGATCGACCGCTTTGGGGAGCAGGATCCATTCCGCTTCCTCCATCACGCGCTGCTGGAGGCTCTTTGGCGTATCGTCCGGCTGCACCTCCACGCTCTTCTGCAGAAGGATCGGGCCGGTATCCGTGCCCTCATCCACGAAATGAACCGTGGCTCCCGTCACCTTCACGCCTCTTTCAAGAACCGCCTCATGCACTTTCAGGCCATAGTAGCCGGTTCCGCAGAAGGACGGGATCAGGGAGGGATGGATGTTGATGATCCGGTTCGGATAACGGCGGATCATCTCCGGCGGGATGTTCACAAGAAAGCCTGCCAGAACGATCAGATCCGGCGCGTATTCGTCCACCTTTTCCAGAAAGGCCCGGTTAAAGGCCGCTCTGTCCGCAAAATCCTTCGGAGAGACGCAGACCGCGTCGATGCCGTTCTGCCTGGCCCGCTCCAGCGCATAGGCGGAACGGTTGTTGCTGATCACGCCTGCGATCCGCGTATTTTGGATGCGCCCATCCCTCACTGCATCGATGAGCGCCTGAAGATTGGTTCCTCCCCCGGATACGCAGACGAGAATGCTCAGCATAGCTCCACTCCCTTTTCTCCGGCTTCAATTCTGCCGATCACGTAAGGGGTTTCCCCGGCAGCCCGGGCCGCTTCCATCGCCTTATCCGCGTCCGCGGCGTCCACGGCGAGCACCATGCCGATTCCCATGTTATAGGTATTATACATCATCTTTTCTTCTATGTTTCCTTCCTTCGCAAGAAGCCGGAAGATCGCGGGAACCTCGTAGCTGTCCTTCTCCACCACAGCCTTCACGCCGTCCGGGAGCATTCTGGGGATGTTTTCGTAGAAGCCGCCTCCGGTGATGTGGCTGCAGGCCTTCACGGTCACGCCAGCTTCCTTCACCGTGCGCAGCGCCTTCACGTAGATCTTCGTGGGCGCCAGCAACGCTTCTCCCAGAGTGGTCCCAAGCTCTTCATAATAGGTATCCAGGGATTCCTTCGTCATCTCGAACACCCTGCGCACCAGGGAAAAGCCGTTGCTGTGAACGCCGGAGCTGGCAAGCCCGATCAACACGTCGCCGGGCTTTAAGTCCGCTCCCGTGATCATTTTTTTCTCATCCACGATACCCACCGCAAAACCGGCAAGATCGTACTCATCCTCCGGATAGAACCCCGGCATCTCCGCCGTCTCCCCGCCGATCAGGGCGGCTCCTGCCTGCTTACAGCCGTCCGCAACGCCCTTTACGATGGAAGCGATCTTCTCAGGATAATTCTTCCCGCATGCGATATAATCCAGGAAAAACAGCGGCTCTCCGCCCGCGCAGGCAATGTCGTTGACGCACATCGCCACACAGTCGATTCCCACCGTATCATGCCTGTCCATGAGGAACGCCAGCTTCAGCTTCGTGCCTACGCCGTCCGTCCCGGAAACCAGGGTGGGCTTTTCCATTCCCATAAAGCTCTCCAGGGAAAAGGCTCCGGAAAAACCGCCGAGCCCGCCGAGAACCTCGGGCCGCATGGTCTCCTTCACATATTTTTTCATCAGTTCTACCGATCTGTAACCTGCTTCGATATCTACTCCGGCATTCTTGTAATCCATTTTTTCCTCCATATCGGAGCGCCGCTCCGACGCAAAAGCTGCTGATCAGAAAATGTGCTGGCCGCGCGTTTTCCGATCCTCCTTCGTCGTTATCTCTATCCTTCGTGACCGCTGTTATTTTGCGTAGTTCTTATAGCCGGTCTCCTGCAGACGCTCGTCCTTCTTCTGCACGCTCTCCTTCAGGCTCAGGCTGTAAGCTTTCAGTCTCTCAAGCAGCGCCTCATCCGATGTGGCAAGGATCTTTGCCGCGAGCAGCCCCGCATTCGCGCCGCCGTTGATCGCAACCGTCGCCACCGGGATCCCGCTGGGCATCTGCACGATGGAATAAAGGGAATCTCTTCCTCCAAGAGAAGAGGTGTGCATCGGAATACCGATTACCGGCATGGGAAAGATCGCCGCGCACATCCCCGGAAGATGCGCCGCCATGCCCGCTCCCGCGATGATCACCTTGTATCCTGCAGCTTCTGCGTTTTTGGCATACTCAAAAAACACATCCGGCTCCCGATGAGCGGAAATGATCCTCATTTCATAGGAAATTCCAAGCTCCTCCAGAACATCAGCCGCCTTCGCCATAACAGGCATATCTGAATCGCTTCCCATTACAATACCAACCTGTGCCACTTTTCTTCCTCCTTATTTGCCGCCAAAAGCGGGAATCATTCAAAATACAGTGTACTAAACTTTTTCCCGTTATGCAACCTCAACCGGACGAATTAAGAAAAAATTCAGTCTTTCTTTTTCTGTTCCTTTCCTGCCGGCGGTGGTATAATCAGCTTAGGATTCTGCAGCTGTTCACGAAACGAGGAGGAGCTGAAGGCCGATGGCTTTCGGCCCGGAACCTGCAATTTCACGCAGATTCCTTTAAAATAAATACCGCCTTACGGCGGCAGAAAAACGAGGTAACGCATCCCATGTGCGAAGTACAATACGACATTACATACGAAGACCTGAATCCAACCTTTCTTTTCGCCTGTCAGTTTTCCCGCAGCAGTACGCCGGAGGCGGCGCACAGCCATGATTTCTGCGAAATTGCCCTCATGCTTTCCGGTGAGGGGCATTTTGTGGTGGACGGCAAATGGCGCGCGGTAAAAAAAGGGGATGTGCTTCTGCTCAATCCCGGCACGGTCCATCAGTGCACCTACAGCTCACCCGCCTCTCCGCTGGTGGAATTCTACGTTTCCTTTTCCGATATTCAGCTAAGGGGGCTGGAGCGCAACCAGATCCGCCTTCCCGGGCGGGAGCTTCTTCTTCACCCTGCGGAGAAAACCTTTGTCCTGCTCTCCCGTCTCTGCTCCCTGATCCAGACGGAAAGCCAGAGCCGCCAGCCGGGGCGTTATTTCATGCTGAAGGCCTACGTCACCCAGATGATCCTGCTTCTTTACCGGGAGCAGGCTGCCGCGCCCTCCGCCGCCGAGGGCGGATACGAATTTGAATCCACAAACAAGCGATATGTGGTGGAACAGATCATCGACTATCTGGACAGCCATTATAATGAAAAGATTTCCCTGGACCAGATTGCAAGAAATATGTATTTAAGCCCCTTTTATATCTCCAAGATCTTTAAAAGCGAGACCGGGGATACTCCTATAAACCATCTGATCCGGGTGCGCATGGAGAAGGCGAAGGAGCTTCTGGATCAGAAAAAGGACGCGAGCATTCAGGACATCGCCCTCTGCGTAGGTTATGACGACGCCTATCATTTCAGCAAGCTTTTTAAAAAGCATTTCGGGCAGTCTCCTTCCCAGTACCGGAAGGCACAGGAGTGAAGGCCCGCCCGCAGCAGACAGGAAAGACGGATCAAGTGAAAAACAGAATGGGGATTATTATGCTGGATTTTGCCAATCTGGACATTTACCGGGAAAACAACCGGATCGAAGCGAAAAAAGCGCAGGGCGGCCTTCCGCACAGCATCTGGGAAACCTATTCCGCCTTCACCAATTCCTTATTCAGGCATTGCGCCTGCTCAAGAGGCACACGGTCTCAATATTCCCCGACCATGAAAACATGTCCACGCAGCACGCCCGCTCCACCCGGTATCCGTTTGCCGTAAGCACCTCCAGATCCCTTGCAAGGCTGGTAGGCTTGCAGGAAATATAGATCATGCGTTCCACGCCATACCGGATGATCTTCTGAAGGGCCTTGGGATGAATGCCGTCGCGGGGCGGGTCCAGGATGATGAAATCCGGCTTTTCACCGATCCCATCCAGGACCTTCAGCACGTCGCCCGCGATAAACTCACAGTTGGAAAGCCCGTTCTCCTTCGCGTTTTCCCGGGCGGCCTCCACCGCCTCCTCCACGATCTCCACACCGATCACCTTTCCCGCCGCCGGCGCCATCAGCTGCGCGATGGTTCCCGTCCCGCTGTACAGATCGTAAACCACGCAGTCCTTTTTCCCCAGATCACCTATGTAATCCCGCGCCGTCTGATACAGCACCTGCGCGCCGTAGCTGTTCGTCTGGAAAAAGGAAAAAACGGAGATCCGGAACCTCAGCCCCAAAAGCTCCTCGTAGAAAAAATCCTGCCCGCGCAGAACCGTCGTCTCGTCGCTTTTCACCACATCGGCGACGGAATCGTTTCTGATATGCAGGATCCCCGCGATCTTCCCCTCCAGCTCAAGCGCCTCCAGCGTGTCGGCGAAGCCCTCAAGAAGCTTCCCCTCCTTCTGCTCCTCCATCTGAGAGGTGGTAACAAGCGCGACCAGAAGCTCTCCGGTGATGGACGCCTTTCTCACAAGCAGATGCCGCAGATAGCCTTCATGGCTGAGCCGGTGAAAATAGGAGATCTCTCTTTCCCGAAAATAAGAAAGAACCGCCTGCAGGATCCTGCGGTAATCCTCATCCACGATCCGGCAGCCGCTGACTGTCACGATATCATAAAAACCGCCCCTTTTATGCAGTCCCAGACTGAGCGGGCCGTCCTTTACCTCATCCCCGAAGGAAAATTCCATCTTATTGCGGTAAGCATAGGGTCTGGGATTGGGCCTGGCGGGTTCAAATACCCAGGGTTCCTCCTGTCCGGCAAGGGCTTCCTCAAGAAGCTCCTTCACCTGTGCCTCCTTCAGAGAAAGCTGCTTATCATAGGGGAGTGACAGGTAAAGGCAGCCGCCGCAGCTTCCGAAATGAGGGCAGGGCGCTTCCGTTTCATCCAAAGAGGGCTCAAGCAGCTCAAGCACTCGCCCCTCCCCCTTTCCTTTCCGTACCTTTGTGATCCTGACGGAAAGCTTCTGTCCGGGAATCACATTTTTTACCGTCACATATTCCGCGCTTTCTCCTTCTGCCGGCAGTAGCCTCACACAGCCCTTATTGGGAAACTTCACCTGCTCTACGATTCCTTCCCGAATCTCTCCCTTTTTCATCCGCCCATTGCATCCTTTCTTTAATCATGCTTTGATCCACTTGCATAAATAATGCAGCCCTTAAATGGTCCGCAGCATACGCATGAAAAACGGGATACCGGACGGCACCCCGTTTCTACGCATATCCATGTTTCTCATCCGACCGGAACGTTTCCGTATTCCGGCACAGTCTGGCCCGCCGGACAGATATCCCGGCCGTTTCCGGATTTTATTCTTCGGCCTTGGCCTCCGGAGCCTCTTCACTGGTTTTCTCTTCGTCCGCTTTTGTTCCGGCGCTTTCCTCATCCTCGAAGAATTCATCGTCGAAATCATCATCAAAATCGTCGTCAAAATCCTCCAGATAATCCGGGGTCAGGTAACGGTAAACCGCATATGCGATACCGGCAACCGCCGCGATCGCACCGATAATTGCAAGGACCCAGAGAAGCGTATTTCCGTTGTCCTTTCCGTCTTCCTTTTTGCCAAGCAGATCGTTCATCTTCATCATTTCCAACACCTCTTCCAGTTTTCCCATGCCAACCATCCTTTCTACCGTATAGTATGCACCAGGGTGCATTCCTGAATACTGTATTATCATACCACTTTTTACAAATCTTTACTATAAATTTTTCATGAAAATAAGATGAATTTTTCACCTGAATTTTTCATGGAAGCTTTTCACGGCCTGAAGCTTCACACCCGTTTCAGCTTTGCAAAGGCGGCGTACATGATCTTCGTCCCTGCCTGATCAAAATCCACCGTAACCTGGTAATCCCTCGGCCCGTCCTCGATCTTCATGACCGTGCCCTCTCCGTATTTCATGTGGCGTACCCGGTCTCCTTCCGTGTATTCCAGGGCGGCGGCCTTTCCCTGTCCTCCGCGGCTTAAGCCGCTCACGCCGGAAAGGCTGTCCAGCCCGCGGGCGATAAAGGGCTTGTTCTCCTCCGCCGTCCGCTTCGGCTTCACAACCGCTCTTGGCCGGAAATCCGACGCGGCAGCCGTTCCGAAATTTCCTCCATAAGGAGCGCTTCGGAACCGTTCCCGCATTTCCTGGCTTTCCTGAAATTCCTCCAGCTCCGGAGGCCTGCGAAATACCGGCGGTTTCTCATCCAGCAGCTCCTGAGGCACCTCCCGGACAAACCTGCTGACCGGATTGTACTGGGTTTCCCCGCGGATCATGCGCTGTCTGGCGCAGCTCAGCGTCAGCTCCTCCTTCGCCCGCGTAATCCCCACATAGGCAAGCCTGCGCTCCTCCTCGATGGCGGAGGGATCGTCGGAGGTGATCGTCATATAGCTCGGGAAAATCCCGTCCTCCATTCCCGACAGATAGACGAAAGGAAATTCCAGTCCCTTTGCCGCATGCAGGGTCATAAGAAGCACCCGGTTATCGGCTCCGTCCACGTTGTCCACATCCGCCACAAGAGCGACCTCCTCCAGAAAACCGGACAGCGTCGGCTCGTCATGGCCGGTTTCATAGGCCACCACCTTGCTGATCAGCTCGTCGATGTTCTGGATCCGATCCTGCGCGTCCTCCTCGTCCGATTCCTCCAGCTCCTTCACATAGCCTGTGGTCTCAAGTACCTCCTGCACCAGCTCCTCCAGGCTGTAATACTCCATTTTGCTGCGGAAAGCACGGATCATGGTGACAAAGGGCTTTATCTTTGAAGCGCTTTTTCCCACCGCCATGATCTGATCCGCCTCGCAGAGGGCGTCAAAAAAGCTGGTCCCCCGTCCGTCCGCATAATCCTGCACCCGCAGGATCGTGGTCGCTCCGATCCCCCTTCTTGGTACGTTGATGATCCGCTTCACCGCCAGATCGTCCCTGCCGTTGTCAATGGTCTTCAGATAGGCGAGAACGTCCTTGATCTCTTTTCTCGCATAGAAATTCACGCCGCCAACCACGTCATACGGGATCCCTTCCAGGATAAAGCGCTCCTCCAGCAGACGGGACTGAGCGTTGGTACGGTAAAGCACCGCAAAATCCCGGTAGTCCGCCCCGTAACGCTTCTTTTTCCGCACGATATCCGAGGCGATGAACTCTGCCTCCTCATGCGCGCTGTCAAACCTTTTGAAATGGACCTTCTCTCCTTCTCCCTGATCGGTCCACAGACGCTTGTCCTTTCTTGCCGTGTTATTCCGGATCACCGCGTTCGCCGCGTCCAGGATCGTCTGCGTGGACCGGTAGTTCTGCTCCAGCTTGACCACCTTCGCCTCCGGAAACACCTTCTCAAAATCCAGGATGTTCCGGATATTCGCGCCTCTGAACTTATAGATCGACTGATCGTCGTCTCCCACCACGCAGAGGTTTCTGTATTTCTGAGACAGCAGCCTTACCAGCTCAAACTGGGCCGTATTGGTGTCCTGATATTCGTCCACGCTGATATAGCGAAAACGCTCCTGATAGCTGTCGAGGACGTCCGGATTCATCCGAAACAGCTCCACCGTTTTCACGATCAGATCGTCAAAATCCAGAGCGTTGTTTTTTTTCAGCGCATCCTGGTACTCCCGGTAGGCCTCCGCCACCCTTCTTTTGGAAAAATCCCCCATGGTATTGAGCGCAAATTCCTCCGGTGAGATCAGCTCATCCTTCGCGGAAGATATCTCGGCAAGCAGCGCCCTTTCCTTATATATTTTCGTGTCGATGTTAAGCCGCTTGCAGACCTCCTTCATCACGCTTTTGGAGTCGTCCGTATCATAAATGGTAAAATTGGTATCATACCCAAGTCTGTCTATGTATCTTCTCAGGATCCTGACGCAGGTCGAATGAAAGGTGGAGACCCAGATGCTTTCCGATCCGAAGCCAACGATTGTATCCACTCTCTCCCGCATCTCCTCCGCCGCCTTATTCGTGAAGGTGATCGCAAGGATATTCCATGGATTCACCTGTCTTTCCTCGATCAGGTATGCGATCCTCTGCGTCAGAACACGCGTTTTTCCGCTTCCCGCTCCTGCCAGGATCAACACCGGCCCCTCCGTCTGAAGAACCGCTTCCCGTTGTCTGTCATTCAGCATATCCAAATTTACCATTCTCTTTTCTCCGTTTCCTGACAATACAGGCTTCTCATTTCTTTTATGGCCGAACCGCTTTTCTTTTTCCGTATAATTTTCCTGAAAATCAAAATAAAGTAACGACCGCTTCAGCTCCTGCCTGCAGCCTCACCGCTGTTTTTCTTCATCCTGAGACCGCTTCCAGCAGCTTCCTGTTTTCCGTGCTCTGTCCCCAGGCATCGAGCGCCATTTTGTATGTGCTCTCAACAAGGGCGGACACGTCTTCCAGCTTCCTGTGGATCTCCCGCTGTCCGTATCTCAGCGCAGAAACGTCAGATTCCACCTTTTCCAGCCGCAGCTCCATCTTATCCTGGTGCTTTTCCACCTTATCGAGCCGCGCATCCATCCCATCCAGGCGTTTTTCCACCCTGTCGAGCCGTGCATCTACCCCGTACAGGCGTTTCTCCACCCTGTCGAGCCGTGCATCCATTCCATCCAGACGTTTTCCTACTGTGCCGAACCCGGCATCCAGCTTCTCGTCCAGCATATCAGATATCGCATGAAGTAATTCCTGACCATCCATAAGCAATTCCTCCCCGTTAAGCGATAATACCACAAAAGAAATGGAAAGTCTATTCAATTTCCAAAGACCAAAAGCCCGTATTCTGTTTCCCAAATTCATGGAAATTATTGAGAAAAAAAGAATTCATTTCACCTGAGGTTCTGCGGCTGCAACAGAAGATCACAGTCTTGGAATACTCACAGAACCGTTGATTCAGGGAAAAGAAATGGAGCATACGGGATTCGAACCCGTGACCTCCACACTGCCAGTGTGGCGCGCTCCCAACTGCGCCAATGCCCCGTGCAGATTATATAATAACAGATAAATTTCATCTTGGCAAGCTTTTTTTCGTCTGCTGGGGCACAAATTTTGCCGGGAAAGAAAAAGGGAGAAAAAGGCTGGAGGGGAAAGCTTATTTCCGCTCCAGCCTTTTGCCTTTGCCCTTACGGGCCGCAACAAGGAAAGCTCTTTATCAAAACTGAAATATATTGGGAATAACATCCTCTCCAAATGTTTTAACAGCCATTCTGTACATGGCTTTCGCATGGATCCTGTCATGCCAGATAAAACGCCGCAGCACTTTTCGGAGAGACCATTCTTCTCCATAGCTTTCGTTGAAAACAGTGTTATTCAGAAAATCATCACGCGCTTCCAACAATTCAAATCCCCGCACACCGTATCTTCAAGTGATCGCTCTCCACAGGAGTTCTGTTTTCACTCTGCAATATGGAATATTATGCACAATTGCTCTCGGAAATTCTATACGCCCGGAGAAATTCCCGTTTTGAAGAACAGCTTCTCACGCCCTTGAAGAGTATGGCGTCCGTATCATTTTACCTCTTCCGCAAAGCCGGTATCCACCAGATCCTCATAGGGAACCCGTTTCTCCAGCTCTCCGGCCTCTTCCAGGATATTCTGCAGCAGAGTAAACGCATCCTCTTCAAAGACAAGATTATCCTTCCAGGAATCCTGGTCATAATATCTGGTCACGATAGTGGTGATGGTTTCCGCATCCGTCTCCTCAAACTGGGGCTGAATGACGGCGGCGATCTCCTCTGGAGAATGGCTCTGAACGTAATCCATTCCCTTCTGCAGAGCCGCCGTAAAGGCGCGGATCACCTCCGGATTGGCGTCGATGTAGCTTTTTTTCGCGGAAAAGGCGGTGTAGGGAACGTAGCCTGAATCCTCTCCCAGAGAGGCCACCACGTAGCCGTCTCCCTTTTGCTCCAGCAGGGTGGCATGAGGCTCAAACTCCACGGTAAAGTCCCCCTGACCGCCGGAGAAGGCCGCCGCCGTAGAACCGAAATCGATGCTCTGGTCAATGGAAAGATCCGCCTGCGGATCGATGCCGTTTTTCTTCAGGATGTATTCAAAGACCATTTCGGGCATGCCGCCAGTCTGCCCTGCCATGATGAACATTTTTTCCACATCACGCAGTTTTTGTCGAGAAGCGACAATTCTGTAAGGATAATGATAAATTCCGGTCTTTTCAACAAGCCCCAGCTCCAACAGGTGCTCCATGTAAGTAACGAATTTTTTCCTGTGCATGGGATAGCCCATGGCTTTCAGGCTATCGGAAAGGAATTTCACAGAGGTAAAACCTGTTTCGTCCTTTTCCAGAAGCCGGATTGCCTCAATCAGCATAGTCAGTTTCAGGTTTTCTTTATCGGTCTTGAAATCGTAGGCCGCCAGATTGCCAAGACCATGTTTTAAGTAAATATCCACATTTCCGTCTTTATCGACAATGATTTTTTCCACAAGCACCTCAATATCCGTCCGTGTCAGAGATTTTTGCTCCAATACCTCATTTAGAATATCGAGAGCTGTTTGAAGATTGGGCTTGATGGTCGCCGCCGGGATATGCGGTTCTTTTGTCAAATCCTGCAAAGTCTTTTCGATGGCTGAAATACGTTCCATTTTGTCTGCCTGCAAGGAGGCGTATGTTTCGTTGATAATTTCATTCATATCCGGGTTGGCGGTAATTTCCTTTATCTTTTGAGTAACCAGTGTTTTCAATTCTTTTTTGAGCTTTTCCAGCTCAATTTCAAGTCGTTGCTGGCTATCATCAGCAGAGAACGTATCGGCTTTCAGTTTTGACAAATCAAAGTTTTGAATCATGTCTGCCAAACTGTCCCGGCAAAGTGTAAGGTATTTAATTAGTGCGTCCACAAGGGTTTCCTGCGTCACTAAATGAGCATGACCGCAAAATTGCTTTCCTTTTTTATTATAAGTGCCGCAGACATAATATTTCCCACGGTTGGGGCGGTTGATGGCGGTCAGCTTCATGCCGCAGTCTTTGCAGTACAGACACCCGGAAAAAATATTGATATGCTTTCTCTGTCCCCTATAACGGCTGTGATGGCGGCTGTCCTTGACTTCAAAGAGTAACTTCATAGTATCATCATCAAATATTTTTGGATGGTGATTATAAAACACATACTGCTGGTCTTTCGGAACCTTTTTATCTTTTCCATTGATTGTGGCACGTTCCCGCTTATGAGTGCGAAGGATTCCGTTGTGATAATCATTGAAAAGCGTGTCTTTTACCATGCCATAGCTCCACATATAAGCGACTTCTCTATTATAGGGGAGCCCCAGAGCTTCATACCGTTCTTTTTGTAACATAGTAGGCGTGGGAACACCTCGTTCTGAAAGGATTTCGGCCGTTCTGCGTATTCCGTTCCCTTCCAGATAAAGGTCTTTTTCAAGGTTCAGGATAGCGGCGGCTTCTTCATCAATTAAAACCATCTGCTTATTCAGCGGGTGTCTGGTATAGCCAAACGGCGGAGCACATTTCAGTGTGCCGTTTTCCTGTTCCATTTTTTTGATACGCTTTACCTTGCGGCTTGTGTTCTTAACGTGCCGCTCATTATCCCATGTTTTAATACCGATAATATCATCATCAGAATAGAGGGAATCATAGTTATCGTCAATCAGGATTACCCGCTTACCCTGTTCTTCCATTTCTTCCAGAAAGAGCAGAACCTTCGCATTATGTCTGCCGATTCGGGAAAGGTCTTTTGCCACAATGACATCTATTGCGTTTAAATTGGACATCATATTCTGGAAGTCGGGACGGTTAAAAGAATAACCGGAAATTCCGTCATCTTCATAAATGTGGCGGACAATCATGTTGTTTTCTTCTGCATATTTCTGAATGATTTTTTTCTGGTTTTCAATAGATGAATAATTTCGTTTGTTATCATCTCGGGAGAGACGCACATATCCATCTATGACAATAGGGG
Organism: Candidatus Eisenbergiella merdavium; assembly: GCA_019119595.1. Classification (GTDB taxonomy): domain Bacteria; phylum Bacillota; class Clostridia; order Lachnospirales; family Lachnospiraceae; genus Eisenbergiella; species Eisenbergiella merdavium. The sequence goes on along the minus strand of DWWS01000053.1, from coordinate 591 downwards.
TATCTGTGATTGTTGAAGTCATATTATCGTCCTCCTTTACTTTCTATACTTATATTGTACCGTATAGGGAGAACAACGCAATGTTGCGAATGATTAGTGAAAATGGTCCCTGACCACTTCCTGCAACCCTTTCTTTATGTCGTTTTCTCCTTCAATAATCGTGACGACAAGATACCCCTGCTTTTTCAGACGTTCTTTTTTCCTGTCAATTTCTTTTGGATCAGTGTTGGTCTTTTGTAGCAGATAACATACTTCTTTTTTTCTGCCTATTGCAATCACCTCAGCATGTGGTTATTATATCTTATGCAAGTTACAGCTTATCCTATTGCTAAACAAAAAAACCGGGTCAATGTGGCCCGAAGCTAATAGTCCCCACTATAGTATTTCTGTTCGGCTTCGCTGATTGTATGGAAGTCAAAGACCTCATAAAGCTGCCTTACCACACGGCGAATATCCTCATGGGAAAAACCACAGTCCTGCATAGCCATAATCACATAACCGCGGCAGGCATCATTGCTCCACATATCCGGCTCTAATCCCGGAATAGACAGACAGTTATTTTCCATAGTGATCTCCATTCATTAAAATGGG
>DWWS01000052.1 GCA_019119595.1 Candidatus Eisenbergiella merdavium | reverse complement strand
CAAGTCCGGCAGGGATAAACGCTGAAGGCATCTAAGCGTGAAGCCCCCCTCAAGATGAGATATCCCAGAATGTAAGACCCCTTAAAGAGAATGAGGTAGATAGGCTCAAGGTGGAAGCACAGCAATGTGTGCAGCAGATGAGTACTAATCGGTCGAGGGCTTAACCAAGAGGACGGATGGAGAAGGCAGAAGGCTATGAAGAGGCTGGAAGCCATGAGAAGATCTGAGATCAGTGTTCGGTTTTGAAGGCACGGGTTATAAAAATGGAAAATAGTTTTCAAGGCATGTGTTTTGAGATATTAAGGAATGGATGAAGCCATTCCTTTTTTTGCGTGAAATAATACAAACCGATAAGGTTTACAATCCGGAGGAAGTCGTGCTAGAATAGTTGCAGGCAAAATGCGCGGAAGATACCGGGCGGAGAAGCTGCCCCTCGCAATTTCCGCAGCATAACAGAAAGGAAGTAACAGACATGGAAGAGAAAGAACTGGAAGTAACGGAAACACAGGAAAGTATGGCGGATTACGCGAGGGAGCTTGAAGCATCCTTCCGTACCATTAAAGAAGGGGATATCGTGACGGGAACGGTCATTTCCGTGAACGAGGAGGAGGTAATCCTGGATCTTCAGTATTATGCGCAGGGCGTGATCAAGGCTGCGGATATGAGCAGTGATCCGTCCTTCCGGCTTGTGGACGAGGTGAAGCCTGGCGACATGCTGGAGGCTACCGTGGAAAAAACGGACGATGGAGAGGGAAATATTCTGCTGTCCAGAAAAGAAGCCGTACAGGTTCTGGCCTGGGATGAGCTGAAGAAGGCGATGGAGGAAAAAAAGATTTTCTCTGTAAAGATCAGCGAAGCGGTGAAGGCCGGTGTGGTGGCCTATGTGGAAGGAATCCGCGGTTTCATTCCCGCATCCCAGTTATCTCTGTCTTATGTGGAAAATCTGGAGGAGTGGGTCGGAAAGCAGGCGGATGTACGGCTGATCACGGTTGACGAGGAGAAGAAGCGGCTGGTTCTGTCCGCGAAGGAAGTGGAAAGGGAGCGTAAGGAGGAAGAAACCAATCATAAGATCGCAATGCTGGTTCCCGGCACAGTGACCGAGGGCGTTGTGGAAAGTCTGATGCCCTACGGCGCGTTCATTAGTCTGGCAGACGGATTGAGCGGTCTTGTTCATATTTCCCAGATCAGCTCCAGAAGGATCAAAAAGCCTTCCGAGGTTCTTAAGGTGGGAGACCGGGTGCAGGTAAAGATCCTGAATACCAACAACAATAAGATCAGCCTGAGCATGAAAGCGGTTGAGGAAGGAACAGAGAGTGGAGATGAGGAGAGGGTTTCCGCTGCACAATACAGCTCCAAAGAGGAAGTGACTACCTCGCTTGGAGACCTTCTGAAGAATCTGAAGCTGTGAGCTTCCGGATCAGAAATTAAAGGAAAGGATTTACAGGCGAATGCAAGAAAAGGAACTTGAGATGGCGGAAGCCGGAGAGATCACTGTGCACGGGGAGGAAAGCCTGACAGAGGGCGTACTAACAGAGGAGGCGGTGCAAGAGCTTCCGGAGGCGGAAACGGAGGCCGGAGAAGAAGGCTCAGAGAGTGACAGCCGGGAAACGGGAGAAGCCGGAACGGAGAATGAGGAAGCACCGGATCCGTCCCTTACGCCCTATGCAGGAAGCGGCCGGAAGATCCGCATCAGCGGGCCGTTGCTGTATGAGAACAGCTTCACCATTACAGAAGAGCTGTATCAGGAATTTCTGAAGGCTTCCATGGGAAGGTACAGAAAGCTGTATTACATTGTAGGAGGCGTAAGCCTGGCGTTGGGCCTTTTCAGCTTTCTGGGAGGCGCTGGACCTTCCGCGCTGCTGTTTTTTGTGATCACAGCGCTGTGTATTTTTCTTCCGGCGAATACCTATCGCTCCGCAAAAAAGAAAAAATATGCGCAGCAGGTGGCACAGAACGGCGGAAAGCCCCTTGAGCGCAGGGTGATGTTCTACATGAGCGGTCTTGAGATATATTCCAACAGCGGCGCTCATTCTGTATTCCGCTATGGGGATATCACGAAGATCATTCATTCCAAATCGATGTATCTGCTGGTGATCAAAAAGATGTCTCTTCTTGTCCTGAAGGACTCCTTCACAAAGGGAACGCTGGAGGAATGGAAAACCTTCATGAATAAGAAAGGGCTGTGGAAAGTCAAATAGCGGCGCAGGAAAGCGCTTCGGCATGGAGGAGAGATTGGAAAATGCGCTTGATAGCGCATTTTCCAATCCGGATTTGCGACGTTTCGTCGCAAATCCTGTTATCGCAGCGAAGAAATCGCATTCGCGATTTCTCCGCGCGTGCCTCAGCGCAAAAGCGCTTCGGCATGGAGGAAAACATGAAATATTCGGAGAACGGCGTACAATATCATCTTGGCCTGAAAGCGGGAGATGCGGGCCGGTATGTGATTCTGCCCGGCGATCCCAAGCGTTGTGAAAAGATTGCGGCGTATTTTGATGATCCAGAGCTGATCGCGGACAGCCGGGAATTTGTCACCTGGACCGGAACACTGGAAGGGGAAAGGGTGAGTGTGACCTCCACCGGGATAGGCGGGCCGTCAGCCTCCATCGCCATGGAGGAGCTGGTGCGCTGCGGCGCGGATACCTTCGTGCGGGTGGGAACCTGCGGAGGAATGGATATCGATGTGAAAAGCGGCGATCTGGTCGTTGCCACAGGGGCAGTGCGCAATGAGGGCACCAGTAGGGAATACGCACCCATCGAGTTTCCGGCCGTGGCGGATTTTGAGGTGGTGAGCGCTCTGAGCGAGGCGGCGGAGAAAAGCGGCTGTGGCTGGCACAGGGGCATCGTGCAGTGCAAGGACTCCTTTTACGGCCAGCACGAGCCGGAGCTGATGCCGGTGAGCTATGAGCTGGAGCAGAAGTGGCAGGCCTGGCTGAGGCTTGGCTGCAAGGCCTCGGAAATGGAGTCCGCCGCTCTATTTGTGGTCGCCGATTATCTGAGGGTGCGCTGCGGCTCCGTATTCCTGGTGGTGGCAAACCAGGAAAGGGAAAAGGCGGGACTGTTCAATCCGGTGGAGCACGATACGGACGCTGCGGTTCGCTGCGGGGTGGAGGCGCTGCGCATTCTGATCCGCAGGGACAGGGAAAAAGGAAAAGGATAAGGAGAGCAGAATGACAAATCAGGAGATTCTGGACACGGCGCTTCGCCAGTCCGCTATTGACTGCGGCTGTCGGCCGGAGGACTTTCTGAAATCGGAAAACACGATTGTGCGTTCTATGAAGCATCCCGCCGCAAGAAAATACCTGGAGCTTCCGCTCCCCTGCGATCTGGTCTTCTACGGAAACGGCATTGTGGCCTCCGTGGGTGAAGAGCTGGAGGAGGAAGTGCGCGGATATTTGAACCGGTTTTCCGCTGTGCACTGCTTTGAAACGCCCAATCTTCATGTGCTGAATGATGCAGCGGAGAAGAAGGGGATGCGGGTCTGCTTTATGGCGGAATATTTTCTCCCGGATGTAAACCTGGTGAAAAGGCTTCCCTGTAATTATGAGACCAGGCTTCTCGGCCCGGAGGATTTTGAGGAGCTCTATACAGAGCAGTGGAGCAATGCGCTTTGCGAAAAGAGAAAGCAGCTGGATGTGCTTGGGCTTGGCGCCTATGAAAACGGAAAGCTGGTGGGGCTTGCGGGCTGTTCGGCCGACTGTGAGGACATGTGGCAGATCGGGATCGACGTGCTGGAAAGCCACAGGCGCAGGGGGATCGCCTCTGCCCTGGTGTCCGGGCTGGCGGAAGCCATTCTGGAGAGAGAAAAGGTTCCTTTCTACTGTGCGGCCTGGTCCAACATCCGTTCCGTCCGGACGGCCATCCGCAGCGGCTTCCGCCCGGCCTGGGTGGAGCTGACGGTGAAAACCCGGGAATTTGTGGATGAGATGAACGGAGGAGCGCGTTTGTGAGCCTAAGGCCGGGAGCGTGATGCGGTCGGTGCGTTTGCGGCTGTATCCCGGGAGGAGGCGAAGCGTCTTTTTTCATACGATAGGAAAGGAACTTTCCTACCGTATAAAAAAATCCCGTTCCTGCATGACGGTACAGGAACGGGATCTTCTTTTTGTTGTATGGATTAAGCCATCTGGTTCACAGCCTTGGCGAGGCGGGAAACCTTTCTGGATGCCGTATTCTTATGGAATACGCCCTTCGTGCAGGCCTTGTCGATCGTAGCGGTAGCGGCGGTAAGCGCGCTCTGCGCTGCAGCCTTGTCACCGGACTCGATCGCCGCGTATACCTTCTTCACAGCGGTCTTCGCACCAGACTTGATAGACTTGTTTCTTTCAGCCTTGGTTCTGTTTACCAGAATTCTCTTTTTCGCAGATTTGATGTTAGCCAAGATACTCACCTCCATTTTCAAGTGAATTTTTCCATTCTTATGAAAATGTTTCATTAAACCCGGACACGGTCGTTCTAATAGAAACATACAAATGTATTCTATAGGACGTCTTCGTTTCTGTCAATACATATTTTGCTTGATTTTGTAAAAAATAAAGAGCGTTGACGTGATACGGCGGCAGCGGCGCAAAAACAGGTGCTGCAAAAACAGGTTTTGTCAAAACCGGAACTGCCCAAAACGGAGCCGCCTGAGGCGGACTGCATAATTTAAAGTAAAGAAAAGAGCGGGAGAGTACAGATGAGTTGTTTTCAGGTAAGAACGGACCTGGCTCTGGAGGCCAGGGAGGGTATTACGGAGGCGGACGGGGAGCTGAGAGGGGTCCGGGTGGAGGAGTACCGGAATGAAAAAAGCGAGGTGAGCATCACAAAGGTCATCATCGATACCAGGAACGGCGCAAAAGCCATGGGTAAGCCCATGGGTACCTACATCACGCTGGAGGCTCCCGGTTTAAACGAGCCGGACGAGGACTATCACAGGGAGGTTTCCGAGGAGCTGGCACAGCAGATCCGTTATCTGCTTCCTGAGGAAAAGGAAGAAAAGGCCGTTCTGGTGGTGGGGCTTGGCAACCGGGATGTGACCGCGGACGCGCTGGGGCCGGAGGTGGTGGATAATCTTTTCATCAACCGGCATGTGGTTCTGGAATATGGAAAGGCGGCCTACGGGAAAGAGAAAATGAACCTGATAAGCAGCCTGGTTCCGGGCGTGACGGCAATGACGGGAATGGAAACTGCCGAGATCATCAAGGGCGTGGTGGAGCAGACCCAGCCGGACGTGGTGCTGGTGGTGGACGCCCTTGCAGCGAGAAGCACGAAGCGGCTGAACCGTACCATCCAGATTTCCGACGCGGGCATCCATCCCGGCTCCGGCGTGGGAAACCATCGGAACGCCATCACCAGAGAGAGCCTGGGAATCCCGGTGATCGCCATCGGCGTGCCGACGGTGGTGGATGCCGCCACCATTGTAGGAGACGCCATTGAAAGCATGGTCAGGGAAAGCGGGGAGAAAAACACGATCTTTCACCGGGATCATCCCAAGGCGATCTCCGAGCTGAACAATATGTACGTGACGAGCAAGGACATCGACGAGACGGTAAAGCGACTGAGCTTCACCATATCGGAGGCCATCAACATTGCGCTCCAGATCGCCTGATATCGGAGGCGGTCAATACCGCGCTTCAGATTGCCTGATATTGGAAGCCATCTATACCGCGTTTCAGATCGGCTGGCGCGCGGCGCAGCGGCATAAAGAGGGACACAGGCCGCATATATTTCCCTATGAGCGGAAAATGGAACGGGAAAAGGATTTTTCATATTTTCGTGCTGATTCTTGCGGGAATCGCTTTGGCGGACCTTCTGTTTCTGCGGGGGGAGGACGGCGGGGATGGGGGAGGAAGCGGAGCAGGATCTTCCTGGAAAAATGTCCTCGCGGGGACATTGGGACAGGAGGCCCTTGACATATGGCTGCCCGCTTTTTCTTTTGCGGGGCAGAGCGGCATGAGGAAGGCCAGTCTGCTTCAGGAGCTTGCGGGACAGCAGTCGCCGCTCCTGGCCTACGGGCTGGAGGGCGGAGGCGAAGGGGACGGGCTGCAGACGGAAAGCGGCAGCCTGCGGGAAAAATTCCTGCTGCAGGAGGGCCTCAGCGAGGATGAGGAGAGCGAGACGGGAGAGGCGCTTGAGATGCCCCGGACGGAGGAGGGAAAGCTGCTTCTGGACGAGGAGACCCGGAAGCGTCTGCAGGAGGAAAATCAGACAGGCATGGAAGCCGGAGCGGGAAACGCCCGTGACGGCCTGGAGGGGGAGGTTTCCGGAAACGGTACTCTGCCGGGAGAGGATGCCTTCGGCTTTGTAAAGGCGCAGGTGCGCTCCCAGGAGTATGACTGGAGCTACTACCAGGATTTTGACGCGTTGATCAAGGGCTTTTATGCGGTAGACGCTACCACGGAGGCGAGCCCGGATCAGATGCAGCTGGATCAGCTTCTGGGAAAGGATCTGACCATGGAAAAAAATCCGGACGCGCCTCAGATTTTGATCTATCACACCCACTCGCAGGAAACCTTTGTGGATTCCGTGCCAGGCGACAGCTCCACCAGCATTGTGGGGGCGGGAGAGCTGCTGGCGCAGATCCTTCGGGAGGAATATGGCTACAACGTGATCCATGACACGGGAGAATACGATGTGGAAAGCAGGGACAACGCCTATTCCGTTTCCCTTCCCGCCATAGAGCGGATCCTTTCGGAAAATCCCACCATCGAGGTGGTGATCGACCTGCACAGGGATGCGGTGCTGGAGGGGAAGCTGGCGACGGAGCTGAACGGGAAGCCTACGGCAACCTTCATGTTTTTCAACGGCCTTTCCTATACAAAGGCGGCTGGCAACATCGATTATCTGGAGAATCCTTACATAGAGGAAAACCTGGCGTTTTCCTTTCAGATGCAGGTGATCGCAAATGAATATTATCCGGGGCTGACCAGGCGGATCTATCTGAAGGGCTATCGCTACAACATGCACCTGTGTCCCAGAAGCCTTCTGATCGAGCTGGGCGCCCAGACCAATACGGTGGAGGAGATCAGAAACGCCTGCGCGCCCATCGCGCACATTCTGGATATGGAGCTGTCCGGAGCCGGGGCCTCCTGGAGGGAGCAGATAGGAGGAGAGCAGGTGGGGGATTGACCGCAACCGCCTGTTTTGCTATACTTGGCATGTCGTACAAAGGATACGGCGTTTTTGTGAAAGAAACGGTAACCTTCGGCCTCTTTTTTCGGGAAAGGGGTTTTAGAGAAATATGGAGGAAGACATGTCCATAGATCAGAGCAGAATCAGAAATTTTTGTATCATCGCCCACATCGATCACGGCAAATCCACGCTGGCCGACCGGATCATCGAGAAAACGGGGCTTCTCACCAGCCGGGAAATGCAGGAGCAGGTGCTTGACAACATGGATCTGGAGCGGGAAAGAGGGATCACCATCAAGTCCCAGGCGGTGCGCACCGTTTATCGGGCGCAGGATGGGGAGGAGTATATCCTGAACCTGATCGACACGCCCGGCCATGTGGACTTTAATTATGAGGTGAGCCGTGCGCTTGCGGCCTGCGACGGAGCGGTGCTGGTGGTGGACGCGGCCCAGGGAATCGAGGCGCAGACGCTGGCAAACGTGTATTTGGCTCTGGATCATGATCTGGACGTTTTCCCGGTTATTAATAAGATCGACCTGCCCAGCGCCGAACCGGAGCGGGTCAAAGAGGAGATCGAGGACGTGATCGGGCTGGAGGCTCACGACGCGCCCCTGATCTCCGCGAAGAACGGCATCGGCATCGACGAGGTGCTTGAGGCCATCGTCACCAAGATTCCCGCCCCCGGCGGAAGCAGGGAAAATCCGCTGCAGGCGCTGATCTTTGACTCCCTTTATGATTCCTACAAGGGCGTGATCATTTTCTGCCGCATCATGGAGGGACGTGTGGCCAAGGGAACCAAAATCCGCATGATGGCCACCGGAGCCCAGGAAGAGGTGGTCGAGGTGGGCTATTTCGGAGCAGGGCAGTTCATCCCCTGTGACGAGCTTTCCGCGGGCATGGTGGGTTACATCACCGCTTCCATCAAGAACGTGAAGGATACCCAGGTGGGCGATACGGTGACGGATGCGGACAGGCCCTGTGCCGGGCCGCTGCCCGGCTACAAAAAGGTGCAGCCAATGGTATACTGCGGCATGTATCCGGCGGACGGCGCCAAGTATCCGGATCTGCGGGACGCGCTGGAGAAGCTGCAGCTTAATGACGCCTCCCTTTTCTATGAGCCGGAGACCTCGGTGGCGCTGGGCTTCGGCTTCCGCTGCGGCTTCCTTGGCCTTCTCCATCTGGAGGTGATCCAGGAGCGTCTGGAGCGGGAATACAACCTGGATCTGGTGACCACCGCGCCGGGTGTGGTCTATAAGGTGCACAAGACGGACGGAGAGGTGATCGAGCTGACCAATCCCTCCAACCTGCCGGATCCGTCCGTGATCGAATACATGGAGGAGCCCATCGTGAGCGCGGAGATCATGGTGACCAGCGATTACATCGGTTCCATCATGGAGCTGTGCCAGGAGAGGCGGGGGCGTTATCTGAGCATGGAATACATGGAGGAAAAGCGCGCCCTTCTGAAATACGAGTTGCCGCTCAACGAGATCATCTATGACTTTTTTGACGCCCTCAAGTCCCGCTCCCGCGGTTATGCGTCCTTTGACTATGATATGAAGGGCTACGAGCAGGCGGAGCTGGTGAAGCTGGACATCCTGATCAACCGGGAGGAGGTGGACGCGCTTTCCTTCATCGTCCATAAGGACAGCGCCTACGAGCGCGGCCGCAGGATGTGCGAGAAGCTGAAGGAGGAGATTCCCAGGCATCTGTTTGAGATCCCCATCCAGGCGGCCGTCGGAAGCAAGATCATCGCCCGCGAGACGGTGAAGGCACTCAGAAAGGACGTGCTCGCCAAGTGCTACGGCGGAGACATCACCAGAAAGAAGAAGCTTCTGGAAAAACAGAAGGAAGGCAAGAAGCGCATGCGCCAGGTAGGAAACGTGGAGATTCCCCAGGAGGCCTTCATGAGCGTGCTGAAGCTGGACGACAGAAAATAAAAGGCTGTGCGCATGATGATTTCGCATCATGCGCACAGTCATGCCGGACGTCTTCCGGCGGACAGGGAGCACGCCCGGATTTAAGGATTCTTTGGCTCTTCGTCAATTTCAACGCTGTAAAGCAGATGTTCAATGTCTTGGGCGTATGCGTCATACACCTCCTGCGGCATCCGGATGCAGACCCCGTAGGAGCCGGAATCCATCCGGGGAAATACGATGTCCTGTTCAACTATTTTTTCACCGTCCGGAGTTTCATATTCCCGGATATAACGCAGTCCGGTCATACCGGCCGTGGTTGAAAACTCCGCCGGCTCATCCGGATAGAAGCCCGACACATTCAGCGTCCCGTACTGTCCGTAGACAGAGATCAGCGAAGCTTCGCCGCCATCGGGAAGGATATGGATTCCCCAGTCCGGGGCTTCCGCTTCCGCCTCCCGTATCGCGTAATCCCATTGGGCGGGTATGCTGAAGCGCATCGTTACCGCATATTCTCCCGCAAGAAAGCGGTTTTCGATCAACGTGCTCTCAGACGCGTACCCGACCGTATCTGAGACGCATGGGGAAGGGGCAGCCGGGCTTTCCGCAATATTCACAGCGCCGCTGGCGGATAACAGGAGAAAGGCCAGAGCGCCGATGCCGCATTTGATTCCGATCATCTTTTCCTCCTTTCCGCGCTGCTTTTCAGGCCGGGCCTGCCGTCAGGCAGCGCACAGACACAGGCTCTTTCCTTCAGGTCGATACCTGTATTATAAAACAGGCCGGGGCCGCTGTCTATGGGGCTGTGAACAGTAAGAAAAAGAGGTTGCAATCCTGCCCGGTTTCTGGTATGGTAAAAAAGAAAAATGACAACACATCAGATTACATCAAAGTCCGTTCTGAACCGGGGAAAAAAGCCCCTCGGTATTTATCTTCATATCCCGTTCTGCATCCGAAAATGTCTGTATTGCGATTTTCTTTCAGCCCCCTGTGATGATGAGACAAAAGAACGCTATGTGAACGCCCTTCTTGCGGAGATTGACGCGCAGGCGCAGCTGTATGAGGATTTTCAGGTGAAAACCGTTTTCCTGGGAGGCGGGACGCCCTCTCTGCTCGCGCCCAGCCAGGCGTCAGCCATTCTTGACCGGCTGTACGGCCGTTTTTCCTTCGCACCGGGAGATGCGGAGATCACGCTGGAGGCCAATCCGGGCACGCTGACAAAGGAAAAGCTTTCCGCCTGGAGAAAAGCGGGGGTGAACCGCCTGAGCATGGGGCTTCAGTCCGCCAGCGACGAGGAGCTGAGGGCGCTCGGCAGGATCCATACCCGGGCGGATTTTCTGGAGGGGTATGAGGCGGCAAGACGGGCGGGCTTTTCCAATCTGAACATCGATCTGATGTCGGCCCTTCCCGGACAGAGCCTGGAAAGCTGGATGGATACGCTGGAGCGGACGGCGGAGCTCGGGCCGGAGCATATTTCTGCCTACAGCCTGATCATTGAAGAAGGAACGCCCTTTTACGACTGGTACGGCCCGGAGGACGACAGGTCTGTCCCGGCAGGCCGGAAGGCCCTTCCCTCCGAGGAGGAGGACCGGCTCATGTATGAATGGACCGGGAAATATCTGGCCCAAAAGGGCTATGGCCGTTATGAGATATCCAATTATGCGCGGCCCGGTTTTGCCTGCCGGCACAATCTGTCCTACTGGGAGCGGACGGACTATGCGGGTTTCGGCCTGGGGGCGGCCTCTCTGCGGGAAAACGTGCGCTGGAGGAATACGGAGCGGCTTTCGGAATATCTCGCCCACGCCGGACAGGCGGGGGAGGAGACGGAGATCAAAAGGGAGATCACGCGGCTTTCCGTGGAGGAGCAGATGGAGGAATTCATGTTCCTCGGCCTGCGAAAGACGGAAGGGGTGAGCGTTTCGGCCTTCGAGCGGATGTTTGGGAGCCCGCTGGAGCAGATATATGCCGGCCCGGTCAGCCGCCTTTTCGGGGAAGGGCTTCTTGTCCGGTATCAGAAGGAGGACGGGACGAGCTGGCTTCGGCTGACGGAAAAAGGGATCGACGTGAGCAACTACGCCCTTGCCATGTTCCTGTTCTGAACGGCGGCATTTGGCGGGGTACTGGCACTTTGAGGCATTGGAGCACATAGAATAGTATTAAACTGACTATGGGGGCTCCTTTTGAAAACCTTTCTGAAACCATTGTCCAAAGAAGAGGAAAGAGAGTGCCTTGAGGCACTAAAGGGGAGTGACGGCGTAAAAGCCAGGGAGGCCAAGCAGAAGCTGATAGAACGAAATCTGCGGCTGGTAGCCCATATCGCGAAGAAGTATCAGAACGTGGACGAGGACATGGAGGATCTGATCTCCATCGGCACCATCGGCCTGATCAAGGCGGTGGATTCCTTCGACGCGGCAAAGAACAGCAAGCTCGCCACCTATGCGGCCCGCTGCATCGACAACGAGCTTCTGATGATGCTTCGCAGCAAGAAAAAAACTTCCCGGGAGGTCTCCCTTTACGAACCCATCGGCACGGACCGGGAGGGGAACGAGATCAGCCTGCTCGATGTGACGGCGCAGGAGATGCCGGATATCGTGGAGCGGCTTGAGCTGGAACGAAGCCTTGGCCAGCTTGCGGGCATGATCGACTCTCTTCTGACGGAGCGGGAAAAAGAGATCATCTGCCTGCGCTACGGCCTTCTCGGGGGAGAAGAAGTGACCCAGCGGGAGATCGGAAAAAAGCTGGACATTTCAAGAAGCTATGTTTCCAGAATCGAGAAAAGAGCGCTTTTGAAGCTGCGGGAGGGCTTTGAAAGTCTGGAAAAAGACAGTTCTTTATACAAATCTTGAAAAGAATCTTTAAAAAATCCATGTAAAAAGCGAAGAAAAGAAAACACAAAAGGAGAAAGTGCAGGGAAATGTACAGTACGATCATAACCGGAGGACTGCACGGACTGGACTGCTATCTGGCCCGTGTGGAGGTGGACTGTTCCCGGGGGCTTCCCGGAATTGAGATGGTGGGGCTTTTGGGGAGCGAGGTGAAGGAGGCGAGAGAACGGATCCGGGTGGCGCTTCGCAATGCGGACATTGCGCTGCCGCCCATGCGGATCACCGTGAATATTTCCCCGGCAAGCCTGCATAAGGCGGGAACCTTTTACGATCTTCCCGTGGCGGCCGGCATTCTGGCCGCGCAGGGGCTGATCCTGCCGGAGGAGGTGGAACGGGTCATGATCGCGGGAGAGCTGGGGCTGAACGGGGACGTCAGGCCGGTGCGGGGAATCCTTCCCCTGGTGCTTGAGGCCAGAAGGGAGGGACTGGAGCGCTGCATCGTCCCGGCAGAAAATCTGGAGGAAGCGCGGCTGGTGGAGGGAATCCGCCTGCGGGGGATCCGCAGCTTGGGCGAGCTGATTGGCGCGCTTCAGGAAAAAGCGGAAAGGACGCCGTCACCGGGCGGGCCCCTGGCTCTCCCTGGACAGGAATATCCCGGACAGAATTATCCCAAACTGGCTTATCCCGGACGAAAGCGGTTCACGTCGGAGGGCTCCTTCCAGGGGCCGGATTTTGGAGAGATCAGAGGGCAGGAGGGAGCCAAAAGGGCCGCTGCGGCAGCGGCGGCCGGCTTCCACCATATGCTCATGATCGGCCCGCCGGGAGCGGGAAAAACCATGCTGGCCCGGTGCCTGCCCTCCATCCTGCCGCCGATGTCGGAGGAGGAACGGCTGGAGACCGCCTCCATCTACAGCGTCGCGGGCCTTCCTGCCGGAGGCTTTCTGTCCGGGGGAGGAAGGCCCTTCGTGGCGCCCCATCATACGGTGACCGGGCGGGCGCTGACCGGAGGCGGACAGGTTCCGAGGCCGGGGGCCGTCAGCCTTGCCCACAGGGGCGTTCTGTTTCTGGACGAGCTGGCGGAATTTAAGCGGGCTACCCTGGATCTGCTGCGTCAGCCGCTGGAGGAGAAGCAGGTGCGTATCCTGCGAAGCAGCGGGACCTACTGCTATCCCGCCGATTTCATGCTGGTGGCGGCGATGAATCCCTGTCCCTGCGGCTATTATCCGGACCGGAACCGCTGTCGATGCACGCCCGGTCAGGTGGCCCGGTATCTGTCCGGGATCTCCGGCCCCATCCTTGACCGGATGGATCTGTGCGCGGAGATGGAGCGGGTGGAATTCGGCGCGCTGATGAGCCGGGAGAAGGAAACGGGGACGGACAGCGCTGCACTCCGGGCAGCGGTGCAGGAGGCAAGGCAGCGGCAGGAACGACGTTTCCTGTCGGATCCCATGACACAGGGGAAAATCCGGTACAATTCCCAGATGGGACAAAGGGAGCTGAACCGTTTCTGCGCCTTGGGAGAGGAGGAGCAGAGATTTCTGGAGCGGATCTTTGAAAAGCTGGGTCTGACCGCCCGCTCCTGCCACCGTCTGCTGCGGGTGGCGAGAACGCTTGCGGATCTGGACGGCGCGGAACGGATCGGGAAGACACAGCTGAGTGAGGCGGCCTGCCTGCGCCTTCCTGTGGGGAAATATCCCGGAACGGCATGAGACGGCCAGACGGCTCATAGCGGGTCGGGGCAGGGGAACATCGGGAGTATCAGCCCGCAGGGATCCGGGCGGCGAACGGCGATAAGGAAGGGAGAAAAAAACGACGAAAAAAAGATCGACGAAAAAAAGATGGGAGAAGGAACACAATGGGAGAAAGGGAAATCCTGAGGGAGCGGGCATTTTTTCACTGGTTATATAATATAGAAGGAATAGGACGCGTGACCGTCCGCAGGCTGATGGATGCGATGGGGAGCGCGGAGCGCGTTTTCGGGCTGGAGGAGGAGAAGCTGGGACGGCTTTTAACCCCGGCCCAGCTGAAGAAGCTGCTGACAGAAAGGCGCAGGACAGATATTTTTCAGAGCTATGAAAGGCTGCGAAGGGAAGGGATCGAGCTTTATCCGGCCTCAGATCCCCTCTATCCCAGGCGGCTGCTGCCCATTCCGGACAGGCCGGAGGCTATCTATGTGAGGGGGCGGCTGCCGGATGAGAATACGCCGGCGGTGGCCGTGATTGGCGCCAGGGTCTGCTCCGCCTACGGCGCTTATCTGGCGGAGCGGTTTGCGGCCTGCCTTGCGGCGGCGGGCGTCTGCATCATCAGCGGGCTTGCGAGGGGAATCGACGGTATCGGGCAGACGGCGGCGCTGAAAAGCGGAGGGACCGTCTGCGCAGTGCTCGGCTGCGGCCCGGACATCTGTTACCCTCCGGAAAATCGGAGGCTGTATGAGGATGTGATGCGCCATGGCGCCGTGATCTCCGAATATCCGCCGGGAACCCCGCCGAGAGCGGGACTGTTTCCTCAGCGAAACCGGATCATCAGCGGCCTTGCGGATCTGGTTCTGGTGGTCGAGGCAAGACAGAAAAGCGGCACGCTGATCACCGTAGACATGGCGCTGGAGCAGGGGAAGGAGGTCTGGGCCGTGCCGGGGAGGATCACGGATGAGCTGAGCCGCGGCTGCAATCAGCTCATCTGCCAGGGCGCGTCTCCGGCCCTTTCCCCGGAGGCGCTTCTGGAGGAGCTGAAAAAGCTTCCTCTCTCCCGAGGGCGGCTGTCGGCGCAGGAGGAAGGAGAGCGCTTTGCGCAGGAAGGAGATGGAACGATCCTCGTGCCAGGAGGCAGATGGGAAATCCCGGAGCAGAGGGAAGAAACCGGGAACACAGACGGGGACGCTGGCAGGAACGGGGCAGAATTCGGGGAGAACGCGCTGCGCACGGCAATCCTGAACAGTCTGGATGTTTCACCCGAATCGGCGGAACGCCTGCATGAAAAACTGAAGGCTTCCGGGATGTCCTGCACTTTGGCACAGCTTACGCAGCTTCTGGTGGAGCTGACCCTGGAGGGAGCCTGCGTGCAGGAGGGAAACCGTTTCCGTAAGGAAATGCCGCAGACGGCACGGATTTTTGGAAAAGAAGGCGCGGCGACCGCAGAACTGCCGGAAAGATTCAGTAAATTATGACGGCTTCTCTTATTTTTTTATAAAATTTCTTGCAACGGCCAAAAATATGGTGTATAGTGATTCACGATTGCTGGTCCCCCGGCGTTTTGGGGCGGCGGAGGGAAGATTGCAGTCTTTTGGAATGAGGCGTATGCGCCTCAGCGTAAAATGCTTCGGCATGGAGGAAAGAATGGCAAAATATCTTGTAATAGTGGAATCACCCGCAAAAGTGAAAACGATCAAAAAATTCCTGGGATCGAATTATGAGGTGGCCGCCAGCAACGGCCATGTGCGCGATCTGCCGAAAAGCAAGCTGGGAATTGACGTGGAGCACGATTACGAGCCCAAATATATCACGATCCGGGGGAAGGGAGACATCCTTGCCAATCTGCGCAAGGAGGTGAAGAAGGCCGAGAAGATCTATCTTGCGACCGACCCGGACCGGGAAGGAGAGGCGATATCCTGGCATCTTCTGGAGGCGCTGAATCTGAATAAGAGCGGAAAGAAGGTATACCGGATCACCTTCAACGAGATCACCAAAAATGCGGTGAAGGAATCCCTGAAGCATCCCCGCGAGATCAATATGGATCTGGTGGACGCCCAGCAGGCGAGACGGGCGCTGGACCGTATGGTGGGCTACCGCATTTCCCCGTTGTTGTGGTCCAAGGTAAAGCGCGGGCTGTCCGCCGGGCGCGTACAGTCCGTGGCCCTGCGTATGATCTGCGACAGGGAGGACGAGATCGCGGCCTTTATCCCGGAGGAATACTGGACGCTGGAGGCTTCCTTCCGGATCCACGGAGAGAGGAAGAGTCTGACCGCCAGATATTACGGTACCACGAAGCAGAAGGTCAATCTGACCTGTCGGGCGGATGTGGAACGGGTGACAAAGGAGCTGGAGGGAGCCGAGTACCGGGTGAGCGAGGTGAAGAAGGGAGAGCGCATCCGAAAGGCGCCCCTGCCGTTTACCACCTCCACCCTGCAGCAGGAGGCCAGCAAGGTGCTGAATTTTTCCACCCAGAAGACCATGCGTCTGGCCCAGCAGCTCTATGAAGGCGTGGATATCAAGGGAAGCGGAACGGTGGGCGTGATCACCTACCTGCGTACCGATTCCACCCGTGTTTCGGAGGAGGCGGAGCATCAGGCTGCCGAATATATCGAAAGGATCTATGGCCCCCAGTATGCGGGGGAAAAGACCCAGGCAAAGCAGAACGGCCAGAAGATCCAGGACGCCCATGAGGCCATCCGTCCCACGGATATGGAACGGACGCCCGCCGAGCTGAAGGAATCCCTTTCCAGGGATCAGTTCCGCCTGTATCAGCTCATCTGGAGGCGCTTTACGGCGAGCCGCATGACGCCTGCCAGATATGAGACCACCTCGGTGAAGATCGACGCGGCGGGCCACCGCTTTACGGTGTCCGCGAGCAAGATCGCCTTCGACGGCTTCATGAGCGTTTACACCCAGGAGGAGGACGAAAAGGCGGAGGGCAACATGCTCGCCGGAAGCATTGACACGGATACGATGCTGAAATTTGAGAGCTTTTCTCAGGATCAGCATTTTACCCAGCCGCCCGCCCATTATACGGAGGCAAGCCTGGTCCGAGCGCTGGAGGAGCAGGGAATCGGACGTCCCAGCACCTACGCGCCCACGATCACCACGATCCTTGCCAGACGGTATATCGTAAAAGAAAATAAAAATCTCTATGTGACCGAGCTGGGAGAGGTGGTCAACAACATGATGAAGGAGGCCTTCCCCAGCATCGTGGACGTGAATTTCACCGCGAACATGGAGGCGCTTCTGGACGGCGTTGAGGAAGGAAGCGTGAAATGGAAGACCATCATCGAAAACTTCTATCCGGATCTGGATACGGCTGTGGAGCAGGCGCAGAAGGAGCTGGATCAGGTGAAGATCGCGGACGAGGTTTCCGATGAGAAATGCGAGCTGTGCGGCAGGAACATGGTGATCAAATACGGCCCGCACGGCCGCTTCCTGGCATGTCCCGGTTTCCCGGAATGCCGCAACACGAAGCCCTATTTTGAAAAGATCGGCGTTGCCTGCCCGAAATGCGGGAAGGACATCGTCCTGAAAAAAACGAAAAAGGGCCGGAAATATTATGGCTGCATAGGCAATCCGGACTGCGACTTCATGGTATGGCAGAAGCCTTCCACAGAAAAATGTCCCAAATGCGGCTCCCTGATGCTGGAAAAGGGAAATAAGCTGGTCTGCTGGAACGAGGAATGCGGAACCGTCGCAGAAAAGGTGGAAAAGAAGGAAGACTGAGAAGAAGGAAAACTGACGGGTTTTGCGTTGCGCCGGGGATATGCCTGTGTTAAAATAGTTTCATTACATGACCAAAGAGGCATCTTGGCGGAGGGGAGATAGATGAGTAGCGTTCAACTGCTGGATAAAACACGGAAAATCGGAAAACTGCTGCATAACAATAATTCCAGTAAGGTGGTATTCAATGATATCTGCAGTGTGCTGAGAGAGATCCTCGCCTCCAACGTGCTGGTGATCAGCCGCAAGGGCAAGGTGCTGGGAGTTGGCAGCCTTGCGGGAGCGGGCGCCGGAGGGGAGCTTCGGGAACAGCTGATCCGCAGCGAGGTGGGAAGCTTTATCGATCCGCTGTTAAATGAGCGCCTGCTTTCCATCCTTTCCACGAAGGAAAACGTAAATCTGGCCACGCTGGGCTTTGAAACCGCGGACGCGAAGCACTTTGCCGCCGTCGTCGCCCCCATTGAGATCGCGGGGGAGCGCCTTGGCACCCTCTTTATCTACCGGGTGACGGAGGGCTACGGGATCGACGATATCATCCTCTGCGAGTACGGCTCCACCGTGGTGGGCCTGGAAATGCTGCGCTCGGTCAGCGAGGAGAGCGCGGAGGAGAGCAGAAAGCTGGCTGTGGTCAAATCCGCCATCGGAACGCTTTCCTATTCGGAAACCCAGGCCATCGTCCATATTTTTGAGGAGCTTGGCGGCACGGAGGGCGTCCTTGTGGCGAGCAAGATCGCCGACCGCGCCGGGATCACCCGTTCCGTGATCGTGAACGCCCTGCGGAAATTTGAAAGCGCCGGCATCATCGAATCCCGTTCCTCCGGGATGAAGGGAACCTACATTAAGGTAAAAAACGACGTGGTTTTTGACGAGGTGAAAAAGCTTTCCGGCCAGGACGGAATTTTTTGACAGAAAAAACGGCGAATCTTTGAAAGCCCCCTTGCGCGGGGGGCTTTTTTATGTTAAAATCCATTTTGTTGTGACTAAAAATCACGTATGCCGGGTTCCGGCCGGTGCCTCCTTTAACGCGGGAGGTGGCAGACGGGGATTTTTCCCCGGGAGAGCGCTTTCGGGCGCGCAAGGCATGCGGAAGAATTCAACCAGACGGAGGTAAGAACAATGAGCGTTATTTCTATGAAGCAGTTACTGGAAGCAGGTGTTCATTTCGGACATCAGACGAGAAGATGGAACCCCAAGATGGCTCCTTATATCTTCACCGAGAGAAACGGCATCCACATCATCGACCTGCAGAAGTCCGTTGGAAAGATCGACGAGGCCTACAACGCGGTTTCCGAGATCGCGGCACAGGGCGGAACGATCCTGTTCGTAGGAACCAAGAAGCAGGCGCAGGACGCTGTTAAGACCGAAGCTGAGCGCTGCGGCATGTTTTATGTAAACGAGAGATGGCTGGGCGGCATGCTCACCAACTTCAAGACCATCAGAAGCAGAATCGAAAGACTGAAGCAGATCGAGACCATGGCGGAGGACGGAACCTTCGACGTGCTTCCCAAGAAGGAAGTTATCCAGATCAAGAAGGAATGGGAGAAGCTGGAGAAGAACCTTGGCGGAATCAAGAACATGACTAGGATCCCCGACGCGATCTTCGTGATCGATCCCAAGAAGGAAAGGATCTGCGTACAGGAAGCGCACATCCTCGGAATCACTCTGATCGGTATCGGCGACACCAACTGCGATCCCGAAGAGCTTGATTTCATCATCCCCGGCAATGACGACGCCATCAGAGCGGTTAAGCTGATCACCTCCAAGATGGCTGACGCTGTGATCGAGGCGAACCAGGGCGAAGCGGTTTATGACGAGCAGGCTCTGGAGACGGAAGCGACCGATATCGAAGAGGTTGCGGCTCAGGAAGCAGAGGCTTAATTTTTAGATTGGACGGAGGAAAATACAATGGCTATTACAGCAGCAATGGTAAAAGAGTTAAGAGAGATTTCCGGCGCTGGAATGATGGACTGCAAGAAGGCGCTGAATGAGACGAACGGCGACATGGAAGCGGCCATGGAGTATCTGAGAAAGAACGGACAGGCCAAGGCTGAGAAGAAGGCCGGAAGAATCGCTGCAGAGGGACTTTGCCGTATCGCGGTGAAGGACGATACCACCGCGGCGGTCGTGGAAGTGAATTCCGAGACCGACTTCGTTGCCAAGAACGAGACCTTCCAGGAGTTTGTAGCGTCTGTTGCACAGCAGGCTGTGAATTCCGACGCGGCGGATGTGGACGCTCTTCTTGCTGAGAGCTGGAATGCGGATCCCTCCAAGACCGTGAAGGAAGCTCTGGTTGAGAAGATCGCCACCATCGGCGAGAACCTGAACATCAGAAGATTCCAGAAGGTGTCTGCGGAGCACGGCTGTGTGGTTTCCTACACCCATGGCGGCGGAAGGATCGGCGTTATCGTGGAAGCGGATACCGATGTTGTGAACGATGCGGTGAAGGAGTGCCTGACCAACGTTGCCATGCAGGTTGCGGCTCTTTCTCCCAAATATGTGGCTGTTGCCGATGTTCCGGAAGAGTACAAGGAGCATGAGAAGCAGATCCTGATCGCGCAGGCGCAGAACGATCCCAAGAACGCGAACAAGCCCGCGAACATCATCGAGAAGATGATCACCGGACGTCTTGCCAAGGAGCTGAAGGAGGTATGCCTCCTGGAGCAGGCATACGTGAAGGACGGCGACCTGACCGTTGCGAAGTATGTGGAGCAGGTTGCAAAGGAGACCGGCGCAAACCTTTCCATCAAGAGCTTCGTGCGTTTTGAGACCGGCGAGGGACTTGAGAAAAAGGTGGACGATTTTGCCGCTGAGGTTGCTGCTCAGGCAGGACTGTAATCCCTCGGAAAGAGATACGCCGCTGTCATTGAGATATGGCAGGGGATACACAAAAGCCTCCGGAAACCGTAGCTGGTTTCCGGGGGCTTTTATAAAAGGAGGCCGGCATGGGCCTTCGGCTCATGCTTGAGTAGAATGCCGCCTGACGGCGGCAGAATAAGGAGAAAATGCGGTGAAGCATTACGGTGTTTTTGACATCATCGGCCCCATTATGGTGGGGCCTTCCAGCAGCCATACGGCGGGAGCGGCCAGGCTGGGGCTTTTCGCCAGGCATCTGTGCGGCGAGAAGGTAAAGAAGGCCGTTTTTCACATGCACGGTTCCTTTGCGGAAACCTACGCAGGACATGGAACGGACAAGGCGCTTCTGGCCGGGATTCAGGGAATCCGCTATGACGACGAGCGGCTGAAGCAGGCATACGAGCTTGCGGAGGAGAATGGTCTTGCTGTGAGTTTTCTGCCCGCTGATCTGGGGGACGTGCATCCTAATACGGTTCACATGGAGCTGACGACGGAAAGCGGGCGGGAATTTACCATGACCGGAAGCAGTGTAGGCGGGGGAAGCGTATGCATTACGGAGATCGACGGGGTGGCCGTGCAGTTTTCCGGGGAGCGGCCGATCCTCGCCACCAGGCACACGGACGAGCCCGGGGTGATCGCGGGGATCACGGCGATCCTCTACGCCTATCGGATCAACATCGGAAACATGCAGGTCAACCGCTCTGCGGACAGCCATACCGCCTGCATGTACATGGAGCTGGACGGTGAGCTTCCGGAAAGCCTGAAGGGAGCGCTGGAGCGGGTTTACGGCGTACAGCGCGCGCTTCTTTTAAATCCGGCGGATATGAACTGATCTGCAGGGAGCGCACTGCAGAGGGCGCGGGAAAAGACAGCCTGTAAGGAAAAGGAGACGGATTCGGCATGTTTATCATGGATGCGGAAAAGCTGACCGCATATCTGCGGCAGGAAAATATGAGACTGAGCGATTACGCTCTTTTACAGGAGATGGAAGCGGGGACGGGAACCAGACAGGAGCTGCGGGAAAGGATGGCGCAGACGCTCGCGGTGATGGAGCGCTCTGTGGAAAAGGCGCGCAGGGAGCCTGTGCGTTCGGTCAGCGGGCTGACCGGCGGAAACGCCTGCCTGTATGAAAATTATCGGAAGGAAGGGAAGAGCATTCTGGGGGATACGGCGTCTCTTGCGGTCGCGATGGCTCTCTCCTGCAGCGAGCTGAACGCTTCCATGCAGTGTATCGTGGCCTGCCCCACGGCGGGTTCCTGCGGCATCGTCCCTGCCGTGCTGGTGTCCTGTGCCGAAACCCACGGGCTTGACCGGGAGAAGGTGATCGACGGGCTGTTTGCCGCATCGGCGGTGGGGATCATGATCGGAAGCCGGGCCACCCTTGCAGGGGCGGAGGGCGGCTGTCAGGCGGAATGCGGCTCCGCCGCTGCCATGGGGGCGGCGGCAGCGGTGGAAATGCTCGGCGGTACGCCGGATATGGCCTTTCATGCGGCGGCCATGGCCCTGAAAAACGTGCTGGGACTGACCTGTGATCCGGTTGCCGGACTGGTGGAGATCCCCTGCATCAAGCGGAACGCCTCCGGCGCGGTCAACGCCCTGCTTTCGGCGGATCTGGCGCTGGCGGGCGTGAAAAGCCACATTCCCTTTGACGAGGTGGTGGAGGCCATGTATGCCATCGGAAAGGCCATGCCCTCTGAAATACGGGAGACCGCGAAGGGCGGGCTTGCGGTGACCAGGACCGGCCAGCGCCTTCGCGAGCTCGCCGAGGCGGCGAAAGCCGGAAAGACAGCGGAAAGGACGGAGTGACATTGGAGATCATCAGAGCGGGCGCGCAGTGGAAGGAAGAGATCCTGCGCTTTGCGGACAGGATTTTTGGAGCGGGCGTACAGCCGGGCGGCTTCGCGGAGCTGATCCCGGATGTGTATGGGCCGGGGGCGGCCTGTGACGGGAACCATCTGCTCGTGCTGGAGGAGGGGCGGATTCAGGCGCTTCTGCTGACGGAGCCGACCACCTTTGTGTGCGGCGGTGAGATTCTACGGGGAATCGGCGTTGGAACGGTGAGCGTGGCGGAGGACGCCAGAGGGAAGGGCTATATGCAGCTCCTTTTAAAAACGGTGCGGGAATGGATGGATAAGGAAGGCTATGCCTTCGCTGTCCTCGCCGGACAGAGACAGCGTTACGCTTACTGGGGCTATGAACCGATGGAGACCAGGCTCGTCATGCGTCTGGATGCGGGAAACGTCAGGCATGCCCTGACGCGGGAACGGACAGGCGGACTGGAGGATGCGCTTTCCTTTGCGGAAATGGAGGAGGGAAGCGAAGCGGAGGGACAGGCCTTTTCGCTGTTTGAAAGCCTTCCCCTCCACACGCTGCGTCGGAAGGAAACCTTTGCCCGCCATCTGAAGTCGGGCAGGTGCGTTCCCCTCGTCATCCGGAAAAACGAAAGCTTCGCCGGTTATCTGTGCGAGTCCGTCCGAGGCGGAGAACACAGGATCGTGGAGCTGGAGCTTTCGGACGGGAAGCTGCTTCCGGCGGTGCTTCGGGCCTACTGGATAGAGCGGGCTTCGGAGGGCTTTTCCCTCTGCCTTGCGCCGTACCGCACGGAAGCCTATACCTTCCTGGAAAAAATCTGCGCGGGCTGTGAGCTTCGAAACGGCTATCAGTATTACCTGGCCGACCTGCGCGCGGTGCTTTCTTTCTGCATGCGGGCCGGACAGCGTCTGAACGGGCTTGCGGACGGCGAATGGGATTTCCGGACGGAGGGCAGGCTGTACGCCTGCAGCGTGAGGAAGGGAGAAGTGCGGGTGGACGAATTTTTCCGGGAGCAGGCGGGAACAGAGCGCTGGAATGCCGCCGGGGAATGGGAGAAGAGCGAGCTGGTGCGCCTTCTGTTCGGGCTTCGCCCGGCTGTGAGCTGTCCGGACGGCGTGCCCTCCGGCTGGCTGCCCTTCCCCCTGTATCTGCCTGAAGTGGATGCGGTTTAGAAACAAAGGACGGCAGGAAAGGAGTCAAAATGATGGTAAAAAACAATCTGTTTCCCGGCGGGGTGAGACGGGCGCTCACCATGAGTTATGACGACGGCATGGAGTTTGATTACCGGCTGGTGGATATTTTTAACCGGAACGGCATTCGGGGAACCTTTCACCTGAACAGCGGAAGGCTGGGAAAGGAAGGAGCCGTCCGGGCGGAGGACGTCGCGGCGCTGTATAAAAACCATGAGATATCGGTACATACGGTGAACCACCCCTATCTGACGCAGATCCCGGACGCGCAGGCGATCGAGGAGATCTGGGAGGATAAAAAGCGGCTGGAGGAGCTGTGCGGTTATCCGGTGCGGGGAATGTCCTGGCCCTTCGGCGCTTATACGGAGCATGCTGTCAGCCTGGCTGCGGCCTGCGGCATGGAGTACAGCCGTACCGTGGAGGCGACTGGGGAATTTGACCTGCCGCAGGATTTCATGAAATGGCATCCCACCGCCCATCATGACGATGATCTGACGGGACTGTGGAAGCGGTTTATGGAGCGGGAATTTGACCAGATGCTGCTTTTCTATGTCTGGGGACACAGCCACGAGTTTGACCGGAACAAAAACTGGGAGAAGATCGAGGAATTCTGCCGGATGGCCGGCGGGGCGGAAAACGTGTGGTATGCCACCAACATCGAGATCCTTGACTATGTGCAGGCTTCCCGCAGCCTGCGGTTCTCTGCGGATCGGAAGCTGGTCTATAACCCTTCGGCACAGGACGTCTGGATCAGCGTGGACAGGGAGCCGGTGTGCGTTGCCGCGGGAGAATTCAAAAAACTGTGAAGAAAGCGAAAAGCTGTGAGGAAAGAGGTGGCTGCGATGAACGGGCAGTTTCAGATCATAAGCGACGGTTCCTGCGATCTTCCGCCGGAGCTTGCGGCAGAGAGGCTGATCCGGGTGATCCCCTTTTATGTTTCCTTTGACGGGAAAAATTACCGGAAGGAGCTGGAGGAGATCGGCATCCGGGAATTTTACCAGGAGATGGTGAACCAGAAGGGCGTTTATCCCCGATCTTCCCTGCCTTCCGTGCAGGATTATATGGATGCCTTTCTGCCCTATGCAAAGGCGGGGATTCCCATGCTGGTGCTGTGCATTTCCACCAGGCTGAGCGGATCCATGCAGTCGGCGCTTTCCGCGAGGGAGCTGATCCTGGAGGATTATCCGGAGGCTGAGATCCGGGTGATCGACACCACGCTCTGCACGGTGCTCCAGGGGCTCCTCGTGCTGGAGGCGGCTGCCATGCGGGATCGGGGCGCGGGCCTTGCGGAAACGGCAAAGCGGATAGAAGCGATCAAATCCACGGGACGCATTTTTTTCACCGTGGGAAATCTGGAATATCTTCAGGCGGGCGGCAGGATCGGCCGGGTGGCCGGCATCGCAGGCTCCCTTCTGGGCATCCGTCCGGTGATCACCATGAAGGAGGGAGAGATCTTTCCCTC
The DNA here is from genome assembly GCA_019119595.1 of Candidatus Eisenbergiella merdavium. Lineage (GTDB taxonomy): Bacteria > Bacillota > Clostridia > Lachnospirales > Lachnospiraceae > Eisenbergiella > Eisenbergiella merdavium. The sequence goes on along the minus strand of DWWS01000052.1, from coordinate 31,939 downwards.
CGGCATCAGCCGTTCCCGGAAAAAGACGATGGAAAAAACCGTCGACCTGCTGAAGGAGTACCTGCGGGCGAACGGCGGAACGGCGTACGGCGGGGAAGCGGGAGAAATGCCTCCGGCATCCATGCTGAGGAAATATTCCCTTGCAACGGGCTTCGGATACGACAGAGAGGAAGCGGAGGGATACCGGCGGCTGATCGTGGAGCGCATGGAGGGCCTTCCTGGCCTGGAGCAGCTCCCGCTTTACCAGATCGGCGCGACGATCGGCGTGCATACGGGGCCTTATCCTTTGGGACTTGGGATCATCGAGCGGGCGTGAGCGCGGCGGATGCGGGCTATATGCGGATCTTTCTATGCAGGGCGAAGAGGGCAAGGCAGCTTGGAAAGACCATGAGGGCGTTGATCAGGTCGGTGACGCTCCAGACCAGATCCATGGGAAGCACGGCGCCGATATAGATCATGACGATATAACACAGATGATAGGAAACGAGGCTGCGGCCGCCGAAGAGATATTCGGCGGCCCTTTCTCCGTAATAGCACCAGCCGATGAGGGTGGTGAGGGCGAAGGCCACCAGGGAAAAGGAGAGGATGGCCGCGCCGCCGGGCAGGAGGGTAAAAGCGGCTGTGGTAAGGCTCGCGGAGCTGTAGCCCGCGATGGAGGCCGGATGTTTCAGGATGTTGCTGACGATCACCAGCCCGGTCACGGCGCACATGACCACCGTATCCCAGAACACGGCCGTCATGGAGACAAGCCCCTGTCTGCGGGGATCCTTTGTCCCGGAGGAAGCAGCGGCGATGGCCGCCGTTCCGATGCCTGCCTCGTTGGTAAAAAGCCCTCTCGCGATGCCGAAACGGGCGGCGCTCTGCACGGTGCTTCCGATGAAGCCTCCCGCGGCGGCTCTTGGAGAAAAAGCGCTTTCCAGGATCAGGGAGCAGGCGGGAAGCAGGGCGTCCCGGTTGAGAAAAAGCAGGTACAGACAGCAGGCGATGTAGAAAAAGCCGAGAGCAGGCACCATCCGGGAGCAGAAGGTGCCGATGGAGCGCACGCCGCCCAGGATCACCAGCCCGGCGGTCACGGCGGCAAGGATGCCGATGAGGTGGGGAGAGAGGGGAAGCACGGTGTTGACCGCTTCCGTGATGGCGGAGGACTGGGTGGTACAGCCAACGCCGAAGGCGGCAAGCATGACGCAGGCGGCGTAGAGCGCGCCAAGAGGACGGCTGTGCAGCCCCTTTTCCAGCACGTACATGGGGCCGCCAATGCAGACGCCGTCCTCCCTTTTGACGCGAAACAGCACGGAAAGGTAGCATTCGGCGTAGCAGGTGGCCATGCCGAGAATGCCCGTGATCCAGCACCAGAACAGCGCGCCGGGGCCGCCGATCGCCACGGCTGTGGAAACCCCGATGATATTTCCGGTTCCCAGGGTGGCCGCAAGGGTGGTGGTAAGCGCGGCAAAGCCGGACAGACCGGAGCTGTTCCCTTCCTCCGGCGTGACGGAAAGCCGGATGGCCTTCAGCGTATATTTCTGAGGAAATTTTAATTTAACGGTGAAAAAAAGATGGGCGCCCGCAAGGAGAGCGAGAAGGGGAAAGCCCCAGAGAAATTGATTGATCTGTTCCAGGATGGAGCGCATGCCCGCCTCCGTCTTTTTTTATCACTATATGTCCTTTCGCGCGCGGATATGCGGACAGCAGGACAGCGGAGGGGGAATGCGGACGCCTTCAGCCCTTCTCAGAAATCTCCCGGCAGAAGGGAAACGGCGAGGAGAACGGCGAGAAAGAGCAGGTTGACAGCGGTAAAAACAAGAAGATAGGAGCCCTTCCTGCACCCTTCCGTCTGCGCGTACTGCTTGTAGGAGATCAGGCTTGCGAGGGAAGCGATGAGCGTGCCGGGGCCGCCCAGGTTGACGCCCACAAGGAGCGGCCGCAGGGCGGAGGTGAAGCCGGACAGGAGCAGGGCGGAGGGAACGTTGCTGATGATCTGGCTGGAAAGCACGCCCACGATCAGCTCATGACCGGAGAGAATGCGCGCAAGCAGGCCGGAAACCGCCGGAAGGCGTCCCATATTTCCGATGAAAAGAAAGAAAAACACAAAGGTGGCAAGCAGGCCGTAGTCCGCCTTCCAAAGAAGCGGGCGGTTGATGAAGCACAAAGAGATCACCGTCGCCGCCAGGATCAGCTGCCAGGGAAGGAGCCGGAGAACGGCGCACAGGGCAAGGAGGAACAGCACAAAATAGCAGGTCAGCTTCTTCCTGTCCACAGGCGGAATGTCCAGAAAAACCGAATTCAGGCTGACCGGCTCTTTTTTTCCCGGAAACAGGGAGAGAATGAGCAGGATGAGGGAAACGGCCGTGTAGGGGAGCATGACGGAAACAAACGCGCCGAGGCTCATGCCGGACAGGTTGTACAGGTACAGGTTCTGCGGATTGCCGATGGGCGTGAGCATGCTGCCCAGGTTGGCGGCGACGGTCTGCAGGACGATGACGGGAATGAGGCGCTTCTGCTGTCCGGTGATGGACAGAAGCAGGATGGTGAAGGGCACGAAGGTGATGAGCGCCACGTCGTTGGTGATGAGCATGCTGAGAAAGAAGCACAAAAATACCAGCACCGCCGTAAGCTGTCTGGTATTCGTGGTGCGCTCCAGCACCAGCACGGCAAGCTTGCGGAACACGCCCTGCTCCTGAAAGCCGTTCATGACGCACATCAGGGAAAAAAGCAGGGCAAGGACGCGGTAATCGATGTAGGAAAGATAAGCCGCGTCGGGATGGACGAAGAACATGGACAGCACGGCAAGTATGCCTGAGATCAGAAGGACGGGGTCTTTTTTCAGCAGAGTAAAAACAGCTTTCATCGGGTGTATCCTTTCGGAGAGTTTTTTTATCACTTTATTGTATCACCAAAAGGGAGAATTGCAATATGCACTTAAGTCCGATCTTTTTATCTCTATCTTAATGAGGATCCTGCAAAAAGGGAGCGGCAAAACGGAGCGGCCATTTCCCACAGGAGAACGGCCGCTCCGTCAGCTTCATCCCACGTCCTGCTGCTTTGTATAATACTGGGCCTGGGCGTTCCAGAGGCGGAAATATTCCCCGTCCCTGTCGGCAAGCAGCGCCTCGTGGGAGCCCTTCTGGATGATCTGTCCCCCGGAAAATACGGCGATCTCGTCGCAGAAGCGGCAGGAGGACAGGCGGTGGCTGATATAGACGGCGGTTTTGTTTCCGGCAATGTCGTTGAACCGGGCGTAGATCTCAGCCTCCGCAACCGGATCGAGGGCGGCGGTGGGTTCGTCCAGGATGAGAAAGGGGGCGTCTTTATACAGGGCGCGGGCGATGGCGATTTTCTGGGCCTCCCCTCCGGAGGGCTCCACGCCGTCCGCGTCCAGATCCTTATAGAGACAGGTGTCGGCCCCCTTCGGCATGGAGGCAAGACGGTCCGCAAGGCCCGCTTTTTTCAGGCAGTCCGTAAGACGGCCGGCGTCAAAGGAGGCCGAGCCGGCCACGTTCTGGGAAAGGGGCAGCGCCATGAGCTGGAAATCCTGAAAGACCACGGAAAAGAGGCGGATGTAGTCGTCATAGCGATATTTGCGGATGTCGATGCCGTTGAGCAGGATCTGTCCCTCATCCGGGTCGTAGAGGCGGCAGAGCAGCTTGATGAAGGTGGTCTTTCCGGAGCCGTTCCTGCCCACGATGGCGAGACGGCTTCCGATGGAAAAGCGCAGGTTCACATGCCGGAGGACAGCGGTATCGGTTCCGGGATAGCGGAAAGAAACGTCGCGAAATTCGATCTCATACTGACGGTCCGAACGCTTTTCCGTGGTCAGGCTGCCCTGGTACATCCTGTTGGGAATGTCCAGAAACTGAAAGGAAGTTTCCAGAAAGCTGCTGTTGGCCTGCATGGTGCCGAGCGCCTCCAGCAGGCTGGAAATGCCATGAAACAGATTGGTGATGGCTCCCACGTACTGGGTGACGGCACCCACGCCGAAGGCTCCCGCCCAGGCTTTCAGGCAGACATAAAGGTATACCATGCCCGTAAGAAAGGCGGAAATGCCGCGGGAAAGGGCCTTCCAGAGTCCCATGGGCCCCTTGGCAAAGCGGGAAAAGATCCCGCCGGAGCCGAAGGTGTTTTCGGCTGAAAGATATACATTGCAGACTTTTTCCTGCTGTTCATAGATGCGCAGGTCGGCCGCGCGTTTCCGGTCTTCGCTCAGAAACCCGTAGAAGCTGAATATGCGGTTTCCCAAACGGGCGGCGGAGTCGGAGCGGGTCCAATAGGAGTTGCCCCGGTTGGCGCATACGGAAGACAGAACGGCGGTTAAAAGCAGCAGGGCGGGAATGGCGGCGGCGCAGAGCGGATGATTCATCCAGGAAAGGCCGCCGCCCTCCGGAACAACGGAAAAGAACAGACTGAAGGACAGGGCGCAGCCGCCGAGGATCCGCAGGAGCGCGGTGATAAAGCGTTCAAAAAACTGTAGACTCCTTCCCATTCCCCAGGCGGTCCACTGGGCGTTCTGACGGATCCGGGAATACAGATCATAGGTGGACGGATTGTCCAGATCGGCAAAGTCCATGGAAAAAACTTATCCATATAAATCTCTTCCACTTTCCGGCGAGAGGCTTCGGCCTCCGCATTTTTCCAGCGCTTCAGCATCCCGCCGCACAGGGAGAGCAGAGCCGCCGAAAGGAGCTCGGCGAGAGCCAGCCGGAACAGCATTTCCGGCCTTCTCTGCCCGGCAAGCTCATCCACCAGCAGGGCGGACAGCCGGATGGTAACGAAGGGGGAGAGGGAAGCGAACAGGGAGGAAAACAGGATGGAGGCAAGCGCGCCCGGACAACAGGTATGCCAAAGCTGCAGGGAACGTCTGGTTCGTCCGACAGCCCTGGAAAACAGAAGAAGGCTTTCTTTGGCTGTTTTCGTTTTATGTTCCGTCATGTCAGATTTCCTCCTTTTCGCTGAGAGAGGCCGCATCCTCAGGGGAAAGCGCGCTTTTTCTGTAATAACGGCTCTGAATCTCAAAGAGCTTCGCGTATCCGCCGCCGAGGGCCATCAGGGATTCATGGGTGCCTTCCTCCGCGATCCTTCCGTCCTTCAGAAAAAGGATGCGGTCGCAGAAGCGGGTGGAGGCCAGGCGGTGGGAGATGAACAGGGAAGCTTTTCCCATGGTCATTTCGTTGTATTTCAGGTAAATGTTATTTTCCGCGATCGGGTCAAGGGCCGCGGTGGGTTCGTCCAGGATGAGGAAGGGGGCGTCCTTGTACAGGGAGCGCGCCAGCATCAGGCGCTGGATCTCTCCTCCGGACAGCTCCACGCCGTCCTCATAGACCTGGCGGCCGATGCAGGTATCAAGTCCGCGGGGGAGCTTTTTTACCCGTTCCGTCAGACCGGCCCGATCCAGGCAGCGTTCCACCCGGCTCCGGTCGATCCCGCTGACCCTCTGTGCCACGTTTTCGGCCACGCTCGCCTCCAGAATGGAAAAGTCCTGAAAAACGGCGGAAAACAGCCGGTAATACTCCCTTCGGTTATAGCGGCGGATATCCCGTCCGTTCAGGAGTACCCTTCCCTCCGTCGGATCCAGAAAGCCGCAGGCCAGCCGGACGAGGGTGGTCTTTCCCGCGCCGTTCGTGCCGACGACGGCGATCTTTTCACCGGGATGAACGGTGAGGCTGACATGGGAGAGGGAATCCCTGTCGGCCCCGGGATAACGGAAGGAAACGTCCTCCAGGCGAAGCTCGCAGGCGGAGGGAGAAATCTCAGGGAGGGCTTCGCCGTCTTCAAAAAGGAAGGGCTCCGGCCATTCCAGAAATTCCCGCAGGGCGGACAGATCCAGGCTCTGCCTGTGCAGCTCCAGAAGCCGGTTCAGGATTTCCGTGATCCACTGGGTAAAGCCGGTGATCGCGCCGAAATACAGAAGGAAACCGGAGGCGGAGAGCCTTCCTGCCAGGGCCTGATGGATCAGGTAAGCATAGGCGGCTCCGTTGCGCGACAGAGTCAGCAGAAGGGAGGTGACGTCCATGCCGAGATAGACGCGCTCCCTTCTGAAATAGAAGGAGCGGCAGGCTTGAAACGCATCGTCCCAGACCTGCATGAGCCAGGGACGCAGGCCGAAGAGGCGGATATCCTTGGCGGCAGGGCGTCTGGTAGAAATATCGTGAAGGTACTCCATCCGCCTGCTCTGTGCCGCCTCATTCTCTCGGTGCCGGTAGCCCCATCCGCTGATCCGGCTGTTGACGAAGAAGGCGGCGGAGGAAACAAGAGCTGTGAGAAGGACGAGCAGGGGGCTTAAGGAGAACAGCAGGGCCAGATAGACCAGAAATCCGGTCAGGCTTGCGAGAAGCGTCGTCAGCGTGGTCCAGACAGCCTCAGAAGCGTCAGTGTCGCCTCCGCATGTCATGAAAGCCTTGCTTCTGGCATTCAGAAAATCCGATTCCAGCGTGTTGGGAAAGGAGGTCCGGGCCGTCTTTTCCGCGATCTGCCGGACCAGATCGCTTCGGACGGTAATCCGGCCGAACAGGGTATTTTCATTCAGATAGGCGTTTGCCGCCGACAGAGCCATGATGAGAAGGGCAAAGGCCGCGATGGAGCCAAGCAGGGAGCCCAGGGGCGCAGCGTTTTCCACATGGCGCAGAACGGCGGGCGCGATCAGCAGCTCCACGGTGGTATTTCCCGCGGTTACGCCTGCCACAGCCGCGCAGAGGAAGATGACGTTTTTATCCACACGCCAGGCCGTCCGCAGCATGAAGGCCGTGTTCTGCCACATGGACCAGCCTGCCTTTTTTCTTTTTTTCATTTGGAATGAAGCTCCTTTCAGAGAAAATTTCCCGGGATGGTTTCGATAACAATATCCTAGCACAAAAGAAGCCCCCGGCCTGAAACCGGGGACGAATTGTCCGAATTCGGGGATGAACGGCAGGGAGCCGCTTTTTGTCCGGTTATATCTGCGGGATCAGGATCTCTGTCGTAAAGGCCCCGTCCTCGCTGTTGCGGCTCAGATAGCCGTCGAGCCGTTCGATGATGCTGTCGATGCGGATGAGGCCCAGTCCGTGATCCCTTCCCCTGGTGCTTGCAAACAGGCCGCCGGTTTTGGCAAGCTTGCCGGTGGAGGTAAGATTTGTGAAGGAGATATAGAGCTGGGTATTTTTCATATCCATATAGATCCGGATCATGCGTTGATCCTCCGGAAGGGAAAGGCTGGCCTCGATGGCGTTGTCGAACAGATTTCCCAGGATGACGCACAGATCCAGCTCGGACATGCGCAGCCTGACCGGGATATGCGCATCCACCCGGACGTTGATCTTTTTGGAGCGGGCAAGGGAAATCTTGCTGTTTAAAATGGCGTCCGCCATGGCGTTCCCGGTCTTGACGACGGTATCCACCGTATTCAGATCGGTGTCCAGCTCGTCCAGATACCTTCGGATGGCTTCCAGATCCCCGTTGGCTGCGAAAACCTTCATGGTCTGGATATGGTTGCGGTAATCATGCCGCCAGCCCCGCATCTGCCGGTACATGTTTTCCACTTCCCTGTAATGCGTATCGATCAGCTCCCGCTGATAGGCCGCGATCTGTTTATCCAGCTTTTTGGAAAAAAAGAACATAGCTCGGTTCACCTCCTCAGGTACGGGCGATGATAGCCCGGTTCAGCGGCTCATAGGCCCCTCTGGGCAAAGGCAGAACGGTGCCGTCTGAAAGAAAAACGTTGCTCTTTGTCACCCGGCTGATCTGCGCCAGATTGACGATCAGCCCTCTTCCCGCCCGGAAAAAGCGTTCGTCCAGAAGCGCTTCAAATTCGCTGAGCGTTCGTTTTACGGTATGATCCCTTTTGCCGTGGATGGTGACGTAATTTAAGCGGACGTCCAGATAGCGGATCTCGTAAAAGGGAATCCGCAGAAGCTCGCCGGGCAGCTCCAGGGTCAGACAGCCCTCCTCCTGCCTGCGCTTTTCCAGCGCCCGGTCCAGGACGGAAAACAGCTTTTCCCGGTTGACCGGCTTGAGCAGGTAGTGGAGCGCGGCCACCTCATAGCCCTCGGCGATGTAGTCGGAGTAGCCTGTGATGAAAATGATCTGAACCGTTTCACTGTCCTTCCGCACCCGCTTTGCCAGCTCCACGCCGTCCATGGCCCCCATTTCGATGTCCAGAAGCAGAAGGTCGAAGGTCTTGTCCTCCGCATAGCGGAAGAGAAAGCTTTCGGCGGAGGGAAAGGTTTCTGTGTGAATGGAGAGACCGCGAAGCTGCGCCCATTGGGAAAGCAGCTTTCTGATATGGCCGCAGTCTGCGGGGCTGTCGTCGCAGACCGCCGTTTTGTATGTCATGAAAATCCCTTCTTTCTTTCGGCTCTGTATCCCTATTCCTGTTAAGAATTGATTTTGCTTTCAGCATATCATATCACATAATAGGAAAAAGAGCTACTCGGCGAAAGGCACTCAGCGAAAGGCAATGCCATGGGAGAGGAAGGGGCCCGTGAACAGTAACGGGGCCTGTGATCCCGGAAACGGGCCGCGCTTTGGCTTTATAGGATCAGTCTGTCCAAACGTGAGCCCAGGCGGCTTAATATTTCATTCGTGATCGTTCCTGCCTGTTCTGCAATATCATAAGCTGTTATTTCTGCGCTGCCGCTTTTACCGATCACGACTGCGATATCCCCTTCGTTCACTGTTGGAATGTCAGTGATGTCAATGATCGTCTGGTCCATACAGATACGCCCTATGATCGGCGCTGCATATCCGTTGATCAGTACCCTGCCATTTCCGCAGGACAGTGCGCGGGGAAGCCCGTCCGCGTAACCGATCGGAAGGATTGCGATTTTTCTGTTTTCCGCTGCGGTATAGGCTAAACCATAGCCGACACCCTCTCCGGCAAATAAATCCTTTATCGCTGCGATTCGGACTTTTACGGACAGGACGGGCAAAAGCGGAAGTCCGCATTGCTGTAGATCGGTCCGGTTGCTTAAAACACCATAAAGCGCGATTCCGATTCGAGCATGATCGCCGGACAGCTCCGGAGCATTGATAAGTCCATAGCTCGCAAGAAGATGTACTTCAGGGCAGGAATAGCCCATTTCCCTTAAAGCGGAAATAACCCGCCAGAATGCTTTGCCCTGCGCTTCTGTGTACGCTTTGTCCTCTGGCGCTGTACGATCAGAAACACAAAGATGCGTAAATGCGCCCTCAATTTTCAGATTCTTCATTTGAAATATGCGGGCTATTGCATCTATCTGTTCCGGGCGTTCTCCCAACCGGTGCATACCCGTATCAATTTTGATATGCACCCGAAGGGGTTTCCCGTATTCGTTCAGAAGCCCGGCATAGTGATAATTGACTACGGTTTGAATCAAATTATATTTTTTCAAGAGAGGGAAATTGTCCGGGTGCGTATATCCCAGGATCAGGATTTCTCCGCACACGCCGCCTTTCCGCAGTTCTATTCCCTCTGAAACGGACGCTGCGCAAAAACGGTCAATCCCGATCCGGTTCAGGGCTTTTGCGATCAAAACGGCTCCGTGTCCGTAAGCGTTTGCCTTTACGGCAGGCATGAAGCTACAGCCGGGCGGCAACAGCTTTTCCAGTACAGCGATATTGTGATAAAGGTTTTCCTTATCAAGCTCGATCCATGCCCGCCCCTTTGGATCGTAGGACTTCTTATGAAAAATATCCCGTTTACCGATCATATAAGCAAAAATGCAGGATAGAAGGCAAACCGATATATAATGAATCAAACTGTTGTCTGCCAAAATCGTTTGACAATGAGCTGATTTAGCTATGCCCCGTACCAGAACGATCATCAACGGATGGAGCAGATAGATCCAGGTTGAAATACGCCTTAATATCGGCGCAGGCTGTCTGGCTGTCGACAAAACAACAGAGAAAAGGAAAAACATACAGGGAAGCAGGGAAAGGTACATGCTGTCATGTCTTTGAACATCTAAATTATGGAGCAGCATTCCCTCACATACCATCAGTAATAACGATATCAGAAATCCGCCCATATTCCATATTCTTTTCCTGTTCTGGGGGACATGACGAAACCATGCCCCCATGATCAGAAAAACCGGAACGTAGAAAAATCCATTCCTCGTATAAGAAAATATGTGAACCATTGAATCATATAAATGCTGCACGCCGGGAATCCTTATCATAAAGCCATAATAACTGTCGCCAGCCAATCCAATCCCGTACAGGGCAAGACAGATACCGGTAAGGACTTTCGTATTCATTTTTTTCCCCAACATCCAAAGAAGCAATACTCCTGTAACGGAAGCCGGAAGATACCAGAGATGATAAAAAGTCCCGTCGAACAGAAGCATGCGAACAATGTCGGCAGCTCCCTTTTTATCGAAATGTCCCGCATAGAGATTGACGGGCAGATACACAAAAATGGCGATTGCGTATAAAATCAGCGTTTTCCGTATAAAGCGGAGTAAGGGGCGATGATCCATGGATTTTCCAAATATGTACTGCGGAAGAAGAAAATAACCCGTTACCATCAGGAAAAACGGAACCGCTGTCCTTGCCAGGATCCGTGTAAATACAAAATCTGCCTCAGCATTGAAAGATGTAAGAGGCGAGGTATGTATGGCAACAACAAGCAATGCTGCGATAACCTTAAAATAATCCAAACTGCCAGTTGACTTTGTTTCTGTCATGTTTTATCTCCTTTGCCCCTTCTTACCGCCCTGTCAATCGCTATGGAAATAATCTGCTCAAAGGGAACGTGTGCTGCTTTCAGCATGTTCGGAAAGCGGCTGTGTGTCGTAAAGCCGGGAATCGTATTCACCTCGTTAAATACGATCCTTCCGGAATCGTCTAAAAACATATCAACTCTTGCAAATCCGGAGCAGTCCAGCGTCTGATAGATCGTCTTTGCAGTCCGTTTTATCTCTGCGGCTTTTTCCCGGGAGATCCGTGTCGGAACATGGATAGAAGAAGTTTTCAGCGTATATTTTTCTGTAAAATCGAAGAATCCCTTTTGCAGTTCGATTTCATCCACTTCGCCGATCATCAGTCCGTCGCCCTCCAAAACGGCGCAGCCCACTTCAAAGCCGGAAATACACTCTTCGACAATTACTTTATCGTCGTAGGAAAAAGCGAGCTTTATTGCGGCGGGCAGCTGGCTGCGTTCGGTCACTCTGGTGATTCCATAGGAGGAACCGGCTCCAATGGGCTTTACAAACAGAGGATATCCTATTTGTTCTGCCTGCCTGAACGCAGGCTCCGTGCCCATGTCAGTATGCAGCACAAACGATTCCGGGACGGAAATGCCTGCCGATTGGACTAATTTGTGCGCTTTATCCTTGTCCATACATAACGCAGAGGAAAGAACCCCACACCCTGCAACGGGTATTCCTGCAAGCTCAAACAGTCCCTGTACGGTACCGTCCTCTCCGTTTTTCCCATGCAATACCGGAAAAGCAGCGTCAATAGGAATTTCATTTACTTTCCCTCTTTTTATTGTTAAAAGCCCCTGTACCGTCCTGCCTGGAGATACAACAACCGGGGTACAGTCTTTTTCGTTGTGCCATGTGTCGGCAGGAATCTTTTCTATTTCTCCATCATATTTGAACCAGTCTCCGGCATTTGAGATTCCGATCAAAACGGGCTCATATTTTTTTCTGTCGATATGCGTAATGACAGCGTAAGCGGATTGAAGCGATACGCTGTATTCCGGCGAACACCCGCCAAAAAGAATCGCTATCCGTTTCCTGAATTCCGGGCGGCGTGATGACAGCTCATCATGGATCCGTTCTCCCATTTCCGGGGGTGGATTTACTCCCTCTGCCGCCTGCTTTAAGGCTTCCTGTACTTCCTTATCAAGGTTATCCATGCTTTGTTCCTCCTTTTAATTTGTGATATTTGATCTTCCGATCTGGCTGTAAACGTTGATCGCATCCAAAATGTGGAATTGTTCCGTCTGATGTGTTCCATTTGCTTTTGCAGTTACCAGGATATAATCTTTCCCGTTGACGTTTGCCTGACTTGCAAGGCACAATCCGGCTTCTTGCGTATATCCTGTTTTTCCGCCTGTGATTTCGCCGCCGCCGACTTCGGTACTGCCCATGTACTGAAACATGGTGCTGCGAAAAGTGAAGCCGTCCGGGTGTTGGCTGGTAGGGCGGACAGTGTAGCGGCTGCTTGAAAAGGCCTGCCGGAAATCTTCATATTGCAGAGCATATCGCAAAAGAACGGAAATATCTTTTACGGTAGAATAGTGGTCTGGATCATGTAACCCGGTCGCATTGCAGAAGTGGGTACTGCTCATTCCGATTTCTGCCGCTTTTTCATTCATCATTTCAACAAACGCTTCCTCTGAGCCCGCAATTCTGTCAGCGAAGGCCATACAGCACTCAGCGCCGGAAGGAAGCAGAATCCCATAAAGCAGGTCCTTCAGCGCGGCTTCTTCTCCGGGCTGAAAGCCGGCCATAGAAGCGTTTTCCTCATACAGCGGGTCAAAAATGTCATACGGCAGCGTGACGGTCTGGTTCAGATCGTCTGTATTTTCAATCGCTAACAGGGCTGTCATAATTTTGGTGAGAGAAGCGGGATAGATCTTATCCTCACTGTTATGCTCCGCAATCACTTTCCCGGAATCTGATTCGACTAAGATCGCATAGGGGCTATACAGGTGCTCTAAATCGACACGGATTTCCGGCAACGTATTGTGTATGGAATCTGATTCCCTGCTTTCCGCGGTTTCTTCTGATTCCGCAGGCAATCCCAAATCATCAGAAGAGGGAGGGGCTGCTGTTTTTACCATAAAAAAGCATATCAAAGATATTGAAGCTATCAGGAATAGACCTTTCGGAATAATATGCTTTTTCCGGCGTTTTCTTCTTTTTCGTCTGTTATCCTGACGCGCTCTGACATTTTTTCCCGGTTCGCTCATGGATGTCATTCCTCCTGTGGTAAAGTAACGTAAAAAGTGTGCGCTTTGGCGCGCACTTGCGCCGAGCGCGGTTGCCGTCAGGCAACAATCTACCCGGCAATCCATGATTGCCTGCGCGCTGAGTGCGCATCCTCAGCGGAGCGTCTTTTTTTATGCGATAGGAAAGGAACTTTCCTATCGCATAAAAAAAGTTCCTGTTCCGTCTTTAGTCTACCGAACAGGAGCCTGTCATACTTTAATATCAGATTGATTCAATCCTAAGAAAAAGCTAAGAAAACATTGAGGATCTGCTAATCACATAAGGGGAGCGATACGCAGAATGTTGTGATTTCATTCTTACTGTCTGCGGTTATAGAGCCGCCATGCAAAGCTACGATCTCCTTTGCGATCGCAAGCCCCAATCCTGCGCCGCCCGTGTTTGTGGTACGGGCTTCATCCAAACGGAAAAACTTCTCAAAGACAGAATCCAGTTTATGGGGCGGAATGGTTTTTCCTTTGTTCTGAAAATAAATATATATCATAGTATCGTTCTGCTGCGCCCAAATCTCTATTACCGAATCGGGATAACTGTATGCGATCGCATTTTTGAGAATGTTGTTAAATACCCTTGCCAGCTTCATTGCGTCGCCATGAACAGTCAAATTTTCATCCACATGCAATTCGATGCGGTTTCCATGCTTCTGTAACAGGGGATAAAATTCATCTGTCATCTGCACAAGCATATAGTACAGGTCTATTGTTTCTTTCTCTATCTCGATCTGCTGCAGATTATAGCGGGTTATCTCAAAAAATTCATTGATCAGGCTTTCCAGCCGCTGTGCTTTATCCAATGTGATATGAACGTACTTTGCCCTTTGCTGTAAAGGCAGATCGGGAGCGTCATCCAGCAGGCTTAAATATCCTATAACAGAGGTGAGAGGCGTTTTCAGATCATGGGCCAGGTATGTGATCAAATCATTTTTTCTGGCAGCTTCCTCCTTTAATATCTGTTCATGCCGCTGCATGGCAGATTTTATCTCTGCCATCTGTACAGAAATTTCCGCGTACTCTTTGGGAAATATACTGGCACTATCGGAATCTGTATTCATAAAATCATGGATCAGACGGGAAATTTGCGTAACAGACTGCCTGACCTTTGATCTGGAATGAAAATAAGCCGCAAGAAATATTGCGGCAAGCCAAATCAGTACGCCTGCAACAAAAGCCCATAAAAGAAGCAATTTGATCTTTGCGTAGTTCGGTTGCCGAATCAATCCGTTTTGCCTTATTTCCGCAATGTATTTGTATTCTGTTATCATATAATTTTCTTCAAACCAGTTCACAAAGGAGCCGTTTAAGACTTCATCTATGAAATAATACAATGCGAAACAGAGCAGTACGCTGATCGCGCATATTAAGATCACTGTAACAAATTTAGAGAATCTGCTTTTCAATTTTATATCCACACCCCCAAATGGTTTTGATATACTTCGGTTTTTCAAAGGAATCTCCCATTTTCTCTCTTAAATGCCGGATATGCACCGTGATGGTGTTATTGCTTTTGCTGAAATATTCATCCTTCCATATCTGACGAAATAACTCCTCTGCACTGACGACATTACCGATATTCCGGCAGAGAATCTGTAAGATTGAAAATTCGGTAGGCGTAAGGGAAAGCGGCTTTTCATTCAGCGTACATTCATGTGTCTTTATATTCAGAACAAGCCCGGAATGCATGATGATATCCTTTTCATCATCGTTTTTCGGGCTGTTGTACCGTTTATATCTCCGCAGCTGCGCCTTGACGCGGGCGACTAACTCCAGAGGAAGAAAGGGCTTTGTGATATAGTCGTCCGCTCCCAGCGTAAGACCGGTAATCTTGTCAATTTCTTCGCCTTTCGCTGTCAGCATGATAACGGGATATTGATAGCTTTCCCGTATTTTTTTACAGAGCTGAAAACCGTTCATATCCGGCAGCATAACATCCAGGATTGCCAGATCCAAAGATTCCGATTGCACACATTTTAAGGCGTCAGCGGCATTATAGAATTTAAAAACAGTAAAGTTTTCATTTTGAAGATAAAGAGAAACCAGGTCTGCAATTTCCGGCTCATCATCTACGATCAGTATTTTATCTGCCATAAAAATACTCCTTTCCCAAAATGCTTACTATTCATAGCTTAACAGAAACGCGGGAAATTTTTCATAGAATTTCAATAAGGAATCATTAAGATTTTCCTAAGTGTCTGCTTTCCTGCTGTCCGTGCGCTTTTGCAGAGAGGGCACAGACAGCAGGCTGGGTGCCGCATGCAGAGCGGTGTAAAAAGGCGGATAACCGTCCGGCAGGTTGACCCCTCCGGTCGGCTGATGCTATAATGGAATCCAACGGCCCGCAGGGCTCTGAATGCGGAAGGGCGGATCTGCCATGCGGCGGAATCGGGAGGAAAAAGAAGATGGTAAAGGTATATGAGATCAAACAGAATGTTTTTGCGGATAACGACCGCCAGGCCGGGATCCTGAGGGATGAGCTGAAGCGTAAGGGAACCTTCCTTTTAAATCTGATGTCTTCGCCCGGAGCGGGAAAGACGACCACGCTGGAGGGAACCATGGAGCTTTTGCGGGATGAAATGAAGATCGGCGTGATGGAGGCGGATATCGATTCGGATGTGGACGCCCTGCGCATTTCGCAGACAAAGGTGAAAACGGTGCAGCTTCATACGGGGGGCATGTGCCACCTGGATGCGGATATGACCAGACAGGGGCTGGAGGCGCTGGAAGCGGACGGCCTGGATCTGGTGGTGCTGGAGAACGTGGGAAATCTGGTCTGCCCCGCCGAATTTGACACGGGCGCGTCCGCGAACGCCATGATCTTAAGCGTGCCGGAGGGGGATGACAAGCCTTTGAAGTATCCGCTGATGTTTTCGGTGTGTCAGGTGCTTCTCATCAACAAGATCGACGTGCTGACCTATTTTGATTTTGACATGGAGGAGTGCATCCGGCGGGCCAGGCAGCAGAATCCGGATATCACGGTCATTCCCATCTGCGCGAGAACCGGAGAGGGGCTTGACAAATGGGCGGACTGGCTGCGCGCGCAGGTGAAGGCGTGGAAGGAAAATGAATAATATGAAAAAATACAGCCGGGAAAACATAGAGACAGTGTTTCAGATCGCATGGCCGTCGGTACTGGAATCCTTTTTTGTAGCGCTGATCGGCATGGTGGATTCGCTGATGGTGAGCCGGGTGGGGGCGCATGCGGTGGCTGCGGTGGGACTGACCACCCAGCCGAAATTTATCGGGCTTGCCGCCTTTACCGCGGCGAACGTGGCGGTTTCCGCGCTGGTGGCAAGGCGGAAGGGAGAAGGAAAGCGAAGGGAGGCCAATCAGGTGCTTGCCGCCTCTCTTCTTTTTACCGTATGCATGACCGTGATCGTGAGCGCGGTCTGCGTGGCTCTTGCCGATCCCATCATCGCGCTGTGCGGCTCGTCTCCGGATTCCCATCAGGAGGCGGTGGATTATTTCCGGATCATCATGGGCTGCATCGGCTTTACGGTGATATCGCTTACCGTGAACGCGGCCCAGAGAGGGGCTGGAAATACGAAGATTTCCATGACCACAAACGTGACGGCGAATCTGGTCAATGTGGCGTTCAACTATCTGCTGATCGGCGGAAATTTCGGCTTTCCGGCGCTTGGCGTAAAGGGGGCGGCAATCGCCACGGTGATCGGAAGCGCGGTGGGCTGTGTGATGAGCATTGCCGCCGCCTGCAGAAAGGGCGGCTTCATCAGCCTGCGCTATATCTGGAAGGAACGGCTCCGTCCCACCCTTTTTGTGGCAAAGAGCATGGTGAAGCTTGGTTCAAACGTGCTGGCGGAGCAGCTTCTGATGCGCGTCGGCTTCCTTTCCGTGGCGGTCATGGCCGCCAAAATGGGAACCGCCGCTTTTGCCGCCCATCAGGTGGGCATGAACGTGATGAGCCTTTCCTTTTCCTTCGGGGACGGCATGCAGGTGGCGGCAGTGGCCCTGATCGGCCAGAGCCTGGGGCGGAAGGATATTGAAATGGCGAAAACCTACGGGCATATCTGCCAGTGGATCGGACGCGCCATTGCCGTGATCCTTGCCGTTATCTATCTGCTTTTCGGCCGCTTCCTGTATGGTCTCTTTTTTACGGAGCCGGAGATCATCGCTATCGGCGTAGAGATCATGCGCGTGATCGTGGTCATCGTCCTGCTGCAGATCGCCCAGGTGATCTATATGGGCTGCCTGCGGGGCGCAGGGGACGTGTTTTTCACCACGGTTGCTTCCACCGTCAGCGTCACGCTGATCCGGCCCATTGCCAGCTATCTGTTCTGCTATGCGGCGGGCTTGGGCATCATCGGCATCTGGTTCGGCGTCTGTGCGGATCAGCTCGCGCGGTTTATTTTGACAAATATGCGTTTTAGATCGGGGAAGTGGACGAAGGTGAAGATCTGAGGGGGATATCGGTAAAAACTGTAGCAGGAGAGGAATAATGAAGATTGTTTTTCTTGACATAGACGGTGTGCTGAACCGGCAGAGAAAGGCTTCCGCGTTCAGCGGGAAGCAGGAGCTGCAGCCGGATGGACAGGATGAGGTGATTGAGGAAGATAAGGTTTCACTGCTTTCCGGGCTGGTTCATAAAACCGGAGCGCGGCTGGTTCTGCATTCCGGATGGCGTTTTTATTTTGACGGGAACGGAAAACCGACACATCCGGCGGCTGAAAAGCTGATTCGGATTCTGGAAAAGCATGACCTGTCCTTTTTCAGCTTTACCCCGGATCTTTCGGATGAAACGATCCGAAAAGAACGCAGGTTCAGTCTGGTTAAGGCGAAGGAAATCCTTTTGTGGCTCCAGGGGCAGGCGGTGGAAAGCTATGTTGTGCTGGACGATCTTGAGCTGCATGACGAGACGATAGACGCGCATCAGGTTCGGCCGGATGGGAGCGTTGGTCTTACGGAACATGACGTTGAAAAGGCGACGGCTGTTTTAAATGGGGGAGAAGCGGATATGTCAGATGTACAGAAGGAAAACAACAGACTGGAACATATCCGTCGGGAGGAGAGGCTTTCGCATACGGCGGCGTATGAGCAGGAGGAGTTGTTTTCCGGCGACGGCTGGCTGGGAAAGCCGGTGAAGACGGTCGGGGAGCTGATTCCGCTCTTCGCGGAGCATGAGAGGATTCACCTGCTGGATCTTGGATGCGGAGTGGGGCGTACCTGTATTCCGTTCGTACAGGCGTTTCCGGATAAATGCACGGCGGACGGTGTGGATATTCTGGACATCGCAATAGAGCGGCTGGAAAAGAACAGTAGAAAATTCGGCGTGGAAGGACGGATCTGCGGCCATGTCTGCGCTTTGGAGGACTATCCCATTCCCAGGGAAGGATACGATCTGATCCTGGCGGTGTCCGCGCTGGAGCATGTGGACTCGGAAGAAACATTTTTCAATAAGCTGGAAGAGATCAGGGCGGGAATCAGGGAGCGGGGAGCCGTCTGCCTGATCGTGAACACTCAGATTGAGGAGCGGGATCCGGTTACCGGGGAACTGCTGGAGGTACAGTTTGAAGTAAATCTTTCTTCGGAATTGCTGACGGAAAGGCTGGAGGAGATTTTTTCCGGATGGAGGATTCTGAAGGAGACGGAAAAGCGGCAGACCTGGCAGACGGAAAGAAGGAACGGGACGGTCTGGCTGGAAACGAACGTGGTCACGTTCGTGGCGGCGCGCTGCTGAAAACACAGAAAGCGAGGGAAAAACGGTGAAGCAGGGACTTACCCAGGAAGAAATGTTTGAGCTGATCCTGAAAAAAGCGAAGGCGGACGAGCGGATCCGGGCGGCGGCAATGGACGGCTCGCGGGTCGATCCGAAGGCGCTGCACGATGCATACAGCGATTTTGACATCGTGCTTTTTGTGCGGGATATCCGGGAATTTACCCGGGATACGGGATGGATCCGGGATTTTGGCGAGGTGCTCATCGCCCAGTTTCCCGACGACTGGTTTGACCAGCCCTATGATTATGAAGGAAAAGAGCCCTTTCACTGTCTGGTTCAGTACGCGGACGGAAACCGGATTGATTTCACGCTCTGCGACGTCAGCCGGGGAGGGGCGCTGGAAAATCATGAACCCAGGCAGGTGCTGTTCGAACGGGACGGCTATGACTGGCTGAAGCCGGTGGAAACGCAGGAGGCTTTTTGGATTCGGCGTCCGGGGAAAAAGGAATATCTGGACTGCGTCAACGAATTCCGCTGGCTGAGTCTGTACGTGGCAAAGGGGCTGTGCCGGGATCAGTATAACTACGCCCGTTTTCACCTGGAAGAGGGAATGGGAGAAATGTTTTTGCGGATGCTGAACTGGAAGATCGGCTTATGCCATGATTTCCGGGTTTCCACAGGCTCTCATGGCAAATATCTGAAAAGCTTTCTGACTTCGGAAGAAATGGAGCGGGTCCAGGCCGCCTTTGCCTGCGGGGATACTGCGAGTATGTGGGAGAGCCTTGCGGCCATGTACGACTATTTTGAGGAGCTTACCGAAACGGTGGCGGAGGGCCTTGGCTATCCTTATGACCGGGAGGAAGCGGAACGGGTGAAAGGATTCTGGCAGAAAAGACAGGAGAACGCGGAAAGGCGGGAGTGTGAAAAATAAGCCTGATGGCTTATTTTTCACAGCAAAGCGAAGCTTTGCAGCAATTATGTGCCGGAACGTCACAAATTGCTTTTATGGCAGAAGAGAAATCACATTCGTGATTTCTCTTCGCCCCGTCGCACGCTCCGGAAAGGCGGATGAAATGACATTCAGAGAACGATATCTGGCGGGGGAGATCCCCTTTGAAAAGATCGACGATTATGTGGAGGAATGGAACAACAGCGACGATGCGCGCACGCTGCGGGAATATCTGGGGCTGACTGCGGAGGAAGAGGACGTGTGGATCGACGACAGCGACGAGGCGCTGATGGAGCTGCTTGATCGGGAAAAGAGGGCTTGACAGGAAAAGCCGTCTGCTGTATATTATAAACAATCTTTATAAATATACTTTAAAAAGAAAGTTTATAAAATACTGCTTACTATTTCATTTTTCTTTTAAATGCACGCAAAAGGCATTACGCGCTTTCTGCGGGAAAGGAGGCCGGTCTGGAAAATCAGTCCAATGCCACAAGAACGATCAATATGTGGAAGCTGCGGCGTATCCTGCTGAGCAGGAAGCAGGCCACCAAGCCGGAGCTGGCGGATCTGACGGGGCTGAGCGTGGTGACGGTAAACGCGCTGATCACCCGCATGCTGGAGTGGGGAGAGGTGACGGAGGACGGAACGGCGCCCTCCCGGGGAGGACGTCCGTCCGCCCGGTATGCCTATCGCTACGGCTTCCGAAAGGCGGCCGTGATCTGCGCTCATCAGTCTCAGGGAAAAACCGTGATCCGCGCCTTTGTGACGGATCTTGGCGGGGAACGCCTCTGGGAAAAACGGGACGTGAAGGAGGAGATCGCCGCGGACAGCTTCGACGCTCTTCTGGACGAGGCCGTCAGGCGTTTCCCGGACATTTCCCTCATCGCACTGGGCCTTCCCGGAGAGGCCTGGAACGATCTGGTGAGCATCTGTGATTTTCAGGCGCTTACGGGAACAGCTTTTCTGCCGCGGCTTCGGGAGAGGTATGGGCTTCCTGTGCTGTTTGAAAACGATATCAACGCCATGGTCTTCGGGTTCGGTCTCAGAACGGGGCACAGCGCGCTGGAACCGCTTGCCGGCGTTTATTTTCCGGGCAATTACGGGCCGGGAGCAGGCTTTCTCATAGGCGGACGGCTTTTTTACGGAATGGAGCATTGCGCGGGGGAGATCGGGGAGCTCCCGGTTCCCTTTCCCTGGGAGGAGCTGGATTATGCGGATGAAAAACAGGTGGAGGAGCAGCTGACCGTTCTTCTGCTTTCCATCTGCTGTCTGATGGCTCCGGATGAGATCGTCCTGTACGGGGAATTCGTGACCGACGCGCTTGCCGGTCGGCTGGAGGAAGCGATCGCCGGGAGGCTTAGGCGCAGCTTCCGGGTAAAGATAACGGCCTCCCGCTGTCTGGAGGAGGATTTTGAAAAGGGAATGACCGGCCTTGCGGGAAAGGAAATGGAAAGCAGGCTGGCCGGACTGGTCTGAACGAGGCCCGTCATTTAAAAGAGAGAAAAAGGAGAAGTCAGAATATGAATCAGAAGGAACGGATGCTCGCTAATCTGCCTTATAAGGCATGGCTGGACGGGCTCTCCGAGGAACGGCTGGAGAATAAAAAAAGGATTTACCGCTACAACAATCTTCCGCCGGAAAACGAGAAGGAGCAGGCGGAGCTGATCCGTCAGATCATCGGAAAGCACGGGGAAAATCTTGCCATCGAGCCGCCCTTTCACTGCGATTACGGCAGCAACATCGAGGTGGGGGAGAATTTTTTTGCCAACTACAATCTCACCATCCTGGATGTGGGAAGGGTGAAGATCGGAAAAAATGCTCAGATCGCGCCCAACGTATCCATCTATACCGCCGGGCATCCGGTGCATCCGGACTCCCGGAATTCCGGTTATGAATACGGCATCGACATCACCATCGGGGACAATGTCTGGATCGGAGGGAGCAGCGTGATCAATCCGGGCGTGACCATCGGAAACAACGTGGTGATCGGCTCCGGAAGCGTGGTGACGAAGGATCTTCCGGACAATGTGATCGCGGCGGGAAATCCCTGCCGGGTGATCCGGGCCATCACGGAGGAGGACCGGAAATACTATTTCAAGGACAGGGAATTCGACGTGGAGGACTATCGGTAGGAGAAGGAAGCGGGCTTTGCCGCACCGAAGCGGCCGCGCTGAAGCGAAGCCCGGTTCCGTTCAGAAATGGAGAACAGGATGGGAGAGAAGCGGCCTTTAAAGGAAAAACAGCAGCATGGCGATCTTCTTTTTCCGGTAAACCTGTATGAGACGACGCTTGAAAAGGGGACGCAGATCCCGCTTTATTATCATTGGCACCCGGAGGCGGAGCTCTTTTTTATCACGGAAGGGCAGGCCAATTTCCAGGTGGAGGGGGAATCGCTCCTGCTGGAGGAAGGGGATGTGCTCCTGATCCGGCCAAACGCCCTTCACGGCTCCCATGACTGCCTGAAAACGGATCTGAAGTTCCGCGCCGCGGTGTTTGCCTACGGTTTTCTTGCGGGAATGGAAAACGACCGGATCGAACAGGAATATCTGCGGCCTCTCCTTCTGGGAGAGAAAAGCCGCTTTCTTCTGATGTCTGCAAAGGACGGCGAAGGAGAGAAAAGAGCGGAAACGGAAGCGCTTTTTTCCCTTCTGAACCGTCTTTTTGACGTGTTCCGGAAAAAAGAAAAGGGCTATGAGCTCCTGACGCGGGCCTGGCTCCTGGAGGCGATGTACGGGATGCTTCGCTGCGGCGGGGAGGAAAGGGCCCGCGGCGGCGCAGGAGAAAGCAGAAGCCGTTTGATCCGTGCCGCCGTCCGGTTCGTGGAGGAGCATTACGCCGAAAAGCTTCGCCTCGGCGATCTGGCGGGGCATCTGTCCGTGAGCGAGGGCTATCTGTGCCGCTTTTTCAGGAAAAATTTCAACATGACCTTCGTGGAATATGTCCAGCGGGTGCGCCTGCAGAAGGCGGGCAGGCTCCTTCTGGAGACGGACGAACCTATCGGAAGGATCGCGCTGGATGTGGGTTTCGGGAGCGGGAATTATTTTACCACGGAATTCGGGAAATATTATCATACCACCCCGCAGAAATTCCGGAAAGGTAACGGGGCCGCCGTCCGGCTGAGCCACGGGCAGTAAAGAGAGCGCTGTACCGGCACAGCGTTTTATTGAAGCAGCGCTTCTTGCGCCGCCTTTCAGAGCGTAGTAAAATGGGGGAAAGAAGGGAGGCGTATAATATGGCCTGGAAACCGCTGCCGATCGGAGTGGACAATTTTAAAAATCTGATAGATAACGGTTACTATTTCGTGGATAAAACGCTGCTGATCCGTGAGCTTCTGGACAGGAAGGGGGAGGTAAATCTTTTTACCCGGCCGCGCCGTTTTGGAAAGACTCTGAATATGAGCATGCTCCGGTATTTTTTTGAGCTGGAGGAGGACAATGAGAGGCTTTTTTCGGGAACGAAGATCATGGCCGCGGGGGAGGCATACCGGGAGCTGTTGGGGCGATTTCCGGTGATCAGCCTTTCCTTTAAGTCCATGAAGCAGCCCACCCTTGCGCTTTCCGTTGAAATGCTGAAAAAAACGGTTGGGGAGGAATATGCCCGACACTGGAGAAAAGTGAAAGAGAGCGGACAGCTGAGTCGGGCTGCCGGGGAACGTTATCAGCGGATCCGGGATCTGAAGGGAACCGATGCGGACTATGCAGACGCGCTGAGGTTTCTTTCCGAATGCCTGCATTCCTGTCTGGGCGCAAAGGCGGTCATTTTGATCGACGAATACGATGTGCCGCTGGAAAATGCGTACTTTAACGGATTTTATGATGAAATTCTCGCGCTCATCCGCTCCCTGCTGGAATCGGCCCTGAAGACTAACGACAGTCTGGAATTTGCTGTGGTAACGGGCTGCCTGCGCATCAGCAGGGAATCCATATTTACGGGACTGAACAACCTGAAGATCATGTCCGTCACCTCCGATACCTATGCGGAGTATTTTGGCTTTACGCTGGACGAGGTGGAGGAATTGCTGAAATTCTACGGACTGGAGGCAAATATGGAAACCGTGCTCCAGTGGTACGACGGGTACCGGTTCGGAAGTACGGAGGTCTGCAACCCCTGGAGCGTGATCAACTATGTGGATTCCTGTTCCCACAATAAAAATGCGTTCGCCCGTCCCTATTGGTCCAACACCAGCTCCAACAGCATCGTCCGCACCCTTGTGGAAAAGGCGGACCTTTCCGTCAGGCAGGAAATAGAGGCTCTGATAGAGGGAAAGACGATCACGAAGCCGGTTCATGAGGATATTACCTACGAGGATATGGAATCAACGCAGGACAATCTGTGGAATTTCCTGTTTTTTACCGGCTACCTGAAAAAAATCCGGGAGTACCAGGAAGGCGACGGCATTTATATCGAAATGGCGATTCCCAACAGGGAGGTTCGGTATATTTATAAAAATACGGTCTTACGATGGTTTGAAGAAAAAACGGCCGGGAAGGAGCTTTCTCCGCTCTATGAGAGCATCCTGAATGGGAACGCCGGAAAAATGGCGGAGCTCCTGTCGGATAATCTGATGGAAACCATCAGCTTTTATGATTACCAGGAGAGCTACTATCATGGTTTTCTGGCAGGAATGTTAAAAAATATCGGAGATTATATCGTTCTGTCCAACCGGGAGGCGGGAAGGGGCAGGCCGGATATCATCTTGAAATATCCAAGCGCCAGAGGAAGGGCTGTGATCATTGAGATCAAGGTTTCCGAAACCTATCAGGGACTGGAGGAAAAATGCGACGAGGCGCTGCGGCAGATCGAAGATCAGAGATACGCGGAGGGCCTGCAGAATGAGGGCTATCGGGATATCATTAAATATGGCGTAGCCTTTTTCCGGAAGGAATGTATGGTGAAGGTCAAAATATCGAAAAAATGAGTCAATATCAGGAAGGAAACCGGAAGAAAGAATGAATATAATGAGGGTATGATACGACGGCAGGCCGCCCGGCCTGCGGGGATAAGGAGGGATTTTTCATGCATACCATGAGTCAGGAAGGAAACGCGCTGGTCTACCGCTGGGACGGGGAGGTGCTTTCCGTTATGCCCTGGGGGAAAAACAGCTTCCGGGTCCGCTCCACGGTGCTGGGAGAGGTGGAGGATACGGATTTTGCTCTGCTTCCTCCGGAGGATACGGAGGCGCAGATCCTTGTGGAGGAATATCAGGCGCGCATCACCAACGGAAAAATAACCGCCGAGCTTACGGTGGACGACTGGAGCCATACCTGCGATATCGCCTTTTACAACCAGAAGGGGGAGCTGCTTTTAAAGGAAGCGGGAAAGGGCGGCGCGCTGGATAAGAAGAACCGCTTTTTTAAGCCCATCATCGGCGGGGACTACCGGCTGACGGTGACCTTTGCCTCCAACCCGAAGGAGCGGCTCTACGGCATGGGGCAGTACCAGCAGGATATCCTGAATGTGAAAAACTGCAATCTGGAGCTTGCCCACCGCAATTCCCAGGCCAGTGTGCCCTTCGTCCTGTCCGATCTGGGATACGGCTTTTTGTGGCATAATCCGGCCATCGGGCGGGTGAGCTTCGCTTCCAACACCACGGAATGGTACGCGGAAAGCACGAAGCAGATGGATTACTGGATCACGGCAGGGGATACGCCTGACGAGATCGAGAGAGCCTACGGAAGGGCGGTGGGGACGGCCCCTGAAATGCCGGAATACGGTCTTGGCTTCTGGCAGTGCAAGCTGCGCTACTGGAATCAGGAGCAGCTTCTTTCCGTGGCGCGGGAATATCACAGAAGAGGGATTCCCGTTGACGTGATCGTCTGCGACTTTTTCCACTGGCCCAGGATGGGAGATTACCGGTTCGATGAGGAATTTTTCCCGGATCCGGACGCCATGGTCAGAGAGCTTCAGGAAATGGGGATGGAGCTGATGGTTTCCGTCTGGCCGCAGGTGGATCTGCGCAGCGAAAATTATCAGGATATGAAGCAGAAGGGCCTTCTGGTGAAGGCGGACAAGGGTGTGGATGTCGCCATGCTCTATAACGGAAACAGCACCTTCTTCGACGCCACCAATCCCCGCTCCAGAGAATACGTCTGGAACAAATGCAGGCAGAATTATTATGATAAAGGGATCCGTGTTTTCTGGCTGGATGAGGCGGAGCCGGAATTTACGGGCTACGATTTTGACAATTACCGCTACTACCAGGGCCCGGCAGCCCAGGTGGGAAATATTTACCCCCAGTCCTACGCGAGAACCTTCTATGAGGGCCTGAAGCAGGCGGGAGAGGAGCGTGTGGTCAGTCTGCTTCGCTGCGCATGGGCAGGAAGCCAGCGTTACGGCGCTCTGGTCTGGAGCGGGGATATCCATTCCGACTGGGAAACGCTGCGCAGGCAGGTCTGCGCGGGCCTGAACATGGGGATCGCAGGCATTTCCTGGTGGACTACGGATATCGGCGGCTTTTCCGGCGGCAATCCGGACGATCCGGCCTTCCGCCAGCTTCTGGTGCGCTGGTTTGAGTGGGGCTGCTTCTGTCCGGTGATGCGCCTGCACGGGGACCGGGTGCCTTCCACCCCTTTGTACAATAAGGCGGGAGAGCGGCTCAATCCCACAGGCGCGGCAAACGAGGTCTGGAGCTTCGGGGAGGAAAATACGGATACTCTGGTGAAATACATCCGCTTCCGTGAGGCGATGCGTCCTTATACGAGAAAAGTGATGGAGGAGGCCCATGAGCTTGGCCGTCCGGTGATGCGTCCCATGTTCTATGAATTCCCGGAGCAGGAATGCTGCTGGGAAATGAAGGAGCAGTACATGTTCGGAAGCGACATCCTGGTGGCTCCCGTCCTCTATGAGGGACAGACGGAGCGGGAGGTTTATCTTCCCGCAGGAGCGGACTGGACGAACGTCCATGACGGAAAAACTTATGAAGGCGGACAGACCGTTACGGTTTCCGCGCCTATTGAGGTGATACCTGTATTTTTACGGGACGGAAAGCTCTCTGAGCTGGTGGGGCTGATCTGAAAAAAAGGAAGGGGATTCCGGATATGGGAATCTCCTTCCTTCTTTTCAGCCGGAAACAGCCTTATCGCCCCGACAACCCGTAGCACAGCGAGATCAGCACCGGCACGAAGGCTGAGCAGATCGCGCCGTTCAACACGGACAGGATCACGGTTTCCTCATCGGTATATTTGATCATCAGCGGCAGGGTGGTGTCCTCGCTGGTGGCTCCCGCCGCGGCGATGCAGGCATAATAGTTCAGTCGGGACAGGAGAGGGATGCTGAAAAAGGAAAAAAGCTCCCGCATCAGATTGCTTAAAAAGGCGATGCTTCCCATCTGCACGCCCAGCAGATTTTCCAGGGTGATGCCCGCAAGGCTGTACCAGCCAAGACCGCTGGCGACGGCCGCACCGTCGAAGGGGGAACGTCCGGTCAGAAGGCCGCACAGGGCGCCGCCCAGGAGGGAGCCGAGTATGACGCCGATGGGAATGACAAATATTTTCACATGATACTGGCGAATGCTGCGGATCAGCCCGTGATGCAGGCCCACGCTGATCCCCACGGAAAACATGAGAAGGTACAGGACCAGATCCTTGTGGGAGGACAGGGCGGAGAGCACCGGGCTGTCCAGTCCCGCCGCGCCGCAGGCAAGCCCGGCAAAAAGGGCGAGAAGGGCTAAAAAGATCATGACTCCTGCTCCTCCTTTTTCTTCGCCTTCGGAAATTTCCGGGTCAGAAGGACGGCGAACAGGATGGAAGATACGGTGGGGACTGCGAAGAAAAGAAGGCTGTCCAGCCCCAGAGACAGCAGGTCTTCGGCCAGATCCTCCTTCTGCCCCAGCGTTACGCCCATGGTGAAGATCAGAAGCGTGGTGCAGACGATCTGAATCACCTCATTTCCTTTTTTGAACCGTTCGGAAAAGAAAAATTTTCCTACGAGAATCCCCGCGCACATCACAGCTATGGTAATCATCAGTAAACCTCCCGAAAAGAAGAATTTCACAAAACATCCCTATTCTATCGGGTTGCCTTTGGCAAGTCAACTGTTTTTCTTCCGGTACTGGTCAGGGGAGAGGCCATATTTTCTGCGGAAGGCCCGGCTTAAATGGAATTCGTCGCAGAAGCCGAAGTTCAGAGCGGTTTCATGCAGCTTGACGCCGGGCTGGGTCAGGAGAAACTGACGCACCATTTCCAGCTTCACCTCCATCTGATAGGCATAGAGGGTTTTGCCGTAGGCCCTTTTAAAATGGTTGGTCAGCGTGCGTTCGCAGACGTAGAAGCGCTCCGCCAGCTCCTTCCCCGTAAAAAAGGTTTGAGGCGTGGTCTGGATGAGGCGGGACACCTCTCCGGCCAGAGAGAGGGCGGGAGACAGGCTTTCGTCCTTTTCCTGCTGCTCCAGGAGCAGGCACAGAAGCAGGCTGAAAAGAAGGGACAGCTTCTGCTCCCTTCTGGGTGAGCTGCCCCAGCTTTCCGAAATGATCTCCTCAAACAGCGAACGGATGCGTGGATTATCCTGGCAGTGGATCAGGCTGGAAAAAACGGCCGCCCCGTTCATAGTCCTTTCTTTCGGAAAATCCGTATTTGCGGAGACCTCTCCCTCCAGAGGGATTGCGTGAATATACATGTGCCGGTTATTAGGGGAGCAGGGAGTGATGCCATAGTGATGCCGCCCGGCGGGAAGGATGAGCAGATCGTCCGTGCGCAGCCGGAAGGCCTGCTTTTTATCCCCCGAGGGAAGTTCCTCGCCGATCTCCCAGGTGCCGTCCAGCATATACAGAAAATCATGCTCCGCGAGCACCCGGTCCGGGTGCCCGGTGGGATGGATCATGGTGATATGGTTGGCAGAGCTGATCTGCCGCGCCTGCATGACCTGTAGAAAAACGCTCATAGCCGCCTCCTGCCTCTGACCGTCCGCGCTCCGGCCGCCTCCTGCCTCTGACCGTCCACGCTCCGGCCGCCTACGCTTCTGTCATCCACGCTCCGGCTGTCCGTGTTCCGGCATCCGTGCCGTCTTTTTCCGGCAGGAAAGGCGGGGTTTACGGACGATGTTTTTCCACATTATACATGCTGCTTTCCAAAATGGCAATGGAAACGTCCGACGCTTCCTGATATGATGTCAATGATCGTTATTGTTCACGGAAAAGACAATGGTACACCAAAGCAAAAACAAGAATATGGAGGAAGAAAGAAGAAAATGGATCAAAAGGAATACAGCAGTCCGCTTTCCCTGCGGAAGGTGCAGGTAACGGACGAATTCTGGAAAAACGAGATGGAGCTGGTGAGAAAGGAGGTCATCCCCTATCAGTGGGAGGCATTAAACGACCGGATCCCGGATGCGGATCCCAGCTTTTCCATGCGCAATTTCCGGGTGGCGGGCCGGATCAATGAAAAAAGAAGGGCGGAGGGAGACGCGTACCGTCCGGTGAAGTGGCCGCTTCAGTTTCAGCCCCTTCCTGAGGACATGGATCATCTGGAGGAGCGGTTTTACGGCTGCCTGTTCCAGGACAGCGATTTTTCCAAATGGATCGAGGCGGTGGGCTATTCCCTGACGCAGCAGCCGGACGCCGAGCTGGAGGCCACGGCGGATGAGGCCATCGACATCGTCTGCGCCGCCCAGCTGGAAAACGGGTATCTGGATACCTATTATATCATCAGCGACCAGAATCAGATCTTCACCAATCTGAGGGACAATCATGAGCTGTACTGCTTCGGCCATCTGACGGAAGGGGCGGTGGCCTACTATCAGGCCACGGGGAAGGATAAGCTTCTGAAGGCCGCCGAGCGGTATGCGGACTATATCTTTTCCTGCTTCGGTCCGGAGGAAGGAAAGAAGAAGGGCTATCCCGGCCATGAGATCGCGGAGATGGCGCTGGTGCGTCTCTATGAGCAGACCGGGGAGGAAAAGTATCTGGAGCTGAGCCGGTTTTTCCTGGATCAGCGGGGAACGAGGCCCTACTATTTTGACCAGGAGCAGCCGGATCGGGTGAAAAAAGGCCATGAGGAGGAGCTTCGGTACGCCTATCATCAGGCCCATCTGCCGGTGCGGCAGCAGGACGAGGCGGTTGGCCATGCGGTGCGCGCGGTTTATCTGTATTCCGGCATGGCGGACGTGGCGAGGCTCACCGGAGACGAGAGCCTGTATGCGGCCTGTGAGCGTCTGTGGGACAATATGACGCAGAAAAAAATGTACATCACGGGCGGAATCGGAGCCACCCACATGGGAGAGGCCTTTTCCTTTAACTATGATCTGCCCAACGACACCGCCTACGCGGAAACCTGCGCCTCCATCGGTCTGGTATTTTTCGCCAGAAGGATGCTCCAGATCAGGGCGGACAGCCGTTATGCGGACGTGATGGAGCGGGCGCTCTATAACGGCGTGCTGAGCGGCATGGCGCTGGACGGAAAGAGCTTTTTCTACGTGAATCCGCTGGAAAGCCTTCCCGAGGCCTGCCATAAGGATGAGCGGAAATTCCATGTGAAGCCCGTCCGCCAGAAATGGTTCGGCTGCGCCTGCTGCCCGCCCAACCTGGCCCGCCTGATCAGCTCCATCGCTTCCTACGCATACACCCGGTCGGAGGATACCCTTTACGTCCACCTGTATATGGGAAGCGTCCTGGAATGTGAATTCGGCGGAAAAAAAGCGGATATCCGCATCACCTCCGGCTTCCCCTGGAACGGAAGAGTATCCGTGCAGCTGAAGCTGGATGAAGAAAGCGAATTTACCCTGGCCCTGCGCCTCCCCGGCTGGTGTGAGGGCTATACGGTGAACGGGAAACCCGGCCCCGGGAAGGCTTCAGAGGCCGCAGAAGAGGGCATGACGGTAAAAGACGGTTACCTCTATCTGCGCAGAAGCTGGAAGGACGGCGACAGCCTTGAACTGGATTTCCCCATGAACGTCCGCGTCATGGAGGCAGACGGCAGAGTGCGCGAGGACGCCGGAAAGGCGGCCGTGACCAGAGGCCCGGTGGTCTACTGCATGGAGGAGGCGGACAACGGCAGAGCGTTGCATCGGTATCTGCTTCCCTTCGATACGCAGATTACGGAGGAAAAGAGCGACGTGCTCGGCGTGCCCGTGGTGAAGGTGTTTGCGGACGGCCTGCGGCAGAAGGAGGATGCGCAGGACGGCGGATCGCGGACAGAGCTTTACCACGAACGCCGCAGGACGGAATATGAGAAGGTGAAGCTTGCCTTTATCCCCTATTTTGCCTGGGCGAACCGGGGCGAGGGAGAGATGCAGGTGTTTGTGAGGGAAAAATAAGGCGATAGCCACAGGCAATCTATAAGAAGGCAAAAACGTCCGGGAGGCGCAAGGCCGCCCGGACGCATGAACAGGGCTGCCGGACGACATTTTTTCTTTTGATGTCGTCCGGCAGCTTACTTTATCAGAATCGAACGGCATGGCTATCCATCTCTTAATGCCTTTCGGCTTGCTTTCCTCGGTGGTTGGTTCACCGGAATTCTCTGTCTGAGGCACGTCTGCCGGCTGGCTATCTTCCTTGTGCTTGGCTTATGCCTTGTGAGTGACAGCTTACACACCACGGATGGAAAAGCAAGGCTTTTTCTAAATTTTTTAGCTGACTAAATCTCTAATTGTAGAAATCAAAAGCTGTGCCTGATTAGACAATTCTAAAGCATAAATCAAGCCATAAGGTACAGTAAAATTGCTTTCCAGTGGATGAACAAACAAGGTCGGGTGAATGTCTTTCCAAATTTCCGGTGTGAGCAAAATCTGATTATTCATTTCACAGGAAACAAAGACGTTGATGTCATAAAAATCTATATCCTGTATTTCGATTTCCGGATACTGTTCCAGGGCATTGCGCAAAAGGTCAAAGGCTTCGGATATTCCCCGGCGCAACAGCAGAACTGTATAGCCGTTCAAATCTGCGAAACTGATACTTTTAAGATGATGCAGCGGATGGTCTGAGGACATAGCTACACATAAGGGCACTTGGCGAAATTCCAAAAAATTGCACTTACCTCTGTAAAATTCTGAAAGATATAAGCCCTCCTGCATTTCATAGACAACACCGAGATCGGATAATGGCTGGCGGTTGGCCTGTTCGGGGTTCTTCTGAGAAACCAGCTTTATTTCTGTGTCTGGATATACCTCAATCATTCGAGCCCAGAAGTCTGGCAGGTAGCGGCATTTTGTCAAAAGCGAGGTGCCAATGCGGATGCCGCCGTCATTGTTCCCTCCTAACATCTGGGCTCGTTCAATGGCATTATTTGACAGCCTTATGATGTTTTTCGCATCCTGATAAAGTGATTCCCCGGCTTTTGTCAAGGTCACGCCCCTTGGAGTATGTGTCAAGTAATCGTTGGCACTTTTTCTTCTTTTTTTGATGTCAGTTTATTTGTTGATTTTTCTGATAATTCAAATCCTATTTTCTCGGTTTCATATAAGGTCTATTTTTAACTGAACGCTTTCA
>DWWS01000051.1 GCA_019119595.1 Candidatus Eisenbergiella merdavium | reverse complement strand
GAGCTCTGTGAGGAGGGAGTAAGAGCCGGGCATCACGGAGAGAGAAAAGAGAGACGGCTCCATGGTCAAGCGGTTAAGACATCGCCCTTTCACGGCGGTAACACGGGTTCGATTCCCGTTGGAGTCATTTTTTACAAAAGCTGGAATATATATTAATATGGCGCAGTAGCCAAGTGGTAAGGCACCGGTCTGCAACACCGTTATTCACCGGTTCAAATCCGGTCTGCGCCTCTTAAAAACCTCTGAGATTCAGGGGTTTTTATTTTTTGTGTTGCATTTCGTGTTGCATCAGCCGTTCAAAATGGGCATTTGCGATCCTGTTCATATCTTCTTGGCGGTCGTTCATGGCATGACGGTATACGTTCTTCAGGACGCCATCCGAGCTCCATCCGCCGCGTTGCATGATATAAGCATCCGGGATGCCAAGCGCATGCTGGACACTGGCAGAATAGTGCCGCAGATCATGGAACCGGAAGTGCGTTATTTCTGCATGACGCAGGACGCGTGAGAAATTGTTCGTGATCTGATCAGGCGTCAGATGAGTGATCTTACCGGATATCCCCTTCCATTTTGCAGCCACGAAGTCTGGAAAATCTATATACCTATCCCCAGCATAAGACTTTGGCGCTTTAATTATCCACTTCCCTTCTGCAGTTATCACCATGTTCCGGCAGACATGCACGATGTTCCCGGATATGTCGCGGCTATCCAGTGCGCAGATTTCTCCGCGTCGCATCGGGCCAAAGGCGGCAAGCAGAATAGGTAGCTCCATGTCTGTTCCCGCTACAGCCTGCATAAGTCGTCTCACGTCCTCATCTGAGGGGACATAGAGGTCTGGCCGTACTTTCTTCGGCAGGGCAGTATTGAGAGCAAAATTAGGGCGTTCGCAACGCAGGACAGCACTTATAAGCCCGTGATTATTCCTTACAGTCTTCGGGGAGTGAATTTTGGCATCCTCATTGATCGCTGCCTGAACCATTTCCTGCGTGATCTCGCATACCGGAACCTCCATCAAGGACTGGACATCATACTTGCGGATACGCTGATAATCCATAATCGTTCTTGGAGACAGTACCGCGGAGCGACGGGAGATATAATCATCCAAAGCTTCGCCGAAAGTCTTAGATGATCCGGACTTTTCCTTTTTCGACATAGCAAAGTCTGCCGCCAGATATTCGGCTTCTTTCCGCGTAAGAGCCGTAAAGGATTTGTAGTGCCTTTTTCCGGCCTCGTCAGTGTAATCGTATACCTGGCACCGCCAGGAGCCGGAAGGGAGTTTCTTTGCTTTTGCCATGTTCATTCCTCCTTTGAATTTAAAAAATAGGTATAAAAATAACACCTGTACAGGTGCCGGAGGTTTGTGGTAAAATAACCATTGAGTAGAGGATATTTACCTCGGCCTCCGGGCCTGGGCAGTATTTTCTGGGATTCCGCTCCGGTGCGCCAACACTGGGGCGGTTTTCATATTACAAATTATTCAAGATGTTCTATAGCGTATGCTGCTTCCTCCGCAGTGAATTGTTCTCCATATTCCGAGGTTAATTGATCCCGAATGGCTTCCGGTGACATATCCATATTTTCTTGATAGCTTTTTGCTTTTTGAAGAGCATTATAATTCCAGTCCGCATCTACATTATCTACGGCGTACTGAGCCTCTTCGGCAGTAAACTGTTCACCATATTCAGAAGTTAGCTGATCGTAAATTCCCTGTTTCGACATATACATATTATCACTATAAGATTGTGCAGTCAGTAAGGCATTGTAATTCCAGTCGGCTTCCATATTGTCAATAGCGTATTGAGCTGCTTCTGCTGAGAATTTCTCACCATACTCAGATGTGAGCTGGTCATAGATTCCTTGCTTCGACATGTGCATGGTATCACAGTAACTGTTTGCTTTGTTCAATGCAGATCTGTATTCGGCAGGAATATCATCTGCTTCGTTTTGAGATTCCACAATACTCTCTTCACCGGATTTAAATTCTGTGTTATATCCGAGTTCATTCAACCATTCGGAAATTTGACGCAGGTTTTCAATTACATGATCATCTTCTGTTGATTCTGTTCCACGATACACATATTTTACAGCCTGGTAGGTATCCATTCCAAGGTTCGCGTAAACATTTGTGGAGCCATTGTCGGCATAAGCATATTCAAGATAATAGCCATAATACATTGTTTTTTCCATCGTTTCATTATCATCAAAATAATTAGGATAATGGGAGGATATGTATTCAATGGCCTCATCTCGCTTTTCGCCCGTCGCGGCCTGATTCGCACTTTTCTTAGCTTCTGCCGCGATATAATCTACCATAGCACTTGTGTTTGCTTCGGGGATAGTCTCCGCCTCTGCTGTCGATTCGTTTTCCGCTGATATAACCTCAGATGTGGTCTCAATCTGCTCGCTCGTTTCGGTTACATTATCATCACCAGAAAATGCAGCAGCGATAAGGATGATAACTGTGAGGCCCAAGGCAATTATTGAGGTTATCAATCCGATTTTTCTTCGGCTGGGCGTCTGAGTGTCTTTGCATTTCATTCCAACTACAATGGAAACGATAGCCAAAATCCAACCAAAACAGAATAACGTGAATACCAGTCCCAAAATACCCAGAATCATGCATAATGTACCATTATCTTTTGGGGATGCCTGTTTTGGAGCTGGTGTCCCGCAGTGGGGACATACATTTCCAGAAAATTCATTTCCACATTTCTTGCATTTCATTTAATTTTCCCTCCACTCTTTACTATTAAAATACCTTATGGTTATTTTAATCTCAGATTAATCAATTCTTTTGGGTACCCTGTGCAGGCACAGAATTGGTCTTTTGTATATCCCGTATAGTCTTGAAGCATATCGCCGGAAATCAATAGATGCGCCGCAAATATATTCGCCTCTCGTTCGATACCGCTAGTCAACAAAAGAGTTTTGCTTTTTATGAATGCACAATTCTCTTTGCGATGTAATATTGCATGGCCCAATTCATGAGCGACAACCACCTGAAAAAATGGACTGTCAGTAGGGATATCCTCGTTGATGAATATCCATCTCTTCCGTTTCAGCAGTTTGTAATTCCCTGCAATATTCCCGAGAGGGAAAATCGCAATCCCTATCCCGAGTGATTTTGCGATCTCCAACGGATCTCGCGTGCCGGTTATCCTTATGCAATAATCCAATAGCCGGCGCATCTTGTGCTCAATATTTTCCAAATTACCTCACCTACTTCTGATTTTTGCGAGGGTTGTATTTGACCTTATTCTCTTTTTTCGTTTCCCTTAATGCGTATTCAATAGCATTCTGCAGTAAGTTAATAGAAGCATCATCAATTTCAACCCCGTTGTAATACAGTGGCCCATCATCGCCTTTTTTGATTTCACCCATAATCCGGTCAAGATCTTTGGCGATGTCTCGTTCATCGCGCACAGTCAGACTAATTTCTGAACGTTGCTGTTCCTCCATTCCGGTAAGAAGATAAGATGTTGTTACCCCAAAATAATCGGCTACCTTTTGAAGCCGCTCAGAGGTCGGCATACTATTCTTCCATTTCGAAATAGAGCCATTAGAGAACCCAAGCTCTTTCTCTAATTTTCCCTGGGAGATACCTTTTGATTTTCTTAAATTTTCAATCCGCTCAAATGTTGTCATAGCATTCTCCTGACATACCGAAATATTTCTGTGAAAGCTCTTGACATGCAGAAAAATTTCTGTATAATGGAGGCATAGATACAGAAAACTTTCGATAAATAAAAATTTCTATTTTAGTGTGGTAACTGTATAATAGAATATTTTCAGTAACATGTCAATATAAATACCGAATATTTTCTAGTATTTTGAAAGGAGGAAGTATGCTCTACGACAATGTAAAAGTCCTTTGCGCAGAAAAAAATATTTCTGTTGGGCAACTAGAAAAGGAACTTGGTTTTTCCAATGGAAGCGTCTGCAAATGGAACGAAAACGAGCCCGGCATCCGTAAGGTGCAAAAAGTTGCCGATTACCTTCAGGTTCCAATCGAGAGGCTGCTCAAAGAATCCAAACCGGTCGCACAGTAGTAGGATACCACGGCAGATGTCCTATAAAAAGGACAGGAATCGGAGGTGTAAAGGAGGTGAGAACAGCATGGCAAAGACAAAACCGCTTGGCGTATTCACAGACCGAAAGGACGCGGCACGCAGGGCAATCCGGAGCCGGATGGCCGCTGCAGACCTGAAGTGCAGCGATCTTGTCAAGCGAAGGATTTTTTCAGAAGCAACCTTCTATGCAAGGCTGCGGGATGCCGGGGATATCCGACTGGAAGAGATCTGGCAGATGGAACAGGCCGGTGTCCGCTTTTCCAATGCGGACCTGCTGGCCATGTTCGGGAGAGAAGAACAGGCATAAAGGAGGTGAACGACATGCAGGAGATCACAGTAGCCGAAGCGCTGACCGCTTGGGAGCAGGCTGGACAGACGGTGGAGATTAATGACGGCAAGTGCCGGTGGACAGAGTAAGGCCCCGCCGCTTGGCGGAGCGGCGAGGCCAGAAAAGAAATCTTATCAAGTGCAGTAT
Organism: Candidatus Eisenbergiella merdavium; assembly: GCA_019119595.1. Taxonomy (GTDB): domain Bacteria; phylum Bacillota; class Clostridia; order Lachnospirales; family Lachnospiraceae; genus Eisenbergiella; species Eisenbergiella merdavium. The sequence continues at coordinate 8,363 of DWWS01000051.1, read as the reverse complement.
AGCACACAGAAAGAAAAATGAAAATGGTTACGGTAAGAATTTATAACGATGGAGAGCTGGTAGAGGAAATGGGAGGCGACTTTGCGGTATGCATCACGGAAACCTTGATCAGCGGAGAAGATGAGCTGTACAGAAGAGTTGCCTTAAGAGGAGACATTTCCATCAGAAGACTCAGAGATGCCCTGTCCTTTTGCGCATCCAAGCTTCTTGCGCAGGTCTGCCGAAGGACAGGTCGGAGCAAGGACGATGCCTGTAGAGTCATATCCGGATTTATGCACGGTGTGATGAATGCCGGCGCGGAGAACATTCTGGATGCATACAAGGAGGATTGAAGATGGAAGCACTGAAGATCAATCAACTGGAAATTGAAAACGTAAAAAGGATCAAGGCTGTCAAGGTAGAACCTACCCCCAGCGGCCTGACCGTCATAGGCGGAAACAACAATCAGGGGAAGACCTCTGTTCTGGACGCTATCGCCTGGGCGCTGGGCGGGGACCGCTACCGCCCGTCCCAGGCTGTAAGGGAGGGATCCATGGTGCCGCCAAACTTACATATCGTTATGAGCAACGGCCTTGTGGTGGAACGGAAGGGGAAGAACAGCGACCTGAAGGTGACAGATCCGACAGGGAAGAAGGGCGGCCAGCAGCTCCTCAATGAGTTTGTGAACCAGCTCGCCTTGGATCTGCCGAAATTCATGGAAGCCTCCGGGAAGGAAAAGGCGAACACCCTCCTGCAGATCATCGGTGTAGGGGACCAGCTGGCAGTGCTGGAGCGGCAGGAAACGGATCAGTATAACCGACGGCGCGCCATTGGGCAGATCGCGGATCAGAAAAAGAAATTTGCCGCAGAGCAGCCGTACTTTCCGGATGCCCCGAAGGATATCGTTTCTGCCACGGAGCTGATCCGTCGCCAGCAGGATATTCTGGCAAAGAACGGGGAAAACCAGCGGAAACGGGAGAGGCTTCACCAGCTGGAGCAGGAAAGCCAGCGGATCAACGAGGAGCTGGCAGCCCTCCTGCAGAGGCAGGAAAGTGTGCAGGCTGATCTGGAGACCGCGCGGAAGTCCGCGGAAGACCTGCAGGATGAATCCACCGCTGAGCTGGAGGCCAGCATCGCGGGCATCGAGGAGACCAACCGGAAGGTGCGTGCCAACCTGGATAAGGACAAGGCGGAGGACGACGCCAGAGAATACCAGCGCCAGTATGATGAGTTGACGAAGGAGCTGGAGGACACCCGGAAGCAGAAAACGGACCTGCTGAAGAACGCCGCCCTGCCGCTCCCGGAGCTGTCCGTGGCGGACGGGGAGCTGGTCTACAAGGGCCAGAAGTGGGACAACATGTCCGGGTCAGACCGGCTGAAGGTGGCGGCGGCGATCGTCCGGAAGCTGAACCCGAAGTGCGGCTTTGTGCTCCTGGACAAGCTGGAGCAGATGGACCTGGATACCCTGCGGGAATTCGGGCAGTGGCTGGAAGCGGAGGGCCTGCAGGCGATCGCCACCCGGGTCAGCACCGGGGAGGAATGCAGTATCATCATCGAGGATGGGTATGTGGCCGGCCAGGAGCATCCGGCCATGCCTGAGAAAAAAGCGTGGAAGGCAGGTGCATTTTAATGGAGATCATCAGAGGGAAGATACCGGGAGCAAAAAAAGTCGTGGTCTATGGACCAGAAGGCATCGGAAAATCCACGTTCGCCTCCCGGTTCCCGGAACCGCTGTTCATTGATACGGAGGGGAGCACGAAGGAGCTGGACGTGGCGCGGACCCCCGCGCCATCCTCCTGGACCATGCTGAAGGAGCAGATCCGCTATGTCATCAGCCATCCGGAGATCTGCCGGACGCTGGTGGTTGATACCATCGACTGGGCGGAACAGCTGTGCGTAGAGGACATCTGTACGAGCCACCAGAAAAAGGGGATCGAGGACTTCGGGTATGGCAACGGGTACGTGTATGTCCGGGAGGAATTCGGACGATTCCTGAACCTGCTAAACGATGTGGTGGAAAAGGGCATCCATGTGGTGCTGACCGCCCACGCGCAGATGCGCAAGTTTGAGCAACCGGATGAGATGGGGGCCTATGACCGGTGGGAAATGAAACTGGGGAAAAAGACTTCTTCCCAGACCTCTCCGCTGGTGAAGGAGTGGGCGGATATGCTGCTGTTTGCAAACTACAAGACCTATTCCGTTGCGGTGGACGATAAGGGAAAGAAGCACAAGGCCCAGGGTGGGAAGCGCGTCATGTACACCCAGCACCATCCTTGCTGGGACGCGAAGAACCGGTACGGCCTGCCGGATGAGGTGGATTTTGATTACAGCGTGATCGCTGGAATTATTTCCGGATCGGCGGCTCCTGCACCGACGCAGAAAACGGAGACGCCGGCGCCTCAGGCCGAAGCACCAAAGCAGGCAGAGCCGGCCCCGGTAAAACAGGAAGGCAGCGGACAGATTGCAATGGAACTGTCCATGGACAGCATGGCACAGGCCCCTGTGGCACAGAAGCCTGCCGCTCCCGTACCACCTCAAGCAGCCCCCGCGCCGTCGGAGACATCCCGGCATGAGCTGGACGGGCGGATCCCGAAAGCCCTGCGCGACCTGATGGAAGCAAACAATGTGGGGGAATGGGATATCCAGGAAGTGGTGGCTGCAAGAGGCTATTATCCGCCTGATACCCCGATCTGGAACTATGATCCGGATTATATTGCCGGCGTGCTGGTCGGAGCCTGGGATCAGGTGCTCGGAATGATCAGGCAGATGTGGGAAAAGGAAGATATCCCATTTAATTAATAACAGGAGGATTTTGACATGAGCGAAGAAAGAGAATTACAGTGGGACGATACCATAGAAAACGATGGACAGGAGTATGTCACCCTGCCGGAAGGCGACTATGCTTTCACGGTAGAGAGCTTTGAGCGCGGCAGGCATAACGGCAGTGAGAAGCTTCCGGCCTGCAACAAAGCGATCGTAAGACTGCGCATCGACACACCGGAGGGGCCGGCATTTATCAGCCATCAGCTCTTCCTGCATACCAAGACAGAGGGGCTTCTGTCAGCCTTTTTTTCCAGCCTGGGGCTGAAAAAGAAAGGGGAGCCGCTGCGCATGAACTGGAACGCCGTGACGGGAGCATCAGGCAGGGCACACATCACCCTTGATCCGGACCGGAACGATCCGGAGAAAAAGTATAACCATGTGAAGCGCTTCTATCCGAAGGATGACGGGAGCAAGACCTGGAAAGCGGGGAATTTCTGATGGCAATGGAATTAAGGCCATACCAGCAGGAGGCAAAGGACAGCATCTTTGAGCAGTGGGACAGCGGTATCCGGCGTACCCTGCTGGTGCTGCCCACCGGATGCGGGAAGACCATCGTGTTCGCGAAGGTGACGGAGGACTGTGTCCGCCATGGGGACCGGGTGCTGATCCTGGCCCACCGCGGGGAGCTGCTGGAGCAGGCCGCGGACAAGATCGCATCCGCTACGGGGCTGGGATGCGCGACAGAAAAGGCAGAGGAGACCTGCATCGGGAGCTGGTACCGGATCACGGTAGGCTCCGTGCAGACCCTGATGCGGGAAAAACGGCTGGGACGGTTCCCGGCCGATTATTTCAGGACGATCATCATCGACGAAGCGCATCACTGCGTTTCAGACAGCTACCAGCGGGTGCTGCAGCATTTCCCGGACGCGAAGGTGCTGGGCGTGACGGCCACGCCGGACCGCGGGGACATGCGTAACCTGGGCGAATATTTTGAAAGCCTGGCTTACGAGTATACCCTGCCGAAAGCGATTCGGTCCGGATATCTTTCTCCCATCAAAGCGCTGACCATCCCCCTGAAGATGGACCTGACCGGGGTATCCGTGCAGGCCGGGGATTTCAAGGCAAGCGAGATCGGGACCGCCCTGGACCCATACCTGTACCAGATCGCGGATGAGATGGTGAAATACTGTATGGACCGGAAAACGGTCGTATTCCTCCCGTTGGTGAAGACCAGCCAGAAATTTCGGGACATCCTGAACAGCCGAGGATTCCGGGCGGCGGAAGTCAACGGGGAGAGCACGGACCGCGCAGAGATCCTTTCGGATTTTGATAGCGGCAGATATGACGTGCTGTGCAACAGCATGCTGCTGACGGAAGGCTGGGACTGTCCGTCCGTGGACTGCATCGTGGTGCTGCGGCCGACAAAGGTTCGCAGCCTGTACAGCCAGATGGTAGGACGCGGGACCCGGCTGCATCCTGGGAAAGACCATCTGCTCCTGCTGGATTTCCTATGGCATACGGAACGGCATGAACTCTGCCATCCGGCAGACCTGATCTGCACGGATCAGGAGGTAGCGGCACAGATGACGGAAAACCTTGCGGAAGCCGCAGGGTGCCCGATGGATCTGGAAGAAGCAGAAAAGGCCGCGGCGGAGGATGTGGTGGCCCAGCGGGAGGAATCGCTGGCAAAACAGCTCGCGGAGATGAAGCACAGGAAAGGCGTATTGGTAGACCCGCTGCAGTTTGAAATGAGCATACAGGCGGAAGACTTGGCCGGCTATGTCCCGTCCTTTGGATGGGAAATGGCGCCGGCGTCAGATAAGCAGAAGGCAGCCCTGGAGAAATTTGGTATCATGCCGGATGAGATCGAAAACGCGGGGAAGGCGGCGAAGCTGCTGGACCGGCTGAAAAAACGGCAGGCGGAAAACCTGGCACGCCCGAGGCAGATCAAACAGTTGGAAATACGCGGCTTCCAGCATGTGGGGAACTGGACGTTTGAACAGGCTGACAACATGATCTCCCGGATCGCGGCAATGGGATGGCGCGGGGTGCCGAAGGGCGTGGACCCTGCAACGTATATCCCGGATAAGGAGCAGTAAGGCATTATGGAAGGTTATGACATCCTGGAAGTATTAGAGCATATCGACCCTTCCCTCCTGGATTACCAGGACTGGATCAACGTGGGGATGGCCCTGAAGGAAGAGGGCTACGGCCCCGCAGAATGGGATCTGTGGAGCCGCAGGGATGCCGCCCGCTATCATGAGGGGGAATGTATCCGCAAATGGAACGGCTTCCACGGCTCCGTGTCACCGGTGACTGGAGGCACGATCGTACAGCTCGCGAAGGACCAGGGATGGCAGCCGGAGTATGGCGGCAGGGAACTGGACTGGGACGATATGATCTCGGACGAACGCGGCATTGTCGTGGACAAGAACTGGATCGAGGGGCAGGAGATCCGGGAACCGGAGGAATGGGACCCGGCCGCCCAGCTCATCCGGTACCTGGAGACCCTGTTCGAAGCAGGGGAAAACGTGGGATATGTGACGGCGAGCTGGGAGAAGACCGATGAGAAGGGTACAAGATGGCTCCCGCAGAAAGGGAGCTGGGACCGGACTGCGGGACAGCTCATCGAACAGCTGAACCACTGCGGCGGGGATATCGGCGCCGTGCTGGGGGATTACAACCCTGCGGCCGGCGCGTGGATCCGCTTCAACCCGCTGGACGGGAACGGCTGCAAGAACGAAAACGTGACAGAATACCGGTATGCCCTAGTGGAATCGGATTCCACGGATCTGGAAAAGCAGAATGCGATCATCCGTGGGCTGGAGCTGCCGATCGCCTGCTTGGTATTTTCCGGAAAAAAGAGCCTGCATGCCATCGTGCGGGTGGACGCCGGCAGCCCTGAGGAATACCGGAAGCGTGTGAACTATCTGTATGAGATCTGCAGAAAGAACGGGCTGGAGATCGACCAGCAGAACCGGAACCCGTCCCGTCTGTCCCGGATGCCGGGCGTGATGCGGAACGGCCATAAGCAGTTTTTGATGGACACCAATATCGGGAAAACTTCATGGGAGGAATGGCAGGAGTGGATCGAGAGCGTGAACGACGACCTGCCGGATCCGGAGAGCCTGGACAGCGTATGGGACAACATGCCGGAGCTGTCTCCCTGCCTGATCGACGGGATCCTGCGCCAGGGGCACAAGATGCTGATCGCAGGCCCCTCGAAGGCGGGGAAATCCTTCCTGCAGATCGAGATGTGCATCGCCATCGCGGAGGGCCGCTCCTGGCTCGGCTGGGGGTGTACCAAAGGCCGGGTGATGTATGTGAACCTGGAGCTGGATGCGGCGAGCTGCCTGCACCGTTTCCGGGATGTGTACAACGCGCTGGGATGGGAGCCGCGGAACCTCAGGAACATAGATATCTGGAATTTAAGAGGAAAGTCCGTCCCCATGGACAGGCTGGCGCCGAAGCTGATCCGGCGGGCGGCCAAAAAGGATTATATCGCCATCGTCATCGACCCGATCTACAAGGTCATCACGGGGGATGAGAACAGCGCGGACCAGATGGCGAATTTCTGCAACCAGTTTGACAAGGTATGCACGGAGCTTGGATGCGCAGTGATCTACTGCCACCATCACAGCAAGGGTGCGCAGGGCGGAAAACGGTCTATGGACAGGGCCAGCGGTTCTGGGGTGTTCGCCCGCGATCCGGACGCGTTGCTCGACCTGATCGAGCTGGAGACGACGGAAGAACTGATGAAGCAGCAGGAGGACCGGGCGGTGTGCGATGCCTGCACAGCTTACCTGAACGCCCATTTTGAGGACTGGGAGGACGACATCTCCCAGGACGATATGTTAAGCCCCGTCCAGATGCTCAGATTCGCCCAGAAACGGGCGAAAGACGGCCTGCTGGATAAGATGGTGGAGGAGGCCCGGAAAAGGGCCAGGGAGCGCACAGCGTGGCGCATAGAGGGCACGCTGAGGGAATTCCCGAAGTTTAAGCCGGTGAACCTGTGGTTTGACTATCCGGTCCATCAGATCGATAAGGTGGGCGTGCTGGAGGATATTCAGCCGGATACGGAAATACCGCCCTGGAAAAAAGGGGCAGATAGGAATAAAAAGAACGCGAAAGAACGGAAAAACGATCGAAAAAAAGCCCTGGAAGAAGCGGTTGAGAACGGAAATTTTGGCGATGAACCGTCAGTGAATGATGTGGCAGAGTACATGGGAATATCGGACCGAACGGTCCGGGACCGCATTAAGGAGCATGGTGGATATGTCATTGAAGATGGAATTGTCAGGAAGAAGGAGTGCGGGGAACACTGAATTTCAGACTTCCCCGTGTTGCGGGGAAGACACTACCCCTAAAGGGGTAAAAATTTCCCCCGCATTCGCGTGGTCACGGGGGGAGGAAAGGACGGGCTCACAGCACAGCCCGCCCTGTCCCTTCCCCCTCCCCGTGACAAGGGCAGCAGAAAAAAAGAAAGGCAATTTTGCGCGTTAAAGAGGTAAAGTGTTATGAGTCAGGAAAAAAATCCATGTCTGATGTGTGACTGCTATGATCCGGATGTGGGATGTGTAATGCCTCCCATGGACAAAACATTTGCCTGCCCGCTGGAGGATGAGAGGAAGATATTTTTCTTTCTGCCGATGATCCCTCCGACGGTAACCCACCAGGAGAAGCAGGTAAGGGTGGTGAATGGGAAGCCGGTATTTTATGAGCCGGCAGAGCTGAAAGCAGCGAGGTCAAAGCTCAAGGCGCATCTGGCGCAGCACCGGCCGGAGAAGCCATACGGCACACCGGTGGAGCTGGTAGTAACCTGGTGTTTCCCACGCGGAAAGCACAAAGATGGCGAGTACCGGGCAACAAAGCCGGATACAGATAACCTGCAGAAGCTTCTGAAGGACTGCATGACTGATACGGGATTCTGGAAGGATGACTGCCTGGTATGCCGGGAGATCGTGGAGAAGTTTTGGGCACAGATCCCGGGGATCTATATCAGGATCGAGGAGCTTACATGACAAGGATCATCTATCAGGTATTTACGGATGTGTGGCGTCTGGCCCGGAAATACGAATTCCGCAGGCTGACAGACAGTGAGTGGGAAGCGTTCTGCGGCCGGGGAGAAGAGCTGCTGGAAAGGTACCGGGAATATGGTCCAGAAGTGGAAATGCTGTACCGGGATCTTTTCCGGGCGGTACAGGCGCTGTACCAGAGAGGAGGATGCCATGAAAACAAAAGAGAAGAAGGATGATAATATCCCGAAATACTACGCCGAATGCGGCAGGGAGATCCTGCCGGGCGAGGCGTATGAACATACGCAGACGAAGCGGAGAACAGAGGTATATGTCCATAGAAAGTGTTTGAGGAGGAAAAGCCATGAATAAAAAAGAGATCGCAGAGATCAGGAAACAGTTTTGTGCGGAGCGCTGCACGATCCACAGGATCTGCACCTGCTACGTGGACGGGGAGAAGAACATCCGGACAACGATGAAGGAGGCCTTTCTTTCCCTTCCCGAGGAGGAGACGTTCAAATATTTCAATATTTTCAAGCAGACCCTTTCCGGTACGCTGGGAAAGAATCTTCTGAATCTGGAGTTTCCTCTGGATGCGGAGAATCC
>DWWS01000050.1 GCA_019119595.1 Candidatus Eisenbergiella merdavium | reverse complement strand
CGGCGCCGATACGGACGTTCCTGCCGGAGACATCGGAACCGGGGCGAGAGAGATCGGATACATGTTTGGACAGTATAAGAGAATCCGCAACGCCTATGAGGGCGTTCTTACCGGAAAGGGATTAAGCTACGGCGGCTCCCTCGCGAGAACCGAAGCGACCGGATACGGCCTTCTGTATATCACGAAAGAAATGCTCAAGTGCAACGGCATTGATATTGCCGGAAAGACCATCGCGGTTTCCGGTTCCGGAAATGTTGCCATTTATGCGATCCAGAAGGCACATCAGATGGGAGCGAAGGTGGTAACCTGCTCTGATTCCACCGGATGGGTTTATGATCCGGAAGGCATCGATCTGGATGCGCTCAAGGAGATTAAGGAAGTGAAGCGCGGCCGTGTGTCCGATTATCTGAACTACAGGCCTCAGGCGGAATATCACAGCGGCAGGGGCGTTTGGAGCGTAAAGGTGGATATCGCACTTCCCTGTGCGACCCAGAATGAGCTCACCCTTTCCTATGCGGAAGGACTGGTTGCCAATGGCGTCACCGCTGTCTGCGAGGGCGCGAATATGCCCACCACTCTGGATGCAACGGAATATCTGCAGAAGAACGGCGTTCTGTTCGTTCCCGGCAAGGCGGCAAACGCCGGCGGCGTAGCCACCTCCGCTCTGGAGATGAGCCAGAACAGCGAGCGCTTAAGCTGGAGCTTTGAGGAAGTGGATGCGAAGCTGCAGAACATCATGATCAACATCTTCCACAATCTGGACGATGCTGCGAAGCGCTACGGTATGGAAGGAAACTATGTGGCAGGCGCCAACATCGCAGGCTTTGAGAAGGTTGCCAACGCGATGACGGCACAGGGCATTGTGTAAGACGCTTCAGGCGGGGCTGCTTTTGCCTGGCGGAAGAATTTGAAAGAAGAAAAAGGGGATCCCGCGGCTGGAAAGAGCCGCGGGATTCTTTGCTCTCAAAAACGCTGGGCTGTGACGAGGCGTTTTTTTGGCCGGCAGTTTGAAGGAAGGGGCTACTCTTCTTTTCCCATTTATGATAATATAAAAACACTGGGATTGAACCGGAAAGGAGAAAGGTGTTTATATGCAGAAAAGAAGGACAGAAAGGGCCATCATCGTTTATATCTGCCTTGCCGCGTTACTGATTCTGTGCATCAGAAATTTTGAGCAGCTGATCGGCTGGGTTGCGAACCTGTGGAACGTCATGTTTCCGCTTGTCCTTGGAATGGCCATGGCTTATGTGCTGAACATTGTGCTCGTTCGGGTGGAAAGGCTTTATTTCCCGCGCTCCCGAAGCCGGATTGTGGCGAAGACACGGCGCGGTGTGGGAATCGTGATTTCGATTCTGCTGGTTTTTGCGCTGTTTACTCTGATAGCAAGACTGGTCATTCCGGAACTGGGAAAGGCGTTCGGCGTGATCGGAAGGGGCATCCCCGTTTTTCTGGAACAGGTTTCTGCCTGGCTTGAGGCGAACGGAGCTTTCAATATCTCGGATTATCTGAATCTGGAGACGATTGACTGGAAAGATTTGATGGATAAGGCGCTCAGCGTGGTGCGTTCCGGAATCGGAAGCGTTCTGAGTTCCACCATCAGTGTGGTCGGCTCCGTGGTGGGCGGTGTGGTTAATTTCTTCATCGGACTGATTTTCGGGATCTATATCCTTGCGGGAAAGGAACGCCTTGCTTCCCAGGCGAAGAGCATTCTGCGCGCCTACCTGAAGGAGGACACGGTGAAGGAAATCTGCCGTGTTCTGGTTACCGCGAATGAAACGTTTTCCAGCTTTATCATCGGACAGTGTACGGAAGCGGTGATACTGGGGACGCTTTGTACCATAGGAATGCTGATTTTCCGTTTCCCCTATGCGCCCATGATCGGCGCGTTTATCGGTGTGACGGCGCTGATCCCCATTGTGGGAGCTTATATCGGAGCTGCGGTAGGGGCCTTTATGATTCTGACGGTAGCCCCGTTAAAGGCCCTTCTTTTCATCGTATTCATCATCGTGCTGCAGCAGATGGAAGGAAATCTGATTTATCCGAAGGTGGTTGGGTCTTCCATCGGACTCCCCGGCATGTGGGTTCTTGCGGCCGTTACGGTGGGCGGAGGACTGCTCGGAATCGGCGGAATGCTTCTGGGCGTACCCCTTGCTGCGACATTCTATAAGCTGCTGCGGGATGACGTGAGGGAAAAGAATGAAAGAAAGGATTCCCGTGAAAGGCAGGGAACATCCGGCCGAATGCCATCTGGAAACAGAGAACGCGCAGGAACGCAGAAAGGGTACGCAGGGCGCAGAGGACGCGGTCCGGGAAGGGAAGGACACCCCGGGAAAACGGAGGAAAAGAAGACGGAGAAGGGAAGACAGGAATGAAGGAACGATACAAAAGACTGGCGATGAACCGGGTGATCATCACGGTCCTGCTCATATTGGTGCAGCTTGTGTGGATCGTGTTCGCCCTGGTTAAACTTACGGAATTTGTGAGCTGGATCACCACCGTTTTCACCATACTGAGTATTCTGGTGGTACTCTATATCATTGGAAAGGACGATAATTCGGCGTATAAAATCGGCTGGATTGTGCTGATCATGGCGCTTCCGCTGTTCGGCGGTCTGTTTTATCTGTTCTATGGAGACAAAAAGCCGTCGAGAAACATGCGCAGAAAACTGAACGCGCAGCATGAGCGCTGCCGGAAATATCTGAAAGGAGAAGGCGTTCCCTTTCAGCAGGCTCAGGAGGAATATGCGAGGGCGGCCGGAAGCTTCCGGTATGTGCAGAAGGTAAGCGATTTTCCCGCGTATACCAATACAAAGGTGAAATATTATCCCTGCGGAGAAAAGATGTTCGCAGATATGCTGGAGGATCTGAGGAAGGCGGAGCATTATATCTTTCTGGAATACTTCATCGTTTCCGAAGGAAAGATGTGGGACACCATTCTGGAGATCCTGAAGGAAAAGGCCGCGTCAGGCGTTGAGGTCCGGATGATCTACGATGATATGGGCTGCGTCACCCGGCTTCCCGGCGGCTACAGCGAATGGCTGGAGAAGGCGGGCATCAGGTGCATGGCCTTCAATCCGGTGATTCCCTTTTTCTCCCTGGTGATGAACAACCGGGATCACAGAAAGATTCTGGTTATCGACGGGCATACGGCCTATACCGGCGGAATCAATCTGGCGGATGAGTATATCAATGAAATCGTCCGCTTCGGCTACTGGAAGGACACCGGCGTGCGCCTTCACGGAGAGGGCGTCTGGAGCTTTACCGTGATGTTCCTTGAAATGTGGAATGCCTTCCGGAAAGAGGATGAGGACATCGACCGCTTCCGGCCTCATGTGTGGCATCCGGAAGCCTTCACGGGAGCGGGACTGGTTCAGCCTTATACGGATTCTCCGCTGGATAACGAGACGATCGCAGAGAACGTATATCTGGACATTCTGCATCAGGCGAAAAAGTATGTCTATATTTTTACGCCCTATCTGATCGTGGACGATGTGATGAGAAATGCCCTGTGCCAGGCGGCAAAGCGGGGCGTGGACATCCGGATCGTGACGCCGGGAATCCCGGACAAACCCATGATTTTCCGCCTGACACGCTCCAATTACGCGCCGCTTCTGCGCGCGGGAATCCGGATCTATGAATACACGCCCGGCTTCATCCATGCGAAAAGCTACATCTGTGACGATGAGTTCGGCGTTGTGGGCAGCGTGAACATGGATTTCAGAAGCCTATATCTACATTTTGAGTGCGGCACGCTCCTGTACCGGACGGAAGGGCTGAAGGAGCTGAAGGAGGACAGTGTGCGTACCATAGAGCAGAGCCGGGAAATCACGCTGAAGGACTGCAAGACGGGAATCATCGGCGGCCTGTTCGACTCTGTGCTGAGAGTGTTCGCGCCCCTCTGCTGATGAGAAAAAAGCAGCATATGCGCTGCGCCCTCTGCCGGCGGGCGTTGACAAGGGAAAAAAATGAACTTATAATGGGATAGATTCAGGCAATTTTGGAGGAAACAGACGTGGAAAAATACGGTGTAAATGAATTGAGGAAGATGTTCCTGGATTTCTTTGAGAGCAAGGGACATCTGGTGATGAAGAGCTTTTCCCTGGTGCCGCACAACGACAACAGCCTGCTTCTGATCAATTCCGGCATGGCTCCCTTAAAGCCCTATTTCACAGGGCAGGAGATTCCGCCGAGGAGAAGGGTGGCCACCTGTCAGAAGTGTATCCGCACGGGCGATATCGAGAATATCGGCAAGACGGACAGGCACGGCACGTTTTTTGAGATGCTGGGAAATTTCTCCTTTGGAGATTATTTCAAACATGAGGCGATCGCCTGGTGCTGGGAGTTTCTGACCGAAGTGGTCGGACTTGACCCGGACAGGCTGTATCCTTCCGTATATCTGGATGACGACGAAGCCTTCGACATCTGGAACAAGGAAATCGGAATTGCGCCGGAGCGGATCTTCCGTTTCGGAAAAGAGGATAATTTCTGGGAGCATGGTTCCGGCCCCTGCGGCCCCTGCTCCGAAGTATATTATGACCGCGGCGAGAAGTACGGCTGCGGAAAGCCCGGCTGTACGGTGGGCTGTGACTGCGACCGCTACATCGAAGTGTGGAATAACGTGTTCTCCCAGTTCGACAATGACGGACACGGCCATTATACCGACCTGATCCAGAAGAACATCGATACGGGCATGGGTCTGGAGCGTCTGGCTACGGTGGTGCAGGATGTGGATTCCATTTTTGACGTGGATACCATTCAGGCGCTGAGAAACAGGGTCTGCGAGCTGGCAGGCAAAACTTATAAGGAAAAGCATGAGTGGGATGTTTCCATCCGTATCGTAACGGATCACATCCGTTCCGCCACGTTTATGATTTCGGACGGCATCATGCCCTCCAATGAGGGAAGGGGCTATGTGCTCCGCCGTATCATCCGCCGCGCGGCGAGACACGGCAGGCTTCTTGGAATCGAAGGAGAATTTCTTTCCAACCTGAGCCATACCGTAATCGAGGGCAGCCGCGACGGTTATCCGGAGCTGGAAGAGAAGAAGGACTTTATCTTCAAGGTTCTCTCCCAGGAGGAGGATAAATTCAACCGCACCATCGATCAGGGACTGAGCATTCTTTCCGAGCTGTCGGAGCAGATGGCGAAGGAAGGAAAGACGCAGCTTTCCGGTCAGGATGCGTTCCGCCTGTACGATACCTATGGCTTCCCGCTGGATCTGACCACGGAGATTCTGCAGGAAAAGGGCTTTTTGGTGGATGAGGATGGCTTTGCCGCCTGCATGAAGGAGCAGAAGGACAAGGCCCGCGCCGCGAGAAAGGTGACCAATTATATGGGAGCCGACGCGACGGTTTACGAACAGATCGATCCCGCGATCACCTCCGAATTTGTGGGATATGATAAACTGACCTGGAAATCCCCCATTGTGGCCATGACCACGGAGGATGAGGTGGTGGAGGCGCTGACCGACGGAGAGAGCGGCACCATCATCGTGGAGCAGACCCCGTTCTATGGAACCATGGGCGGTCAGTGCGGAGATACGGGCGTGATTCGTACCGCAGAGGGCGAATTTGAGGTACAGGATACCATTCACCTGATGGGCGGTAAAATAGGCCATGTTGGAAAAATGACGAAGGGTATGCTTCGTATGGGCGATCAGGTGGAGCTTACGGTGGATGGCGGCAAGCGGGCGGATACCTGCAAGAACCACAGTGCCACCCACCTTCTTCAGAAGGCGCTGCGCATGGTGCTCGGCACCCATGTGGAGCAGGCGGGATCTTTCGTGGACCCTCATCGTCTTCGTTTCGACTTCAGCCATTTCTCCGCCATGACCGAAGAGGAGCTGGCACAGGTTGAAAAAATCGTGAATGAAGAGATCGCAGCCCACATCCCGGTGGAAACCAGCGTCATGACCCTGGAAGAAGCGAAAAAGACCGGAGCGATGGCTCTGTTCGGTGAGAAGTACGGCGATAAGGTCCGCGTGGTGCGGATGGGAGATTTCTCCACGGAGCTGTGCGGCGGCACCCATGTGGCGAATACGGGAGACATTTCCGTGTTTAAGATCCTTTCTGAAAGCGGTGTTGCAGCCGGTGTCAGAAGGATTGAGGCGCTCACCGGCCCCGGCGTGTTCTCTTATTACAGAGAGCAGGAGAGCCGTCTTGAGGAAGCGGCGAAGATCGTGAAGGCGACGCCTGCAACCCTTGCGGAGAAGCTGGAGCACCTGATGGCAGAGGTGAAGCGGCTGAACGCGGAAAATGAGTCCTTAAAGAGCAAGGCCGCAAAGGAAGCCCTGGGCGATGTGATGGACCAGGTGCAGGAAGTGAAGGGCGTGAAGCTGATCGCGGCCCGTGCGGACGGCGTGGACATGAATGGCTTAAGAGAGCTGGGAGACCAGTTAAAGGAAAAGCTGGGTGAAGGCGTGATCGTGCTGGCATCCGCGCAGGACGGCAGGGTGAACCTGGTGGCCATGGCGACGGACGGAGCGATGAAGACGGGCGCTCATGCGGGCAATCTGATTAAGGGAATCGCAGCCCTTGTCGGCGGTGGCGGCGGCGGAAGGCCGAACATGGCCCAGGCCGGCGGAAAGAGACCGGAGGGCATCGATGATGCGCTGAGAGAAGCGGCGGCGGTTCTGGAAGGCCAGATTAAATAATAAAAAAGTCTTGACGTGAGGGCATTTTTTGGTATAATAAAGGATGTGCATGGATTGCTGTGCGGCTGTGCGGCATAAAGCATGCATTAAAAACCCAATCAGTCATGAACTTGAAGGGACTGAAGGGAGGTCAGGTGTGAGCTATGTCTAACATTATCGTAAAAGAGAATGAGACTTTGGACAGCGCGCTTCGTCGTTTTAAGAGAAGCTGTGCGAAGGCTGGTATTCAGCAGGAGATCCGTAAGAGAGAGCATTACGAGAAGCCCAGCGTAAGACGCAAGAAGAAGTCCGAAGCGGCAAGAAAGCGTAAATATAATTAAGCGAACGGAAGTCCTTGGTAGACACCTATCAAGGACTTGTGTTTTATGTGTTGAAAATTTCCATTTTCCGCCATCAGTGCGGATTTTCGGGATGGAGGAGATATGTTGCTTCACAGCATACCTTTGATTGCGGACCTGCATCCGGTGCGCCTGCTTGCGGCCTTCTGCATCTACAGCGTGCTGGGATGGTGCATGGAATCCGCATATATGTCGCTTTGTAACAGGAAGCTGACCAACAGGGGCTTTATGAAAAGCCCGTTCTGCCCGATTTATGGTGTTGGCGCGCTGGCAGGCTATTTCCTTTTGAGGGGCTTTGCCGGAAACCTGTTCCTGCTTTATTTTGCGGGAGCGTTCAGCGCGACGGTCTTTGAATATCTGGTGGGCCGGCTGATGCTGAAGCTGTTCGGCGAGGTGTGGTGGGATTACCACGATAAGCCTTTTAATTATCAGGGACTGATCTGCCTGGAAAGCACGATCGCCTGGGGATTTTATGCGGTCATCATCATCGGCTTTCTGCACGGGATCGTGATGAAATATGCGTCCTGGTATACATACGGAATGGGGCTCATGGTCTTAAGGGCGGTGCTTTTGCTCGTTCTGATCGATTTTTTCTGGCATCTGCTCCTGGCTCTGCATGTGGACATGGATCTGAAGGGAAAGAGGGACAGGCTCCGGGAAAAATGCCGCGGCTTTCTGAATTTTTAGGAAGGTGAAGGGCGGAAAAGCATGGACGGGCTGAGGCGGACGGGCCGCGGGCTGAGGCATTAGTTTTATTAAGAAGAAAACGGGAAACACGTTGACGGAGGAACGGAGGCGGAGAACGTCCGCTTCGGAAAGGTACGGGAAGGAATGGGAAGAAACTGGAAGATGAGGATGACCGGGCTCGTTCTTGCGGCGCTGGTCGGCATTGGAACACTGCTTGGAGCAGGTGTGGACGCGAAGGCGGCCGGAGCGATCGCGAGGGGAGTTGACGTTTCCATGTATCAGGAAGCGATCAACTGGAGCGCTGTTGCGGCGGATGGCTACAGCTTCGCCTTTATTCGGGTTGGAAGCGCTAAGAGCGGATTGGATCCCTATTTTGCCCAGAATATGGTGGGCGCTGCCGCGGCAGGACTGAAGACGGGCGTTTATCTGTATTCTTATGCGACGACGATGGAGGCCGCCATGGCGGAGGCCCAGTTCACGCTTGCGGCGATCGCTCCCTTTACGGTAAATATGCCGGTGGTATTTGATATTGAGGATGCCGTGCACAAATCCCTGTCAACACAGGAGCTGGTTTCGCTTGTGGTCGCGTTCTGCTCCGTTATTGAGAGCGCGGGATATTATCCGATGGTGTATTCCAATAAAAATATGCTGACGACCCAGATCGGCGTGGTGCCTTACGATGTATGGGTGGCGCAGTATGCTGATGTCTGCGAATATCCGAATCCGGCCTTCTGGCAGTTTACCAGCAGCGGCAGCGTGAGCGGGATAAACGGCCGTGCCGATCTGAACTATCAGTTCAAGGATTATTCCAATATCATCATTGCCAACGGCTTTACCACGAGAAACGGCAATACCTATTTCTATAACAATTACAAGATGCAGCGCGGCTGGGTGGATTATGAAGGAAACCGCTATTTCATGAACGCGGACGGCTCCATGTTCAAAAACGGCTGGCTGACAGACGGCGTGAATACCTGGTATATGGATACGTCGGACGGACATATGCTGCGTGATCTGGTGACGATCGCAGGAAAGAATTACTATTTCGACGCAAACGGACTGATGCAGATCGGCCTTGTCAATATCGGCGGCCAGACCTACCTGTTCGGCGCGGACGGCTCCATGCAGTACGGCTTCTATACGGATGCGCAGGGACTGCGCTACTTCCAGGAGGACGGAAGTATGGCGGTCAACAAGACGCTGGAGCTGGGAGGAAAGACCTACGTCTTCGATGCCAACGGCATCGGCACTGAGTATGTGCCTCCCGTGCTGGATCTGACCGGCGTGGATCCCTCCACCTGGGTGCTCGATCCGGCCACCGGAAACATGATCGATTCCGCCACCGGCCTTCCGGTGGATCCCGCGGTAGCGGCTGCAGTCATCGCCCAGGCGCAGGCTGCGGCTGCGGCGCAGTAAGGAAAACGGCGCGACAGTAAAAAGCGAAGAATGAAAACAGGAAAGCCTGCCCGGCCTTTCTCGGAAAAGAGAGCCGGACGGGCTTTTTTCGACCCAAAAGGAGGAAAACGGGATTCCCCGGTCTGCCCGGCATTCATGAATGGGCCGGAAGGAACATAGAATGTGCTATAGACTGGATAGAGGGGAGATTCCCTTATGTTGGACTGGATCGGACGGATCGGCAAAAGCAGGGCGGGGAGGCTCTTTGCCGCAGCGCTTGCGGTTTGGATCGCGGCAGGAACGCCGGCGATGCCGCTTTACGCGGAGGAAACACAGCAGGAAACGCAGCAGGAGAACCAGCAGCAGGAAAACCAGCGTCAGGGGACGGCGGATTCGGGGGGCGTATCCGTACATCTGTCTGCGCCGGCGGCCATTTTGATGGAGGCTTCAACGGGAGCTGTCATCTTTGAGCAGAATGCGGATGTTCCCTGCTCCCCGGCGAGCATTACCAAGATCATGACCCTGCTTCTGATCTTTGAAGCGCTGGAAAGGGGAGATATTGGCCTGGAGGATCAGGTGATGACCAGTGAGCACGCCCAGTCGATGGGCGGAAGCCAGGTTTTTCTGGAGGAAGGTGAAATGCAGACGGTGGACACCATGATCAAGTGTATCGCTGTTGCGAGCGGCAACGACGCGGCGGTGGCGATGGCCGAATTCATCGCGGGCAGCGAGGAGGAGTTCGTTTCACGCATGAATGAGAAGGCGCAGTCGCTTGGCATGGAAAATACCCATTTTCTGGACTGCTGCGGCCTGTCGGATTCAGACGATCACCACACATCCGCAAGGGATGTGGCGGTGATGTCAAGAGAGCTGATCACAAAGCATCCGCAGGTGTTCGACTATACCATGATCTGGATGGAGGACATCACCCACAATACGGCAAGGGGCAGCAGCACCTTTACGCTGTCCAGCACCAACAAGCTGTTAAAGCAGTACCAGTGGACCACCGGCCTGAAAACAGGCTCCACCAGCAAGGCGAAATACTGCGTTTCGGCCACGGCGGAGAAAAACGAGATCGAGCTGATCGCCGTGGTGATGGCGGCGCCGGATTACAAGGCCCGCTTTGACGACGCGGTGACGCTTTTGAATTACGGCTACAGTGTGAGCGCCATGTACCGGGACGACAATACGGAAAAGCTTCCTGACATGAAGGTGGCAGGCGGAGTGGAGGAAACGGTCGGGCTGGTCTATGAGGAGCCCTTTTCCTATCTGGACACGAAGGGCAGCGACCTGGGCAGCGTGGAAAAGACGCTGAACCTTCCGGAGGAGGCGCAGGCGCCTCTGGAGGCCGGACAAAAGGCCGGTGAGGCGGTCTACCGGCTGAACGGGGAAACCCTGGGGACCGTGAACGTGGTATATTCGGAATCCGTGGCGGCGGCGGGCTTTCGGGATTATCTGAAAAAAGTTCTCGCATATTTCCTTTTATAACGCATCAAAATATGATATACTTTCCCTGTTACATTTCATGCAAAAGGAGTAAATGAGTGATTCCATTCATCATAGGCGCTTTTTGCGCGGCGGCGTTCTTTCTGCTCGGCGCGATGCTGTATGATTCCAACCGCTTCGTTACGGTGGAATATCGCGTCCGCTGCAGGAATCTGAAAAGAAAATATCGGTTTGTCATGCTTTCCGACCTGCACAATAAGCGCTACGGAAAGCACAATGAAAGGCTGCTCGCCGCGATCGACGCGCAGAAGCCGGAGAGTATCCTGATCGCCGGAGATATGCTTACCTCGGAGACCCCGGGCCGTTTTGAACCCGCCCTTGAGACGACAGAGGCGCTTGCGGAAAAATATCCTGTCTACTATGCCAACGGAAACCATGAATATCGGATGAAAACGGAGGCGGAGCATTATGGGAGCGGCTACCGCCGTTACCATGAGAGCCTCGTAAAAAAGGGCGTCGTTTTTCTGGAAAACGACAGCCTGCTCCTGCCGGAGACGGGAATCCGTCTGTACGGAGCGGAGATCGGGAAGGAATATTATCAGAAGCTGAAGCGGGGGAAGATGACGGTCTCCTATCTGAACGGTCTTCTGGGAAAGCCCTCTGAAGGGGAGTATCATATCCTGATCGCGCACAATCCGGACTATTTCCCCGCATATGCACAGTGGGGAGCAGATCTGGTGCTTTCCGGCCATGTGCACGGCGGGATCATGAGACTGCCCTTCCTTGGCGGCGTCCTTTCTCCGGCCCTCCGCCTTTTTCCCAAATACGACGGCGGTCTGTTTTGCGAAGGGGACAGCGTCATGATCCTGGGACGGGGGCTTGGCAGTCACACGATCCCCATCCGTATCTTCAATCCCGGCGAGCTGATCGTGGTCAGTCTGGAGCCGGAATGATCGCTTCCGCCCGGTCAGGATTCGTCTGGCGACGGGATTGCCTGAACGGGAACGGGACAGCGTGGATGGGGACGACGCCTGATAAACGAGGAAAAGGGAGGCCGGAACGAAAATGGCGCTTGAGGTGAAGCTGCAGGCATTTGAAGGCCCTCTGGACCTTCTTCTGCATCTGATTGAAAAAAATAAGGTGGATATTTACGATATCCCAATTGTGGAGATCACGGATCAGTATCTGGAAGCCATCCGTCAGATGGAAGAGGAGGATATGAACGTGATGAGCGAGTTCCTCCTGATGGCGGCTACCCTGCTGGATATCAAATGCCGCATGCTCCTGCCCCGGGAGAAGGACGAGGAGGGGCAGGAGGAGGATCCCCGCTCAGAGCTGGTGGAAAAGCTGCTGGAATATAAGGCGTATAAGTATATGGCCCTGGAATTGAAGGACATGGAGGTGGACGCGCAGAAGGCGTTTTACAGGGATCCCTCCCTGCCCGACGAGGTAAAGGACTACCGGCAGCCTGTGGATTATGAGGAGCTTCTTGCCGGCGTGACGCTGACCCGCTTGAACGAGGTGTTCCAGGCCTGTCTGAAGCGGCAGGAGGACAAGCTGGATCCGGTACGCAGTCACTTTGGCCGGATCGAAAAGGACGAGGTCAATATCGAGCATAAGGCGGGTTATGTCGCCGCCTATATCAGGAGCCATCGGAGGCTGAATTTCCGGGAGCTTCTGGAAAACCGAAAAAGCCGGATGGATGTGATCGTGACCTTCCTGGTGGTGTTGGAGCTGATGAAGACCGGCGTGGTAAACGTCAGTCAGGAGGGCATCGAGGAGGATATCCTCATTACGGTCAACGAGACGGCGGACGAACTGGAAAATCTGCGGCTGACCTCTCTGGGAGAGGGGGAAGAATTGGACGGAAGAAAGGATGCGCAGAATGGAGCAGGAGCATAAAAAGGCGGCCCTGGAGGCGATCCTGTTCGCCATGGGAAATTCCGTGGAGCTGGACAGGCTTGCCGCGGCGATCGAGGAAACGCCGGAGGAGACCAGGCTGCTTCTGACACAGATGAAGGAAGACTGGGAGGCCGAAAAAAGGGGGGTCTGCCTGGTGGAATATGAGGGGGCCTTTCAGATGTGTACCAGAGGGGATCTGTACGAATATCTGATCCGGGTGGCAAAGGCGCCGAAAAAATATGCGCTGACGGATACCCTTCTTGAGACTCTTTCCATCATTGCCTATAAGCAGCCTGTGACCAGGCTGGATGTGGAACGGATCCGCGGGGTGAACAGCGACCACGCCATCAGCCGCCTGGTGGAATTTGAGCTGGTGATGGAGCTGGGAAGGCTGGACGCGCCGGGAAGGCCGCTTTTGTTCGGAACGACGGAGCAGTTCCTGCGTACCTTCGGCGTGAAATCCCTGGAGGAGCTTCCTCGGCTGAATGAGATGAAGCTGCAGGAATTCCGGGCGGAAGCGGAGGAAGAGGCGAAGGAGCTGGGCGCAGAGTCCGGTTTATAGGGGAAAGCGGCGTTTTCCCTTTGGGAAAGCGTTTGCATAAATGAAAATGCCGCCTGCGCGGCGGTAAAAAAAGAAGAGGCCGTTTCGAACCTTGGGTTCACACGGAAAGGAGGAAGCCATGCTGTTTATTATCATCGGGGTTGTGGTGCTTGTTGTCATTGCCGTTCTGTTTTCGGGGTATAAGAAGGCCCCGCCGGATACGGCGTTCATCATTTCCGGTATGAGAAAGAAGATCATTATCGGGAAGGCCAGCGTGAAGATTCCGTTCCTGGAGCGGATGGACAAGCTGAGCCTGAAGCTGATCGCCATTGATGTGAAAACCACCAACGCGGTGCCCACGGCGGATTATATTAACATTCAGGTGGACGCTGCGGTCAACGTGAAGATTTCCAGCGAGCCCACAAGGCTTGCGCTTGCTGCTGAGAATTTTCTGAACCAGAACACCCAGTACATCGCGAATATCGCCAGAGAGGTGCTGGAAGGAAACATGCGTGAGATCGTCGGACGCATGCGTCTGGAGGAAATGGTCAGCGACAGACAGAAATTCGCAAATCTGGTCAAAGAGAATGCGGAGCCCGATCTGGCTGCGATGGGACTGGATATCGTCAGCTTCAACGTACAGAACTTTTCTGATGGAAACGGCGTGATCGAGGATCTGGGTATCGACAACATTTCCCAGATCAAGAAGAAAGCCGCCATCGCAAAAGCGGAGGCGGAAAAGGAAATCGCTGTGGCAAAGGCGGAGGCGGATCGACAGGCCAACGACGCAAGGATCAACGCGGAGCGGGAGATCGCGAAGAAGAACAACGAGCTGTCCCTGCAGAAATCCGAACTGAAGAAACTGGAGGATACCAAGAAGGCGGAGGCGGACGCGGCCTACAGCATTCAGGAGCAGCAGCAGAGAAAGACCATCGAGATCGCCACTGCGGAGGCGAGCATCGCCAAGCAGGAAAAGGAGGTCATCTTAAAGGAGAGGGAGGCCGAGGTTCAGGAGAAGGAGCTGGACGCCCAGGTGAAGAAAAAAGCCGAGGCCGAGAAGTACGCCAGACAGCAGCAGTCCGAGGCCGAGCTGTATGAGCGCAAAAAACGGGCCGAGGCGGAGACCTTCGAGACGGAGCAGAATGCCGTTGCCATGAGAGCGACGGCAGAAGCCCAGAAGTTCACCAGGGAGCAGGAGGCCGCGGGAATCCGCATGGTGGGTGAAGCGGAAGCGGAGGCAATCCGGGCGAAGGGTATCGCGGAGGCGGAGGCCATGGAAAAGAAGGCGCTCGCCTACCAGAAGTATAATAACGCCGCCATGGCGGAAATGCTGATCAAGGTGCTTCCCGACATTGCCGGAAAGATTTCCGAGCCCCTTTCCCAGATCGATAAGATCACGATCATCGGAGGCGGCAGCGATAACGGCGTGGAAAGCGTGGCAGACCACGTTCCCGCGGTCATGGCAAAGCTGTTTGAGACCATGAAGGAAACCGTGGGAATCGACATGGGAGATCTGGTGAAGGCCGGAAGCTATGACGCCGCCGTGACAAGGAATATCAATATCACCAATACCGGTATTTCCGACGCCGGCACGTCCGGCGCCGTCGCTCCCGCTTCCGCGGAGGCCTCTGCATCGGAAACATCCGTCTGAAAAGAAGTTGATGCAGAAGCGCTTTCGGGTGAAGCATCCTGCGAACAAAAGGAATGGCCCGCAGAGAATTATCTGTAAGGGAATCATCTGCAGGGAATAATCTGTACCTGGCGGCATAGGATGTAACAATCCCATGTCGTCAGGTAAGGTTATGCGATTTGATCATTCCGGTATTTCCGCTTTTTTTCGGCGTGCCTTTCTTCCCCGCCGCACTTCCCGGCTGAAAAAGGGTGCCGCGGCTCTCGTCATCGGGCTGCTTGTTTCGAATGCTTTTGCTTTTTCCGGCATTTTCCCCGGAGCCGTTTCTTTTTCTCCTTTTGGGACGGAAGTGGCAGAGCTGTGCGGGCTGAGCCGGGTATATGCCCAGGAGGAAAATGAGGATCCCACAGACGAGCTTTACGCCCTGTCCGCAGTCCTGATGGATGCGGATAACGGGCGTATTTTGCTGCAGAAAAACGGAACACAGGTGCTTCCAATGGCGAGCACCACAAAGATCATGACCTGCATCCTCGCTCTGGAGCTGATGGACGAGGAAGGCTATGTGACGGTTTCCTCCTATGCCGCAAGCATGCCGAAGGTTCATCTTGGCACAAGGGCGGGGCAGGTGTTCCGGCTGAAGGATCTTCTTTATTCCCTGATGCTGGAATCCCATAATGATTCCGCCGTGATCATCGCGGAGGCAGCCGGAAGGCTGCTGGCGAAGGAAGCGCCGGAAGGGGCGGGAGAGAGCACGGCGGAGGAAAGCCGGGACGCGGTTCTTCGCTTTGCAGATAAGATGAACGAGAAGGCGGAGGAGATCGGCTGCACGGACACCTTTTTTGTCACCCCCAACGGGCTGGACGCCATTCTGACCCTTACGGACGAGACAGGAAATTCGGTGGAAAGGCAGCATTCCACCACAGCTGCGGATCTGGCCAGGATCATGAGCTACTGTGTGACGGATTCCCCGCAGAAGGAAGCGTTTCTGGAAATCACCCGCACCCAGTCCTGGTCCTTTACGGATTACACGAAGGGGGAGGACGGGGAATACCGGGCGGGA
The DNA here is from genome assembly GCA_019119595.1 of Candidatus Eisenbergiella merdavium. Classification (GTDB taxonomy): domain Bacteria; phylum Bacillota; class Clostridia; order Lachnospirales; family Lachnospiraceae; genus Eisenbergiella; species Eisenbergiella merdavium. Next base: position 154,287 of record DWWS01000050.1, on the reverse strand, counting down.
AGCAGCAGCTATTCCTGCAGCAATCATAATGCCTTCCTCAGCATGATGGAGGGAGCCCTCACCGGCAAAACGGGCTTTACAGCCAAGGCCGGATACTGCTATGTGGGAGCGCTGGAACGGGACGGGAAGCTTTTTTCCATCGCCCTCCTTGCCTGCGGCTGGCCGAACAACAAAAGCTGGAAATGGCATGACGCTAAGATCCTGTATGAGTATGGGCTTTCCCATTATGAAAGGCGGGATATTTTTCAGGAGGAGACGCTTCCTGTGGTTCCCGTTCTCGAGGGGATCCGTGACACAGCGGCGCTGAGTCAGGAGCAGGCGGAGCTTTCCCTGCTGCTTTCCGATGCAGATAAGGTACGCACGCAGCTTTCTCTTGCGGAAAATCTGGAGGCGCCGGTGGAAGCGGGCATGACGGTGGGCTGGCAGAATTATTTCGTGAACGGACAGCTGTACGCAAGCCTTCCCATCCGCACGGCGGAGGCGGTGCCGGAAAGGACCTGGCGCTACTGCCTGGAGGAGCTTCTGAAGCTGGTCTGGCTGTAAGAGAGGGGCCGCCGGGAAGGAAATCTGACCGGCGGTCACAGCAGATAAAAAATGTAGAAAAAAGAAGAAAGGATTGTAAAAAAATCTGTTTTCTATCTGGCAGATTTTCGGAATCCATGGTATACTTTTATAATACGGGTGCTTATGGAACAAACAGAAACGGACAAGCTGTTTTTGATGCGCAGATTTCAGCCTGCAGTGCTCCCGGAGCGGCCGTAGTTTAAGTTTAATTTTCAAGTAAAGATAAAATGGAGGGCTGAAAAGATGAGTATTACTTCACAAGCGAGCCAAAGAATCAACGCTTTGCTCGACGGCAACAGTTTCGTTGAGATCGGTGCTATGGTGAAAGCCAGATCCACCGACTTCAATCTGAAACAGACAGAAACTCCATCCGACGGGTGCATCACCGGTTATGGAGTGATCGACGGCAATCTTGTGTATGTGTACAGCCAGGATGCTTCCGTGCTCGGCGGCAGCATCGGTGAGATGCATGCGAAGAAGATTACCAACCTCTATGATCTGGCGATGAAGACGGGCGCTCCCGTGATCGGCCTGATCGATTCTGCGGGTCTGAGGCTTCAGGAGGCGACAGACGCCCTGAACGCTTTCGGAGAGATCTATATGAAGCAGACCTTGGCTTCCGGCGTGATCCCTCAGATCACGGCCGTATTCGGAACCTGCGGCGGCGGACTTGCTCTGGTGCCTGCGCTCACCGACTTTACCTTCATGGAAGGAAAGAAGGCGAAGCTGTTCGTGAACGCGCCCAACGCGCTGGCAGGAAATGAGATTTCCAAATGTGATACCTCGGACGCAGCGTTCCAGAGCGAGGAAGCCGGCCTGGTGGATTTTGTCGGTGAAGAGGCGGAGATCCTCGCCCAGATCCGGAACCTGGTATGCATGCTTCCTTCCAATAATGAGGACGACAATTCCTACGTGGAATGCACGGATGATCTGAACCGCGCGGACGCCGCGATGGCCGCGTGTGTGGGAGACAGCCTGATCGCCCTTACCACGATGGCGGACGATCATCTTTTTGTTGAAGTAAAGGCCGCATACGCGAAGGAAATGGTCACCGGCTTTATGAAGCTGAACGGCATGACCGTGGGAGCGGTCGCAAACCGCAGCGAGGTTTATGACGAGAACGGCCAGAAGACGGCTTCCTTTGACGCCGCCCTTTCTCCTGCAGGCTGTGACAAGGCGGCTGAATTCGTGAGCTTCTGCGATGCGTTCAGCATTCCGGTTCTCACCCTGACCAACGTGAACGGCTTCACGGCGGACAAGTGCTCCGAGAAAAAGATCGCAAAGGCGGCCGCGCGTCTTACATACGCGTTTGCCAATGCGACCGTGCCCAAGGTGAACGTGGTGACCGGAATGGCATACGGAAGCGCTTATGTGGTGATGAATTCCAAGGCCCTCGGCGCGGATATCACCTACTGCTGGCCGGATGCGAAGATCGGAACGATGGATGCCCGCCTTGCGGCGAAGATCATCTGCGACGGACAGGGCGCGGATGCGGTGAACGCATGTGCGAAGGAGTACGAGGCCCTGCAGACGAGCGCTGTCAGCGCCGCGGGAAGGGGATATGTGGACACCATTATTGAGCCTGCCGACACGAGAAAGTATGTGATCGGCGCGTTCGAAATGCTCTTCACAAAGAGGGAAGACCGCCCTGCGAAAAAACACGGCACGGTTTAAACGGCCGCAGACTTTGAAAGGAGCATGTCGATTCATATGAAAAGGAAGTTGTTAACATTAGGAATGGCTCTCATCTGCGTTTTCAGTATGACGGCCTGCAGCGGGGCGGATGATGCGTCTGCAAATGCGGAGAACCTTTATGGGATCACGCAGGATTCCGCAGCCGATTATGCGGATCAGGTGATCAATTCCATCCAGACCATCGTCGCGCAGGGGATGCAGGAGCAGTACGCTTCTGATACGGTGATCTCCTCCGCGCTGGACAGCTGGGAAAGCGCGCTTGAGGACATCGGAGAGGTGCAGTCCATTTCCGGACATGAAGTCTCCGCCAATGCGGACGGAGTCACCATTGACGTTCATGTGGACGGAAGCAGCCACGATGCGAACATCGTGATCATGCTGGATGAAGAGCTGATGCTGAGCAGCATTACGACCAATGTGGAATATTCTTTTGGGGAAATGATGCAGAATGCGGCGCTGAACACCGTTCTTGGCATGGGAACCGTATTCACGATCCTGATCCTGATCTGCCTGATCATTTACTGCTTTAACTTTATCCCCAAGATCCAGGCGGCGTTCTCCGGCGGAAAGAAGGAGCCGGAAGCGAAGAAGGAAGCGGCTCCCGTTGCTGCGGCAGCACCCGCTCCTGTACCTGCGGCACCTGCAGCACCCGCAGCGCAGAACCCGATGGATGATTATGAGCTTGTGGCAGTGATCGCGGCGGCGATCGCAGCAAGCGAGGGAGCACCGTCTCCCGAGGGCTTCGTTGTAAGAAGCATCAGACGCGTTCCCGGAAGCAGATGGAAAGCGAATAAATAAAAGAAAAGGACGATACAGGAGGAAAATCAAACATGAAGAATTATACCATTACCGTGAATGGAAACGTATACGATGTTGTAGTGGAAGAGGGCGCTCAGGGTGCCGCTCCCGTTGCCGCTCCCAAGGCCGCGCCCAGACCGGCGGCACCTGCCCCTGCGGCAGCACCTGCTCCGGCACCCGCTCCTGCTCCTGCACCTGCGGCAGCTCCTTCCGGCGCGGCGGGAAGCATCCGCGTAGAAGCCGGCGCGGCGGGCAAGGTTTACAGCATTGACGCAAAGGTAGGACAGGCGGTGAAGGCCGGAGATGCCGTTGTGACCATTGAGGCCATGAAGATGGAGATCCCGGTTGTTGCTCCTCAGGACGGTACCGTTGCCAGCATCGACGTAGCGGTTGGCGATGCCATTGAGGCAGGCGCTCTGCTCGCAACGTTAAACTAAGCACGGAAGGAACGTCCTGCCAATCCCATAAGGCTGCAGAGCTGCGGACAGCGTCTGTTCTGCCGGAAGCCCTGCAGCCGGGCACTCAGGCCTGTGAGTTTGGCAAATGGAATGGGAGGTCAACATAAATGGACTATATTGTAACTACACTTGACAATCTGATCCATCAGACAGCGTTCTTCAATCTGACCTGGGGAAACTATCTGATGATCGTAATCGCCTGCATATTTCTTTATCTGGCGATAGCCAAGGGATTTGAACCCCTGCTTCTGCTCCCGATCGCCTTCGGAATGCTGCTGGTGAACATTTATCCGGATATCATGCTTCATCCGGAGGATGCGGCGAACGGCACGGGAGGCCTGCTTTATTATTTCTATGTGCTGGACGAGTGGGCGATCCTGCCGTCCCTGATCTTCATGGGCGTCGGCGCAATGACGGACTTCGGGCCTCTGATTGCAAACCCGAAGAGCTTCCTGCTGGGAGCTGCGGCACAGTTCGGTATTTTCGCCGCCTATTTCGGCGCCATCGCCCTGGGCTTCAATGATAAGGCTGCGGCTGCCATTTCTATCATCGGCGGAGCGGACGGACCTACCTCCATCTTCCTGTGCGGAAAGCTGGGGCAGACGGCGCTGCTTGGCCCCATCGCGGTGGCCGCTTACTCCTATATGTCTCTGGTTCCGATCATCCAGCCCCCGATCATGCGGCTGTTTACCACGGAAAAAGAGCGTAAGATCAAAATGGAGCAGCTTCGTCCGGTTTCCAAGCTGGAGAAGATCCTGTTCCCCATCATCGTTACCATCGTCGTATCCCTGATCCTTCCTACCACGGCGCCTCTGATCGGTATGCTGATGCTGGGTAACCTGTTCCGGGAATCCGGCGTTGTGAGACAGCTTGCGGATACGGCTTCCAACGCTCTGATGTACATCGTTGTTATCCTGCTTGGTACCTCCGTTGGAGCAACCACCAGCGCAGAGGCATTCCTGAATGCTGACACGCTGAAGATCGTTGCGCTCGGTCTGATCGCGTTTGCGTTCGGAACGGCCGCGGGCGTTCTGTTCGGAAAGCTGATGTGCATTGTAACCCATGGAAAGGTGAATCCGCTGATCGGTTCGGCGGGTGTATCCGCGGTTCCCATGGCGGCCAGAGTTTCCCAGAAGGTCGGCGCGGAAGCGGATCCCACCAACTTCCTGCTGATGCACGCGATGGGGCCCAACGTGGCCGGCGTGATCGGCACCGCAGTTGTGGCCGGTACCTTTATGGCAATTTTCGGAGTGTTCTGATTCATCCGGTCAGAATGCGGATTATGGATACACTAATTTAGGAGGAAATGGAAATGTCAGACCCGAAACCCATTAAAATTATGGAAACTGTACTGCGTGACGCCCATCAGTCCCTGATCGCAACAAGAATGCCTACCGAAATGATGCTTCCCATTGCGGAGAAGATGGACAAGGTCGGCTATGCGGCTGTGGAATGCTGGGGCGGCGCTACCTTTGACGCATCCCTTCGTTTCCTGCATGAGGATCCGTGGGAGAGGCTGAGAAAGCTGAGAGCGGCTTTTAAGAACACCAAGCTGCAGATGCTTTTCAGAGGCCAGAACATTCTCGGATACCGTCACTATGCAGATGACGTGGTGGATTACTTCGTTGAGAAATCCATCGCAAACGGAATCGATATCATCCGTATCTTCGACTGCCTGAACGACCTTCGCAACCTGGAGCGCGCCGTGAAGGCCTGCAATAAGGAAGGCGGCCATGCGCAGATCGCCCTGTCCTACACGCTGGGCGACGCCTATACGCTTGACTACTGGATGAATATCGCAAAAGAGATCGAGAGCATGGGAGCCAATTCCATCTGTATCAAGGATATGGCCGGCCTGCTGGTTCCCTATGAGGCGGACAAGCTGATCCGTGCGCTGAAATCTGCGACTAAGCTGCCCATTCAGCTTCATACCCACTATACCTCCGGCGTTGCCAGCATGACCTATCTGAAGGCGGTTGAGGCCGGTGTGGATATCATCGACTGCGCGATCTCCCCGTTCGCTCTGGGAACCTCCCAGCCTGCGACCGAGGTTATGGTGGAAACCTTCCGCGGCACCCCTTACGACAGTGGCTACGATCAGGGCCTGCTTGCAGAGATCGCGGATTACTTCCGTCCTTACAGAGAAGAGTGCTTAAAGAGCGGCCTGATGGATCCCAAGGTGCTTGGCGTGAACATCAAGACCCTGATCTACCAGGTGCCCGGCGGCATGCTTTCCAACATGGTGAGCCAGCTGAAGGACCAGAATGCAAGCGACAAGTACGAGGACGTTCTGCAGGAGATTCCCCGTGTGAGAAAGGACTTCGGAGAGCCCCCGCTGGTTACGCCTTCCTCCCAGATCGTCGGCACCCAGGCTGTGCTTAACGTGCTGATGGGCGAAAGATATAAGGTTGCCACCGACCAGACCAAGGATCTGCTTTCCGGAAAATACGGCGCTACCGTTAAGCCCTTCGATGCCGAGGTACAGAAGAAGGTTATCGGCGATAAGGAAGTGATCACCTGCCGTCCTGCGGATCTGATTCCCAATGAGCTGGAGTCGATCGAGGCGGAGATGAAGGAATGGAAGCAGCAGGATGAGGATGTGCTCAGCTATGCGCTGTTCCCTCAGGTTGCAATGGATTTCTTCAAATATCGTCAGGCACAGCAGGAAAAGGTTGATATGACCCAGGCCGATACCAAAAACGGAGCTTATCCGGCATAAGGCTGGCTGACAGTATTTTAAAGACTGTTCATAAAAAATGAAATTCAGGAGGCGGGCGTTTGGAAAATGCCCGCCTTTCCGCTTGGGAGGTATGAATGATCGAAATCAGGAATTACGAACGAAAGGTACAGTATTACGAAACGGACCGAATGGGGATCGTGCATCATTCCAATTACATCCGCTGGATGGAGGAGGCCAGGATTGATGCTCTGAGCCAGATCGGGATTCCCTACGACAAGATAGAGGCGGCGGGTATTCTGATCCCCGTTCTGGAGGCTTCCTGCGAATACAGGATCTCCTTCCGCTTTGGAGAGACTTTTTCTATCCGCGTGCTGCCGGACCGCTTCAGTGGGATCAAAATGAGCATGAAATACGAAATCTACGGCGCGCAGGACGGACTACTGCATGCGGTGGGGCATACGGGACACTGCTTCCTGGATAAAAGCATGAAGCCGGTTCATCTGAAACGGGATTTCCCGGAAATTTACGGAAGGCTATCCGAATATATGAGCATGGGACAGGACTGAACAGCCTGTCCTTTTTTTAGCCGATAGGAAAGGAACTTTCCTATCGGCTAAAAAAAGCGCTCCGCTGTGGATGCGCACTCGCGCGAAAGGTATATATTGCCTGACGGCAATCGCGCTCGGCGCAGGTGGTGCGCATGATGCGTGCCGCATCAAGGCGCACACTATTTTATCCGACAGGAAAGCTCCTTTCCCGGTTCTTGTATTCTGTTGGGGAACAGCCGCAGTATTTCCTGAAATACCGGGAAAAATGTGCCGGACTGTCGAAACCGCACAACCTCGCGGCTTCGCCAACCTGAAGGGCCTCATTGCTCAGAAGGGTTTTTGCCTTTTCCAGACGGACCTGAAGCAGATCGCCTTTGGGCGTGGAGGAAAAAAAGCTGTGATAATAGCTGTAAAACTGGCTTTTTTCCAGACTGACCCTCCTGCAGAGCCGCTCCAGGCTCCAGTCCTGCTCGCAGTTGGTGAGCATTTCCAGCCGGAGCTTCTGAAAAGCCGGGTACAGGGCCGCCATTTCCTCCTTCTGCGCCGCCGGATGGCAGAGGCTTCGGGAAAGGGCGATGAAAAGCTCCGTCACCAGGCAGTGTATGGCCTCTTCCCGGTAAGGGGAGGAGGAGAAAAATTCCTGCTGGAGCCGCTGGAAATAGACATCCAGCTCCTGGGGATCGGGCGGATAAAAGATCTCGTTTTCCGGAATGCAGAACCTCTGTGCAATATTTTCAGAAGGATCTTCTGCGAGAGTTTCTGCAGGGCATTTACCGGAATTTTCGGCGGGACGATCAGCAGGATCTTCACCGGAAGAAAAGTGAAGATAGCTGTTGCAGAACCGGCGTACTGCCTGATAGTGCTGCGGATATCCGGGAGTATAAAGGATACAGGCGTTTTCCCGGGTGACGGAAAGCCCCTCCCTGAGATAAACTTTCATGGGCGTTTTTAAGAGCAGAAGGAGATAGTCGCCGCTCCCCGAAGGGCGGGATATGGTATCGTAATCCTGATTGGAACGGTTATATTCGCAGAAATGAAGCTCGATCATCGTTACCTCCATGCCAAAGCGTTTTATGCTGAAGCACTGCTTTGCCTGCATGGAGAAGCATAGCACAGCACCGGAAGAAAAGTCAAACAGAACGGAAGAAAGGAGCTGGAAGTACGGAAAGGATTCCGGTAGTATGAGGCTATCGGAAAAGCCGCCGGGAGAGGCGGCGCTGCAATACTGCGAAAGGAGAGGGTAAAAAGGAAATGAAAAAAGCGGAGCTGATCGTAGACAAGTATTATCTTACCGGAAAGGTGGACAAACGGATCTTCGGTTCCTTTATCGAGCACCTGGGGCGTGCCGTATATGAGGGAATCTATCAGGAGGACAGTCCTTTTGCGGATGAGCAGGGACTGAGAAAGGATGTGCTTGCTCTGGTGCGGGAGCTTCAGGTGCCCATCGTCCGCTACCCGGGCGGAAATTTTGTTTCCGGCTATCACTGGGAGGACGGAGTCGGCCCGAAGGAGGAGCGTCCGTCAAAGGTGGATCTGGCCTGGCAGGTGATCGAGACTAACCAGTTCGGCCTGAACGAATTTGTGGACTGGTCCAAAAAGGCGGGCAGCGATGTGATGATGGCTGTCAACCTGGGAACCAGAGGCCCGGAGGAAGCGAAGGATGTGCTGGAATACTGCAACTTTGAGAAGGGCACGTTCTACAGCGACCTGAGAAGGAAGCACGGCTATGAAAAGCCTCATAACATCAAGCTCTGGTGCCTGGGCAACGAGATGGACGGCCCCTGGCAGATGGGACACAAGACGGCGAAGGAATATGGACGTATCGCGGCGGAGACGAGTCGTCTGATGAAATTCATGGATCCCACCATCGAAACCGTGGCCTGCGGCAGCTCGGCGCTTACCATGGATACCTTCGGCTATTGGGAGGAGGAAGTGCTGTCCGAGTGCTATGAACAGGTGGACTATCTGTCCCTGCACCAGTATTACGGAAACCGGGATAACAATACGCCGGAATTTCTGGCAAATTCCAGAGGAATGGACGACTTCATTTCCTCTGTCCTTTCCATTGCGGACTGCGTGAAGGCCAAAAAACGGAGCAAAAAACAGATCAATCTTTCCTTTGACGAGTGGAATGTCTGGTATCACAGCAACGAGGCGGATCAGAAGCTGGAAAAATGGGTGCAGGCGCCCCATCAGCTTGAGGACGTTTACAATTTCGAGGACGCGCTTCTGGTGGGAAGCATGCTCATTACGATGCTCCGCCATGCGGATCGGGTGAAGATCGCCTGTCTGGCGCAGCTCGTCAACGTGATCGCGCCCATCATGACCTCGGACACCGGCGCCTGGAGGCAGACCATTTTTTATCCCTATATGCACGCCAGCGTATACGGAAGAGGAACCGTTCTCAACACCCTGGTGCAGGCTCCCTCCTATGAGAGCAGAACCTACGGTGACGTTCCCGTTCTGGACAGCGTGTGCATCTGGAACGAGGAGGAAGAGACGCTTACCATTTTTGCGGTGAACAAGGATCTGAAGGAGGATCTTGAGGTTTCCTGTGATCTGCGCCAGTTTGCCGACTACGCGGTGGCAGAGCACATCGTGCTGACCAACGACGACATGAAGGCCGTCAACACGGAGAGCGACCCCGGTCGGGTGGCGCCGGCGTCCAGCAATGCCTCCACAATGGAAAACGGGCGCTTCCACACCGTATTCGGAAAGCACAGCTGGAATGTGGTGCGCCTGGTGCGGGTGAAAAAGTAAGAGCCGGGACATAGAGCGAAAAGAAGATAAGAGCAGAAAAAGATAAAAACAGAAGATGAGAAATCAGCCGTCAGCTATCAGTGATAGCGGCGGCTTTTTTCTATAGTTTTTTATAACGAAGGTTTGACAGCGCAGACCGGTATGAGCGATAATGAGCATACAAAACGGTATCAGATATGAACGGTATCATACCGTTAAGGACATTCTATCAGTAAACGAGAGTAAAACATAAATGGAAAGGAACAAAAGCATGATTCCGGAAAAATTCAGGGACAGGATGAAGCTGCAGCTTGGCGGCGAGTATGAGGCGTTTATGGAAGCGCTGGAGCAGGAAAGATATCAGGCGCTGCGGGTGAATCCCATGAAAATGGACAGAGAGGAGTTTTTGCGCAGAAGCCCCTTTGCTCTGCTGCCCGTTCCCTGGGAGGAGAACGGCTTTTATTATGAAAAAAACGGGGAGGATCCTCAGCCCGGAAAGCATCCCTGGCATGAGGCCGGGGTTTACTATATTCAGGAGCCCAGCGCCATGGCGGCCGTCCCGTTTCTGGAAGCCGCTCCGGGCGAGCGGATCATGGATCTGTGCGCGGCTCCGGGCGGAAAGAGCACGCAGATCGCGGCGGCCATGCGCGGAGAGGGGCTTCTTGTCTGCAACGAGGTTCATCCGGCCCGCGCGGGCATTCTTTCGGAAAATATCGAGCGGATGGGCGTGAGAAACGCCCTGGTCCTGAACGAGACCCCTGACCGGCTGGCGGAGCGCTTCCCCGGCTTTTTTGACCGGATCCTGGTGGACGCGCCCTGCTCCGGGGAGGGGATGTTCCGCAAAAACGAAGCGGCGGGAGAGGAATGGAGCCCGGAAAATGTCAGGATGTGCGCCGCCAGACAGGATGAGATTCTGGAATGCGCTTACCGCCTGCTCCGTCACGGCGGCAGGCTCTGTTATTCCACCTGTACGTTCGCTCCGGCGGAGGATGAGGGAAGCATCGCGCGTCTTCTGAAGAAGCATCCGGATCTGCATATTCTTCCCGTCCGCAGACCCGAAGGCTTTGCGCCCGGCCGGTCGGAATGGGCGGAGCTGGAGGAGCAGGACGAACAGGATGGAGAAAACGCAACGCTGCCCTCGGAGGGATTTCGGTATGCGGAGGGACTTCAGCATGTGGATAGACTTCAACAGGCTGAGGAACTTCAGCATACGATGAGGCTGTGGCCCCATAAGCTGAAGGGAGAAGGCCATTTTGTGGCAGTGCTGGAAAAGGAAGGGGCGGCAGGACAGGAGGCATCCAGACAAGAGGCATCCGGGCAAAAGACGGCCGGACAGGCGGGAGCCGGGCAAACGACAGCAGGGCAGAAGGGAACCGAACAGGAGACAGCCGGACAAAAGACAGCCGGAAAGGAAGAAGCCGTCGGTAAGCGGACGCGCCGCCGGGACGGGGAAAAGGGCCTTTCGGAAAAGGACTGCGCGGAATTTGCCGCCTTCGCAAAGGAAAATCTGCGGGTGAAGCTTTCCGGAATCTATCTTCGCTTTGGGGAGCAGCTCTATCTGGCACCGGAGGAAACGCCGGTCCTTAGAGGCCTGAAGGTTCTTCGTCCCGGACTCCATCTGGGAACCGTGAAAAAGAACCGCTTTGAGCCCTCCCACGCCCTCGCGCTGGCCCTAAGGCCCCAGGACGCGGCTCATACCATAAGCCTTGACGCTCAGGGCAGCACGGTGCGGGATTATCTGAACGGTCTGACCTTCCCTGCGGACGGCGAAAAGGGCTGGTATCTCATCTGCGCGGACGGCTGCAGCCTGGGCTGGGGAAAGCTGGCCGGAGGGATGATGAAAAATCACTATCCGAAGGGGCTTCGGAAAAACTGGTGAATGGAAATGAGAACAATGGAATATTATAGAATACAAAATAAATAATAAGATTGCAAAAAGCTTCAAAAAGCAATATAATGTATGAAAAGAAAGGACGTGGTATTATGACAACAGTAAGTATCAGACTTGATGATGATATGAAAAGAGAACTGGATGAGATGTGTGACGAAATGGGAATGAATATAACAACCTTTTTTATGATCTATGCCAAAAAGGCGCTCCGTGACCGGAGGATTCCTTTTGATATTGTCGCTCCGGTCGATCCGTTTTATTCAGAAAGCAATATGAAGCAGATTCAGAAGGCAAAACAACAGCTTAAGGACGGAAAAACAGTAATTAAATCGTTAAATGAACTGGAGGCTTTGGAGGGTGAGTAAGCTGATATTTGCCGAGGACGCCTGGGAGGAATATCTGTACTGGCAGATGGAGGATCGAAGGACCTTAAAGCGGATAAATGCTCTTTTGAAGGAAATACAACGAAGCCCTTTTGAGGGAACCGGAAAACCGGAGCCTCTAAAAGGAGAGTATAAGAGAGCCTGGAGCAGAAGGATTAATGAAAAAGACAGGCTGGTTTACGAGGTGATGGAAGAAGCAATCCTGATCATACAGTGTAAAGGGCACTATGGGGATAAATAGAAGAATGTATCATACATTTTGATGATACCCGGTTTACAGCGCAGTGAAAATGCTACGCTGTAAACCGGGTATTGTTGGTATTCATAAAAAACTGGCCGGAGGGATGATGAAAAATCACTATCCGAAGGGGCTTCAGAAATACTGGTGAATATTCCTCAGACGCCGATTCCCAGTACAGTCACTACCTGCTGATTGATGGTGCCGTCTGCGGTCAGTCCGTAAGCTGTCTGGAACTGGATGAGAGCCTGTCTGGTTTCCTCATCAAAAATGCCGTCGGTCTCGCCTGTATAAAAGCCCAGCACGGCCAGAGCGGTCTGTGTCTGAAGCACCAGCTGATACTGGAAATCCTCCTGTCCGGCTACGGGCTGTCCGGCTGCGGCCTGGGCGGCGCCGGAAGCGGCCTGCTGTTCCTGATACTGAGCGGCAAATACCTCATACAGCCGCATGTAAATGATCTTGGAGGAGATATCCGCCTGCGTGGAGGTGAGGGCAGGAGAAAGATCCGCGGCTTCTTCAGGCGTCAGAAAGCCGGAAAGAGAAGCGCTGTCCGTTTGGCCAAGGGCTGCCAGAAAATTAGAAACAAGCCGGTTGATTTCCGGAGTAAAATAGCCGTTCTGTTTTGAGGCATAATCGGAAAGAACATCTGCATATTTTTCCAGCAGAGCCTGATCCGTGCTTTCTGCGGGCTGGGCCTGCTGAGGAAGCTGGTCGGCAGAAGCGTTGCTGCCGGAAGCAGGTGTCTGCGCGGGCGCAGAGGCAGACGGCAGGGAAGCGGAGGATTGAGCGGCGGAGCCGGAAGAGGAGGACTGTCCGGAATAGGGGCAGACGCCGTTGGGATGCAGGTGGGCGGGATGGCCGCCGCAGTGATAATGATAGCTTCCAAGTCCACTCTTATTCTTGTTATCCCGGTGCCCGCCTCGTGAATCCGTCCTTCCGCTGTGGGCCTCTGCGGTAATGGCGGAAGAAAAGGGCAGGACAGATGCCGGTACGGATGACGACAGAACAAAGGATGCTAAGAGAACAAGGATTCCTTTTTGAACTTTTTTCATCATGAATCTCCCTTCTGGAGCGCGGCAAAACTTTGCTTCTGCCGCATTTCCCCCTCAAGAAAATGAAAAATACTTTTAGAAACGGCTTCCCTTCGCCGGAAACGAAGAATGCTCTGACGAGGGGAAGCCTGTCTGTAGTGTGCATGACGGCATTCGCAACCCGCCGCAGGCGGAGAATACCGCAAACGGGATTTTTTTCCTTTATGCCTCCGGTTTATCCTGAATCATGCCATGGAGCGCCTGCAGGGAATGGACCTCTCCCCGTCCGTGTTCCTTGATATACAGAATTCCCTCCGCCGTGGCAAAGCCCGCGGCCATGGTGGTGATGTAAGGAACCTTGCCCTTGATGGCCGCCTTGCGCAGGTAGCTGTCGTCGTTGGCGCTGTCCTTGCCAACCGGTGTGTTGACGATCATCTGGACCTTTTTATTGGTGATCAGATCCAGGATGTTCGGCCGGCCCTCGGAAAGCTTTTTCACCTGCTCCACAGGAATGCCCGCTTCGCGGATCAGGGCGGCGGTGCCTGCGGTGGCGATGATGGAGAAGCCCGCTTTGTGGAAGGCTTCCGCAAGCGCTTTTACCTCCGGCTTATCCTTGCGGCTGACGGAGATCAGCACCGTGCCGGAAAGCGGGAGAGAGGTCTGGGTGGCCTCCTGCGCCTTGTAGAAGGCTTCGCCGAAGGAAGCGGAAAGGCCGAGCACCTCGCCGGTGGAGCGCATTTCAGGCCCGAGCACCGGATCTACCTCAGGGAACATATTGAAGGGGAAGACCGCTTCCTTTACGCCGTAGTAAGGAATCTGCTTTTCCTTCAGAGACGGAACAGGCGAGGGCTTATGGGTGTACTCCTGCATGATCACCTCGATGGCGAGGGGCACCATGCGGATGTCGCAGACCTTGGAAACCAGGGGCACCGTACGGGATGCGCGGGGATTGGCCTCCAGGACATAGACCTTTCCGTTTTCGATGGCGTACTGCATGTTCATCAGTCCCTGCACGTGCATCTCTTCAGCGATCCGTCTGGTATATTCCTTGATGGTCTCCAGTGTCTCCTCCGGGATATGGACCGAAGGCAGGATGCAGGCGGAGTCTCCGGAATGGATGCCGGCGAGCTCGATGTGCTCCATGACGGCGGGCACAAAGGCGTGGGTACCGTCGCTGATGGCGTCGGCCTCGCATTCGGTGGCATGGTTCAGGAAGCGGTCGATCAGGATGGGACGGTCGGGGGTAACGCCGACGGCCGCCTTCATATAGCCCTCCATGCTCTCCGGATCATACACCACCTCCATGCCGCGGCCGCCCAGCACGTAGGAGGGACGGACCATAACGGGATAGCCGATGCTTTCCGCAATGGAAAGCGCTTCCTCCACGGTGGTGGCCATGCCGGATTCGGGCATGGGAATGTGAAGCTTGTCCATCATTTCCCGGAACAGATCACGGTCCTCAGCCAGGTCGATGACGGAGGGAGAGGTTCCGAGAATCTTCACCCCGTTGCGCTCCAGCTCTCCGGCCAGGTTCAGCGGGGTCTGACCGCCGAACTGGGCGATGACGCCCACGGGCTTTTCTTTTTCATAAATGCTCAGCACGTCCTCCAGGGTAAGGGGCTCAAAATAGAGCTTGTCAGAGGTATCGTAATCCGTGGAAACGGTCTCCGGATTGCAGTTTACGATGATCGTCTCAAAGCCCAGCTTTTTCAGGGCGAGAGAGGCGTGCACGCAGCAGTAGTCAAACTCGATGCCCTGGCCGATGCGGTTGGGGCCGCCGCCCAGGATCATCACCTTCGGCTTGTCGGTGTTTACCGGATTCTTGTCGGCGGCGTTGTAGGTTGAGTAGTAGTAGGCGCTGTCCGGGGTTCCGCTCACATGAACGCCCTCCCAGGCCTCCGTAACGCCGAGGGCGAGCCTGCGGGAGCGCACTGCGGCTTCGGGAATCTCCAGAAGCTGGCTTAAATATTTATCGGAAAAACCGTCCTTTTTAGCGGCGATGAGCTGCTCGTCGGTGGGAAGGCTTCCGCGGGAGACAAGAAGCGCGGTCTCCTCATCAGTAAGCTCCTTCATCTGCTCGATGAACCATTTTTTCACTTTGGTGATCTCGTAGATCTCGTCCACGGATGCGCCCTTCAAAAGGGCCTCATACATCTGGAAATGGCGCTCGCTGGACGGAGTTGCCAGCATGGAGAGAAGCTGCTCCTTTGTTTTGGTGCGGAATTTTTTCAGTCCGCCCAGACCGTAGCGGCCCGTCTCCAGGCTGCGGATGGCCTTCTGGAAGGCTTCCTTATAGGTCTTTCCGATGCTCATGACCTCGCCCACCGCGCGCATCTGGGTTCCCAGCTTATCCTCCACGCCCTTGAATTTTTCAAAGGCCCAGCGGGCGAATTTGATGACCACATAATCACCGTCCGGAACGTATTTGTCCAGCGTGCCGTACTTGCCGCAGGGGATGTCCTTTAAGGTCAGGCCGCAGGCGAGCATGGCGGAAACGAGGGCGATGGGGAAGCCCGTCGCCTTGGAAGCAAGGGCGGAGGAGCGGGAGGTGCGGGGGTTAATCTCGATGACCACGATACGGTCCGTCACCGGATCATGCGCGAACTGTACGTTCGTACCGCCGATGACCTGAACGCTTTCCACGATCTTGTAGGCCGCTTCCTGCAGACGCTTCTGGCACTCCTCGGATATGGTGAGCATGGGGGCGGCGCAGAAGGAATCTCCGGTATGGACGCCCAGCGGGTCAATGTTTTCAATGAAGCAGACGGTGATCATGTTGTTGTCCGCGTCGCGCACCACCTCAAGCTCCAGCTCTTCCCAGCCAAGAATGGATTCCTCCACCAGGACCTGACCCACTAGGCTGGCCTGGAGACCTCTGGCACAGACGGTTTTCAGCTCGTCCACATTGTAGACCAGACCGCCGCCCGCGCCTCCCATAGTATAGGCAGGACGCAGAACGACAGGATATCCCAGCCGGTCCGCGATGGCAAGGGCTTCGTCCACGCTGTAGGCCACTTCACTGCGCGCCATCTCAATGCCAAGCGCGTTCATTGCGTTTTTGAATTCGATCCGGTCCTCGCCGCGTTCGATGGCATCCACCTGAACACCGATGACCTTTACATTGTATTTGTCCAGAACGCCTGCCTTACTCAGCTCCGAGCAAAGGTTCAGGCCGGACTGGCCGCCCAGGTTGGGAAGCAGGGCGTCGGGCCTCTCCTTGGCGATGATCTGCTCCAGACGGTCTACGTTCAGCGGTTCGATGTAGGTAACATCGGCGGTTTCCGGATCCGTCATGATGGTGGCGGGATTGGAATTGACCAGCACGATCTCATAGCCCAGCTTTCTTAAAGCCTTGCAGGCCTGGGTGCCGGAATAGTCAAATTCGCAGGCCTGGCCGATGATGATCGGGCCGGAGCCGATGATCAGAACTTTGTTGATGTCACTTCTCTTTGGCATGTTATCCTCCATTCTGCGTTTACAGGTATTGTCGTCTGCGAGTGATGCAGGGCGCATCATGCGCACACTTTTTAAAACGGAATCCGCGCGGCCCGCGGCTCCCGCTGTAAGAAGGGGTATCCTCTGCTGATGAAAAGAACCCCGTTTTTCCTATTATATACGAAATGAGGGAGAAGCGGAAGGGAAAAAAGAAAGAAATCAAGATTCTCCATTCCCTTGGCAAGAAAATCGGGGTAAAATGATTTTCGGTAAGCAACAGTTCACTCCGCGCCATTCGCAAAGCCGCGTTGCGCGCTTTCCGCTGCTGTGCAGCTTTCTTTGCTCAGAATCTGGCGCTCCCTTCGTCCGCTCAGAATCAGGCATCTGTTCGTGCAGGCACGACATCTGCCAGATCCAGGCGGACGAGTGAACTGTTAGTATGATCGTAAACGGAGGAAATGCAAGGAATGAACAACAAATTGGTGCAGGAAAACGGATTCATGCCCTGGGAGCAGAATCCGGAGTGCTTTAAGATCAACAAAAGGGCGCCGCATACGGATATCGTCCCCTTCCCCACGCTGGAGGACGCGCTGGACTGGAATAAGGACGCGCGGGAAGTGACGGATCTGAACGGGATGTGGAAATTCCGGTTTTTTGAGAATCCGGACGCCTGTGACGCGGCGTTCCCGGAGGGGCTGGAGCAGCTTGTGGACGCCCGCTCCTGGGGACAGATCCGGGTTCCGGCCAATTGGCAGATGGAGGGCTATGATTATCCGCAGTATGTGAACGTGAAGTATCCCTGGGAGATAACGGAGGACATCATGCCGCCCCAGATTCCCCGGAAATATAATCCGGTGGGAATCTACTGCAGAAGCTTTGATGCGGATGTGAAAAAGGGACAGAAGCTGATCCTGCATTTCGACGGGATCGAGTCCTGCGGGGAGATCTATGTAAACGGCGTTTTCGCGGGCTATACAGAGGGCTCCTTCAACCAGTCGGAATTTGATATCACGCAGCTTGTGAAAAAAGGGGAAAACCAGCTTGTGGTAAAGGTACTGCGCTGGTGCGACGGAAGCTGGCTGGAGGATCAGGACTTCTTCCGACTTGCGGGAATTTTCCGGGACGTTTATCTCTATGCCCTGCCCGAGGTACATATCAGCGATTTCCGGGTGGACGCCCTGCTGGATGAGAATTATCAGGACGGCCGCCTGAACGTGGAGGTTGTTACGGAGGGAGAAGCGGAGGGCTGCGGGATCCGTATGGAGCTGTACAGCCCGAAGGGACGCGGGATCCTTTCCTCCGTCTGCGCGAAGATCCGGGACGGAAAAGCAGAATTTCATGAAGAGGTGGAGACGCCCTGGCAGTGGAGCGCGGAATCCCCTTCCCTGTATACGGTGGTCCTCACCCTGGCGAACGGGGATGAGGAGACGATCCTTGCCTGCCGCTGCGGCTTCAGAACCTTTGAGCTGAAGGACGGGCTGATGATGCTGAACAACAGGCGCATCGTATTCAAGGGGGCGAACCGCCATGAGTTCGGCGCAGAATTTGGACGGGCCATCACGAAGGAAGCGATGCAAAAGGACGTGCGGGATATGAAGCGCAACAACATCAACGCGGTCCGCACCTCCCATTACCCCAATCATCCCTACTGGTATGAGCTGTGCGACGAGTACGGCCTGTATGTGATCGACGAAACGAATCTGGAAACCCACGGAACCTGGATGTACGGCGTTCCGGAGAGCGAACAGCCCAACGCGCTTCCCGGAAGCAACGAAAGATGGACGGCCGCCGTGCTTGATCGGGTATCCGATATGTACTACCGCGACAGAAACCATCCCAGTATCCTCATCTGGTCTCTGGGAAATGAGTCCTACTGCGGAGAAAATTTCAGGAAGATGGCGGATTTCCTCAGAGAGCATGACGGCACGAGACTGGTGCACTACGAGGGGGAGACGCACTGCCCGGGCTATGGGGATGTATCCGACATGCACTCCACCATGTATACGCCTCCGGCGGAATGGGTGAAGTACCCGGAAAAATATCCGGAAAAGCCGTTCATCCTGTGCGAATACGCCCATGCCATGGGAAATTCCTGCGGAAGCCTGGTGAAGTATACCGAGGCCTTTGAAAAATACCCCAGACTGCAGGGCGGCTTCATCTGGGACTATGTGGATCAGGCGATCCTGACGGAGGATGAAAACGGAAAAGCATATCTTGGCTACGGCGGAGATTTTAAAGAGGGCTATCACGACGGAAACTTCAGCGGAAACGGCCTGATGTTCGCGGACAGGACGGAGACACCTAAGATGAAGGAGGTTCGCGTCTGCTATCAGAACATCGTGTTTGAAGGCGCGGACTGGGAAAACGGAAAGGTGACGGTATGCAACAGAAGCCTGTTCACGGATCTGGCCGATTACGGTTTTCGCTGGACACTGTATATCAATGAAGAAAAATGTGCGCACGGAAGCTTCAGCCTTTCCTGCGCGCCCGGAGAAAGGGCGGCAGTTTCCCTTCCTCTGGCCCAGGCTCTTTCTGACGGCGGCTTTGGAGAGGGGAAGGAGGCCTTCCTGAATCTGGAGGCGGTGCTGAAGGAGGAAACCGCATGGGCTAAGGCGGGCTACGCGGTGGCAAAGGGGCAGCTTAAGACCGGCGTCCGGGAAAGCGGCGTGATGGCGCGTCTGAAAAAGACGGAGGGAGAGATCGCTGTTTCGGAAACCTTCGGAACCCTGATCCTTACCGGCTCCGATTTTGAATACCGTTTCTCCAAGAGAAGCGGAGATTTCTACAGCATCAAAAAGGGCGGAAGAGAATACCTGAAGGAGCCCGTAGGCTGCAACTTCTGGAGAGCGAGCACGGACAACGACCGGGGAAGCAAGCAGAGCTGGAAGGCCCAGGTATGGAGATATGCCGGAGCGCAGGCCGCCAAATGGGTGATGGGAGCCGAAAAGAAGGACGGCCACGTGGAGGTGGCGATGAAATTCATCCCGCCGCTGCCTGAAGAGGCCTATATCGAAACGAAGATCTCCGTTTACCCGGACGGTACGATCCTTTTTGACAACAGCTATTACGGCGCTCAGAATCTTCCCGATGTGCCGGAGATCGGCCTGATGTTCGTCCTTCCGGAAAGCTTCGACCGGTTTGAATGGTTCGGAAGAGGAGAGCATGAAAACTATATCGACAGGAAGGAATCCGCTTTTGTGGGAACCTGGCAGTCGAAGGTGGCGGACCGGATGGTTCCTTACCTGATCCCGCAGGAATGCGGAAACGCGCTGGATGTGAGACGACTTTGCCTCGCCGGAAGAGAAGGCGGCAGCCTGACCTTTACGGGAATGCCCACGGTGGAGGCGAACGTGCTTCCCTATACGCCTGAGGAGCTGGAAAACGCCCTGCATCAGAAGGATCTGCTTCCCTCCGACAAGACGGTGGTACGCATCAACTGGAGGCAGACCGGAGTGGGCGGAGACGATACCTGGAGCCAGAATGCCAGAGCCCATGAGGAATTCCGCATCAAGGCGGAGGATAACTGCCGCTTCATGTTCGCGGTGAAGCCGGAATAAGTCCGTGCGGGAACGGCGCCCGCCCCAAACGCATACAATGGTAGGAAAAGAGGAATAAAGGAATCGGAATATGGAGATTCGCTACAATCAGTTCGGCATGTCCCAGCGGCCGGTATTTTTGAGCTTTTCCGGAGTGATCACCGGAATCGAATCGGCGGGAAGCATGGGGAGATACGACGGCTGTTCCCAGATGGTAACCGTGGAAAATGAGTCCGGGAATGTGGTAAACTTCTTCATGAACGCGGAGACCTTCGTGGTAGACTATACAACCCTGTATGAAAGCCTTCCGGTCACCGTTTTTTACAACGGAAATGTGGCGGCGCCTCTGATCTATCCGCCGCAGTACATGGCGGCGGTCATCGCGCCTCAGACGGAGGGGCAGATGGTGTACGTGGGCTACTTCAACAATGTATTCCTGAGCAGCGATCAGGGGCTGAAGCTGAACCTCGCGCCCTCCACCACGGTGGTGACGCAGAACAACCAGACCTTCCTCGGAAATCCCGGCGGCCATACCCTGGTGGTGCTTTACAGCCAGACCACCAGGAGCATCCCGCCCCAGACCACGCCGGATAAGATCATCGTCCTCTGCGGCCAGTAGGCGGAGCTGCACCCTGGCAAAAGGGACGGAGCGAAACGGGCGCCTTAAAGCTTCAAAAAGCGGGGCGTCCGTTTTTCAAAAACGGTATAATAGCGGAAGCCGCAGTCCTTCAGCACCTCCTCCGCGCGGTCGAAGGAACGGCACAGATCCTCCGGGCGGTGAGCGTCCGACCCAACGGTCACGAGCTCACCGCCCTTTTCCCGGTAGCGCCGGAGAAGGGCAGTGCAGGGATGCAGCTCCTTCAGCCCGTAGCGGACGCCGCCCGTATTGACCTCCAGGCCGATCCCGTTTTCCAGAAGCAGATCGAGCATGCGCTCAAACAGATCGGCATATTTCTCATAGGAATAATTCTTATCCTTTTGGGGCGCATAGCGCACCACATAATCCAGATGCCCATAAATATCGAAATCCGTGAAGGTTTCCAGATTCTCTATAATGGAAGAAAAATATTCCCGAAGCGCATCTTCCTCGCTCCGGCCTTCCCAGAAATAGGGCTGATAGGGATCCTTTCCCGCGCAAAGATGGGACGAGCCGATGATGAAATCAAAGGGCTTTGACGCGGCCATGGCGGCCTGCAGAGGAACGAGATGGGACTGAAGGCCCAGCTCTATGCCGAACAGAACCCGGATTCGATCCCGGTAAAGCTCCCTGTATTTCAGAAGGTCGTAAAGATAGGAATCCGTATTGACCTCAAAAAAGCCGGCCGGAGTTTCCTCCGAAACCGGATACTCAAAATCCATGTGCTCCGTAAAGCACATCTGCGTAAGCCCCAGCGAGATCCCCTTTTGGATCATGGCCTCCATCGGCGCGTCCGAGTCTCCCGAGAAGGAGGAGTGAAGATGATAATCGGCTGTGATCGCCATAAAATTCTCCCTTCCGCCGTTTACAAATATATAATGAAAGAAAAAACGGCTTTGTGAAAAGTATAACGTACATACCGGGAAATAGCAATGCACAAAAGGGGAGAGGAAAAGCGCAGGCCGCGCGTCTTCCAGGGCGCCGTTCCCGATATTTTACCGGCGGCAGGACTGCCCGCAAAATCTGAAATTTTTGTAAAATGTAGTCATTTTCCAATATTTTTCGATTTTCGTCTTGATATTTTCATGTGAATTAGGTACAATGATTTTGCTGATAAAATTTTGTCAAGCAGAATGGGACAGGCCGTGCTGTGTACGGCGGTCTTTGTTGTGTCCTGTTATGTCTGGCAGAATGATATAAAAAACATTTTTAGGAGGAATTAAAAATGGCAGTCAAAGTAGCAATTAATGGTTTTGGCCGTATTGGACGTCTTGCCTTCAGACAGATGTTCGGCGCAGAGGGATTCGAAATCGTTGCGATCAACGATCTGACCTCTCCCGAGATGCTTGCTCACCTGCTGAAGTATGATTCTACTCAGGGCAGATATGAGCTGGCTGACAAGGTTTCCTACGGTGAGGATTCCATCACTGTTGACGGAAAAGAGATCAAGATTTATGCGAAGGCTAACGCTGCTGAGCTCCCCTGGGGCGAGATCGGTGTTGACGTAGTTCTGGAGTGCACCGGCTTCTACACCTCCAAGGCTAAGGCACAGGCTCATATCGATGCCGGCGCTAAGCACGTTATCATTTCCGCACCTGCCGGAAACGATCTTCCTACCATCGTTTACAACGTTAACCACGAGACCCTGAGCAAGGATGACCACATCATCTCCGCTGCTTCCTGCACCACCAACTGCCTGGCTCCCATGGCGAAGGCTCTGAACGACGCTTTCCCGATCCAGACCGGTATCATGTGCACGATCCACGCTTACACCGGAGATCAGATGACTCTGGACGGCCCTCAGAGAAAGGGTGACAAGAGAAGAAGCCGCGCTGCAGCTGTGAATATCGTTCCCAACAGCACCGGCGCTGCAAAGGCCATCGGCCTGGTTATCCCTGAGCTGAACGGAAAACTGATCGGCGCTGCTCAGCGTGTTCCTACCCCTACCGGATCCACCACGATCCTGACCGCAGTTGTTAAGGGACAGCCCACCAAGGATGCCATCAACGCTGCCATGAAGGCTGCTTCCAACGAGTCCTTCGGCTACAACGAGGATGAGATCGTATCCAGCGATATCGTTGGTATGAGATATGGTTCCCTGTTCGATGCTACCCAGACCATGGTTCTGCCCATCGACGAGAACACCTCTGAAGTACAGGTTGTTTCCTGGTACGATAACGAGAATTCCTATACCAGCCAGATGGTTCGCACCATCAAGCACTTCGGCAAGCTGCTGAACGCTTAATCAGTTCGTTTGAGAAAGGCATAGGCTCATTAAGGGTCCGGTCTTGAAAAGGACCGGACCCTTTTTTAAGCGAAATGGAATAAATTTCCGAGGGAATTGATTCCCGAGGAAATGTATTTCCTTTTGCATGTTCTTTCATCCCGCGGGAAAATCCCGCTGTCAAGGAGGTTATTCACCATGTCATTAAATAAGAAATCCGTTGATGATATCAACGTAAAGGGCAAGAGAGTTCTCTGCAGATGCGATTTCAACGTTCCGCTGAAGGAAGGAAAGATCACCGACGAGAACCGTCTGGTTGCCGCCCTTCCCACCATCAAGAAGCTGATCGCGGACGGCGGAAAGGTGATCCTTTGCTCCCATCTTGGAAAGCCCAAGGGAGAGCCCAAGCCCGAGCTGTCCCTGGCTCCCGTTGCTGCCCGTCTTTCCGAGCTGCTCGGCCAGGAAGTGAAGTTTGCCGCTGATCCCGAGGTGGTAGGCCCCAACGCGAAGGCTGCTGTAGAAGCCATGCAGGACGGCGACGTGATCCTTCTGGAGAACACCCGCTACCGCGTGGAGGAGACGAAGAACGGAGAGGCTTTCTCCAAGGATCTGGCTTCCCTCTGCGACGTATTCGTAAACGACGCTTTCGGAACCGCTCACAGAGCGCACTGCTCCAACGTTGGCGTGGCTCAGCTGGTTGATACCGCTGTTGTCGGCTACCTGATGGAGAAGGAGATCAACTTCCTGGGCAATGCGGTGGAGAATCCGGTAAGACCCTTCGTTGCCATCCTCGGCGGTGCAAAGGTCGCGGACAAGCTGAACGTGATCTCCAACCTGCTCGAGAAGTGCGATACCCTGATCATCGGCGGCGGAATGGCTTTCACCTTCTTAAAGGCGAAGGGCTATGAGATCGGCGCATCCCTGGTGGACGATGAGAAGATCGAATATTGTAAGGAAATGATGGAAAAGGCGGAGAAGCTTGGCAAGAAGCTGCTGCTTCCTGTTGACGCCGTATGCGCCGCTTCCTTCCCGAGCCCGATCGACGCCAAGATCGATGTTACCGTATGCGCGGCTGATGCGATCCCGGCCGACATGATGGGCCTGGATATCGGACCCAAGGCTGCGGAAGAGTACGCCGAGGCGGTTAAGAGCGCCAAGACCGTAGTGTGGAACGGACCCATGGGTGTGTTCGAGAATCCGGTTCTGGCAAAGGGAACCATCACCGTTGCGCAGGCTCTTGCTGAGACGGACGCCACCACCATCATCGGCGGCGGAGATTCCGCGGCTGCTGTCAACCAGCTTGGCTTCGGCGACAAGATGACCCATATCTCTACCGGCGGCGGAGCTTCCCTGGAATTCCTTGAGGGCAAGGAGCTTCCCGGCGTAGCTGCTGCAAACGACAAATAAAGGAGTTTATCATATCATGGCAAGAAGAAAAATTATTGCAGGCAACTGGAAGATGAACATGACTCCCAGCCAGGCTGTGGAGCTGATCAATACCTTAAAGCCCCTCGTGGTTACGGACGAGGTTGACGTGGTGTTCTGCGTGCCCGCCATCGACATCATTCCCGCTGTAGAGGCTGCAAAGGGAAGCAACATCGAGATCGGCGCTGAGAACATGTATTTCGAGGAGAAGGGCGCTTATACCGGCGAGATCGCTCCCGACATGCTGACGGATGCCGGCGTGAAGTATGTGATCATCGGCCACTCCGAGAGAAGAGAGTATTTCGCTGAGACCGACGAAACCGTGAATAAGAAGGTTCTTAAGGCATTTGAGCACGGCATTACCCCCATCATCTGCTGCGGCGAGACCCTTACTCAGAGAGAGCAGGGAATCACCATCGACTGGATCCGCCAGCAGATTAAGATCGCGTTCCTGAATGTGACCGCGGATCAGGCCAAGACCGCTGTGATCGCTTACGAGCCCATCTGGGCGATCGGCACCGGAAAGACCGCTACCACCGAGCAGGCACAGGAGGTTTGTGCGGCGATCCGTGCATGCATCGGCGAGATCTATGACGAAGCGACCGCGGAAGCCATCCGCATCCAGTACGGCGGATCCGTGAACGCCGCTACGGCTCCCGAGCTTTTCGCTCAGCCCGACATCGACGGCGGCCTGGTAGGAGGCGCTTCCCTGAAGCCTGACTTTGGGAAGATCGTGAACTACAAGTAAGGCTTAGATTTTAAGCAATAGAAGCAAAAGAAACATTGCTGAACAGGACGAAACACCATCTGATCTGCGCAGGTTCGCAGACCGGGTGGTGTTTTTTTAAGAATCCTTATAAAATCCTTAGAATCTCCTTTTATAATCAGGATATCAACAGGGCGTGAATGAAACGCCGCATGAAGGAGGTTTCTGATGGATCACAAAAAAATTTATGCAGTCAGCCAGCCTGCAGAGGCCGGCTGGCAGGGCATTACCGAAACAGGCTTAAAATGGATTGCGCTCGTATCCATGCTGATGGATCATATCCACTATTTCTTTGGATATACGGGGCAGATTCCCTGGTGGTTCGGACTGGCGGGGCGTCTGGCGGCTCCGTTGTTTCTTTTCTGTCTGGTGGAAGGCTTTATGCATACCAGAAGCCGGAAAAGGTATCTTTTCAAAATGCTCTGTGTCTCCGTCCCGATGGGGCTGCTTCTGTTCTTTATGCGTTTCGGAGGGATTCTTGTCCGGCCGGACGGCTTCTATCCGCAGAACGCCATGCTGTCGTCCTTCGTCATTCTGATCATATGCTTTCAGGCCTTTGAGTGGATCGCAAGCCGGAATCTCAGAAAGGCGGCTATGGGATGCGGCGTTCTCCTTGCGATTCCGATATGGCCCATTCTGGCGGGGATATTGAGCGGGGGAAATGCGGTTATCGCTACGGCCGTGGGGATCTTGGGCTATACATTTTTGCCTGTCATCAATATTTCCGGGGATGTGACCTTTCCCGTCCTGCTGACGGGAATTACGCTGTATTTCATGCGCAGGCACAGGAGGCTGCAGGTCGCCGCACTGATCGCCGTCAATTTTGTCTGGTATTTTGTACTGGTATACCTTCAGGTCAGAACCTGGCCGGATTTTGAATTTTCCCAGATGTTTACCATGTACTATGAATGGCTGGGAGCTGTTTTTGCAGCGCCGTTTCTTCTGTGCTATAATGGCAGACGCGGGGCCGGGCATGGAAAGCTCTTTTATGGATTTTATCCGGCTCACATCTATCTTTTGTATGCGTTATCCTGGCTTTTCATGACGAAGGCCGGATAACGGGCAGGCGTGAGTAACGCTTGGAAATGAGGAGTTTTATGGCAAATATTCTGGCGGTTGATGACGACGCTGATGTGCGCGTTCTTTTGGCGAAGGCGCTGGAACGGGACGGACATATTGTAAAAACGCTGCCGGCCGGCAGCGATATAACGGCAGAACAGTGCAGATGGGCCGACTGCATTCTGCTGGATGTGATGATGCCGGGGGAGGACGGGTTTGCTGCCTGCCAGCGCATCCGTTCTGCCGCGGACTGCCCCATTTTGTTCCTTACGGCCAAAACGGAGGAAGCGGATATCATCCGGGGACTCGGCCTTGGCGGAGACGACTACCTGATGAAACCCTTCCGTGTGACGGAGCTTCGGGCAAGAGTGAACGCCCACCTCAGGCGGGAAAGGCGCACGCCGCACAGCCGGATCCGGAAAGGGAAGCTGGATTTCGATCTGAAGGAGCGGATGGTTTACTGCGAAGAGCTTCCCATCCGGCTGACACGCAGCGAATATGCGATCTGTGAGCAGCTGGCGGTCCATGCGGGACAAACCTTCTCCAAGGAGCAGATCTATGAGGCGGTGTTTGGCTTTGACGGCACGGCGGACGATTCCGCCATCACAGAGCATATCAAAAATATCCGGGCAAAGCTGCGTTCTGTGGGGTGCGAGCCCATCGAAACGGTATGGGGAACGGGATATAAATGGAAAAGAGAAGAATAAAAAAGCATGACCGAAAAGGGCCTGGAAAATGGTTTAAAAGAGAGAAAACGGGAATTGGCTTAAACGGCGTTTTCTGGAGGTATCTGCTCACCTCCGGATTCCTTGCGGCGGCGCTGTGCGCCGTCTGGCTGATCCTGTTCAATATTCTTGTGAATATGGGCTTCGTCCTTTCCGCTTATACGGCGGTCAGAGGCCTGACAGAAACGGAGAGGGCGCTGCAGGGGCAGGCAGAATTTGATTCGGAAGGGATTCCTCATTTTTATGAGTGGGCATTGGTGGAGGACGGCCGGATCCTGGAGAGCAGCATGAATCAGAAGCAGCTGGAATATGCGCGCGAGGAGCTGGCCGGCAGCTCTGCGCCTCATGGCTGGTTTTATTCCCAGTATTTTCATCTTGTTCCTTTGGAAAGCGGGCAGACGGTGATGCTGGAATATGATTATTCCGTCTGCTACGCCGATCCGGATCTGAATGAGGTCCTGCCTGACTTTCAAACGGTTTATATCGGGCTGCTGCTGGCTCTGCTGGCGGTATCGATCGCTCTGTGTACCGGACATTATGCCAAAATCCTTCGGGAGGATACGCGGGCGATCGCGGAGGCCTGTGAAATGGTACGGAAACAGGAGCTGGAGCTGCCTCTGCCGGGACAGGCCCGTGTGAGGGAGCTCCAGGCGTCTCTCGAAACGATCGGGCTGCTGCGCCGGGAGCTGTCGCATTCTCTGAAGGAGCAGTGGGCGGCGGAACAGCGGAAGAATGAGGCGCTTGCCGCTCTGGCGCATGATCTGAAAACGCCTCTCACCGTGATCGGCGGGAATGCGGAGCTGCTCGCGGAGGAAGGACTGGAACAACCACAGCAGGAGCTGGTTCTGGCGATCCTGCGCAATGCGGGCTATGCTGAAGAATATGTGAAACGTCTGCGCCAGGTCACATCGGGCGCGGGCTTTCCTGCGGATCGCGGGGAGATGCCCGTCTGCGAGCTGTTGGAGGCCTGTCTGCAGAAGGGGCATGATCTGGCTGTATTAAAAGACCAGAAGGTTATCGCGGATCCTTCCGTTTCTGAGCTGGACGGTGAAACGGTGTTGGTCGAAAAGAGCGAAGTGCTTCGGGCGATGGAGAATCTGATCAGCAATGCCGTCCGGTTTACGCCGGTCCGGGGAACCATTATGCTTGGCGTGGAATTTCTGGAGGATCAGACAGGGATCTGGGTTCAGGACAGCGGCCCGGGCTTTTCGGCGGAAGCGCTGGTAAAAGCGGGAAGGACGTTTTATACGCAGGATGGCAGCCGCCCCCAGGATGGACACATGGGCATGGGGCTTTACTTCGCATCGCAGATAGCCCAAAAACACGGAGGCAGCCTTTCTGTTGAAAATACCTCCATAGGAGGCAGGGCCTGTTTGTGGATACTGCAAAAGCCCCCTGCCTGTCCGCAGGAATGATATAGTTCAAATGAAAAAGGACTGCCTGACATGGAAGTTTCCTGATTGAATTCAGCCGCGATATACCACAGGCGCACTCGGATGGTTTCCGGCAGAGCTGAGGCTGTGAGTCACTTGCTTTCC
Organism: Candidatus Eisenbergiella merdavium; assembly: GCA_019119595.1. Taxonomy (GTDB): domain Bacteria; phylum Bacillota; class Clostridia; order Lachnospirales; family Lachnospiraceae; genus Eisenbergiella; species Eisenbergiella merdavium. The sequence continues at coordinate 125,917 of DWWS01000050.1, read as the reverse complement.
GGAGCTGTTTCACTCATCACTCGTTTTCCTGCGTATTCTGTTCAGAGGGCTTTTCCTCCTTCCGAGGGTCGTCAAGAAGCTCAAAATCCTTTTCGGAAAATACGTCTCCGAGCCTGAGAGGCAGCTGTCCCACGATCCGGCCGAATTCCTCGTATACCTCAAGGAGCTTGTTCTGGGAGCGGTTCAGGGAATCCAGATATCCTGCGATCTTGAAACGCGCCATCTGGAATTTCAGAGCTTCCTCTTCCTTTCGTTTTTCCAGCTCGCTTTCCATGTTCCTGCGGTAATCGTCTGCCTCAAGCATTGCCTGACCGGTGATTTTTTCCGCGTCTGCCTGGGCGGATTCCGTGATGCCGTCCGCGTCTTTCCGCGCCATGAGCAGGATCTCCTCCGCATCGGCCTGCGCGTCCGTTACAATTTTGCGGGCCTGAGCCTTCATATCCACCATCAGATCCATAAAGGAGGAATAATCGGTTTCGTACTTTTTCAGCTTTTCAGCGTTTTGCGCATATTCTGTGTTCTGCTCCAGAATCCGCTTGCGTTCCTGCTGAAATTCCTGTTCCTTTTGCCGGAGCCTGAGCTCCTGGTCTGCGAGTTGTTTTTCCTGCTCCGCAAGAAGTCTTTTGCTCTGAGCGGCTTCTTCTTCCAGTTTCGCGGACTGCTCCTGAAGCTGCTTTTTAAGCTGTGCGTTCTGCTCCTCCGCCTGCTTCAGCCTGGCGCTGAGTTGGTCTGCGGACTGGGCCTTTATGGCGTCCTCGCGCAGCTCCTCCAGCTCATTTGTCAGTTCCTCCAGATATTCATCGACCGCACCCTTCTGGTATCCGTTAAATAAGGCTGTTCGAAATTTTTTCATCTATTTTTTCCTCTCAATCCGTATGTTTTAGAAATTATCCAGCTTCAGAAGCAGCTCCTCAAGATGCTTCTGCGACCGGGAGATGGAAGCGTCGGCCTTGTGTGCATACTGCGGCAGGACAGGCGCCGGAGAATCGTCAGGAGCGGTACCGGGAGCAAGATCAGGAGCAAAATCAGGAGCAGAGTCAGGAGCCTGCGTGCAGACCTCCCCGGATGAGGCTTCGTCCTGTTCCGTCGGCTCCGAAGCGGAAGCGGTGTGCGCCGCAGGAGCGGGGACCACAGCAGCGGAAGCCGCTTCCTCCAGCTCAGTAACCGCCTGCGCTGAATCAGCAACCGCCTGCGATGAATCAGCAACCGCCTGCGCTGAATCGGTAATCGCCTGCTCTGAATCGATAATCGCCTGTTCTGAATCAGCAACCGCCTGTTCCATATCCTCCTTTGCCTGTTTGAAAGCGGAAGGGAAATCCTCCTGTGCAGCAGGCTGAGGTCTGGGCGGTTCGCCGCTGCTCTGAGGCGGGCTGTTTTGCGAAAGAGGAGAGCGGGACAGGGCATCGCTTTCGAGCCTCTCCCGGATTTCTTCCCAGGATTGGCGGAGCTGCTCCAGCTCCTTCTGCCATTGTGTCTGCATTTCCTTCTGCATCCGCATCAGATTTTCGGCCAGGAGCTGCTGCTCCTGCAGCAGACGGCTCTGCTGCGCGGAGGCCTCCGCTGCGGCCGCTTTTTCCATGGCTTCATTCTGTTCAGCAACGGGACTGCGCTGCGTGTTTTCCGTATTTTCCGTGCTTTCCGGCGGCTCCGGCCTGTTCTCCAGGGAAGCGATCTTATCGTGCATGGCAGCCAGAGAGGTTTTCAGCTCTTCGCTTACTGCCTTTTCCTTCTCAAGCTGAGTCCTGAGATCGCTTTTTTCTTTATTCGCAAGGATCCGGAGCGTTTCGTTCTCGTTTTCCAGAGAACGGATGTAATCCGTTACGTCTTCCTTCTGGTATCCGCCAAATACCGCAGTCCGGAAAATGTCTTTATCTTCCAATTTCCCGTCCTCCTTTATCTAATTTTTTAAAAGGTTTTGCCAGTGCTTCCGTCATAGGTATAGAGTATGTTGATCCCGTCCCGGTATTCCTTATTCATGCACAGCTCTACGGCCGGCTGTTCGGTCATCGGATCCAGAATGCCGATCCCTATGGTATAGCCTTCCCGGAACAGATCGTTGAAAGGGATGCTGTTCGTTGTGGTAACGGAGGCTCCCGGTATCAGCTCTGTAAGAGACAGATCAACACTGTCCCAGTATTTCAGGCTTCCGTCCTTATCGTACACATACATCATGACAGGCCATTCAAAATAAACAGGCGCTGCCCCCGAATTTTCCCAGGTGAGAGAGATTTCAAAGGTCTGATCCATATAGCTGATATCCACCGACAGATGCGAGATCCAGTAGCGGTATCCAAGCTGCGCCTCAACTGCCGCGATTTTTTCAGCCATGTCTTCTTCCGCATTCTCATATCTCAGCGGCGTATGGGGGCCGAGGAAGGTCATGTGAGACTGTTCGATATAAGCGAGCGTCTGCGTCAGATCCTCGGTGAGTATCTGTTCCATGGGGATGGAGCCGGTGAATTCCCCGCCCACCGGGGCCGTATTCCAGACCTCCTCCATGGGTTTGTAGGGGAGAGATCCGTCAGGAAGCTCATAATAGCCGCCGTCCTTCTGCCAGTCCAGCCATTCCTGCGTGTCTCCTGCATGCCCAACCATGTCGTTGTACAGGCCCATGTTTCCGTCCGCCGCGATCACGTAATTGCGGCGCATCAGCAGCTTTGCGTTGATGAAGGAATCGGAATAGTGGTTTGCGTACTGCCAGCAGGTATCCATGTCGGGCATGGCCGGAAGGCCCGCCTCATGCAGCGTATGCCATTCGCCCCAGTGTCCCAGGCTTCCAAGCTCCACATAGGCAAGAAAGGTATCCTGGCTGAAATATTCTCCAAGGGCCTGAAGGGCGGCCCGGTGCGCCTCGATAAACGCTTCATTGGAATAGTCGGGGCAGTAGCCCATGCCATAGTCGATATCGTAAAAAACTCCGTCGCCGGTCCGCTCGTACAGCCACTGGGGAATATCCATGTGCGTCTCGCTTCCTGGCCTGTCGCAGACAAAACGGAGGACGGCATGCTTTCCTGCAGCTTTCCAGCGGTTGAGCTGGTATTTCTCTTCCAGCCCGGCAATATCATATTTCCCTCTTTCCGGCTCCCATTCCGCCCAGGTCAGGTTGATAAAGACCAGGCTGGCCTTCTCGGCAAAATCCTCCTCGGCGGAAGGAGCATATCCGGTCATGGGAAAACCGACGATCTTATCATCATAGGTGAAATCCGCTTCCGCAGAGAGATTATACAGTCTGGGGATCAGATAAATGGAAACCGCTGCGAAAACGACACAGACCGCGATGATGACTGCCGCGGCAATTTTCCACCTGATGCTTTTATCCATGATATTCTCCATTATACTGAATCAGAGTGACATCCTTTACCTGTTCTATCGCTTTGATGTTTTCCAGAAAAACGGTGTTATCGGAACGGCAGTAGACCTCCAGCGTCATTTCTGTCAGATCGCCGCGGAAGGTTTTGGATTTGAGCTGATAGCGCAGCTTCTTCAGAGCGCGCAGCACCTCGTCCCCGGTCAGCTCGCCCTGATAGTGGACCACCATGATGTAGATCATGCCCCGTTTCTGCCTGTGGTACAGGATATGTATCAGGATCAGCATGATGAGGCTTGCCGCCACCACCAGGACATACATTCCTGCGCCCGATGTGATCCCGACGGAGATGGACCAGAACAGGTACAGAAGATCCATGGGATCCTTGATGGCCGTCCTGTAACGCACGATGGAGAGCGCGCCCACCATACCGAGAGAGATAACGATGTTGGTGCTGATGGCCAGGGTCAGCATGCAGGTCAGCACGGCCATGCCGACCAGCGTTGTGGCGAAGGAGCGTGAAAATACCACGCCTCCAAAATAGATCTGATAAATCTTGTAAATGAACAGGCCCATGATCAGGGCGACCAGCATGGAAACGATGATCTGCGTCGTTGTGTCCAGAGTCAGGCCCTGACTGCTGGCAAAGGATTCCCACACTGAATTTTTAAAATAATCCTGTAATCTCATAACTGTATATTCCCTCTCATTCTGCCGCAGGGCGGCGAAGTGTCTAACGCGGCTTTTCCGATCTGGTGATCAGGGACAGCGCATCGGTCCGGTAGCAAAGCTTTTCATAGCACAGCGTATATTTGGAGATCGCCGAGAATTCCTGTTCCCCGGGAGGAAGCACCTCCTTGATGACCATGGGAAGAAATTCCGTGAATTTTACCTCCATGATGGTTTTCCCGTAAGGGATCATTTCATAGGACGGGAGAGAAGGATCAAACAGATCGTTCTCCGGCGAGGCGGCTCTTACGTTGGAATCGAAGGTAATCCGCACGTCTCCCTCAGGAAGGATGAAGGGCTCCCGCTCATAGTCCACGATGACCTTCGGACGCATCAGGTTTGAGGTACATTCGAACCAGAATTCCCGGCAGAGCCGCTCGGTATGCTTCAGCAGGAAGTCGTAGCGGCCTTCCATGATCCATTCATATTCCTGCCGGGTCAGGCGGGCGGAATCCTTGTGGATGTAGTTTCCGAGCTTGATCTTGCGCTCCAGCCGGATGGCGGAATCGCTGCAGTTGTAGATCCGGATCCGGTATTTTTTCCGGTAGTTCACACCCGCCATCTTGTCGTTGTAGGAGCTGTTCCAGTAATCGTCAAAATACAGGCTCCGGATGGAATACAGGCCGCCTACGGCATGGGGATCCCGCTGCATGACGGTCTGGAATCTTTCCTTCTGCGCCTGGCAGTCCCAGAGGGAGAGATAGTATTTCCATTCGTTGCGGAAGGTGCCGTAGGAGGTGTTTTTGTTGGAAAGAGGTTTATTCGCCTTCATCGTACACATACTCCCTGATTCTGCCGTCTGCCAGGACATAAAAGCACTTGGTACTGTAGATCTTGTATGAACTGCTGCCTTCCGCAACATAGTAATCAAAGGCATCCTGCGTATGCCCGGATTCGTTCGTCGCACGGACCCGGATAAAATACTGGCCCTCTGGCAGGGCAGAGGTATCGGCCTGCGGGATGCGCACATTATGCTGAGAAAAGATTACGTTCTGGAACAGAAAATCGGTGGCAAGCTCTACTGTGTAGGTAATATTTTCATTGTCAAAGTCATAGGAAGCATCCCAGGAGAGATGAAGCTGTCCGTTCTCCTGCGTGGGAACCGCGATGTAAAAGGGCATCGGTCTTTCCAGGGATTCCAGGTAGGTCTGATAATTCTGTTCTATCTCATCGGCAAGCCCATCGGCGACGATGTCATACTCATCTTCTGTAAGCTGCGCATATAAAATATCAGGCATGCTGTACACATAGGGCTTAACCACATCCCGGTAGGTATTGACCAGGCTGTTGATCTTATCCTTCGTCAGATACTGGGTGCGGAGCGTTTCAATAACCTGTGTCAGGCCGTTTCTGTATTCTTCATTCTTATACATGCGCTGGAACAGGACGACACCCCAGTAGTTGCTGACCCCGTTCTGCCAGCTTCCCCCGCGGCCGCTTGTGCCTCTCACCTCATTTTCCGTCAGATCAAAGGCACCGTCGTTATCCCAGGAGATAAAATAAAATTTGTCCAGGTTCAAAGGGCTGTAGATAAAATAATTTCTGGCTTCCGTATCTATATTTCCGGTCAGAATGTGAAAGCCCATCCAGTAGTATAAATTTTCCGTATCAAACCATTTTTCAACGGTATCCTCAATGGGGATGGAATAATCGTTCACATCCTCCAGCATCTCTATGAGCTTGCTGTGATCTGTGTCCCCTTTGACCTCAAGATAGGTTTCAAATTCATCAAGATCAAAGGTGGGATCGGTCGCGAGCTTGATCGCGTCCTCATATCGGAGGAATTCAAAGAACTCGTTCTTGTAAAGATGTCCCTTGTTGTCCAGACCGTGGGTCTTCAGATATCTGCCGTTAATCTGTTCCACCTGGGTATAAAGCCCGTAATCCTCGAATACGCCGCTTCCGCCTTCCGTTTCATCCTTGACATACAGATGAACAAACTGTGTACGGGCGGACATCATCTCGGGGATATCCTTCATCAGGTCGTAGGCGAGCTTGTTTTTAAAGCGAAGACCCTCGCCCCCATGCTTGTTCAGATTGATAGTACGCTGATCGCGCCATTCTCCCTGGCCTTCCTTAATCTCTATTTTGTAATTTTTCTGCTCCCTTTTCGTAGAGGTCTGGCCTCTGATCTTGACGATGGCATTGGGAATTTCCTCTCCATAACCAAGCTCGCCGGGAATCAGGCCGTTTTCATCGCCGATCTGCAGCAGTCCTTCCACTGCATACTGGGGGATGCCCTGATCCTCATACCAATATTTGGAATAGGTGTTGACTTCTGTCCAGGTATGGTCTGTATTTTCCGCGGAATTTCCCTCCCGGACTGTCAGATACATGGTAACCACGCTGCCTTCATCATCATCCTCATAGACGGAAGCTTTATCTCTCAGCTTATAATCCTCTACAGAGGCAGAAACCGTTTCTACGGGCGTGGATGCCAGGGGATCAGAGTCCTGCTGCTGGGAGGAGTTACGTCCGTCTCCTCCGTTCCCCTCAGACAGAGCGCATCCTCCCAGCAGAAGCAGCATTGCGCCGATCACTAAAAATATTTGCAGATTACTTTTCATGAACTGCTCCTTCCTTACGTTCCAGATAGTTGCAAAGTCGGGAGAGTATTCCCAGCTTTTTATTTTCTACGATGGCTCCCTTACATAGCAGGTAGTAGGGCAGCCTTCTGGTATACCATTCCAGCCGGATCCAACTGACCAGATAAAAGGCTAGACTGCCGATCAAAAATCCCAGGCCATAGAAATTGATCTGCCCATACAAAATCTGCAGAACGGTGCCGGCAATGCTGACGGCTGCGAAAGCGAAGGTTGAAAGCAGCGCGCCTGTATAGTCCTCATAATACAGCAAAATCAGCATGATCGTATTGCTGATGGCATACAGGCCGTAGCCAGCGCAGAGCAGCCGGTAAATCCCCATCGAGGTATCGTTGAAGCCCAGCGGCAGCAGCTCCAGAACAAGGGAGCCGATCACGATGAAAAGCAGAGTGGTGATCAACTGCTTGTGAGCGTTGAAGGCCAGCTCCTGACGCAGCACGGACAGCATTTCGTCCTCCGCCTGCTCGATATCACGGATGGAGCCGTTGTCGTTGAACAGGCTGTAGTAATTCCGATACTGAGGGTAGAAGCGTACCTCCACCGAGGTCACGAAGTTGATCGTGGTGATCAGGATGGAGAAAAAGGCGCACAGGGCGGGAACGTCATGCATGGGAGCGCCGTAGAACAGCCCCTCTACCTGTACCTGAAGCGGCCCGAAGTACATGATCACCAGGTGAGCGAACAGCCCGAGGTTGACAAAAATTCCTGTAAAGGCCAACGAGCGGTATTTTTCCAGCCAGCGCAGGAAGGAAAAACGGCTTCCCTCGCTCCGAGGAAAATATTTCAGAAGCTGTCTGTAGTACAGCGCCATCAGAAGCCCGTATGCCAGTATGACACAGAGAAAAAGCGTCGTGATCGTAACATGGCGGAACAGCACCATCAATAGGGCAAGCAGAAGCCCGCAGGCAAGAGAGATGGCAAAGTCCCGTACCAAAACCTTATAATCCTTCAGCGCGGTCAGATAATTCATTTCCATCCAGACTACGATCAAAATCGCGTAAAACCACAGACAGAGCAGCTTATAGACCGTCAGCACACCGGAAAAATGGAGAAAGACGGCCCAGACAAGGCAGCCGCCGGTCAGCAGGATCGTCGTGCTGCCGTACAGGCTGGGAATGATCCTTTCCGGTTTTTCCTCATACAGCATATCAGATACAAAACGGGTCGCCGTCATGTTGAATATGCTGGTGGTGGTGAGAGAGGCCAGCAGACAGTAGGTAAGCATACAATTCAACAGCTCTCTGTCATGCCTGGACATGCCGGCAAGCTGCGAGAGAAAGGCGACGCTGACCAGCAGTATCACGCCGAGGATCATGGGTCCCGCACAGATCAGCCCCGCATAGCCGTAGGCGCGGCACAGGCTGAACAGCCCCTTTTTCGTAAATAATTTTTTCAGTGAGAAACCGATTCCTGCCAATTATTCATCACCTCTGTATACGCATTTCTGTAATTTCGAATCATATCGTTGTGGCGATAGTAAAGCTCGACGCGCCGCTTGCCGATCTGCCCCATCCGGTAACGCTCCTCTGTCCGCACGCTCATTCGTTCCATGGCATTGCACAGTGCTTCTCTTTCCATGGGGGGCGTACAGAAGCCGGCGCATCCCAGATCGTCGCCTTCCATTCCGTTTAACAGCTCCCGGCAGCATCCCACATCCGTGGTCACACAGGGACGGCCTGCGGCGAAGGACTCAAGAACGGAGAGCGGCTGCCCCTCGGAGATGCTGGTAAGGATGGTAAAGTCCAGCTTTTCCATGTATTCCAGCACGTTGACCATACCGGTGAAAATGACCTCTTCCACCCCGAGCTGCTCGACGAGCTCATAGCATTCCTTCGCATACTGTTCGTCGTCTACCGGTCCGATGATGTGCAGCCGTACGTTCTGAAGACGGAACCGCAGCTCATAAAAGGAATAGATCAGTGTTTTGATATCCTTGATCGGCGCCAGACGGACAATGGCTCCTATGTCGATCCAGCCGTCCGCCTTTTTCAGCGGTATATTGCAGAATCTCTCAAAATGAATGCCGTTGGGAATGACTCTGCAGCGTTCTGGAGGACAGCCCATTTCGATCTGGGTTTTCCCCGCGTTATCGAACAGGCTTGTGATCATCGACGCTTTGCTGTATACCGCATCCGACAGCATATAGAAGAAGCGGACCCAGAACCGCTTGAATGCTGCGGGAACCCACCTGGCGCGGATGATTTCCTCCTCCCGTTCTCTTGTGTAGATTCCGTGCTCTGTCAGCATAAAGGGAACATGGTATTTGTAGCTTCCAAGTCTTGCCAGCAGACCGCTGTAGCCGGTGGCGATGGCATGATAAATATCCGCCTTTGGAATATCCTGACTGATGGTATACAGGACGGGGAGGAACATGGAGCGCAGCGTGTGAAACATATCGGAAAATGCCGTATATGGATAGTCTTGTTCGCAGATCCGGATCAGGATATTCAAAAATTCCTGACTGGTCAGAAAAGACATGGGCGGTATTTTCTTATCGTTGTACATGCCAAACAGAACCTCCCAGTCCGGGCTTTTGCAGTGAACAAAGTCTGTAAGAGCCTGCAGCTCCTTTCCTGCAAACTTATATTTCTTCCCATCCGAAGGAAGCTTCAGAGCATCCTGAAGAAAGATTTCCTGAACCTCAACCACATTGTCCGGAAGCTCATACTTAAATTTCCCTTTGTCCTCGGAGGAAGCTCCTATGGTCAGAAGAACGAATTCGTGCTCCGGCATGGCTTTGATGTATTGATGCATCCAGGTGGACACACCGCCTGTTACATAGGGATAACACCCTTCAAGTATGACACAGATTCTCATATTTTCCTCTGCTCCTGCGGCGGAAACCGCATCCTTTGACAGCCTGGATTTATTCCCTTCCCCGTTGGATCACGATATGGTCTGATGTGGCGGTGACCAGATACAGGCCGCCGCCCATATCCTGCAGGCTTCCCCCGGTAATGCATGTTTCCGGGTCCTCGGGCGGCCTTTCGTTGATTCTGAGGAACAGGAAGCCCTCATCCTGAAAATGATCCAGCTTCAGAATGATCTCATCCTCTGTGACCGTCTGCTCCACGTCCAGATAATACCAACGCTGCACCGCTCCGGCCATTTCAGAGGCTGTCAGATTGCGGATGTCTGCGGCGGCACCATACAGCCAGCCCAGGTACTCCTGAAAGCTTTCCTTCATGGATTTCCAGCCGTCCTGCGCGCCAGGGTCCGCATTCAGTACCTCGTCAGGGGTCTGATAATGGGAATTCACATAATGGAGGTTTAATTCCGACAGGGCGGAAAGCTCCATATAGGAATTGATGACCAGTCCGGAAATGACGCGGGGAGTTTCGATGATTCCATCCTCTGCTACCTTAAACTCCTGGGTATATTCCAGGCCCCCTTCTGAATATACACCGGCGATCGCTTTGATCTGCGGAAAATCCTCCGTCAGAAGCTGCCTTCCTTCCGAGGAAAGGATATTTGCGGGAGGGGAGTAAACCTGAAGGGAGGCGCCGGAAAACAGCTCGCTGGTAAAGCGGATCAGCTCCTGTATGGATGCGCTCATGTCCTCCCTTGTGTTCCAGTAATCGTATTCGTACGTTTCCCGGATACCGGTCTGTGTGTCTTCCGGTGCAAAGCCTTCAAAGCACAAAGGGATATGATTGTATCCATGCAGACCGATTTCTCCACCGTTTTTCAGCAGAGAGGAGCCGAAATAACTGAATCTCTGCGTATTCATGTTGACATCAAAGGGTGCCTCTGTCTGGTCGGAATAGCTCTCAATGATCATTCCGCTGTAACGGATCCCGTATTCCTCCGCCAGCTCCAGAAGATCCGGCCACCAGACGCCGGTATAAAAATCCGCAATGCTGATTCCGTAATCCCGCTCAATATAAGAGCTGGTTCCGGCCGGAATGGGAGAAGGGAAATCATCAATATAGAAAGAGCTTGCGTTGATGACGGGCCAGCAGAAAGCATCGGAAAGAAGGCTGTAGGCCGCTGCATAAAGCCCGCGATAGGACTTGCCCATGATTCCGAAGTTCATAAAGACAACCTTGCCTTCGCCGTGCCGACGCTCCCACAGCAGAGGAAGCTCCCGTTCATTGGCACTTACGATGTGAACGGTACAGTCAGAGGTCAGATCCAGAGTGAGGGAGGATTCAAAGGATTCCTCAATGGAAAAATCCTTTCCCTGTCCGCCCAGAATCAGATCTGATTTGAATCGGATGCCGGTGAGTTCATACATGGACCAGCCTGATTCCTGAATGCCCATCTGTACTCCCAGGGCTCGGAAAAAGAGATCACCCTGAGGTGGAAAATAGACCATCAGCCCGCCGCCCTCAAAAACCCAGTCCATCAGGTCATAGGCCCGTTCTCCCAGAATGCCGTATTCCACAAGAGCGGTCACGACCTTCTCATAGGAAGCAAAGGAAGGAATCGTCTCCTTTGATACATCTACGAAATCTGCGTTTACCTTAAGCTGCTTAAACAGAGCGCGGATGTCTGCTTCCGCGAGAACGGAATTTTCCTCTGTGCTGTTTACAAGAACAAGGCATTCTGTACCCAAAGAGCTTTCTTTGCCCAATGCCTCGGCTGTATCCGGACTGACAGACTGAAAGCTGTCTGCGGGAAGAATGGAAAGCCTGCTGTCCGCAGAGGAAGTTCCATAATACTGCTGGCCGATCAGTGCGACGGAGAGCAGAGCGAACGCAGCGCATATTATAATAACGGGAAAGAAATGAAACTGTTGTCCTTTTTTCATGAAATTCTTCCTATGCCTCCAGATTGATGATCACCTCGTTGGAGTGAGCTTCCAGCAGATAGAGGCCGCCGGCCAGCTCCGTCAGCGTCCCGCCCTGCACATCGGCCGGCCTTTCTTTATTCATACGGACAAAAAGCCAGGCCTCGTCCTGAAAATTGGAAAGGCTGATTTTGACTGCGTCTGCATCCATTTCTACTTTTGAATCCAAAAAGAAATATCGCTGTACGGCTCCGGCAATCTCTGAGCCCGTCAGATTCCGGATCTCAGGGGCGGCTGTATAGAGCCAGCTCATATACTCATCCAAGCGGTCTCTCATGGCCTCCCAGCCCAGAGAAGCTCCTCTGTCTTCATCCAGCACATCATCCGGGTGCTGGAAATGGGAGCTGACGTAGTGCAGGTTCAGCTCGGAAAGAGCGGCAATCTCCATATAAGGGTCTATTATGTAACCGGAAATGATTCTGGGCGTTTCTATGATTCCGTCCTCCGCCACCTCAAATTCCTGACTGTATTCAAATTCGCCCACAAAATAGATGCTTGCGATCGCCTGAACATCCAGAAAATCCTCAGCAAGAATCTGTCGTCCCTCCGCAGAGAGAATATTGGAGGGAGGCACATAAACGGAAAAGGCTTCTTCCGGAAATACGGTGCTGCAGAAGCGGTTCAGCTCCTGCATGGAGGCGCGGATATCGTCAGCGCTCTCCCATTGTTTATATGAGTCAAATTCATCCTGATAGTCAAAATTGTCGAGAACCAGGGGCATGTGATTATAGCCATGGAAGCCGATTTCTCCGCCCTCATCCAGCAGATCGTTCCCGAAATACCGGAAACGATGTAAGTCATCATTTCCTTCTAAAGGAGCTTGATTTTCGTCGGAATAATTTTCGATGACCAGTCCCGTGTATTCGACGTCATATTTTTGGGCCAGATTTTTTATATCCGGCCACCAGACATTTGTATAAAAGGTACCGATATCCATATTGTAATCCCGCTGGATATATTCTCCCTCGCCGGCAGGAACGGGAGAGGGGAAGTCATCCAGATAGAAGGAGGAGGCATTGATTACCGGATAGACACAGACATCGGAAAGCAGGCCGTAGGAAGCGGAATAAAAACCGCGGTAGGCCTTTTCAAAATAGTTCAGGTTATTTACCACAATTTTCCCTTTTCCGTGGGAGTATTCCCAGATAATCGGCATTTCACGTTCATCCGCGCTCACCATATGCACGATACAATCGTCATATAAGGAAACCGTGCTGGAAGAATCATAAGGATCGGTAATCTCATAATCCCTGAGCCGGCCCCCTATCATAAAATCAGAGAGAAAGCGAAGGCCCGTTACCCGATACTGCTCATAGCCAATTTCACGGATTCCCATGCGCCCCATGATCAGGCTGAAGTGGGATAGGGTGGACGGAGAGCAGACTGTGAGGAGATTCATACCATCCTCTACCGCGTCAAACAGGTTGAAGATCTGGCTGCCGAATACGTCATAATCATCCAATGCGATGACTGCGTTTTCGTAACCGGAAAGCCGGAGGACGCTGTTCGTATGCATATCCTGTTCCTGGAATGGAACCTTCATTTGAGTAAGGACCTCAGACATCTGTTGCCGCGCCGATACAGAGGAAGGAACAGAGCTGTCCCATATTACCAGACATTCCGGTTCCTTATCAAAGGCCCCCTCTGTAAAAACGCTTTGATCCAGTATGGCAGGGCAACGGTCAGTGCTGTTATATATGATATTGCGTCTTTCTATAAGCAGTACCGTAACCATCAGAAAGAACAGAAGCATTGCCCACTGCATTCTGCCAAACAGAATCCGAAAATGTTTTTTTGTTATTTTTTTCTGTCTTTTAGTTCTTTCTGCCATTGTCATCCTTCCAGAAATCCACAGTTTTTCTTGCGTCTGGAGAAAGGTAAATGTTTCTTTTAACGATCAGATCAAGCATGCGCGTGATCCTGTCCCTCTCTCTGCGCTGTATGCCGAGCCGGAGGTTCATCAGATATCCATCCTCCATCTGCGGCCATTTGTTCAGAACATATTCGGCACAGGCAGAGGAAACGGTATATTCCTCCAGGGAAAGAGAATTGTCGAAGCGCCTGTGATAGAGGGAAAGCTCTTCCTCCTCCGTCTTTTCATCATTTTGGATCTTATATTCCAAAAGCTCCTCCAGCTCCATCTGCCTGCTTCGTTTCATATTTCCTTCCAAAAGCCCGCTGTCAATATATGTCTCCAAAGTCCGCAGATAAGCGCCGGAAAGAGCAGGAGAGGACTTTTCCTCATCCCAGGCCTGGCGTTCGCTCTGCAGCCTGTCTTCATAATCCTTCTGCAGCTCCACCATCGCTGTGGTCGCATAGTGAACAACCTCAACGTCGTCGTTCATGCGTGCTTTATTCAGCACATCCACATACTGCCCTGTGTCATGATACAGAATATCCATGATCAGCTCGCGGCGCGTGGAGGCGTCGTTGATCAGAAGGGCCTCCTGAAGAGGGACGATCAGATCCTTTGCGGGTTCCTCCTCCATCAGGATGCTTCTGTGAATCTCATCGTTTATTTTCAGCTTTTCTATGCCGACCTCCCTCTTGCTTTCCTGATCTCCCCGGGATTCCCATTCCAGAACAAACAGGCAGAAAAAGCCAAACACCGGAATGAAAAAAACGATCGGCATGACGGCGGAGCTGCTTTTCAATATACCGAATTTTATCAGAAGATAGGCTGTAAGGCAGAGAATACAGTGAAGGATCACTAAAAAAAGCAGCATTTATCCACCTACTTTCTCTGTCACGTGATAGTGTAACCCCGCAGAAACCAGACGGCTTTCCACGAAATGAAAGCTTTCCTGGTTGACCTGCGTGAGCAGCAGATACAGCTTTCCATCCGGCCCCTCACCGATTACGTCGGCTGTTCGGATCAGGCGGGAAAGCTTATCGCTGATTCGCTTTTTATCCGTTTCTTCCAGCTGAAGAAGCACATATTCCGCGATCTGGCGATCTCTCATTTCCTCCTGAACAGTGAGAATTTCCATAAATCTTTCCGTGTGCATCACATTGGTATCCGGATAGTAGGTCTGCTGCTCAGTCAGCTCCTCATATTCCAGCGCCCGCAGAAAAGCGGTCTGGACCAGTCCGCAGAGGATACGGAACATGTTCATATAACTCATTCCGTACTGCTCCGGGCTTACCTCATAGATGACGACGAACAGAACGAGCCTGCCGTCCCGGAAAATGCCGTTTGCATATACCGGAAGGCCTTCCGTCATCTGTGTATTTTTATAAACGTTCCCTTCCCGGACGGTACGGAACAAATCCCCGATTTCCTCCAGAACAGCGGATTTTGGCAGTCGGGAGCGCATCTGATTGGAGCAGGCGACAAGCCTTCCGAAGCGCTCATAGCGATCCACGGAGTAGATGGCGATGCTGTGATTTTCCAAAATATCTTCCATGGTTACGAGCGCTTCCAGAAAGATACCCTGCGGAAGGACGTTGTCCAGCTTCTGAACAGCGTCGAAAATACGGCCGAAGCTGTCCTTGAAGCCAAGGATCTGCTTCTTATATTCTCCCTTGTTTTCCATCGCGCTCTGATATACCTCGTTGAGGAAAATATATTTATCGCGCAGAAGGCTGTATTCCTCCTGAGAAAAGCGGATTTCCTCCGTTTTTTTGTTTTTGATATAGCCTGTTACGGAGCCTGCCATGATATAGATCATGAAAGGGATCCAGTTTTCTACATTATAGAACAGAAGCGTCCAGTCCACACCCTGATCCATATACTGAAAAAACAGCGCGATGCAGGATAGGAGAGCGGACACAACTCCCACACGGATTCCGTGAACGGTACCCATAATGACCACGAAAAACAGTCTGACATCCACGAAACGGAAATAAACGTCGTTTCCAAGAAAATGATGAAGAAGCTCTGACAGTATGAAGACAATGAGCATTTCAGCGTATCCCACCACCCGTCCGCTCCTGTTTAAAAGCGCTTCCGCCAGATCACTCAGGGTTCTGCGCTTTTTCCCGGCGGAAGCCGTATACCGCTGGTACAGGTTCAGGATCTGCTCCATGACGTCGTCCCTGGGGATCCATCCGTATGTCCTGCGAAGCCTTTTGGGATAGTCCTCCCTGTTTATAACATCCGCATTATTCTCATAGAGAATCTTCATGCCGGGATCCGTGCTTCGAAGAAGCGCCTCAAGGTCGCCGAAGGTGTGAAGGTAGCCGCTGCTCACGTAATATGCGTCGGAAACGTCGTCGTCCTCCTCCACGATCCGGCCGATCAGGGCAGCCAGATCCCGCTGACTGATAAAATCGAGCCTGTCATAGGCATGACAGGGCAGGAGCACTTTTTTCTTCTGGACTGCCTGACGGAATACGGAGCCAAGGAAATTCGAGCTGTTGGAGCTGTCCGCCAGATAAGGAAGGCGGAGAATGATCGTCTTCAGAGAAGCCCTTCCGGCGTAGAAGCGGCACAGAGCTTCCTCCTGACTGGCACACAGAGCAGCGCTTTGAAAGTAATCCCGATCCAGCTCCGCCCCGCCAGGTCCGGGTACCGGAACATAGTTCTGGCTCTGTTCGGTGGAGAGGAGGATGAATTTGTCCACATGAGAATGGATGGCCAGAAGAAGCGTCTTTTCCAGCTCATGCAGCTCATCGGCATAGCCCCGGCCGCCGTCGGCATAGCCGGATACGAACACAATGCAGCTGAAGGAATAGACGTCAAAAAGCTGGCTGAAGGTATCCTCGCCGGGGTATGTATGGTAAAAGCGCTTCCCGGGGCGGTGCGCGCAGTCCTTTCCGGCGACCACCGGGCGGATCTCCTCAGGAAGCCTTTTGGGCACATCATTTTTTATTAAGCTGGTGCAGCCTGTGATAAGCAGATCTTTCATAATTATATAGGCACCCGTCCTTCTGAACCGGAATTAAAAGGAGAAGCTGCGGATATGGAGCTCCCCGGGCCGGTTAAATTTAAAAGAAAAAGGCTACAATCACAGAATGATTGCAGCCGGACAACCTTATGGGCCGGTTGGGCCGCATGTCAGGTTCCAAGCTTTGCGTCCCTGCATTTCTACAGGTTTGCCAAACCGGAAGATTCTATTTTTTTGTTCCTGCCCCATACGGCGCAAAAAAAGGAAAGCATCGCAGAGTATCCTGCTTTGCAAAAAGCTGCCCAAAATCGTTAGCATAAAGAAATTTTACATTTCCTTTGAAGAGTTGTCAAGTTTTCATCTGTGAAATGCAATAAAAAACATTGAAGCGCAGGAAAACGGCAAGAGAACCAGAAGGGTTCAAACATATCATATCTTTCAGGAAGAGCGGCCTGAAATTTGGTAATATTACATTTGGCTACAAAAATGTTGTAAACATCAAATGAAACGGAGGTAATGATGAGAGGAGAAAAAGAAACTACTGTGGAAAGCTTTCGCAGAGCAAGCGAGCTCTGGATGGAACGCGTTCAGCCAAGGTTAAAGGAATCCAGTATTGTAAAGTACCGGAATATCATTAATATCCACCTGCTCCCTTATTTCAGGGAGATGAATATGACGGATATTACCAGTGCAGATGTCCTGGCCTTCTGCAACACTTTGATCCGGCCGGAGGAAAAAGGTGCTTTAAGAAGGTCGCCTAAAACGGCAGTCGATATTTTGACCGTATTAAAGGCCATTTATAAGTTCGCTTCCAGGGAAGGCGGCTTTGAATGTGCGGTCCGCGACTGGCCGTCGGTCGGACAGTTCCAACGGCCGTTAAGGGTTTTGAGCCTGTCGGAGCAGCACAGGCTCAGCAGCTATCTATTGGAACATCTTACGCTGTGCAATCTGGGAATATTGCTTTGTCTGTATACGGGAATGCGGATCGGAGAAATCTGCGCTTTAAAATGGGAGGACATTTCATTTGAAGAAAGTACGATACAGATAAGAAGAACCATGCAGCGGCTTCAAAGACGCGATGCGGAGGGGAAGAAAACCGTACTCCTGATCTCATCTCCTAAAAGCAGCTGTTCCATCCGAAGCATACCGCTGCCGGATGAGATTTTCAGCCTGGTCGTTGAACGCAGGGAGTCTGATGCCAGCTTTTTCCTTACGGGGAAGGAAAACCGCTATATGGAGCCAAGGACCATGCAGAACCGTTTTAAGACTATCATAAGGGAATGCGGGATATCGGACGCGAATTTTCATTCGCTCCGTCACACGTTTGCAACAAGATGTGTGGAGCTGGGATTTGACATAAAAAGTCTCAGCGAGATCCTTGGGCATTCTAATGTCAATATAACGCTGAACCGTTATGTTCATCCATCTATGGAACAGAAAAGAAAAAATATGAACCTTCTTTCTGTTTATCTGTCTTCGGACCATAAGACGGGAAAAAATGTTATAGGGGAAAATTCGTGATCACAGCCTGAACCTTTTTGCATTTCTTTGGAAAGCTGTGTATATGGGAAAAGGATTGGGGCAGTTTATTAGTCTGACTATTGTCTTGCCTGAAAATACAAAAAAAACAGGCTGGCTCCAGCAATGAAGAGGTCCTGTCTGTTTTTGGGGGTATCAGAAAGCGAGGGTATCATAGAGTGTTTTACTCTGCGAAAATAATCATTAAATCCATAAATCAATTTTATATTACCGTCAGGTAAATAATTTGTCAAGTTGCCCGGTTAAGTTTTACACTATAAAATAGAAAAAATCAAATAACATTTTTTTGGATTTCTCTGATCGTTTTCTGCAGATAGTCAGGGAAATAGTGCTTTAGCTCTTCGTGTACCGAATATTTTCCTACGTCTGTATGAATGGAAATCCCGGAGCCGTTAAGGTCCTCTAATAAATCTTTAACATGCTCCTTATATGTATGTTCCTGATCTGAGTAATGTATATAGATTGTCTGCGAATTTCCAAACATATCCCCGGAAATTTTTCTTTTTAAGCGGAGATCAAGAGCCCGCTTATTTTCTTCAGTGACGTTTTCTCCTAATATCTCTTCAAGGTTTTCTTTCCATTTAGGGTTATCCAGATAAGAACCAAGATAGTATTGTGGAGCAGCGATCACAATATTGGCCGCCGGATAACTCAAGCCAAAATTCAATGCAGCATATCCGCCTTTGCTTGAACCGATAAAAATGATTTTGGAAGGATGAGTCCTGTCAATAAACAGATCGATCAACGCATATACCGCCTTCTCTACAGAATAGGTCCCGTTAGACCCAAGATAATAATCCCCGCAATGGTTGGGACCGAAATCATCCTTTATAAACAGCCTGTTTACTCCGCAGTTCTGTATCGTTCTGACATAATTATATCTTGCTCCGGCGTCATTGCAGGCCTGGAAGCCGATCACCAGCGTGTTGCTTTTCCTGCTTGGAAAAAACATATAACGGATACTTTGGCCCTCGTTCGATGAGAATTCACGTTCTTTTAATAACTGCATCATCGTTGTATATAGCCTGTTTAAAGCTCTTGTCCAAAGTGAAATAATAGAACTGCCATTCATCTTTTTTCCCTCAAATGTCCATCATGATCATCGTTTCTGCCATGCTTTTACTATATCATCTTTTTTGGCTTTTTTAAATTGTTTTGCGTGTGTGAAAGAGCTTTTCTCTACCCCTTTCGCTGCGTGGTATACGCATGATGCAAAAGAAGAACAAATATCAGGCTTATGCTCCGCATCAGCTGTTAATTTTCGCAGAGTAAAACACTCTGCGAAAGGTTCTACGGCAATAAAGATTGCGGGAATTGAATAAAAAGACAGAGCTGCAGGAATGCAGGGTCGCAAAGTTAAGAGCCTGATATGCGGACGCGATTGCTCCGGAAAAGGCGGTCCAATTGCTATCGTGTAACCAGAAAAAAGGGATTACAGATAGCAATTTTCTTTTCCGCATAAAGCTGCATTTGTAACAGGATTGGTGAAGAGGAGAAGAGGAAATGAAAAAGTGGCTATCATACGGGATGTGCTTTGTAATATTGGCAGGAGCGGCTGCATTGGCCATATCCTCTCCCGACTGGCTGTCTGCGCTGATCGTTGGCGTCATGACGGCGATTATCCTTGCAGGGGAAATTTTTGGGGTATTTCCTTTGATACAGTATATCTCCGGCTTTGAAAATGCGATGGCTAATATCAGAAAAGCACAGGAGCTTCAGTCGTCCATGCCCTGGATCGCCATCCAGAGGCTGGATGCCTTTTTCGGACAGAAGCTGTTGGACCACCTGTTTGAGGAGTACAGGGAAAAGGCAGAGGAAGAGCGGAAAAACGGAATGATCATAGATGATATTGACGGGATGATCAACGAGGAGGAGCTGGCTCTGAGAAGCTGGCAGGGCGTTGTGCTCCAGATCCCGGGAACGCTTACCGGACTGGGACTGCTGGGAACCTTTATCGGATTGCTGACGGGTATCAGCAGCATTCAGATCAGCTCGGTTGACGCGACGCTGACCAGCATAATGGATCTTTTTTCCGGTGTCAGGGTGGCGTTTTATACCTCCATTTCCGGAGTTATCCTGTCTATGACGTTTAATATTACATACAAAATAATATGGAATATAATGGTGCGCGATCTCGGTATTTTTGTCTCCATGTTCCAGAGAAATGTGATCCCTTCGTCGGATGAGCAGCTCAGATACTCCCGAAAGAAAGACATGCAGCAGATTCAGGACAGGCTCAGCAGCCTGCCGAAATACGGAAACTATTCTCTGGCAAATTCAGGAGAGTCTTTCCAGAGCAATGCGGGCAGCGAATCCGTTTTAATGCCGCAGATACTGTCCGGACTTCAGAATATGGAATTTATGTTTTATCTCCAGCCCAGGTATGATCTGAATACGCAGAAGATAATCGGAGCGGAGGCACTTGTGCGGTGGAAGCATCCGAGGCTGGGAATGGTAGCGCCCTCCGTATTCATTCCCGTGCTGGAAAAGAACGGATATATCACCAAGCTGGATCAATATATCTGGGAACGTGTATGCAGCCAAATGAGGGATTGGATCGATGCGGGGATCCGCCCTGTCCCGATTTCTGTGAACATTTCCAAAACGGATATTCTCGCGTTGAATATAGCGGAGGTGTTTTCAGAGCTGATCCACAAATACAGGCTTCCGCCGAGATGTATTGAATTTGACATCGCACAGAATGCCTATCTGGAGGCAAGAAATTTTGTGCTGGAATTTGAAAAGGAAGTACAGCAGAAGGGATTCCGGATCGTTGTAGACGGATTTACCGGGGATTTTTTTGCCCTCCAGTCGGGCGGGGGCTCGCCCGGCGCCGACGCATATAAGCTGGATCTGCGTTTCTGTAAGGAAAATGACAGGATCAACGCTATCGCGGAGCAGGCCAGAAGCATGCAGGTTTCCTTAATGGCAGAGGGGATCGAGAATATGAAGCAGATGTCCGTCCTTCGCAAAAACGGAATCACGGAGGGGCAGGGCTTCTATCTTTCAAAGTCTGTGGCAGTTGAGGAATTTGAAAAGATGATGAGCTGGGGGCAGGATGCATGAGGAGAAGGAAAAGCAATCACAGTGAGATAGATTACTGGCAGTCAAATACGGATCTGATCACAGGCTTTGTGCTCGTCCTGTTTCTCATTATCATGCTTTTGATCCTTTATCTGGTTCAGATTCCGGAAAATGCGCTGCCTGACGCCGTATCCGGCAACAGCTTTGCAGTGGACGATCAGCCAGGGGATACGGTGGAGGACGATGAAACGGACACCTGGGATGGCGAGGGAGACAATGGGTGGAACGATGACGGCGGCGACGGCGAGGGAGATGGAGAGGAAAGGGAAACGGAGGAGGAAAGCTATGAATATCCCTTCCCTTCCACCGCAGGAGACGACTGGAATAAGGCCGCTGTTTATGCGACCGTGATCGATGCTGAGACAGGCCGTGCGGTCCGCGTTCCGGGAATTACGTTTGAACTGTATGAGGAACAGATCAAGGGAGACGGAGGGGCAAAGCGTTTCCTGAATACATATTATCCGGTCAAAACGGAATACCGAAGCTATGAAACGACGGAGGCAGGAGTGTTTTATCTGCCGGAGAAAATAGAGCAGGGCCATTACTATTTCAAGCAGATCACGGAGCTTGAGGGCTATGATGCGGCGGAAACCGTTTATTTTGATATAGACGATGATTATGACTGGCCGGATCCTTTTGTCGTCTCCATTGAAATTTTTCCGTCCAGAAACATCATCCCTGTACGGCTGGAGGATATGGATACGCATGAGCCCGTGCCGGGTGGAACCTTCCAGGTGACTGCCGCTGAGGATATCCTTACCGCAGACGATACGATCCGTTATGAAGAGGGGGAAACGGCGGATCTGATAACGACGGATGAAGAAGGCTATGGTGAAAGCCAGGAGCTGTATTTGGGCACATATCTTGTTTCTCAGGAGACGATACCGCAGTATTATGCGGGGGTGGAGGAAAGCGCTGAGGCGGAAGTCCAAAAGAAGAGCGGGAGCGTTCCTGAGACGCTGGTGTTCGTCTGTGAGAAAACAAAGATCCGTTTGAAGCTGACCGATGAGCTATATACGAGCCTTGCGCTGGAGGGGGCGGAATTTACGCTCTCGTGCGAAGGATATCCCGAGCTGACACGCACCGGCGTGACGGATCAAAGGGGAGAGATCGTTTTTACGGATCTGGAAAAAAACAGAGTGTACAGCCTCCGTCAGACGGCCGCTCCGGGAAATTACAAATACGACTATAAGGAGACGGAGATTTATGTAGATGAAAACGGGCGCATAGATGAGGAAGCTTCTGCGGAGCTTGATTTTACAAATTATATCTCAAGGATCAACATAGAGGTAAGAGGCATGCTGCTGAGCGGGCCTGTATCAAATGTCAGCCTGGCACTGTATAACGGTAATGATGAGCTGATCCGAGTCTGGACCAGCAGCGGCTCTGCCGAAACATTTGAGAACCTTCCTGGAGGCGGTTACTATGTAGTGCTGAACGGAGACGATAAGAAAAGGTACGAATTTGAGTTTGTGGAGGATGCGGCGCTGCAGGAGGTATCTGTGGCGATCTGGACCTTCCAGGATATTGCGGCGGTGGCAGCGGCAGCAGCCATTGTACTGGGCGGTATCCTGGGAGTAGCGGGGATTTTGCGCAGAAGAAGGAAAGCTGTAAAACGGGGAGCAGGAAAGGAAGCGGATCGTGAGGAATAGTGGGATTCATATCAGGGTTGCAGACATTATTTATGGAGTGATAAAGCACCGGTTTTTGATCATAGTCCTGACTGTAGCGGGGCTTCTGACCGGAGTTGTGTTTTCGTGCATTTCCTATCTGCGTGGTGAAATGAGCAGAGAATATATGATAACCAGCTCGTTCTCTGTGAATACGCAGACACAGTACGGCACGTTTACCTCCGGGTATGATTTCCCCAGCTATAACGATATCAATATGGCGGAAAAGCTGGTTGACGCGGTTTCCTATACGCTCAAGAGCGATAAAATGCTGAATGAGATCATTGATACCCTCGGTCTTCTCGGTGTCACGACAAAAGATATTGAGGATAATCTGAATCTGGTCCAGTACAATGAAACGCAGATCATAGAGATGTCCCTTTACTGGCGCAGCTCCCAGGAAGGGATTGCCATCCTTACGGAAATCAACAGAAAGGCGCCGGAAATTCTGGCGGAAACTCTGCGTATAGGAAATGTGTCTGTAATCAATGAGCCCAGTGCCAGATATATGGTCGGCGGCAGGATCAATATGATCCTATGGGGCTATATGACCCTGCTCGGCTTTGCTCTGGGAGTTGGGATTACCCTGCTGGAGCTTATCATGCGGCCGACGCTGATAAACGTGCAGGATATCGAAGAGGTTTACGGCCTGGAGATCCTGTGTGAGGTCGCTGAGGATAAGGCGTATTTCAGACAGGGAAGATCTCTGCTGGTGGAGGATGAATCCAATTCAAAAACAGGGGAGAATTTTGCTTCCGCCGCACATATCCTGCAGACCAGGCTCAGGAAAAAAGAAAGACCGCATATCATATATATTTCGTCTGCCTTACGTGGGGAAGGCAAGACAAAAATGCTCGCCAATCTGGCGGTGCAGCTGTCTGATCTGGAAATGCATGTCCTGCTGATCGATTTTGATATGAAGAATCCCACGCTGGGCGGTCTTTTTCTGAAAAATGTAGATTATGAACATTCGCTGAATGCACTGTATGCGGGGGATATCAATGAAAATGAAGCAGTGACTACGCTGACTGGATATCTGGACATCCTTCCTACGGTTTTGGAGAGGACGACAATGCCTCTGGACAGCAATCTTTTTCATGTCATCCGGAAGCTTGCGACCGGTTATGATTATGTGCTGATAGATACGGCTCCCGTGGGCATCACAGCGGATCCGATGAGCCTGAACCAGATTGCGACAGAGGCTCTGTTCGTGGTGCGTTATGACACCGCGTCCATGCAGGAGATCAAGGACGGGCTGGAGCGGATCGAAAAATCGGGCGTAAATATTCTCGGATGTATCGTGAACGGCGTCAAGGTCAGTGAACGGGGAATCAAAAATCCCGTTATGGAAAAAGAAGAAATGAAACGGGCCAGGGAAAAGGACGACAGCCGACAGAAGCCATCTGTAAATTTGGAACAGCCCGCCGATTCTCTGGAAAGGATAATGCCGGAAAGCCCGGAGGACGGTCCGATGCCGCTGGTGGCAGGTTTTTCACAGGAAGCGGAACAGGGACTGGCAGGCGGAACGGAAGTGGTTACAACCACCAGCAGCTTTGTGGAGAAACTTTTTGAGGCCGAAAATAACCGTATGGCGGAGCTGGTCCCGGAAGAAGAATCAGCTCCGGATGAGGCAGTCCGGGAGGAGAACGGACCGGCGGATGCTTCAGCAGAAACGGAAATGTGGTCAAAAATTGACGTACCCGCGGAAATGGATGCGCCGGCGGAAACGGATGCGCCGGCGGAAAAAGACATGCGGGAGGAACCGGATACATCGGCGGATACTGATACCCCGGCGGAAAAAGACGAGCCGGAGACAGAATGGCGGACGGAAGAGGGGCAGAGGGAAGAGACGGGGAAGGAAGAGACGCGGAAGGATTCCGGAGAAAGCGCCCGTGAGCAGCGGTCTCTTTCCGGGTATGCGGCAAAGACCGATGACTCGATCGATCAACTGCAGAAGCGGATGAAGGAGCTGCTGCAGAGTCTGGATAATTCCTGAAAAGAGCGGAGATTGGAGGAAGAAGATGAAAAAGTTTCGTACGGCCCTGTTTAACGGTTATCAGAGAAATGAGGTCGATGAATATCTGGCAGAGCTGATGGAGCAGACGGAACTTCTTAGCAGGGAGCTGAAGGAGGAAATTGCCCTCAGAGAGGAGCTTCAGCAGAAGGTGCTTGAATTTCAGAAAGAGCGTCAGCGTTTTGAGGAGAAATTTCAAAAAGAGCGCCAGCGCTCCGAGGAGGAAAGTGCAAGGTACGCTGAAACAGAAGATAAGCTGCGGAAATATGAAAGCGACTATTCCGGCTTTATGGCTCTTATGGTAAACATGAAGGAAGAGGCGAAAAAGAGCGTCATGGACGCGCAGGCGGATACGGAGCAGATCCTGCGGATGGCTCAGAAGGATGCGGACGATATCATGACCGCAGCACAGGCGGATGCAGACGGCATCATGTCCGCGGCGCAGGCGGATGCGGAAAAGATCACGAAGCAGGCCGAAGCGGAAGCGGATGATTACAAAGAAAATATGAAGAAGGAAATGGGAAGGGAACGGGAAAAGGAGGCAATGAAGCTTCAGACAGCCCGAATAAAGGTTACGGAATATCTGGATTCCCTGAATCGTTCCCAGAATAAGCTGATCGAGGTGTATGAGGAATTCGGGCGGATCATGGAACGGCTTCCCCTGCGGATCGGCGATATGCTGACAGAGGAACCGTTTGCGTTTCTGGATGTCCCTGAGGATGAGAGCGGACAGAAAAGAGAGGACGGATCGGAAGCAGGATATGACAGCGTTCAATGAAAATGAAAAGCAAAAAGATCTGAAGATTGAGCTGCTCGTCATATTTGCGGTTCTGATCTCGCTTGGATTTCCGGGAAATTTTACGGAGATATACGGGGATCGTGTGGGAGTCCTGATGGAGTATGCCGCTTTTCTTATCGAAATCGCCGCCATGCTCCTTTCCAGCGGGAAAAGCTGGCTGGATATCCATATCGTAAATCTTGACAGAAAATATGCGGCCCTGTATTTGTTCATGGCAGTCATCTTTGCGGAATCCATGGCGGTTACCGGATATCCGTCCCTGCAGATCATTACATGCGCGCGGCTTGTGGTGACGCTTCTTTTTGCAATATGGCTGCAGGAACAGTTTCGTTTTGAACGTTTGATCGAGCTGGTCGGCCTGGCCCAGATGGTTTTCGTGATATTCGTGCTGTTTTTTATGTTACGCTATCCGGGAGAAGCCTTTGAAAGCGGTTCTACCTATATTGATGCGCTCCGGGGCCTGTATCCGACAAAGAACAGCTTTGCGACGGAACTGGTATTCGGCATTCTCGTCATGGCATTCCTGGTTTATGAAAAGAGAAAAAGGTGGGAGAGATATTTTATCTGGACCTTTTTTCTTACCGTTCAGTTTGTGCTCCTTCTGATGTGCCAGGCAACAGGCGCACTGTTCTGCCTGATCCTGGTATTCTCGCTCTTTTTTGTGCTGTCTGACAGAAGAGTGCCGATCGGTTGGATCTATATTGCCGGAAATATTATTTTTCTGTTTACGGCACTGAC
Organism: Candidatus Eisenbergiella merdavium; assembly: GCA_019119595.1. Lineage (GTDB taxonomy): Bacteria > Bacillota > Clostridia > Lachnospirales > Lachnospiraceae > Eisenbergiella > Eisenbergiella merdavium. The sequence goes on along the minus strand of DWWS01000050.1, from coordinate 99,813 downwards.
AATGATGCCCGCGTTTGAATGGTTTTTCGAGGCTATCGGGAAAGACGCGACGCTGACGGGCCGTATTCCGCTGTGGAACCAGATCATTGTGGTAATGCTCGCTCATAATACCTTTACCGGCTTTGGCTACGGGATGTTCTGGCGGGATCCAAAGGCGGTCGCGCTGATCCATGCCGGCTTTGATGAGAATACCTTTCTCGGAACGATGACAACCGGAGCGCATAATATGCTGCTGGAGTTCTGGCTGAACAGCGGATTGATCGGTATTACCGCTTTTTTTGCCGCTCTGCTGTATTCCATGAGAAACATTCAGACGATCGCGCATGAAAAATATATTTTTTTCAGCATGATCATGGGATATCTGATGATAAACGGTTTTACGGAAAGATGCCTGGGAGGTAATTATGACTATAAAATGCTGGTTCTGTTCCTTGTCATGGCATGCTGCTGCCGGGATTCGGCTGAGACGGACAGAGTCTCCGGAATGACAGACGGGGATAAAGACACGGGAGAAAATTAAAGGCTGGTGGATGGTGAAAGAAAGATGAGTTTATTTCTGATTATTCTTCTGGTGGTTTTCGGATATTTCATTTTTTTTGGCTGGATTTTGTCCCGTGCGGACGGCAGGTGGAGCGTTTCAGTGATCTTTCTCGCTGCGTTTTTGATCTATGGTTCTGCCATATGCTTTTGCGCCGCCATGACACAGTATCTGGGAGAGCTTGGGCTGGTGCTGTATGGCGTGGCGATCGTATATGTCTGTCTGTACTGGCTCTGGGAATGCTTCCGCCTGCTCCGGGAGAGACCCAGGCTGAATCCGGGCGTACTGCTCATGCTGTGCGCATATATTCTGTCTGTGCTGTATATTACGATCTTTATGAGAGGAGGGATAAAGGACGACCGGATCCAGATGGAAGTATTCCATTGGATAGCTTCGGACGAGGCAGGCAGCTTTCAGCACGTGCTTCAAAACGTGGCAATGCTTGTTCCGGTCGGTTTCCTTACGGTATTCGCCGCAGATGGATCCCAAAAAAACAGCCCTTTTTTGCCGGCGGTTTCTCTGGGCCTGTTTCTGTCCGTGCTCATAGAGACGGTACAGCTGATCTTTCATTTTGGAACCTGCGACATTGACGATATCATTGCCAATCTGGCGGGAGCGGCAGCCGGCGCCGGAATCGCATTGCTGTGCAGAGGCAAAAGGAAGTCAGAAAGGAAAATGGACAGGGAAATGGAATGAGAATGAGTGGAAATAAGTATTCAAGGGCAATGGGTTCGATTTTCGCGAACGGCGCGGCCTTTGCGGTCAGCTATGGGATCAGCCTCCTCTTAACGCCTTACCTGACGGAGCATATGGGGACGGAGGCCTGCGGCTTCGTCACTCTGGCAAAGCAGCTCGCCCAATATGCTGCGATCATCACGATGACTCTGGATTCCTTTGCGGCAAGACACATTACGATAGAGTATTACAGAGGCTGTCTGAAAAAGGCGAATGTTTTTTTCAGCTCCGTTTTTTTCGGTGACCTGCTCCTTGCCTCTGCCATTCTGGCGGTTGTGACGGGCTGTGTTTTTTTCCTGGAGCAGCTGCTGAACATACCGGAAGCGATGGCCTGGGATATCAAGCTGCTTTTTTTGTTTGTTTTTGTAAATTTCTGGATCACCACCGCCTTTACGGTATTTGGAACCTCCCTGTACATCAAGAACAGACTGGATATCGCCGGACTGTTCAAGGGACTGTCCTATCTGACAGAGGGCCTGGTGCTGTGTATCGCCTATGCGCTGTTTCCGACCAGGGTATTCTTCGTAGGCGTCGGAATCGCTGCGGCCGGAGTGGTGGTCGCCTGCTCTAATATCCGTCTCTGCAGGAAATATACGCCCGAGCTTTCTCCAAAGCGGAAGGATTTTTCAGGCTCCGCCGTGAAACGTCTTGTAATGGACGGAATCTGGAATTCCGTAAATTCCCTGGGAGATCTTTTAAACAGCGGACTCGATCTGATCGTCTGCAATCGGATGCTGTCTGCGGTTGCCATGGGACAGATGGCCATAGCGAAGACGGTATACACGATTTTTATCAGCCTGCTTTGTGTGGTGGAACAGGCCTTTCAGCCGATGCTTTTGAAAAGCTATGCGAGGAATGACAGGGAAAGTCTGGTAGAGGAGCTTTTCTTTGCCATGAAAGTATCAGGAATGCTTTCCAACGTGGGATTTGCAGGCTTCGCGGCATTGGGAATGGCGTATTACCGGCTGTGGATCCCAAATCAGGAGATTGAATTGATCTATTGGCTGACGGTGATCAGCCTGTTGACCATCATTCCGGGAGGTCCCATGAAGCCTCTGTATTATATTTACACGCTGACCGTTAAAAAAAGGATTCCCTGTTTCATTACCATTGCGGGAGGCGTATTAAATGTAGCGGGCATGTACGTTCTGATCAGGTTCACGGGGATGGGGATTTATGCTGTAGTCTGGACGACGGCAGCTGTGATGATGGCGATCAATCTTATCAGCAATCCGTTATACATGGCGCATGTGCTGCATCTGCCCTGGCACACCTTTTATCCAGGCATCATAAGGAACCTGCTTGCCTGCAGTGCGCTGACGATCCTGTTTCAGGCATTCGCTCGGCTGTATATGCCGGACAACTGGTTGTGCCTGATCCTCTGCATCCTGCTTTACGCTGCGGCAGGGTGCGCCCTGCATCTGGCGGTTGTTTTTGGCCGCAGGGACTGGAACAGAATAAAAGGGCTTATCAAGAGAAGAGGTGCAAGACAAAATGATTGATTCCGGACGGTTTGATAAAAGAAAAGTCCTGATGGTAGATTACCTGCTTCCGGACAGCATCTATGTGCTGGAGCTTGGGAAAGAACTGAAACGATACTGCGACCTTACGGTATTCTGCAGGAAGGACGCGGGGGTATCAGAGGAAGGGATCCGGTGGATCACCCGGTTTTATCCGGGAGGAAGGAATAAGGCAGGAGCTGTCGCGGAATATGGAGCGACACTGTTTGAACTGGCCAAAACCATTCGGAAGGGCAGTTTCGATGTGGTCCATATACAGACCTTTAAGGATATCCGGTATGAGCTGCCGCTGTATAGAAGGCTCAGAAAATACTACAAAAAGCTGGTGCTGACCGTTCATAATGTCCTGCCGCACGAGGCGGGGGAGCGGGAAAGGGAAAGATATAAAGGGCTGTATGATCTCTGTGATGAGCTGATCGTACATAACCATACAACAGAACGGGAGCTGACGGAGCAGTTTCACATCCCGGAGGAAAAGATCACGGTAACAGCGCATGGGGCGTATCAGACCCATCTGCGTGAAACGACCGAAATGACCGGCATCCGCGGGGGGGAGAAAAAGCGATTTCTGCTGTTCGGCTTTATTCGAAGGTATAAGGGGATTGATATTCTTCTGGAGTCCGTTTCTCTGATCCCGGCTGAGAAGAGGAAAAAGCTTCATTTTACGATCGCGGGAAAACAGTACGAAAAGCTGGACGGAACAGATTACCAGGCATTGATCCAAAAGCTGGGGCTTGAAGACTGTGTGAGTTTTACAAAGGGGCATGTTCCGGATGAAAAGATCCCGGAGCTGTTTGAAAATACGGATTTTGCGGTGTTTCCCTACAGGCATATTTACGGAAGCGGCGCGCTGCTGTTCGCATATACCTATGGAAGGCCGGTCATTGCCAGCGATATTCCCGCTTTCGTGGAGGAAACGGAGAATGGGAGCACGGGTATTCTGTTTGAAAGCGAGAATCCGCAGGCTCTTGCAGACGCAATTTTGATGGCTGCGGAGTGCAAAACACAGCAGATGGAGCAATATCGGCGGGCGATCCGCAGACTGACAGAGGATAAGTATAACTGGAAAATATCCGCCGCAAAAACGGCGGAGGTTTACCTGAAATAAGCACAAGATAAACACAGGCGGGGAGCTGAGGATATGATCATTACAAAAACGCCGTTTCGTATGTCCTTTTTTGGCGGCGGAACAGACATGGAAGACTATTTCAGAGAGCATAAGGGCGCGGTACTTTCCACTACATTTGATAAATATTGTTATGTTGCGGTGAGGCATCTTCCGGATTTCTTTGACTATAAGACAGAGCTGGTTTATTCGCAGATAGAGAGAGTGAACAGCGTGGATGAAATTCAGCATCCGACGATCAGAAACGCGATGAAAATGCTGGATATAGACCGGATACGCCTGGATTGTGAATTTGACCTTCCGCCTCGGTCGGGACTTGGAACCAGCTCTGCCATCGCGGTCGGAATGCTGAACGCGTTTCATGCTCTGAAGGGAGAGCCTGTGGATAAAAGAAGGCTTGCGGATGAAGCGATCTTTCTGGAACGGAGCTTATGCGGGGAAACCGGAGGCTGGCAGGATCAGATTGCCGCAGCCTTCGGGGGATTCAACAGGATAGATTTTGAAGAGGGGAGCTATCGGGTTTCCCCTGTCGCTCTGCCGCCGGAAAACAGGATGGAGCTGAATCGGAATCTGCTTCTCTTTTTTACCGGATTCAGCCGGAACTCATCGGAGATTCAGAAGCTGAACCGGGTTGCGGATAAGAAAAACTACAGTACGCTGAAGCAGATGTACGAGCTGGTGGATGAAGCTGAGAAAATCCTCGTTAAAAAGGCAGGAGATATGAACGAATTTGGCAGATTGCTCGATCTGACATGGGAAATGAAGAAGAAGACGGGGAAGGCCATATCCACCGGAAGCATTGAGCTATTGTATGAGAAAGGGAAAGCGGCCGGGGCGCTGGGAGGAAAGCTCCTGGGTGCAGGAAGCGGAGGCTTCCTTCTGTTCTATACGCCGCCGGACAGACAGGAAAACGTGAAACGTGCGCTGGAGGATCTGCGGTATATCCCGTTTGAATTTGAGGAGGAGGGCGCCGGAATCGTCTATCATGCGCCGGAGAGAGCACAGGTGGGCTGAAGGCGAAAACGGAAAGGAGGCAGGCCTGTATGCTGGAGGAACGGCTGAAGCGTCATATGGATCTTTTGCTGGATCGATATGGCATACTGCGCGGAGTGGAAAAGCAGATCACAGACGCATACCGCATTCTGGAGGAATGCTTTCTGCACGACGGCAAGCTTCTCATCGCGGGAAACGGCGGCTCCGCCGCTGATTCGGAGCATATGGCGGGAGAGCTGATGAAGCGGTTTAAAAAGCCCCGTCCTGTAACAGAGGAGCTCGCGGAGAAAATGAAGGAGCTGGACGGGGTAAGAGGGGAAAGGCTTTCCAAAATCCTGGAAAGAGGACTTATGACGATCCCTCTTTCGGCGCAGGAGTCGCTCATGACAGCCTATATGAACGATGTGGACAGTCTCGGTGTATTTGCCCAGCAGGTTTTGGGATACGGAAGGAAGGGGGATGTATTTCTCGGCATCTCCACATCCGGAAACAGTCAGAATATTCTGTACGCTGCGGTTGCGGCCCGGGCGCTTGAGATCAGGGTGATCGGACTGACCGGAGCAGGGGGAGGCGAGCTGGCGGCCGCCTGTGACGCGGCGATCGTTGTGCCGGAAACGGAAACCTACAGGATTCAGGAGCTGCACGTTCCCATTTATCATTGCCTGTGCCTGATGCTGGAGGAGCGGTTTTTTTAGGAATGGGAGTATTTATGAAAAGACAGCCTTTGCTAAACATATTTGTACATAACGTGGATTGGAAGGAAACGGTACATGCCATTGAGGATATGATCAAAAAAGGAAAGCCCTCCTATGTGGTAGAGGTCAACGTGGATGTGCTTTTAAAGATCGAAAAGGATCCCGCGCTGAAGAAAATAACGGAACAGGCGGATCTGGTCCTGGTAGACGGAAAACCTCTGGTCTGGATCGCAAAATGGATGAAGCATCCGGTAAAGGAAAAGATATCCGGAGCGGATCTGATCCGTGTGCTCTGCAAAAGGGCGGCGCAAAAGGGTTACTCCGTCTTCATCCTCGGCGGTGCCGAGGGGGTGCCGGAGGCGGCGGCCGAAAATGTGAAAAAGGAATTTCCCGGGATCCGGATCGCCGGAACTTATGCTCCGGAGTGGGGATTTGAAAAGGATCAGGGACAGCTGGATAAGATCAATGCAATGATCTCAGAGGCTCATCCGGATCTGCTGTTCGCATGTCTTGGCTGCCCAAAGCAGGAAAAGTGGATTTATGAAAATTATAAAAAATGCGGCGCGCTCGTCTGCCTGTGCGCCGGCGCGGCTGTGGATTTCCTTGCAGGCAGGGTAAAGAGGGCGCCGGCATGGATGAGCCGGTGCGGGCTGGAATGGTTTTACCGCTTCCTGAAGGAGCCGGGCAGGCTGTTTAAGCGATACTTTATAGACGACATGAAAATTTTCGGCCTGATCTGGAAGTATCGGAAATGAGGTGGATATGAAATTAGGAATACTTTGTACCATGATCAATGGCTTTGGCAGAAAAGGCTTTTATAATACGCAGGAGATCGGCCTGGGCCGGGCGCTCGTACATAAGGGCCATACGGTTACTGTTTATAAATGCCTCCGAAAGGATAAGAAGGGAATGAGGCCGGAAAGGAACGAGATAGAGCCCGGCCTTACAGTCCTCTATCTTCCTGCAGGAGGTCTCGGCGCTCACGGGATGCTTCGCACCGGGATCCTGGATAAGGAAATGGACGGACTGCTCTGCTTTTCCGATAATCAGGTTTTCCTTCCGCACATCTTCCGCTTCTGTGAAAAAAACGGAATCCGGTTCGTGCCCTATATCGGCACAACCTTCAGTCTGCATAAGGGACTTCATGCAAAGGTAATGGATGCGTGGTTCGCGGCGGGAACATTGAAGATTTATAAGAAAAATCCGGTTATTGCAAAAACGGAGGGCGCGAAGCGCGAGCTGGAAGCGCTCGGGGTGAAGGATATCCGCATCGCTCCGGTCGGCCTGGATACAGACGTCTTGAAAAAAGACTTTAAGCGGTATGACAGAGATCGGCTCAGGGCGGAATATGGCTTTGAAAGGGACGACGTTTTGCTGTGCAATGTATCCCGGATGGATCCCGAGAAGCGCCCCTTAGACATGATCGAGATCTTCAGGCGGATCAGAGGGAAAAAGAAATTCCGGCTGCTGCTCGTGGGAGAGGGCCCTTTAAGCGGGGAGGTGCGGGAGAAGATCGCGCGGTACGGGCTTTCCGATGAGATCCGACTGTCGGACAGGATCCCTTATAAGGATATGTGGAAAATATATGCGATGTCTGACTATTTCATCAATTTAAGCAAGAGCGAGATCTTTGGAATGGCCATCATGGAAGCGGTTTATTATGAAACGTCAGTAACGGCTTTTCAGGGGACGCCGGGCCCTTCTATGACGCTGAAGGGAATGGCGGGGCATCATCTGTGTGCAGATGACGCGGATGTAGAGGCCTGGCTGACTGCACCCTATCCAAGGAGGGAGGACCTGGAGGAAAGCGCAGGGAAAATGATCCGGGATTTCAGCTGGGACAGATGTGCGGATCGGTTTGTGGAGATCATAAAGAAATAACGGCAGTTTCGCGGGAGCGAGGAAAGATACGAGGGGAGAGAGAATTTATGAAAGCGGTGTTTATGGCAGGCGGGAAGGGGACGAGGATCACTTCTGTCGCCTCCGATATACCTAAGCCCATGATCCAAATTGCAGGAAAGCCGGTGCTTGAGCATGAGATCGAATGCCTCAGGTCGCAGGGAATAACCGATCTGATCATAACGATCTCCCATCTGGGACACAGGATCAGAGAATATTTTGGAGACGGAAGCAGATTCGGCGTAAAGATACAATATTTTGATGAAACGGCGCCGATGGGAAACGCGGGGGCCCTGTTTAAACTGAAGGAGGAGCTGACGGAGGATTTCCTTCTTTTAAACGCGGATGTCCTGTTTGATGTGGATCTGATCAGAATGATAGATTACCATCAGAAAAAGGGTGGCTGCATTACAGTATTCACACATCCGAATTCCCATCCTTATGACAGCGGTCTGGTCGTTGCCGATGAGAATATGGCCGTGTTGCAATGGCTGACGAAGGAGGATGAGCGGCCCCGGTATTATAAAAACCGGGTGAACGCGGGAATTCATATCGTCAATCCCAGGGTGCTTGAAAAAATGGCGGCGGACGCGGGAATCTCCGATATGACCGAATTGCCGGACGGGATATGGGAGAAGGTGGATCTGGACAGACAGATATTGAAGCCGCTCGCCGGAACAGGAAAAATGTTCTGCTATGATTCTCCGGAATACGTCAGGGATATGGGAACGCCGGAGCGGTATAGAAGCGTGGAGGAAGACTTCCTGCGGGGAAAAGTCCATGCTGGGAATCTGAAAAACAGGCAGAAGGCTGTTTTCCTGGATCGGGACGGCACCCTGAACAAATATGTGGGATTTTTAACGGATATTGATGATTTTGAGCTGGTCGATGCGGCAGCAGAGGCAGTTAATCTGATACACAGCAAGGGGTATCTGTGTATCGTGGTAACCAATCAGCCGGTTGTCGCAAGGGGAGAGGTGACCTTTGCCCAGCTTGATGCCATCCATAATAAGATGGAGACGCTGCTTGGCCTGGAAGGAGCGTACATAGACGGCCTGTATTACTGTCCGCACCACCCCCATAAGGGATACCCGGGAGAGGTTGCCTGGCTGAAGACGGAGTGCAGCTGCAGAAAGCCCAGGCCCGGGATGCTTCTGCGGGCCGCGGAGGAATTTAACATCTGCCTTTCCGACAGCTGGATGGCAGGAGATGGAGAAAATGATATTCTTGCAGGAAAAAATGCCGGCTGTCGTACTGCGCTGATCGGAAGCGGAGAGGGGAAGAAGTACGGCCAGGATATGAATGCGGAATCCCTTCTTCATTTTGCTCAGAGACTTTGCTAGAGGACAACATTGAAGATTTGGCTGAATAAGTGAATATTTCATTCCCTAAAAGGAAACAATTCATTTTGTATACTGATTACACCTTTTCGTACATAAAGAAACTGGAAAGAGACAGAAGGAACAGGAGTGAGCTCCTGAAAGAGGCCGGGAAAGAAAAAATGAGTGAGAGCAGAACGGACAACAGGCAGAAGCAGGCGTTGAGAACGAAAGAACTCGATTTCCTGCTGTGTGACAGCATTGATAATGATTTCCGCGGCTTTTCCATCCACTACCAGCCGCAGATACGGACAAGCTCCGGAACCCTGTACGGTGCCGAAGCGCTTGCGAGATGGCAGTGTGCCAGATACGGGAACGTCGGACCGGAGGAATTCATCCCTGTGCTGGAAGAAAACGGAAGGATCGTGGAGCTGGGCCGCTGGATCTTCCGAAAAGCGGCCCAGCAGTGTGTGAAATGGTGCCGTCTCCAGCCGGATTTCCGGATGAGCGTCAACCTTTCCTGTCGGCATCTGGAAAAGACAGGCATGGCATGGTTCGCCCGCGCCACCCTGCAGCAGCTCGGGCTTCCGGCCCGTAACATGATGCTGGAGCTGACGGAATCCTGGCCTCTTTGCCAGGGAGAAGAGAAGGAAGAACTGGTGCTCGGTCTTGAACAAACGGGGATCGGCCTGGCGATGGACGACTTTGGAAGCGGCTATTCCTCCCTGCTTTCTCTGCAGAGGCTTCCTTTCCAGATGATAAAGATTGATAAGGCCTTTGTAAAGGGCCCGGAACGGGAGAAGAAAACGGCGGCCCTTGTTCCGTCCCTCACGCAGCTCTGCCACAGCATTGGCCGTCAGGTCTGTCTGGAAGGCGTGGAGACCAAAGAGGAATATGAAGCCGTACGCCGGCTTGAGATCGAGGTGATGCAGGGCTTCTATTTCGGTCGTCCGGTCCCGGCGGAGGTATTTGAGCGTCTTTATTTCTGATATTTCCGCTTCTGATATTCCCGTTTCGGATATCTCCATTTCTGATATTTCCGTTTCTGGTATTCTGTGCGGCGCAGTTTCATGGATTTGAAAAGGCGCCCTTTTTTGTGTGTATTTCTGTTTGGCGTCCCATCAAAAATCTTGAAAGCTTTTCCATCTTTTGATATTATCATATTAGCAGACAGAGATATGTGGCCGGATATGGAAGATGGGGCCATATTTTTCTGGTATGGCATTTTTAGCAAAGTGAGAGGGAAACTGCGATGCGGGATAAGGAAAACAGAAAGGAAATCTCCAGGGGGGGGGTAAAACCGTTTGCAAAAGGAACGGTCGGAACCTCCCGCACCCGGCCTGTATGGAGGCAGAGCAGATGAGAGAGCAGTATATTCCGGCAAAGCTCGAACAGGATTTTGTGGAAGAGGCTGTGAGAATAAATGGTCTTGTGATGACCGCGGTCAGCCTCTTTGCCATTGCCGTAGAAATCTTTAATGTGATACGGGTTTTGTTTCTTACCAGGTCTGGGCTTACGACGCTGAACAACCGGATCTACTTTACGTTCTATCTGTTCCTGTTCGCGGCAGCGGTCAGTTATCTGGCCGTGGACCGACTGATGAAGCTTGGAACATTCGCAAAATACAGGCTGGTGCTCGCTGCGGGAAGTGTTTTCCTTTTGTGGCAGACGCTGTTTAATATGTACGATATCAGCAGATCTCTTTCCATGGGAAAGATCATGGCGATCACTACGCTTGTGGCCTTTTCCGCCATTGGCGTGATGAAGCCCTGGTATGCGATCTGTAATCTGATCCTGAATTATGCGCTCCTGATCCCTTATGTTTTCATCGTCGGGGGCAATGATTCCGGCGTCCTGTTCAACTACCTTACGACTGCCGGGATCTGCTTCGTCATCTATTTTGTCCGCTTTCATGATATCCGGACGGAGCTGATACAGAAGCAGGAGATCGTGGATATCAGCAGGCAGCTCGCGGAGTCCAGGAAGCAGTTCAGCCTCAGCAGGGAGCAGTATGCCCTGATCCTGCAGAAAAGCCATTTCATCGCCTTTGAGTGGAATATCAACGGGGGCGAGGTGCGTTTTTCCAAAGAGTGGGAGGAGGTATTCGGCAAAGATGGTCTGATCCCAAACGCGGAGAGTTTTATCCGGGAGCTGCGTTCGCTGAAGCAGCAATATAAAACGGAAATTCTGCAGTGTATGGAAAATCTGCGGAACGGGGAACCATATCAGAAAAGAGATCTTCTGCTTCCGGTGTCAGGCGGCGAGGAGCGTTGGTTTGAGCTGCACCTCATCCTGCAGATGGATGATGAGGGAGCCCCGGTGGTTGGAATCGGAATGCTTTTTGATATCATGGATCAGAAGCAGCGCATCCTGGAGCTGGAAAAGGAGCTGGAGATGGACAACTTTACCCGGCTTCTCAATAAGACCGCGCTGGAAAGCTACGGGACGAGAAAGCTGGGAGAGCTGCGGGAAACGGAGCGGCTGTATATGCTCATTCTGGATATGGATCATTTTAAACAGATCAACGACAGCTTCGGTCATCCCTGCGGGGACTATGTGCTTGAGCAGGTGGCAGGCCTGATGCGGGGAGCTGCTCCGGAGGGAGCGAGAGTGGGAAGGCTTGGGGGCGACGAATTCGGCGTTCTGTTGGCGACGTCGCGCAGAAAAGAGGAATTTGTGGAGTATGCGCAGAATCTTGTAGAGGGGGTCAGAAAGATCAGGTGGCAGGATACTGACGTAAAAGCAAGGTGCAGCATCGGGATCGCGGCGCTTGGCGCAAAGGAAGGGAGCTGGATGAAGCTCTACGGCGACACGGATAAGTCGCTGTATATGGCGAAGCGCGCGGGAAAGGACTGTGTGCACATAATAGGATGATGGAATGAAAAGAACGAAAACGGAAGAAACAGCCATGGAGAGAAAAGCCGGAAAGCTGACGGCGGCCGCGGTGGTGATCAGTCTGATCCTGCTGGCCGGCGGCTGTCTGATCTATTTTCTGCTTCAGGATATCCTGGAAAGTACGACGGAGTCCCGGATCAGGATGTCTGTGGCTGAGTACAGGAGCAATCTGCTCAGGCTTGTGGAAAGTGATATTCAGATGCTGCAGACGTTAGAGAGCTTCTGTGAGGAGAGCGACCTCTCCGACGAGAGCAGACTGGCCAACAGGCTGTCGATGGTTATGGAGAAAAACGGCTTTCCCGGCATGGCATATTTCGGAGAAGGCATGGGAATTGTGCTGAACCGGGGAAAGGGAGTGCAGACCGGGGCGGATCCGGACACGATGCCCGCACCCATGCAGGAGGCGATGAAGCGCGCCCGGGAAGGAAATACGGCGGTATCGGATATTTACGACAGTGAGAATATGGGGAAGGAGATTTTCGTGGTCTGTGTGCCGGTGACGATCGGAGACGAGGTGCGCGGCGTGCTTGCTGTAGCCGATCCGGCAGCGCGGATGGAGGAGCTTTTTAACGTACAGTTCTTCACGGACGGCTACAGCTATGTTCATCTGATCGGACAGGACGGCAGGTACCGTCTGCATTCTCATGAAGATACACGGCCGCAGGAAACGGAATCGGTCTTCGATAATCAATATCTGACGGACAGGATGAAGAAAGGCATGCGGGAAGTGATGGAAAAAGGCGGAAGCAGCATATTCACGCTGCGGATCAAAAGCGCGGGCTATAAAGTCCTGCTGGAGCCGGTGGGCATGAACGGCTGGTATCTGTTCTGCGTGACGCCCAGCAAGGTTGTGGTGGGCTCTGTTTACTGGACCATTGCGGGAGCTCAGGCGGCGTTTCTGGTGATCCTGGCGTTCTGCCTTTTCATGATCCAGTCAGGATATCGTATGCTCAAAAACAGCAACAGACAGCTTCTGCAGGCGGCTTACGTGGATCCGCTGACCGGAAGCTGCAATCTGTCCGGCTTTGTCAGGCGGCTTGAGAAGGTATGCGGCCAGGGCCGGGAATTCAGCCTGGCTGTCTTGAACATTTATCAGTTTAAATTTATTAACGAAATCTTTGGGAGACAGCAGGGTGACCGGCTGCTTCGTTATGTCGGGAAGCTGATCCAGGAGGAGCTTGGGGAGGAAGAATTTTACGGCAGGGATACGGGAGATTACTTTTACCTTTTTCTGCTCGGTACGGACCGTGAGCAGACAGAAAAGAGGCTCCACAAGCTCATGAGAGTGATCAAGGAAGCGCCGTCCCTGAAAAACAGCAGCTATCATATGATGTTTTACTGCGGCGTTACGGACACACGGGAACAGGAAAGAAACGCGGAGCTTTCATCCCGCATGATGACACAGGTGATGTTCGCCCTTGACAAAGCCGGGGAAACTCACCAGGACAGTGTCTGGTTCTATGACAGCCTGCTCCATGAACGGGAACGGCTGGAGAACTATATCGAAAGCCACATGCACCAGGCGTTGAAAAACGGGGAATTCCGGCTGTACCTGCAGCCGAAGATAAGCCTGATGGACGGAAAGCTGGCAGGAGCGGAGGCTCTGGTGAGATGGGTGACGGAGGATGGACGGACGCTGTATCCGAACGATTTTATCCCCCTGTTTGAGGAAAACAGCTTCTGCACCCGGCTGGATCTTTATATGGTGGAGTGTGCCTGCCGCCATATCCGCCGGTGGATGGAAGCGGGAATAGCACCCGCGCCCATTTCTGTCAACCAGACCAGGCTGCTGTTCTATGAGGCGGACTACCCTCAGAAGCTGAAGGAGCTGGTGGAGCGGTATAAGATCCCGGCGGGGCTGATCACGCTGGAGATCCTGGAGGGCCTTGCCATCGGAAATGTGGATGAAATGAATGAAAAGATCGTCCTGCTGCAGGAGGAGGGCTTCCGCATCTCCATGGACGATTTCGGAAGCGGCTATTCCTCCCTGAACGTGATGGGCGCTTTGAAGATTGATGAGCTGAAGCTGGACCGGGCGTTTTTGATGGAGGTGGCGGAGGGAAATAATCTCCGGCAGAGAGCCGTCATGGAAATGGTGATCGGACTGACGAGAAGGCTTAAGATCACGACGGTCGCGGAGGGTGTGGAAACACAGGAGGACGAGCGCCTGATCCGCGAGCTTGGATGCGATATGGGGCAGGGGTATTTTTACAGCCGGCCTGTGAACGCGGAGGAATTTGACCGCAGATTTATGGGAATGGGAGCGGAATGCAAGGATGAGAATGACACAAAAGAGAGATAAAAGAAAAAGCAGCAGGGGAAGGCTTCGGAGAACGTTTATGAAAAGCCGTCTTTATATTGTGATATTTCTTTTCCTTTTTGCACTGGGGCTGAACAGCTACGCGATCCTGCGCAGATCCCTGCTGATGAATGCCCAGGAGCTTGGAAGCTCCCTCGCAAGGGGGTACGCCGCAGAGGAAAGCAGCAATCTGGTCGTATTTGCAACGCTGCTTTCCTTTGGCACGCTCAACCTGGATCAGCAGATAGAAGGGGAGATTCAAAACACGGAAGTTCAGATCCAATGGCTGCAGGAGTATTTTAAAAGGCTGCAGGCGGTGGTGGGAGAGAACGTCATTGATCCCTATGCCATTGTGGATGGAAAGATCGTTGCGGCAAATCCATGGGAGGGCGACGACGATTACGATTATGAGCAGACGGACTGGTACCGGAGGGCAACGGAGGCGGACGGAGAGATCATTTTTACCGATGTATATACGGATGTCATCTACGACAGGTCGGTGCTCACCATCGCCCAGGAATCCCCGTCTACGGGCATCGTAATAGCCTTTGACATTTTTCCGGAAAATTTTCAGCTGGAATCGGATGTACTCACTTTGCCGGAAAATGCTTCCCTGTATCTGTGCGACAAGAACGGGACGCTGGTCTGGTATGAAACGAACCTGAATGATTTTTCCCAGGAGGTAATTCAGGAATATGTCAGCGGACTTGCAGAAAAAGGGCAGAGGGGTGAGCTGGATGAGTATGACGTCTTTGTGCGCTCCCCGGATCAGGCGAAGCGGACGGCCTATTATCATCAGATGTCGAACGGCTGGCAGGTCATCCTCACCATTCCCTACGAAACGCTGCTGGGTAATCTGGAGCGCTTCAGCCTTGCTTTTGTTTTCATCCTTCTTGCAGGGCTGCTTGCGGTCGTGTTCATCGCCTGGCGGGATATCCGGCTGAACGGGCAGATCGAGCGGACCAACGAAACGGTACGTGTGCTTGGCAATTCCTATTATGCGCTGTACCGGGTGAACTGCGCGGAGGAAACCTATGAAATGATCAAGGGCTCAGACTATGTGCGCAGCAGGATCCCTCAGACGGGAAGCTATGATCAGCTTTGCCGGGTGATGGGAGAGGTCATCGAAAAGGATGCCTATCAGGAGTTTATGGAGTGCTTCTCCCTGGAAAGCATTCAGAAGCTGGTGAAAAACCGGGTGAAGGATTTTGGCGGGGATTTCAGAAGGCTGTTCGACGATGCCTACCACTGGGTGAATATCCGTGTGCTTTTCGACGAGTCGCTGCTTCCGGAGGAGGCGGTATTGTGCTTCCGTGAGGTGGATCAGGAAAAACAGCAGCAGTTTGAAGAGCGCAGGCTTCTGGAGGACGCGCTGGAAAACGCGAGAAACAGTGAGAAGACCAAGCAGGCGTTTTTCAGCAATATGTCCCATGATATGCGCACGCCCTTAAACGCCATCACCAGTCTTTCCGAGCTTGCTCTGACCAACATCGGGGAGCAGGAAAGGGTGGCGGATTATCTGGAAAAGATCCGCATCTCCAGCAGGCAGCTTTTGGATCTGGTGAACGATATCCTGGATGTGTCCCGAATGGAGCAGGGAAAGATCGCGCTGGACTATCAGGAATTTAATCTGAGAAAAAGCCTGGAGGAGATAACGGCGTCCTTCCACCTGCAGGCCGAACGGGAGGAAAAACGGTTTTCGTCCGTCTTTGATATCCGGAATGAGCGTATCCTGGGAGACAGCTTCCGCATCAGCCAGATTTTGAATAACCTGCTTTCCAACGCCTTCAAATTTACGGGAAAGGGTGATGAGATCTCGCTGCAGGTAAAGCAGTTTGAGAGCATGGGGAGCGCGAAATTCCAGTTTATCGTGAAGGATACCGGCATCGGTATGTCGCAGGAATTTCTGCCGCATCTGTTTGAGCCCTATGCCAGGGAGACCCGGTTTACCGCGCGGCAGATCAGCGGCACCGGACTTGGAATGCCGATCGTGCAGAATCTGGTCAAGCAGATGAGCGGCCAGATCAACGTGGAAAGCCGTCTGGGAGAAGGAACCGTTTTCACCGTGACCGTGCCCTTTGCAGTGGCAGAGGAAGAGGAGAGAGAGGATAAAAGCGGCGCGGAACAGAGCGGACCGCATGAAGCGGCGGCAGATGGGCAGGAAGAAGATGGCTTTTCTCTGAAGGGGAGGAGAGTGCTCCTTGCGGAGGATAATCTGATCAATATGGAGATCGCTACTGAGATCCTGACCATGCACGGCGTGGAGGTGGTACAGGCAGAAAACGGCCTTGAGGCGGTGGAAGCCTTCCAGGCGTCGGTGCCCTTTTCCATTGATGCCATTCTGATGGATATGCAGATGCCGAAGATGGATGGCTGTGAGGCCGCCAAACGGATCCGTTCCCTTCACAGGCCGGATTCCGGTCTTCCAATCCTTGCGGTTACAGCGAATGCCTTTGCCGAGGACATTGCGGAGACCTCAAAGGCGGGCATGGATGCGCATATTTCCAAGCCTATTGATTTTAACATTCTCTGCCGGACGCTGGAGGAGCTGATATCGGAAAAGAGATCCTGAAAGCGGACGGAATAAGAGACTGCAAAAGTGATCTGAAAGAGTGACCCTGAAAGGAGATAACGGATGGAGAACAGAAGGGAGAGCTGCAGGATTCCCCAGACCATGCTGATCGTGGACGATGATTTCATAAACAGGAGCATCCTGGAAAATCTTTTTTCTCCTTATTACCGGATCGAGGATGCTGAGAATGGAAAGGAAGGGCTGGAAAAGATCCTGCTGGATCCGGACAGGCTCTGCGCGGTGCTTCTGGATGTGGTGATGCCGGAGATGGACGGGATCGAGGTGCTGCGCCGTCTCAACGAAAGAGGGCTGACGGAACGGATCCCGGTCTTCCTCATCACCGCGGAGGCAAGCGACAGCGTGATGCGGGAAGGCTATCAGCTCGGCGTGATGGATGTGATCGGCAAGCCGGTGGTCCCTTACGTGGTGCTGCGCCGGGTACAGTCTGTGGTGGAGCTTTTCCGTGCGAGGGAACGCTTAAGCAATGTGGTGGAGCTGCAGCAGTCGGAGCTTCTGGAAAAGGCGCGTCAGATCGTGGAGCTGAACCAGGGAATGATCGAGGCACTCGCGGCCGCCATCGAATTTCGGAACGGAGAATCCGGAGAGCATGTCAGGCGCATCCACGACATCACCAGATACATACTGCTGTGTACCGAAATGGGAAAGGGGTTTTCCCAGGAGGATGTGGACAATATCGCCCTTGCCGCCATCATGCATGACGTTGGCAAGATCGCCATTCCGGACGCGATCCTGAATAAGCCGGGAAGGCTGACACCGGAGGAATTTCAGGTGATGAAGACCCATACCGTTCAGGGAGAGAAGCTTCTGGAAACGATCCCCCAGCTCCGGGAAAGCGGCGCCTATGAGTACGCCTGTGATATCGCCCGGCACCACCATGAGCGGTGGGACGGCAGGGGATATCCGGACGGGCTGAGGGGAGACGAGATCTCGGTGTGGGCTCAGGTGGTTTCCCTGGCGGACGTGTACGACGCGCTGACGAGCAAACGGGTTTATAAAAATGCCTTCAGCGCAGAGAAGGCGCTTGAAATGATCCAAAACGGAGAATGCGGCGTTTTCAATCCCCGTCTTCTGTCCTGCTTTATGGAGGCGGAGCCGGAAATCAGAAAAATGTATGAAAAGTGAGAGGAGAGCGGGAATGAATAAGGAAATCCTGAATGCTGCGGGAATTGACGCGGACGGCGCTCTTGCGCGCCTGATGGGGAGCGAGGCCCTGATGGGACGCCTGTTTAGGAAATTTTTGGAGGATGGTACCTTTTCCGCGCTTACTGCGGCCATAGAGACGCAGGATAAAGAAGGGGCGCTTACAGCCTCCCATACCCTGAAGGGCATGTGCGGGAACCTTTCCATGGACAGGCTGTACGGCCTTTTTACCGAACAGGTGAACCGGATGCGGAGCGGAGACTGGGAAGGCGCCGTTGGCATGATGCCGCAGATCGGCACGGACTATGAGGAAGCGGTTGCGGCGATACGGGAGTGCTTCGGGTAAAGAGATACGGCTGCGCGGCCGTGCCGGCGCGGCTTTACCGGTGAGGAATGGCGGTACGGCTGCCTGTGGCGCGGCATGGCGCTTATGCGGGAGAACGACGGCGCAGCAGTCCTTCCTGCTAAAGATTATCAGTATGCGGCCTTGATGGGCCGCATAAATTGTGGTAATCTGTTTCTTGAAGTTAGTTATATCTAACTAGAAAAGAACCGGATGCGCAGACGCATCCGCGGACCGGAGGGAACGCTTATGCCGATCGAAGAAATCACCCGTTATCTGCACGCCGGCGCCGGAGCCGGAAGGAGAAGCCTGCATATGACGCTGGCAATCCACTGTGCTCCCTTTTTAAAGGGCTTGAAGGAAAGCGCCCTTGTGACGCTTCCCAGAGGTCAGGCGCTGGAGCTTGCCGGACTGGCGGCGGACGCCGGGCTGAACTGGTATTTCCTGTTCCATGAGGATGGAAGAGATATGGTCTTTCTGTACCGCAGGGAGGGGTTTCAGCGGTATCTGAGATGGCCGGAGGTGGAACGGTTCCTGACGGAACGGGGATATTTTGAAAAAGACGGAAGCGAGGCGTTTCTTGCCTGCCGGATCCTGGGAGAGCTTTCCCGGAGAATGGAGCGGTATTTTCATGGGGAGGCCGATTTTCCCCATGAGGTGGGCGTCCTTCTTGGATATCCCACGGCGGATGTGGAGGACTACATACGGCTCGGCGGAAGGGACTGCCTTCTGGTGGGCTACTGGAAGGTATACCACGATGTACAGCGGGCGAAAAAGACCTTCGCGGCCTTTGACGAGGCGAGAGAGCGGACTGTGAGGGAGGTTCTTGAAGGAAAGGAGCTGTACCAGCTTTGCGGCCGGTGCGCCTCCTGAAAATTAAAGTGCCGCCGTTCGGCGGCGGAAAGAGAGGAAGAAATGGGACAGATATCGGTTGTTTACTGGAGCGGAACGGGAAATACGGCTCAGATGGCGGAATATGTGGCGGATGGAATCCGTGAGGCGGGGAAGGAGGCTGCCGTGCTCAGCGTTGATCTGGCTGGTGCGGACGCCCTGAAGGGAGAGAAGGCCTTCGCGCTGGGGTGTCCTTCCATGGGAGCGGAGCAGCTCGAGGAGAGCGTTATGGAGCCCTTCATGTGCGAGCTGGACGGCATGATTTCCGGTAAAAAGGTCGCTCTGTTCGGCTCCTACGGCTGGGGCGGCGGAGAATGGATGCGCGAATGGGAGGAGCGTATTTCCAACGACGGCGCTTCGGTGCTTGGCGGCGAGGGCGTCATTGCCAACGGCGCGCCCGACGCGGAAGCGGAGGAGGCATGTAGGGCTCTTGGAAGGGAGCTTGCGGCCGCGGCTGAGTAAGGGCGGCAGGGCGGTAAAGAGCCGGAACAGAATAAGGAATCAGAGCAGAGCAAGGACTCACAGAGTAAAGACTCAGAGAAAAAAGGACCTCCGGAGGGAAGTCCTTTTTTCATGCCGTACGTGCTTTCTTATGCGTGCTTTCTCAGATTAAATTCAGCTCCTGGAAGGCGCGTCCGCCCCATCGTTCTTGATGCCGAGGCTGTCGATGATGGTGATGACCAGGCCGCGGATGTTGTTTTCCGTCGTCCGGTAGGGCGCGATGCGCAGGGTGTAGAAACGTCCGTTCATCGCCGTTACCTCCCGGTCGATGGGAACCAGATCCTTCAGAACCGCATTGGCATCGCTGATGATATCCTCGTCCGGGAAGCTGTGGGCGAAGATCTGAAGGGAACGTCCGATGTCATGCTCCATGAGCTGAAATTCGCGCCCCACGTATTCCGTGAATTTGCGGATGTTCAGGTTGCTGTCAACGAACAGGATTCCGATCATGGTGGAGGAGAGGAAGTTGGAGAGGTCGTTGGTAAGCATGGTGAGCTCATCCAGCTTCTGCTGATATTCCGTGTTGACGGTATACAGCTCCTCGTTGACGGACTGAAGCTCCTCATTGGAGCTCTGAAGCTCCTCGTTTGCGGTCAGCAGCTCCTCATTGGCCGCCTGAAGCTCTTCGTTTACGGTTTCCAGCTCGCCGATGGTGGATTTCAGATCATTCTGTGATTCGTGCAGCTCCTGCTCCAGATCTGCGATACGCCTTGCAGCCGTGGTGTCCACGTCATATTTCTCAGTTACGCCGATGAGGTTTTCGGTGGAAGCGCTTCGGTTTTCTAAGAACAAAACGGCGATGAGGCCGGTTTCCTCTCTGTCCTGGCCGGGAACAGGGCTGACCGTAAGGTCCACGATCCTGCGGCCGGTGGGACAGTCCACCGCGATTCCCGTATAGGTGACGGAAATGTGCTCGGACCGGCAGCGGTTCAGGGCAGTGGAGGCCACCAGGCTCAGATCCCGGTTGACCATGCTGAAGAAATTGAAGGTGGCTTTCCCGGGAGCGATGGAAAGATAATCCGTATAATTCCCGAAGAAATGGATCACATTATTGGCCTCATTCAGCACGGCGGACGCAGGCAGGAAGGTCTCCAGAAAATGGATGTAGGAGGTTTCCAGTGCGTATTCTCCGCTTTCCCGGTCGCGTATGCTGACCGTCTTGGGAGCGATGGCGCGTATGTTCGGGATATTGAAGGTGGGAGGCGTAAATTCATCCACCTTTCCTTCGCCCTTATGGATATAGATCTTCTCCGCGCTGCAGACCGGGCGGAATACGCTGGAAAATTCTCCGGCAGTCTCACTTTTTCCAAGGAACAGGTAGCCGCCGTTTTTCAGGGCGGAATGGAAGATGGAGAAAAGAGAGCGCTGCAGCACCGGCTGGAAATAGATCATCACATTTCGGCAGCAGATCAGATCCAGCTTGCCAAAGGGAGGATCGGAGAGCATATTGTGGGGCGCGAAGATGATCATGCGCCGGATCTCCTTGGAGATGGTGTACTGCTCGTTTTTCTTGAGGAAAAATTTCGCAAGCCTCTCCGTGGATACGTCGTCCAGAATGCTTTCCGAGTAAACGCCCTTTCCGGCCTGCTCGATGGCGCGGCTGTCCACATCGGTGGCGAAGATCTTGATATCTCTCTGCACGCCGAGCTCGTCCAGGGTTTCCCGGAACAGGATGGCGAGGGAATAGGCCTCCTCACCGGTGGAGCAGCCCGCGCTCCAGACACGGATGGGATCCCGTTCCCCGGCGTGCTCCACGATGCTGTAGATCACGTTCATCTTCAGCTTTTCGAAAAAGGCTGGATCGCGGAAGAAATTTGTGACGCCGATGAGGATTTCCTTGACGAGCACGTTCGCTTCATCCGAGTTGGCAGCCAGGAATTTCATGTAATCGGCAAGCCCGGCGCTGTGCGTGACCACCATCCGGCGCTCAATGCGGCGCAGAACAGTGCTGCGCTTATAGTTGGTAAAATCAATGCCGCTGTTTTTCTTCAGAATGGCATAGATGCGGGAAAAGGTTTCGTCGTCCGAGAACATGTCCTCCTTTTCCTGCGGACGGATGATGGTGGGATAGCTGGAAAAATTCATGATCTCATCCACGATGCCGTCAGGAGAGAGGATGAAGTCAGCCAGTCCGGTATTGATGGCGCTTCTCGGCATTCCGTCGAATTTGGCGCTGTCCGGATTCTGGACGATCACCAGACCGCCGTGCTCCTTCACGATCTTGATGCCGCTGGTTCCGTCGGAGCCCGTTCCGGACAGGACGACGGCGATGGCGCGTTCCTTCTGCTCCTCCGCAAGAGAGGTGAAGAACACATCGATGGGATGGTTGAGCATGCCGTGGACGAATTCGGTCAGAAATAGCCTTCCGGCACGAAGGGTCATATTGTTTTTGGGCGGAATGAGATAGACGGTATTGGGGCGGATGCTCATTTCATTTTCCGCCTGGATGACGCGCATCTGGGTGTGCTTTCCCAGAATGTCGGCCATCAGGCTCTTATAGTCCGGGGAAAGATGCTGGACGACGACAAAGCTCAGCCCGCTGTTGCCGGGCATGTGCTGGAAAAACTGCTGAAGCGCCTCCAGGCCGCCTGCGGACGCCCCGATGCCGATTATCAGGGGAGAATCGGCAGAGGACTCCTCCGGTTTTGTCTGTGCGTTATTTTCCACTGTCATCAGGTGGTACCTCCTTAATCCGCCGCCTCTGGCGGCATTACATTTATCAGAAAAGTGACGGAACCGTTCTTTGGCAGGAGCAGGCGGTTCACGCCCCCTTCTTATATTGCTATATCGCTTTCTTTTTCAGATATTGCTCCTCAAATTTTCTGGGCGGGAGGGGCCTTGCGTAATAAAAGCCCTGTGCGTAGATGCAGCCGGCCTCCAGAAGAGCGGCCTCCTGCTGTCTGGTCTCCACGCCCTCCGCCACGCACCGCATGTCAAAATTCTTACAGATCTGGACGATATTTTCTACGAGCATCCGGCTGATCTCATTGCCGGGGAGTCCGTTGATCAGGCTGCGGTCCAGCTTGATCGCATGAAAACGGATACTGCTGAAAACGGACATGTTCGCATAATGGGAACCGAAGTCGTCCAGGTCAAAGCGAAGTCCGTAATTCTGGAAGCTGTCGATGACGGAGGCGAGAGTGGCTTTCTCGATGTCTCCGGCAGTTTCCGTGATCTCAAATTCAATCTGCTCCGGGGAAACGTCCGGAAAACGACTCTGGATCGCAAGAATGGAAGCCAGTGTGGTGGGATTGAACAGAGTAAAACGGGAGATATTGATGGAAACATTCAGGGCAGGGAACCCATTCCTTTTCCATTGGCTCAGCTGTTCCATCACCTTTTCCAGCATGATCAGATCCAGCTCCCGGATGGTGCCGTTCTTTTCCAGCGTCTCAATGAACTGCCCTGGCGGTATGATCTGCCCCGACTTGTCAACGCCGCGTACCAGGGCCTCCGCCCCTGCAAGACTGCCGTCCCGCATGTCGATCTTCGGCTGGAAATAAGCGATCAGATTGTCCTTCGAAGCCGCCGTCCGCGTATCAAAACGGTTTTCATCCAGAAAGACGAGCCGTTCCCCGGGATCCTCCCTCACATTTTCACAGTACATGATGGAACGGGCTTCCTTCACCAGATTTTTGGAGGTGTAAATGCCGTCGGACCAGGTATGGCCAACACGGATCTGTCCGGGGTAGCGGCGCTGCAGCATGGTGCGGACCCTGGTGCAGCGGCTGACGAATACCTCCATGATCGTATTTGGATAGAGCACCACAAATTCCGCGTCCCAGGTGCGGAAGATAAAGGCCTTTCCAAATACGTCGAATAGGGTTTCCGCCACATGGCTTAGCATGTCGCGGCCCTGTTCAAAGCCCTGATTTCCGTTTATCGCGGAGAAGTTGGGGATATCCAGGGAAAGCACGCCCATGGAGCTGTAGATATCCGAGCTCAGGGAATCGATGGTGTCCAGGTAGGCATGCAGGTTTGGAAGCCTGGAAAGCGAGTTCTGGATCAAAGGGCTTTGTTCCGGCAGGGAATGCCGATAGCGCTGCTGCTCCTGCTTCATAAGAGGGAGAAGCCTGGTGATCAGGGCATGCTCCTCCGGATGCTCACGCGCGTTCTCCATACACAGAAAGCCTGTGATCTCATCCCGGGAAAGCAGCGGAAAAATGGTATAGTACCAGAAGGTCCCCGCCTCATGGGTTCCGAATACCTGACCGGAGCTTTTGATGGTGACCGGAGCCTTTTCCTTCAGGCATCTTAACAGAAGCGGAAATTTTTCCAGCTGCATGCCTGACATGATGTGCCGGATGCTGTATTTCTGGCGGCTGACCCATTCATAAAGCATGGTGACCGTCTGGCGTTCTTCTGAAAGTGCCAGAACATACAGCCTGGAGGCGTGATGGTAAAGGCCGAGATGCCGCAGCACTTTTTCCATGGAAGCTTTAAGAGAGCGGGAATTCAGCATGGAAACCGCGCAGTTGAAGGCGATTTCCTGTTCCTCTGAGGTCAGGCTGCGCTTTCTGTCCGGGGCTGAGGCAGAGTCTTCCTCTTCCCCCGGTTCCTGGCACATGAGCCCGGTCCAGGTCCAGTCCTCCTCCATATCGGGAAAAGCCACCGTATCCATCGCCGCATTTTCATAGAGCTCGCAGAGAGAGGAGACGCGCGAAAGCAGCAGCTCTAAATCGGCATCCTCCGTCCGTTCTACAACTCCGCAGGAAATGAAGCGGAAAGCGTCAGTCTCCTTTGGATCGTCCATTACGGTATGAACGTAGGCAAAAGCGTCCTCAACCCTCTTTTTTACATCAAACCGGGAAGCGATGTTGGGGAAAAATACCAGGACGGCATCTTCCGTCTGCTGTCCGACGATGCAGTCCATGCCAAGGGCAAAGGAGAGCGCGATGGAGATAAAATGCCTTTTGCGCAGATGCTCCTGCTTTTTCTCCAAAGAGGGATGGAGGAAGCTTCCGTTCATATGGATAAGAGCGAGCGCACAGAGGGAGCCTTCGGCAGAATGGAGGAGGCTCTCGATAAGCGCTTTGGCGGTCTGACCGGTATAGAGTCCGCTGACAGGATCGTGTCTGATCCCGGTTTCCGCCAGGGCTTCCCAGTCGTGGCGCAGCTGGGAATCACAAAAGCAGGCATATAGATGGATATCGCCTGTTCTACTGTCCCTGTGCAGCTCGAAGGTCAGGGTAAGCCAGCGGATATTTCCGCCGTTGTCGATCCGCTGATAGTCGTCGGTGACCCATCGCTCGCCGTTTTCGTACAGCTCCAGAAGCCTTTGCCTGTCCAGCTCCTTCTCCAGCTCCCTGTCGTCTGCCTGGTTGAACAGGAAAGCGTCTCTTCTGGTAAGGATCTCGGAATAGGGAAGGCCGCTGACCTGAGATGTCTGGTCGAAGCCGTTGCGCCAGAGAACCTCCACCGAATCGGTGCTGAGATTGACATGCATCCTTGCAAGCAGGGAATGTCGGAGCGCCTCCGGTATAGGACGTCTCGGAAAACCGGTGGAAAAGATGCCGGATACTGCGGGCAGCCTTTCCTGGATGCCGATGGTCTTGACCGGGTTGCGGTCGTTGTCGCAGATCTGCCTGTAGGAAAGGGAAAACCAGCTATAACAGCCGTCCCTGTCCTTCATGATAAAGTTTCCGGTGTCCGCATCCTTTCCAGCGAGGAGATTTTCGGAAAAAAGAAGGAAGGGCTCCGCGGAATCCGGATGGACCAGACCATTTGCGATCAGAGACTCCGGGAAATGGGAAAATTCCTCCCCTTGAAAGAAGGAAGGGGCTTCCGAATAAAATGGATCTGTACCTGTCGTTTCAGCATTGCCGGACGGCGCGTTCTGGACACGGATATGCCGGGCAGCGGTATGATCGATGCCCGGGGGATATATGCGGAAGATCCTGTCGGAAAGTGTAACCTCCCAGAGCCGGCTGTGGCTCTGCCCGAAGGCGACCTGAAAACGCTCCAGGCTTTCCTGAAGCTGCGCTCCGGTTTTCATGGAAGCGGTGATATCCCTGGATATTTCAAGCAGCACAGGAGACACGCCGCCGGAAACGGAGATTCGGGAAATCCTCGTATGCCGCCAGATCCAGTCTCCCCTGCTGTCACGTATCCTGTGAACATGCTCCCGTCCTGTGCCGTCGGAGGCCTCCGCGTGAAGGAGAAGCTCATATTCCGCTGCGTAATCGTCATGGATTCCGATATCCTTCAGCTCGCAGGGAAGGGAAAGGGCAGCGGGATCAAGACCGAGCATCCGGTAAAAGGCGGAACTCGCATATGTAAGGCGGATGCCTTCAGAGATCTCGTAAAGGCAGACGGCCTCATCTATTTTTTCCAAAAGAATCTCCGGCCGCAAAACGGCGGAAGGCGCGGGGGACTGTGTCTGTTTCGTATACCTGGATTCGTTTTGAGAGAACGGCACTCTGGACCCGGATTCGTCCGGTATGTGACTGCTGGTTTTCATGATGCCTCCAATACAGAAATCATGGATCGATCTCTGTTATGTAATAGGTAGATAGTATTTTTAGTATAACATATTTGCAGCAAAAGAAAATCCTTTTTTCTCTGAAAAAAGAGAAGAGTAGAAAAAAGACGTTAAAATCCTGAGGGAAAAGATTAAAATAAATCAATAAAATTGATTAAATATACACCTTGCGTTCATAAGAACCGCCGTGCTACAATCGTAAAAACTGAATAGAGCAAAAGCAAAGAAGAGGAGTAGTAGCCGGACGTGGGGAAGCAGAGAGCTGCCGGAGGGTGCGAGGCAGCCGGAAGCGGAAGGGGAACTGACCTTGGAGCTGCCGTTCTGAAGGCCGTATGCACGGCTGGGTAGGAAGGGACGGAATTTCCGCCGTAGAAAGGGAGAGGGCATGACAGTGTCCGGTCATGAGTGCAGGAAGGGCGCGTACAGCGCGGCTTTTCCTGAAATAGAGTGGTACCGCGTGAAGTGATTTGCGTCTCTATGAAGATCCCGGAGGAGGAGATTTTCACAGGGACGCTTTTTTATTCCGGTGAAAATCTCCGCCCCTTAACAGAAAGCAGAAGGAGAGAAGGACATGGATGCAAAGGTGAATGAAAAGTATGGAAGAGCTTATTTTATGCCGCCCGAGGTCACTTATGACTGGGTGAAGAAGGATATCATTGAAAAGCCGCCCGTCTGGTGCAGCGTGGATCTGCGGGACGGGAACCAGGCGCTGATCGAGCCGATGAGCCTGGAGGAGAAGCTGGAATTTTTTCAGATGCTGGTGAAGGTAGGCTTTAAGGAAATCGAGGTGGGCTTCCCGGCTGCCTCGGAGACGGAGTACCGCTTCCTGCGGGAGCTGATCGAGCGGGATATGATCCCGGAGGACGTGACCATCCAGGTGCTGACCCAGGCGAGGGAGCATATCATCAGGAAAACCTTTGAGGCGGTGCAGGGCGCGCCGCATGCGGTGGTGCATCTGTACAATTCTACCTCCGTGGCCCAGAGGGAGCAGGTGTTCCATAAGAGCAGGGAAGAAGTGAAGAAGCTCGCCGTTGACGGAGCGGAGCTTCTGAAAAAGCTGGCTGAGGAAACGGAGGGGAACTTCACCTTTGAATACAGTCCGGAAAGCTTTCCGGGGACGGAGGTGGACTACGCGCTGGAGGTGTGCAACGCGGTTCTGGACGTGTGGAAGCCCACGCCGGAGAAAAAGGCCATCATCAATATTCCCACTACCGTGCAGGTGGCCATGCCTCATGTGTTCGCCTGTCAGGTGGAGTATCTGCATAAGCATCTGAAGTACAGGGACGCGGTGGTCTTAAGCGTGCATCCCCACAATGACAGAGGCTGCGGCATCAGCGACGCGGAATTCGGCGTTCTGGCCGGGGCTGACCGGGTGGAGGGGACGCTGTTCGGAAACGGGGAGCGGACCGGAAACGTGGATATCGTCACCCTGGCTTTAAATATGGTCTGTCACGGCGTGGAGCCTGGTCTGGACTTCGGAAACATCATGGAGATCCGGGAAACCTACGAGCGGCTGACCCGGATGCGGGTGTACGAACGCGCGCCTTATGCGGGGGATCTGGTCTTTACCGCCTTTTCCGGCTCCCATCAGGACGCCATTTCCAAGGGAATGGCCTGGAGAAAGGAAGGAAAGAGCGGCAAATGCTGGAACGTTCCCTACCTCCCCATCGATCCCAGGGATGTGGGCCGGGAGTACGAGTCGGATGTGATCCGCATCAACAGCCAGTCCGGCAAGGGCGGCATCGCCTTCGTGCTGAAGGAAAATTTCGGAATTTCCATTCCGGACGGCATGAAGGAGGAAGTGGGCTATCTGATGAAGGGCGTTTCCGACGAACGGCATCAGGAGCTTGCGCCTGCGGATATTTATGATATATTTGAGGAAACCTATATTCAGCCCCGTTCTGTATTCGATATTCCGGATTGTCACTTCAAGCAGAAGGACGGGATCCGGGCGTATGTGACCATTGAGCAGGAGAAGGGGAAAAAGGAGATCGAGGCTCAGGGAAACGGACGGCTGGATGCGGTGAGCTGCGCGGTGAAGCTTGCCTTTGGCATCAGCTACCAGCTCGCCGTTTACGAGGAGCACGCGGTTTCCAGAGGCTCCTCCTCCAGGGCGGCCGCCTTTGTGGGCGTTCTGTATGAGGGCAGGATGTACTGGGGCGTCGGCATGGATGAGGATATCATCAGAAGCTCCATCAGCGCGCTGGTATCCGCCGTAAACCGCCTTCTCGAGGCGGAGGGGCTGAAGCCGGAGCGGGAGGAGAGACTGATCCGGATCATGCAGTATATCAGAGAGCATTACAGGGATGTGACGCTGGAAGCGATGGCTGAGCAGTTTCATCTTTCCGGCCCGTACCTGTCCAAATATATCAAAAACAAATCGGGAATGACCTTCCAGGAGGCGGTGCGTTCCGTGCGGCTGAAAAAGGCGGCCGCCGCTCTTTCCAAGACCGGGCAGACGGTGGAGGCCATCGCGGAGAGCGTGGGCTATGAGAGCGTGGAGCATTTCAGCCGGCTGTTTAAAAGGACCTACGGCATGACGCCGGTGCAGTATCGGAACCGGGAGGCCGGAAGGAGATAGGCGGAAGAAAGAGCAGACGCAGACAGGAAGGCAGGAGAGAGCATGTGCAGCAGATATCTGATCGATAAAGGAACGCTGGAAGCGCTGAAGGAGGGCTTTTTTGAGATACTTGCCGAGGAGGGGGAGGATTATTTTCTCCCCTTCCTCAGTCTGCGCGGCGACATCCGTCCCTCCATGACGGCGCCTATCCTGGCGCGGGAGGAGGACGGGCGGCTGCACGTACACCGGTCCTTCTGGGGCTTTCCGGGAGTGGAGGGAAAAGGACTTATCATCAATGCCAGATGCGAGACCGCCCTGGAAAAGAGGCTGTTTTCAGAAAGCGTGCAGAAGCGGCGCTGCCTGATCCCGGCGGCAGGCTTTTATGAATGGTCGGAACGAAAGGATCCGTATTTTTTCGCGCCGAAAAAAGAGGCGCAAGAAAAGGGGCGGCTCCTTCTGATGGCCGGCTTCTACAGAAAATGGGAGGGGAAGGAGAGGTTCGTGATCCTGACCACGCAGGCCAACGCCTCCGTGCGGGGCGTTCATCCCAGAATGCCCCTGATCCTGGAACTTTCGGAAGCGAAGGAGTGGCTGCGGGAGGACTGTGAGCTTTCCCGGCTCCTTTCGGGGAAGCCGGAGGAGCTTGCCGGGGAGCCGTTAGGGCAGCTCAGCCTGTTCCTGTAGAGGAGGCGGCAGGACAGGCCTGTCCACTCTGGCTGTCCGGAGGCTTTCTCTGTCCGCCGGGAAAATTTTCGGAAGATTTGTCTTTGTCCGCTGACAATCTGACCTTGACAAAGTTCACGAGTTAGAATATACTAACCATGAAACAAAGCAAAGCACATCGGAAATCTTTCCGGTTCCCGATGGCGAAAGGAGCGGACGATATGTTTACTTTTCTGATGAATAATGCGGGAACGATCCTGACGGCGCTGGTGCTTGCCGCGGTGATCTTTCTTGTGGTACGGGGCATGGTCCGTGACAGAAGAGCGGGCAAAGGGGGCTGCGGCGGCAACTGCGGCGCATGTGCCGGCTGCGGAGGAGGATGCGCGGCGACGCCCGTAAGTAAGACCGCCCGGAACAGATAGAGCTTAACAGACGGACAGGAGTGAGTGCAGATGACGGCAGATATCAGGCAGGGACGACAGAAAGGAAGAAGGGAAAGGATCCTGGAGGAGCTGAGAAGCAACGGCTTCCGGATCACCAGTCAGAGAAAGCTTCTGATCGATATCATCCTTTCCGACGAGTGCTCCTGCTGCAAGGAGATTTATTATCAGGCGGTCCGGCAGGATCCCTCCATCGGGATCGCTACGGTTTACCGGATGGTCAAGACGCTGGAGGATATCGGCGCGATCGACCGCAGGAATATGTACCGGATCAACTGCGAGGAGAACTGCGGGTTCAGAGGAGACTGCGTTCTGATCCTCGAAAACAAAGAGAAGGTCAGCTTTTCCATGGAGGAATTCAAGGAGGCTGTGGGCGAGGTGCTGAAGAAAAAAGGGTATCACGGCCGACAGAAGGTGGAAACCGTGCTCTGGAACCAGGGCGAAAGAATGGCAGAGGGCGCTCTCTGAGAATAGAAGCGGCGAAAAGCGCCGCTTCCGTATAAGGAAAATGAAACAAAAATGCTGCCGCACGAAATGGTGGAATGCCATGAACCGTGCGGCAGTATTTATTTTGTGCAGAGCGTCCGTATTCGTATATGAAGCAGATGGAAAGTTTGAAACAAATAGCAATGAAATGGAAGCTCCCTGAAGATCTCAGGGAACGGAAGACAGGAAACCGGGATTATGCTTGCAATCAAAAAAAGAAGGTGCGATAATGGGGATGTTCGGCAGAATGCTGAAAGCTTTTGACAGAAAAAAGGATATAAAAGAGTACAGGGAGGAAGAGACATGATCGTAAAAACAATACCCATCCGCACAGACCATACGCAGGCGGAGCTCACCACCTATTTTCAGGACAGCTCACCGGAGCTTGGTGCGGGCCGGAAGCGTCCGGCGGTACTGATCTGCCCGGGGGGAGGATACGGCTTTTTGTCTGACAGGGAGGCAGAGCCGGTGGCGCTGCGCATGTGCGGGATGGGCTTTCATGCCTGCGTGCTTCGCTACAGCATCGCGCCGGAAACCTTTCCGTCCGCGCTGTGGGAGCTTGCGGCTTCGGTGGCCTGGCTGAGGGAGCATGCGCAGGAGTATCATATTGACGAAGAAAGAATCGTGGTCTGCGGCTTTTCCGCAGGAGCCCATCTGGCAGGAAGCATCGGCGTGTTCTGGAACCGTGATTTTCTGGCAAAGCTGACCGGCTTTTCGGCGCAGCAGATGAGACCCGACCGGCTGATCCTGTCCTATCCTGTCATCACCTCCGGGAAATTTGCCCATATGGGCTCCTTCGAAAATCTTCTGGGAAAGGACTGTGCGGATGAAAAGCTGCGCGGGCTTGTTTCCCTGGAAAAACAGGTGACGAAGGACATGCCGAAAACCTTCTTGTGGCATACCTTTGCAGACGGGGCCGTTCCGGTGGAAAATTCCCTCCTGCTGGCGGGGGCTATGCGGGAGGCCGGCGTCCCCTTTGAGCTGCATATTTTCCCTGACGGAGGGCATGGGCTCAGCTTGGCGGACGAGCAGACGGACAACGGAACGGGAGATCAGATCCGCCGGGAATGCGCCGTCTGGCCGGAGCTTGCCGCAGACTGGATCAGGAGGGATTAAGAGAGAAACAGATATCTAAGAAAGAACAGATATTAAGAGAGAAACAGGCATAAAGGACGAGAAAGGATCCGGGCAGGGCCGCGAAGGGGGACTTTCCCGGAGAAAACAAAAGGAGAGCAGAAGGCGATGAGGGACGAAACAAAGAGAAAACTGCAGGGGATTATGGATAAGGCCGTAAAGGAAAAGGAGCTGGCGGGCGGCTGTCTTCTGGTGAGACAGCACGGGGAGGAATGCTGCTATCTGGAAGCGGGAATGGCGGATATAGAGGCGGGAAAGCCCATCGCGAGGGATCAGATCTACCGCCTGTATTCCATGAGCAAGCCGGTTACGGGGGCGGCCGCGATGAAGCTGTTCGAGGACGGGGTGCTGGATCTGGGACAGCCGGTGAGCGATTATCTTCCTTCCTTTCAGGATCCTTTTGTGGAGCAGGACGGGAGGCTTGTGAAGGCGGACCGTCAGGTGCAGGTGCAGGATCTTCTGAACATGACCTCCGGTCTGGTCTATAACGGGGACGCCGGACTTGCAGGCAGACATGCGGACGCAGTGTTTTCAGAATTGGAGGAAAGGCTTCTTACCGACCATCCCATGACCACAAAAGAGCTTGCGGTGCGGCTTGGGCAGGGCCCTCTTTTGTTTCAGCCGGGAAGCTCCTGGAAATACGGGAGCAGCGCAGATGTGCTTGGGGCGGTGATCGAAGCGGCGGCGGGCATGTCCTTTGGAGAGTATCTGAAGAAAAGCTTTTTTGAACCGCTGGGAATGAAGGATACGGGCTTCTTTGTGCCGGAGGAGAAGCGGGAGCGGCTGGTGACAGTCTACCGGGCTGATGAAAAGAACGGTCTGGTTCCTTACAGAGAGGATCATCTTGGGATCTTCAACGCCATGGATCATAAGCCCGCCTTTGAATCCGGCGGGGCCGGACTCGTCTCCACGGCAGACGATTACGCCCGCTTCGCCCAGATGCTTTTAAACGGCGGAGAGCTGGACGGCGTTCGCATCCTGAAGCCCCGGACCGTGCGTTATATGACGCAGGGAGCGCTGAACGAAACGCAGAAGGAAGCCTTTGTGAAAAATTTCCCCAACATGCCGGGCTTCGATTACGGGAACCTGGTGCGCGTGATGAAGGATACGGGACGGTCCTGTACGCTGAACAATGCGGGCGAATACGGCTGGGACGGCTGGCTTGGCTGCTATTTTGCCAACGATCCGGAGGCGGACATGACCATTCTGTTCATGATGCAGAAGACGGATTCCGGCCTTACGCCGCTGGCGCGCCGCCTCAGGAACGTGATCATGAGCGAACATGACTGACGGACCGGGTCCGGCTGAAGGCGCGGGTGCGCTTTTATGTGTGGTTTTATGCATGGCTTTATGCGCGCACTGGGGGCGGCAGGATGGGAGAGAGGCCCTGGAGGATCATCTTTTCCACCAGGGACACGATCCGGTCGGGCGGCTCAGGGCTTTCCCGGTTCAGCCAGGACTGGATCAGGCCGATGCACCCTGAGGTGATGAACGCGTAATAATAGTCAAAGCTGTCGGAAAGAGGGGCGTCCTGCGTCTGCAGGCATATGAGGCGCTGACGCACCATTTCCTTCATGCGGTTGACAAAGGCGAGGTCGCCGTGGGGGCCCAGCAGAATACGGGCGATCATGCGGTTGGCATCCAGAAAGGAAAAGATATCCTCCAGAACGAAATGCAGGGAGGAGCTGCTGCCCGGAGGAAAATTTTTATCCAGAATACCGTTAAATTCCTGAAACAGAGCATCCTCCACCTGGGACAGCATATCGTAGACATCCCTGTAATGCAGATAAAAGGTGCCCCGGTTGATGTCCGCCAGATCGGAAAGCTCCTTAACGGAAATATCCTTGATATCCTTTTCCAGCATGAGAGTCATCAGGCTTTGAAGAAGCTGTGCTTTGGTCTTCCGGATGCGCCGGTCAGTTTTATTTTCTTCCATATGAATCTCCATTCTGTTTTCCAGTCAGCACAGGCGGACCGGAAATTCTGAAAAAATCATAAATTATCAACATAAAAGCCAAAAGTGTCTATTAAAATACGTTAAAAAAAACAATGCTTATTGTAATCTTTCGTCAGGAACATTATAATATACAAAGGTTGGAAAATCAACAAATGTCAATTATGTTCGGAGGAAGGATAGATGGAGCGCTATACACAGTTTCTCATGAAGCACAGAGGCTGGGTGATCCTCCTTTTTGCCGCCGCTGCCGTGGTATGCGGCGTTCTGTCGGCGCTGGTGGGCGTAAACTACAAGTTCGCGGATTATCTGCCCGCTGAGGCGGCGTCCACCAGGGCGATCGGGGTGATGGAGGAGGAGTATGACCAGGCAGTGCCGAATATGAGGGTGCTGGTTTATGACGTCGCCATTCCGGAGGCGCTGGAGTATAAGGAAAGAATCGAAGCAGCGGAAGGTGTTCAGGAAGTGAACTGGCTGGACGACGCGGTGAACATTTACGAGCCTCTTGAGATGGCGCCCCAAAAAACGGTGGACGAATGGTATAAGGACGGGGACGCGCTTTTTAACGTGACAGTGGATGAGGAAAGAGAGGACGAGGCGGTAGCCGCCGTCCGTGAGATCATCGGCGAGGGAAACTGCATGTCAGGCTCCGCTGTGGAGAGCGTGATCGCGGCGGCCGACACGGCCAGGGATGTTCAGAAGATCATGCTGCTCGCCGTTCCGGTCATTTTTCTGATCCTTCTGGTCACGACTACCTCCTGGTTTGAACCGGTGCTGTTCATGATCACCATCGGAGCGGCGATCCTCATAAATATGGGGACAAACCTGATCTTCGGCACCATATCCTTTGTGACCAACGCGGCGGGCCCTGTGCTCCAGCTTGCGGTATCCATGGATTATTCCATTTTCCTTCTGCACCGCTTTGAGGAAAACCGAAAGCAGGGCCTGAAGGCGGAGGCTGCCATGTGCGCGGCGGTGAAGCAGTCGGTGGGAAGCATCCTTTCCAGCGGTCTGACCACGGTGACAGGCTTTCTCGCGTTGGTGTTCATGGCGTTTGAAATCGGACCCGACCTGGGCTGGGCGATGTCCAAGGCCATCCTGCTCAGTCTGATCAGCGTGCTGTGCTTCCTTCCGGCCCTTGCCATCACGGCCTGTCCGCTGATCGACCGGACGAAGCATCGGGCTCTTACGCCGGGCTTCGGAGGATTTGCAGGCTTCGTGATGAAGGCGCGCATTCCGCTCCTGATCCTTGTCGTTTTGCTGGTGCCGGTATCCTGGCTTGCGCAGAATCATAACAGCTTTTATTATGGAGGAAGCGAGGTCTATACCTCCGAGGCAACGCAGCTTGGCAGGGATTCGAAGGCGATCGAGGCGCTTTACGGCGCTTCAAACCCGGTGGTCCTGATGGTGCCGAAGGGGAGCCTGGAAAAGGAAGCGGCCATGAACGCGGAGCTTCTGGAGCTGGATTATGTGACAAGCGTGATTTCCTACGCCAATTCGGTGGGAAATTCCATCCCGGAGGACTTCATTCCATCCGGCACGCTTTCCTCGCTTTATTCGGCCAATTACAGCCGCTTCATCATCACCCTTGACACCCAGGAACGGGAGTCTGAATGGGATGAAAAGGTGAACGCGGTACGCAATATCGGGGAGAAATATTATGGAAGCGAGCTTCAGTATGCGGGCGATCTGGTGAGCACAAGTGATCTGAAGAATACGATCACGCAGGATAACCGGAAGGTGAATCTGCTGGCGGTCTGCTTCGTGCTTGGCATCCTTCTGGTGAATTTCAGATCCGTGACGCTTCCCCTGATCCTGACGCTGGTGATCGAGGCCTCCATCTGGATCAACCTCGGACTTCCGTATTTTTCGGGAACCAGCCTGTTTTACATAGGTTATCTGATCATCAGCACGGTGCAGCTTGGCGCGACGATCGATTATGCGATCCTGTTCACCGACCGTTATCTGGAATTCCGAAGAAAAATGCCGAAAAAGGCGGCGGCCAGGCAGACGATAAAGGCCTGCACGCTGTCCATCCTGACCTCATCTCTGGTGCTGACGCTGGCAGGAACCATATTGGGGCAGGTATCCACCAACGGGGTGCTCAGCCAGCTCGGAACGCTGATCGGCCGGGGAGCGGTTTTGTCCTTTGTGCTTGTGATCTTTGTCCTGCCTTCTCTGCTCATCCTGTTTGACGGGCTGATCCGCAGGACCACGCTGCATGCGGATTTTTATGGAAAAGCTGGAGGTAAAGACTGAACGATGTGCTTGAAAGTGAAATATGAAAATAAGAGAACCCGAAAAGGCAGGAAAAGCATGAAAAGCAGGAAGAACGCCTGCCGCCTGACCTCCCTTGTGCTGTGCGGCGCGCTGCTTGCAGGAAGCGCGGTTCCGGCGCTCGCGGCGGAGGAGAATACGCCCAAGGACGAGAATGTTTATGTCAATCTGAACCAGGACGGAAGCGTGGACGGCATCTATGTGGTGAACGCCTACCGGCTTGATACGGACACGCAGATCGTGGATTACGGAAATTATGAATCGGTAAAAAATCTGACCTCGGACGGGGAGCTTCTGACGGAGAAGGGCAGGATTACTGTGGACGCGCAGGCGGGAGATTTTTTCTATCAGGGGAATCTGCAGTCAAAGGAGATCCCCTGGGAGATCTCCATCGGCTATACGCTGGACGGAAAAAAGATAAGCGCCTCCGAGCTTGCGGGAAGGAACGGGAGGCTCAAGATCTCCGTTCACGTGGGACAGAATGATAAGGCGGAAGCCGCCTTTTTTGAAAATTATCTCCTTCAGGTTACGCTGACCATGGATATGCAGCGATGCAGCAATCTGGAAGCGCCCGGCGCGACCGCGGCCAATGTGGGAACGGATAAGCAGCTTGTTTACAGCATCCTGGCCGGAAGCGAGAAGGATATCACGGTGACGGCGGACGTGCTGGATTTTGAGATGGACGCCATCAGCTTTCAGGGGCTTCCCATGAATCTGGATGTGGACAGGGAACGGTTTTCTCTGGACGACCTGCATGACAGGGCCGGGGAGATCAACGATGCGGCGGAGGAATTCTCGGACGGCGCGCAGGATCTTTCCAGCGGCGTGAGCGCCCTGCAGGAGGGAGCAGAGGGCTTAAAGAGCGGCGCGGAGAGCCTGAAGGAAGGGATCGACAGCTACGCGGACGGCGCGAGATCGCTGGGGGATGGGATCAATACCCTGCAGGACGGGACCAATGATCTGGCGGACGGCGCGCAGGAGCTTGTGGACGGAATCTATTCCCTGGCGGACGGGGCAAACCGGATCAGAGACGGCTACAGCGGAGAAAACGGCGCGGCCTCAGGGGCCCGCAAGCTGGCGGACGGCGTCAAGGAGCTGAAGGCTGGTTCCCACCAGCTAAGCGACGGTGTCAGCACGCTCATCGATATGATCTCCGGCATGGGAAAGGAGTCAACAGGAAGCCTGGATACGCAGGCGGAACGCCTGCTGATGGCGGCGGGAGCCGCTGGAATGACCCCGGACGGAGATACCAACCAGGAGAAGCTGGAAAGCCTTTCTTCCATGATCTACAACCGCCTGGAAAGCATGATTGGCCTCCTGCTCTCAGGAATGCCGGGAAATATGGGGAACGGCATGATGGAGGAAATGGAAACGGAGACAGAATCTGAAACGGAGACAGAGACTGAGACGGAAACAGAATCTGAAACGGAGACAGAGACTGAGACGGAAACGGAATCTGAAACGGAGACTGAGACGGAAACAGAATCTGAAATGGAGACTGAGACTGAATTGGAATCAGAGACTGAAGCAGAGTCGGAGGAGGGTACGGAATCGGAAACCAGGGCAGAGACGGAGACGAGCACAGAATCGGAAGACGGGACGGCTGCGGAGGAGAATGCTGAATCAGAAGCCGGGACGGAAACGGGGGAAAGCACAGAATCTGAGGACGGAACCAAAACAGTGGAGAACGCTGAATCGGAGTCAGGGAAGGCCGCAGAGGAGAGCACTGAACCGGAATCCGTGGAAAAGCTGTCCGCCTCTATCAGGCAGAGCGGCCGGAAAGCGGTACAGGAGCTTGCGTTTTCGCGAAGAAGCGGGCGCGCAGAGGTGCTTTCCCTTTCCTCATCAGGACAGAGCATGGGGCTGCCGTCTGTTTCCGCAGAGGATTTCATGAATCTGATCAGCCTGAAGGCCGGCGCGGATCAGCTGCTCGGCGCTTATGAGGCGGTTGGCACCATAACGGCCAGCCTCGCAAGCCCGGAAACGCTGGACCAGCTTGCTCAGCTGAAGGAGGGCGCGGCGGCGCTGGATGCGGGAATCGGTGCGCTTGCGGATGCGACGGGCGCTCTTGCGGACGGGATCGGGCAGCTTGCGGACGGAACCAGCCAGCTTGCGGACGGCGTGGCGGAGCTCGCGGACGGCGGCAGCGAATTTGCGGACGGAACGAAGGAGCTCGCGGATGGCGTATCCGATCTTTCCGACGGTGTGACGGTGCTGAATGACGCGGCGGAGGCGCTTTCTGACGGTTCGGCCCAGCTTGCGGACGGAACCGGAGAGCTTTTGGACGGAAGCGCTGAGCTTGCGGACGGCGTGGCCGATCTGAAGGATGGAACTGATGAGTTTAAGGATAAGGCGGGAGACATTGACGCGCAGATCGATGAAGAGGTGGACGGTGTGATCAATGATCTGACCGGCAATGATTTTGAACCGGTTTCCTTCGTGTCTGATAAAAATACCAACGTGGAGCTGGTGCAGTTTGTGATGCAGACGGAAGAGATCCGGATACCGGAGGAGACGGATATCCCGGTGGAAGAGGAGCCGATGAGCTTCTGGAGACGGCTGCTTGCGCTGTTTAGGTTTTAAGCGGCGGGAGCCGTGAAAGAATTTCGGGATTAGTCAGATAAATCTTCCTGCATTGTTTGCATGGAAAATCTGCTGCAGGGAATTGGATGACCATACTGCTGAAGAAAAGTCAAACTGATATATGCTGTTTTCATGCAGAAGCAAAATACCTGCCTGATGAACAGATACGCCCGGTTTTTCACAAAACCGGGCGCTGTCCGTAACATGGGTTATCCATCGTATGATCTAATATATCAGTATGACCGGAAAAAGGCGTTCTTCGGGCTTATCTGTCAGAAAGCGGCATATATTCCCTGTCCTCGCAGATGGTCTTATAGGCAGGACGGATGATCTTTCCGTTGTTTGCAAGCTCCTCCAGCCGGTGCGCGCTCCAGCCCACCATTCTTGCGATGGCGAAGATGGGGGTGAACAGCTCGGTGGGAAGGCCGAGCATCTTGTAAACAAAGCCGGAATAGAAGTCCACGTTGACGCTTACGCCCTTGTACATCTGGCGCTCGCCGGAAATGACTCTCGGCGCCAGATTTTCCACCAGGTTGTAAAGCTCGAATTCATCGTGAAGCCCTTTTTCCTCGGAGAGCTTTTCCACGAAGGACTTCAGGACGATGGCTCTCGGATCGGACTTGGAATAGACCGCGTGGCCCACGCCGTAGATCAGGCCTGCATGGTCGAAGGCATCCTTGTTCAGAAGACGGTTCAGATAGTGAGCGACCTCATCCTCATCCTTCCAGTCCTTCACCTCGGACTTCATATCCTCGAACATCTGGATCACCTTGATGTTCGCGCCGCCGTGACGGGGGCCCTTCAGGGAGCCGATGGCAGCCGCCATAACGGAATAGGTATCCGTCAGGGAGGAGGTGACCACGTGGGTGGTGAAGGAGGAATTGTTTCCGCCGCCGTGCTCCATGTGAAGGATCATGCAGATATCCAGGATCCTTGCCTCAAGGGGCGTATAGGAGCTGTCGGGACGAAGGATGTGGAGGAGATTTTCCGCCATGGAGCCCTCTGTCAGCGGCTGATGGATGTAAAGGCTGTTGCCGTCATGATAATGGCTGTAGGCCTGATAGCCGTAGATGGTGAGCATCGGGCAGAGGCTGATGAGCTGCAGGCATTGTCTGAGAACGTTCGGAAGGGATACGTCGTCCGCCCTGTCGTCGTAGGAATAGAGCGTCAGGATGCTTCTTGCCAGTGTATTCATCATATCCTTGCTGGGGGCCTTCATGATGATGTCGCGCACGAAGCTGGTGGGAAGGCTCCGGTAATAGATGAGCAGCTTCTCGAACTCTGCCAGCTCCTCTTTGGTGGGAAGTTTGTTGAACAGGAGCAGATATGTAACCTCTTCATAACCGAACCTGCCGTCCTTGTGGAAGCCGCTTACCAGGTCGTTTACCTCATAGCCCCGGTAAAACAGCCGGCCGTCGCAGGGAACGGATTTTCCGTCCACCATTTGCGTGGCCCTCACATCGGAAATGTTGGTCAGGCCGGCGAGCACGCCCTTGCCGTTCAAATCTCTCAGTCCCCGTTTGACGTCATATCTGGTAAAAAGCTCGGTATCGATGACACCCGCTTCCTCACTCATCCTCGCCAACCGGATGATCTCTGGAGTGATGTCAGAATAGCTGTTGTGTTCTTCCATTAAATCAACCACCTTTCTTTCTTTTTTACAAAAGAACGCCTGTGAAGCGAGGCGCTCATCGGTTGTCTGCTTTTCTTTTTATCCGTCATTTTTTGATTTTGCACGTTAAAAAAGGAAAGTAGATACTTAAAATAAT
Source organism: Candidatus Eisenbergiella merdavium (assembly GCA_019119595.1). GTDB lineage: Bacteria > Bacillota > Clostridia > Lachnospirales > Lachnospiraceae > Eisenbergiella > Eisenbergiella merdavium. The sequence goes on along the minus strand of DWWS01000050.1, from coordinate 59,979 downwards.
AGCATGGATGGAAGATGCTTACAAGAAAAATTGTATTAATTTAGAAACATTTAACATTTTGTTCATGATTCGGGATAGCTTTTTTGTGCGCATTGTATTACAATAATATGTCGAAAACGGCAGATTAAACTGAGCCGGGAAAGGGACTTTATTTATGAGAAGCGAGGAGATTTTGCAAAGGGTGGATCATACCCTGCTGAAGCCGGACGCCTCCTGGGAGAGCATCGTCAGGCTTTGCGAGGAAGCGGAAGAATATCACACGGCTTCTGTCTGCATTCCGCCCAGCTTTGTGAAACGGGTGCGGGAACGGTTCGAAGGTCTGGTGATCTGCACAGTGATCGGTTTTCCTCTGGGCTACAGCGTGACAGCCGTGAAGGCGGCGGAAGCGGCGCAGGCTGTTTCGGACGGAGCGGACGAGATCGACATGGTGGTGAACATCACGGATGTGAAGGATCACCGGTATGAGGCGGTGGAGGCCGAGATCCGGACCGTGAAGGAGGCCTGCCAGGGACGGATCCTGAAGGTGATCGCGGAAACCTGTTATCTGACGGAGGAGGAAAAGATCGCAGTCTGCCGGGCGGTGACGAACGCGGGAGCGGATTATATCAAAACCTCAACGGGCTTCGGAACGGCCGGGGCGACTATCGAGGATGTGCGTCTGTTCCGGGAGCATATCGGCCCAAAGGTAAGGATCAAGGCGGCGGGAGGCATCCGGACGAAGGAAGCGCTGGAGGCCTTTCTGGCGGAGGGCTGCGACCGGGTGGGAGCGTCCTGCGCGGTGGAATTATTCAGAACATTTCGGCATGGAGGTAAAACATGAATCAGAAAATTCAGGAGCGCATCGCGGCGCTTAAAAAAGTAATGGAGCGGGAGGGCGTGGATTATTACATGGTGCCCACCGCGGATTTTCACAATTCCGAATATGTGGATCAGTATTTTAAGATGAGGGAGTATCTTTCCGGCTTTACAGGCTCCAACGGGACGTTGGTGGTCAGTCAGGAGGAGGCCGGGCTGTGGACGGACGGCCGCTATTTCATCCAGGCGGAAAACGAGCTTTCCGGCACGGGGATCAGGCTGTTCCGTATGCTGGACGAGGGGGTTCCCACTATCCAGGAATATCTGAAGGAGAACATGAAGGAGGGGCAGACGCTCGGCTTCGACGGCCGCGTGGTTGACACCGCCTTCGGCCGCAGGCTGGAAAAGGCGCTTGCGGAGAAAAAGATCCGTTTTGCCTTTGACAAGGATCTGGGAGATCAGGTGTGGACCGACAGGCCCGCGCTTCCCTGCCATCCGGTAAACGTGCTGGACGAGGCCATCTGCGGCAGAAGCGCGGGAGAAAAGCTTGCCGACGTGCGAAAGGAAATGGAACAGGCTGGCGCGGACGCTTTCCTGCTGAGCAAGCTGGACGATCTGATGTGGCTTCTGAACATCAGGGGCGCGGATGTGGAGTGCAACCCTGTGGCGCTTTCTTACGCCTATCTGACGAAGGAGGAATGCTTCCTTTTCATCCAGGAGGGCGAGGTGACGGAGGCGCTCAGGGCCCATGCGGACAAATACGGCGTCACGCTGCTTCCCTACGGACAGGTGGTTTCCTTCCTGCAGGAGAGAGCGGAGAAGGAAACGGTGCTTTTTGACGGCTCCAACACCAGCTACACCCTTTACCGCACCCTGCAGGAAAAGGGAGAGACCGTTGACAAAAAAAATCCCACCGAGCTGATGAAGGCCATCAAGAACGAGGTGGAGCTTGCCCATATGGAGGAGGTCTATCTGAAGGACAGCGCCGCCGTATGCAGCTTTATCTATTGGCTGAAGAAAAATGTGGGAAAGATGAAGATCACCGAGGTGACGGCCGCACAGCATCTGGACGGGCTGAGAAGCCGCATCGACGGCTATCTGGATCTTTCCTTCCCCACCATCAGCGGCTACAAGGAAAACGCCGCGATGATGCATTATGAAGCGGTTCCGGAAACCTGTAAGGAGCTGCAGCCCGAGGGAATGCTGCTGGTGGATTCCGGCGGACAGTACATGGGCGGAACCACGGACGTGACCAGGACTATCGTGCTTGGGCCTGTTTCCGATGAGATTAAGGAGCACTTTACCGCTGTGGCGGTGGGAATGCTCGCCCTTACCAACGCCAGGTTCCTCTACGGCTGTACGGGACGGAATCTGGATATCCTGACGAGAGGGCCCCTCTGGAACAGAAACATGGACTACAAGTGCGGCACAGGTCACGGCGTGGGCTACATCCTGAACGTGCATGAAGGGCCTCAGGGCATCCGCTGGCGCTATACGGAGGGCCAGCCCGAGGCGGTGATCGAGGCGGGCATGGACGTGACCAACGAGCCGGGCGTCTACATTGAGGGCAGCCACGGCATCCGCACGGAAAACGTGATGGTAGCGAGGAACGGTGTGAAAAACGGCGACGGTCAGTTCATGTATTTTGACACTCTGACCTGGGTTCCCATCGACCTGGATGCCATCGACACGAAATATATGGAGCCGAGGGAGATCGCGTGGCTCAACGATTATCATGCCCAGGTCTATGAAAAGATCGCTCCTCTGCTTTCCGAGGAGGAACGGCAATGGCTGAAGGAGGCCACCAGACCGGTGGAGTGAGGATTACAGTTTGCCGGCTTGCCAGGGAACCGTAATGTGTCGTGATCGCGCCCGTGATCGCGCGAACGCTTTCGGAAAATTTTACTGTTGTATTTTATATAGGTTCAGGATATAATAAATGTAACCTGAAATGTTCGATAACTCCTGTTGTTTTGAACCTACATTTACTTTAAACGGGACTCCTATATTGCCGCGTGGATGTCAGGCCCCCATTGCGCAGGGGAAGGCAGAAGCGTTCGGCTGCGGTAACCCACCTGGCTGTCAGCTAGGAGTCAGAAGACAGGAGGCGGCATTTTGGGGATACAAAAGAGAAAAAGCAGCCGTTTCGGCTGCTTTTTTCGGTTCCTGAGAGCTTATCCAATATGGTATTATGTTTGATCGGCAGATTTTCGCGGCAGGGGGAATGTATGGAAGGAAAGGGAAGGCCGGACGGATACAGACGTACATACAGGACGTCCGCAGCATATCATAAAAGGAACAGGGCGGCCGTCTCCCGCGCCCGAATGACCGGCTATGGCAGAAAAAGAGGCGGGAGAGGAACGGGCCTGAACAGGAGGGGAGGTTCAAACAGAGGGGGGAAGCTCCTGGTAATTCTTGCCGGAGCCGCACTCCTTATCCTTCTGCTGTTTGCAACCGCCCGTGAAATACTCACACCCGGACCGGAGGGAGAATATCTCGCCATACAGGAGGCGGAAAATCTGACCCGCCTGCTTTTGGAGCTGTCCCTTTCGGATGCCTTCGGACAGACGGGAGCGGAGACGGAAAACGGGAAGGCGGCACGGACAGAGCAGCCGGATCCTCTGGCGGATATTTTTACCAAGGAGGCAGCTTCTGAGGACGGATGTCTGACCTTTGAAGCCTGGGAACGGATCGCGGCCCTTTTTCCGGAGTGCGGATACGAGCTTCCGGACGGATACCGGAAAAAGGATCAGGTGCTCCTTTCGGACTGGTATGATTTTTTTGATGCGGCGCTTGCCGTCTTAGACACACAGGGTCAGGTTCAGTATGTCAGCCTGACGCCTATCGGGATCGGTGAGGCGGTGACGGATGCGGAAGGAAAGGCGCTTGCGGCGAACGGACTGATTTCCGAAAACAGCGCCTATACCTTCCTGACGGACCGGATGAGAGACTGTCTGTACAGGCCCGTGACCGCGGTCTGTAAGGACGGCGTTTTGTATGCGGTAAGGAGTGTGGACGGGCGGGAAAGTCTTCTTCCCAATATCTGGATCATGGAGGTGCAGGAGGATGCCCTCCTTGGCTTCTGGAATGATCTTGAGATCCGTTTTTCCTTTTCCGCAGCCGCTGCATCCGGAAGCGAGGGACAGCCCGGAGGGGCAGGAGAAGTCGGAGGGGCAGGAGAAGCCGGAGGAACGGAAGCATCAGGAGGGGATGGGCAGTACGGCGCGGCCAGAGAGCAGGTGGCTGATCTGCATTTTGCGGACGGATCACTGCGGGAGGTGCGGACAAAGACGCAGAAGGTGTCCGGAAAGATTCTCCGCGTGGAGAATGACGGCGTGGAGGTGGAGGGAAGCGGCTTTCTTCCGTTTTCCGATACCCTTCGGATCTACCGCCTTTATGGGAGGCTGCAGTCCTATGATGTACAGGAGCTCAGGATCGGATATGATTTTACGGATTTTGTGATCGAGGACGGCTGTGTACAGGCGGCCCTTGTGGTGAAGGAAGAAACCATGGAGAATATCCGGGTGTTGGTACGGACAACGGGTTTTTCCGGCATATATCATGAAACGGTATCGCTTGCGGCGGACTGCGACCTTTCCGTCATTTCAGGAGCTTATGGGGAGCAGGAGACGACGGTGATCCCGGCGGGGGAAACACTGGTGATCGACAGGGAAAGCGGCCTGTTTCCTGCGGATCATGCGGACGGCTCCTCCGGCATCGTCCGTATCGAGCCTTCGGTTCTGACGGGGAGAATCAGTCTGCTCGGCGTGCAGAGGAGCCAGGGGACGCCTTCCTACCGGGGAAGCCTGGAGCTTCGCAGACAGGAGGAGGGCATCGTGGTGATCAATGAGCTTCTTCTGGAAGAATATCTCTATGCTGTGGTGCCCAGCGAAATGCCCTCCTCCTATCCGCTGGAGGCCCTGAAGGCCCAGGCGGTATGCGCGAGAACCTATGCCTATGCGAGGATCCTCCATGCAGGCCTTCCGGAATATGGCGCACATGTGGATGACAGCACCAGCTTTCAGGTTTATAATAATATTCTGGAGAATGCGCAGACTACCAAGGCTGTCCGGGAAACGAAGGGAGAGCTCCTTTATTATGGGGATGAGCTGGCGGATACCTATTATTATTCCACCTCCTGCGGCTATGGGACGGATACGGGGATCTGGTCGGGCTCGGATCCGGAGCGATTCCCTTATCTTCAGGGCAGAGCCGTGAACGCGGCGGGCGTTGTGGACGCGCAGGGAGACGCAGTGGATGAGACGGTGAGTGAAGCGGATATCGCGGCAGCGGACAGGATGATGCAGGAGGAAAGCTTTGCCGCCTTCATCAAAAATGTGCGCCCGTCTGATTTTGAGAGCGAAGAGGCCTGGTACCGCTGGAGCTATCACGCGGAGGCGCTGGATGAAGCGCTGCTTTATGAAAATATCTGTAAGCGCAGCGCGGCGGCGCCCTCCACCGTGCTCATCCTGCAGGAAAACGGGGAATATGTAAACCAGACTCCGCCGGAGCCGGGAAGGATCCTGGAGCTTTCCATCACGGAAAGAAGCGCCGGGGGCGTGGCGCAGACGCTTCGGATCGTGGGAGAGAACGCGGAGATCCTGGTGAAAACGGAGCACAGCATCCGATACGTGCTCTGCAATGCCGCATATCCGGTGATCCGTCAGGACGGAAGCTCCTGGCAGCCCTCCACCCTGCTTCCCAGCGCCTTTTTCGTGGCGGAGACGGTAAAAGAGGACGGCTGCGTGACGGGCTATACCCTGTATGGCGGAGGCTTCGGCCACGGCGTGGGAATGAGTCAGAACGGGGCCAGGAGCATGGCGGAGAGCGGCTGTGACTGGGAGACGATCCTGAGCTATTTTTATGAAGGAATCAGCCTGAAGAAAGGAAATGCGTTATGATGAAAATATACCGGTTGGTGAGAGGCTTCGCGAGACAGATGAGCCGGGCGAATGTAAACGCTTATGCGGCGAGCACCGCCTTCTTCATTTTCCTTTCCCTGATCCCCATGATCATGCTGATCTGCTCCGTGCTTGCCGTTACGCCGCTTTTGCAGAAATCGGACCTTTTGACGGCGGCCACCATTTTTCCGCCCTCCATCACGCCCTTCCTCGTGGGGCTGATCGAAAGCATTTATGACAGCACCTTCGGAATGATCAGCGTATCGGCCATTGTGACGATCTGGTCGGCCGGTAAGGGAATCCTGGCGCTGATGCGCGGGCTGAATGCCATGAACGGTGTGGTGGAGGACCGGAATTATGTGTTTCAGAGGCTGATCGCTTCCTTTTATCTGGTCGTGTTTCTGGTGATGGTGGTGTTTTCCCTGGTAGTCATGGTTTTTGGAAACCTGCTTGCTTCCGTGATCGTCAATCATGTGCCGGGGATGGAGAATCTGTTCGAGCTGCTGCTGCATTTCAGGGGGATTTTTACCTGGCTCATGCTGACCCTGCTGTTTGCGGTGATGTATACCTTCATCCCCAACTGCAGGCTCCGGTTTGCCTGGCAGATTCCCGGAGCGGCATTTTCCGCCGTCAGCTGGAACGTGTTTTCCTGGGGATTTTCCATCTATGTCAGGCATTCCGGCGGCTTTGACATGTATGGGAGCCTGACCACCATTGTGATCCTGATGCTATGGCTGTATTTCTGCTTTTACCTGTTCCTGATCGGGGCGCATATCAACCGCTTTCTCACCCCGTTTAGAAAAGTGCGGGAAAAGCAGAGGACGATCCGCAGAAGGAACGGCTTTGGAGGAAGGAACCGACAGGGATGATCCTGTGTGCCTCGTCTGTAAAAAAACAGCCTGTGCATCATAAATCAGATGGTGTGTAAGAAAATTTTTCTTAAAATTTTTCTTAAAACTTTATCAAATGGCAAATGCAGAAGAATGGAAAGCGAGGAACATACGATGGAGCAGGGTTTTATCTGTAAAATTCCTACGATCGAAGAGATGAACCGAAAATGGGATTATGAGATATCCCGAAATGAAGACAATAGGGAAAACTGGGTAATATGGAAAAGGCATGCCCTGGAAAATTTTATGGAGGGCCACACCCTTCCCTATTATGGCTTATTAAACGGGGAGATCATCTGTGAAGCAACTGCTATGCTTAACCCGGATAAGGTGCAGAACAGTGATGGACTGGTTGATTCCTCTACGGCTTATCTTGCCGCATTCCGCACCATTCCGGAGTATCAGGGAAAAGGATATTTTTCCAAGCTGTTTCATTATATGCTCCGTGATCTGAAGAAAAGAGGGTATGTCAGGATTACTTTGGGCGTTGAACCGGACGAACTGGAAAATAAACAGATTTATAAGCATTTTGGTTTCGACGAATTCATAAAAAAAGCGCAGGAAACCTATCCGGACGGAACTACGATAGATGTGGAGTATTATGGAAAAAGATTATAGCGGACGTCATTTTTATAATCTTGTGATCACGGAATTATCACGGAATTTTGGTTTGACAAGTCTGCGGGAGTGTGTTACAGTAACGATAGTTTGAAAGAAATGAATCATTTTCCAAAAACTGGGAAGGGAAGAAGTAGGTGAAGGCGCAGGCCCACAGAAAGCAGCCGGCTGATGAGAGGCGCGGGAAAAGCCGATCCGAATACATCCCGGAGTTTTGCACCCAAACCGGAAGGGAGTAGGCTGCAACGGAGGCACCCGTTATCGTGCAGGAGTATCGCGAGGCCGTTCGGACTGCAGCCGTCGGAGGAGCCGTACTTGATGAGACAGACTGCGCGAGCCGTCTGTGAAGAAAGGTGGTAACACGGTTTGAAATCGTCCTTTCTCCCGAGTGGGAGGAGGGGCTTTTTTTATACCGTAAAAGGAAATGCCGCTGGCGCGGCAGAAAGAGAGGCGGATGAAATCCGTTGGATTTCATCCTGTGAATTGGCTTTGTGGCCAATTCCTCTGATTAAAATGCCGCTGAAAGCGGCAGGGAAAGAGGCGGATGAAATCCGATGGATTTCATCCTGGGAATTGGCTTTACAGCCAATTCCTCCTAATTAAAATGCCGCTGAAGCGGCAGAAAGAGAGGAAACCATGCAGGTATTTGAAGAACTGAGGGCAAGAGGGCTGTTGGCGCAGCTGACGGACGAGGAAGAGATCCGGGAGATGGTGAACGCGGGGAAGGCAACGTTTTATATTGGCTTTGATCCCACGGCGGACAGCCTCCATGTGGGACACTTCATGGCGCTGTGCCTGATGAAGCGGCTGCAGATGGCTGGAAATAAGCCCATCGCGCTGCTGGGCGGCGGCACGGGAATGATCGGAGATCCCTCCGGCAGAAGCGATATGCGCACCATGATGACGAAGGAAACCATCGATCACAACTGCGACTGCTTTAAAAAGCAGATGAGCAAATTCATTGATTTTTCGGACGGAAAGGCTATCCTTGCGAACAATGCGGACTGGCTTCTGAACCTGAATTACATCGAGCTTCTGCGTGATGTGGGAGCCTGCTTCTCCGTCAACAACATGCTGCGCGCGGAGTGCTACAAGCAGAGGATGGAGAAGGGCTTAAGCTTCCTGGAATTCAACTACATGATCATGCAGAGCTACGATTTCCTGATGCTCTACCAGAAATACGGCTGCAACATGCAGTTTGGCGGGGACGACCAGTGGAGCAACATGCTGGGCGGCACGGAGCTGATCAGAAGGAAGCTGGGAAAGAACGCCTATGCCATGACCATCACCCTGCTCTTAAATTCTGAGGGCAAGAAGATGGGCAAGACCCAGAAGGGCGCGGTATGGCTTGATCCTAATAAGACCTCTCCCTTTGAATTTTACCAGTACTGGAGAAACGTTTCCGACGCGGATGTGCTCAAGTGCCTGCGGATGCTCACCTTCCTTCCCATCGAGCAGATCGATGAGATGGATAAATGGGAGGGAAGCCAGCTGAACACGGCGAAGGAGATCCTGGCCTTCGAGCTGACGAAGCTTGTACATGATGAGGAGGAAGCGCAGAAGGCGCAGGAGAGCGCGCGGGCGCTGTTCGGAAGCGGAACCGCGGCGGAAATGCCCACGGCAAGGCTGACGGAAGCGGATCTGAAGGAGGGAAGCATTGACATCCTGGATCTTCTGGTGAAGTCCGGCCTGGTGAGCTCCCGTTCGGAGGGACGCCGTGCGGTGGAGCAGGGCGGCGTGTCCATGGATGGAGAAAAGGTGACGGATTTCAGAGCCGCCTTTGCCGGAGAGGATTTCCACGGGGAAGGAAAGGTATTGAAGCGCGGCAAGAAAAACTTTAAGAGAGTGATCGTGGAATGACGGCTGTAAAGGACAGCGTCCGCCTGATGCGGGCAGAGCTGTCTGACGGAAGGACGCTTTATGAAATGCAGGTTGTCTGTTTCCGGCCGCTTCTGGAAAAATATCAGGATCACGAGGTCAGTCCGGCTGCGGAAAAGCCGGAAAAGACGCTGATGAGGCTGCGGGAGCCGTTTACGGATTTCTATTTTATTTTGCTTGGAGATCGGAAGATCGGCGCGTTGAGAGTCAGGCATCTGGAGGAAAGATGTCGGCTTGGCCCGATTTTTCTCCTGCCTGAGTATCAGGGGCGGGGATACGCCCAGGAGGCGGTCCGCCAGGCAGAGGCCAGGTATCCGGATGCGGCCCTGTGGGAGCTGGACACCATCCTTCAGGAAGAAAAGCTCTGTTATCTTTATGAAAAGCTGGGATATCGCAGGACAGGGAAAACAGAGCGGATAAAGGACGGTATGGATCTGGTCTTTTTCGAAAAGCAGATAGTAAAAGAAGGGAAAAGGTAATGCAGCTTATTTTATCGAGCATAACGACAGCAATCGTGAATCTGATCTTATTTTCTTTGATTCCGTTTGTCTGGTGGTTTTTCCGCCACAGGAAGGAGACCGGCTTTTTCAAATGGATCGGCCTCTATAAGCCGAAGCGAAGAAGCGGCTGGCAGCTTCTTTTGGTATTCGCGGTTGGCTATTACTTTTTCTACAATTTTGATTATACGCGGCTGATCCCCGCCGAAACCCTGGCCTCGCTGGAGAGCAGCGAAGCCGTATCCGCAAATGCCTTTGCCGGACTTGGGGCGGCCGCGATCCTTCCGGCGCTGATCCAGAATTTCATCGCGAACGGCGTGGCGGAGGAAATCCTCTACCGGGGCTTTCTGTGCAAGCGCTTCTGCGGCAGGCTCGGCAGCCTTCGGGGCATTGTTCTGCAGGCGGTTCTGTTCGGGCTGATGCACAACGCGCTCTTTCTGATCGCCGGAGTGGATGTGGGACTGTGGTATCATACGCTGATGTTCGTGTTTACCGGAATGGGGGCGCTGCTTCTGGGCCTGCTGAATGAGAAGCTGTTCAACGGCTCCATCATACCGGGAATCCTGCTCCACGGAGCGGGGAATTTTCTGGCCTCCATGCTGGTGGCCTTTGGATGAGAGGCGGACTGAAATAGCCGGGGCTTTTGTACCTGTTTTCTGGTACATGGCCCCGGCCATTGGTCTGGAAGCTTCGCATTTCAGCGCTTTTTTTCGTCATAACCTCACCTCTGGTCCGCATATACTGGTATCACCAGACAGGCGGAAGGGGATCGGATGATGGATACTTTGCATACTCAGAATCTATACAGAGACATTCAGAAAAGGACCGGGGGCGAGATCTATATCGGCGTTGTGGGCCCGGTACGCACAGGAAAATCCACCTTTATCAAGCGGTTTATGGATCTGCTCGTGCTGCCGTTTCTGACGGATGAGGCGGAACGGACGCGGGCGCAGGATGAGCTGCCCCAAAGTTCGGGCGGAAGGACGATCACCACAACGGAACCCAAATTCATCCCCCAGGAGGCGGCGCAGATCACGCTCGGCGGGGATGTGAATGTGAACGTCCGGCTTGTGGACTGCGTGGGCTTCATGGTGGAGGGCGCGGCGGGCCACATGGAGGACGATGCGGAGCGGCTGGTGAAAACCCCCTGGTCCGATGTGGAGATCCCGTTCACCCAGGCGGCGGAGATCGGCACCAAAAAGGTGATCACCGACCATTCCACCATCGGCATCGTGGTGACTACGGACGGAAGCTTCGGAGATCTGAAGCGGGAGGCCTATCTGGCTCCGGAGGAAAAGACCATTCTGGAATTGAAAAAGCTGCATAAGCCGTTTCTGGTGCTGGTCAATTCCGAACGTCCCCATGGAGAGGAAGCGGTGCGGGTTGCCTCCTGGATCAGCGAAAAATATCATGTGACGGCGCTTCCGGTCAACTGCGAGCAGCTCAAGCGGGACGATATCAATCAGATCCTGGAAAGTGTGCTCTATGAATTTCCGGTCACCATGATCGAATTTTACATGCCAAAATGGGTGGAAATGCTTCCCAACACCCATAAGCTGAAGGCGGACCTGATCGAGAAAATACGCGCCATGATGAGCGGCATCGACACCATCCGCGATGTGATACAGAAACAGATCTTTGTGGAAAGCGTCTACATAAAGCGCTGTATCGTGGAGAACATCAGCATGGCGGACGGCAGCATCCGGGTGGTGCTGGACGTGGATGATAAATATTATTACGAGATGCTCAGCGACCTGATCGGAGAGACCATCGGCGGCGAATATCAGCTCATTTCCGTGCTGAAGGAAATGGCAGCCATGCGCCGGGAATACACCAAGGTGCTTCATGCCATGGAATCCGTCCGCCTGAAGGGCTACGGCGTGGTCATGCCGGAGCGGGAGGAGATCAGCCTGGAGAGGCCGGAGATCATCCGCCACGGCAACAAATTCGGCGTGAAGATCAAGGCGGAAAGCCCCTCTATCCACATGATCAGGGCCAACGTGATCACCGAGATCGCCCCTATCGTGGGAACCCAGCAGCAGGCCGAGGATCTGATCGGATACATTTCTGACGCGAAGAATGATGAAGATGGGATATGGGAGACGAATATTTTCGGTAAAACCGTGGAGCAGCTGGTCAACGACGGGATCACAAACAAGATTTCCATGATCGGAGACGAATGCCAGGTGAAGCTCCAGGAAACCATGCAGAAGATCGTCAACGACAGCAACGGAGGAATGGTCTGCATTATCATCTGAAAACCAGATGAGCTGCTCGTTAAGCGCTGAGGACAAAAGAATCATGAAAGCGAAAAAGCGTGCCGCCCTTTTCTTTTCACAAAAAGGCAGCACGCTTGTTTATTGGAGCGAAGCTCTGTTTTCCGCGCGGGGATCAGATCAAAAACAGAGCGGCGATCCCGGTCACAACGATTCCCGTCAGGACAGGGATCATATTTTTTCGGGCAAGCTCTGCCGGCGAGATGCCGCAGATCGCCGCGACGGGAACCACCCCCCAGGGGATGATGGTGCCGCCTCCGACCCAGACGGTAGTGAGCTGCCCCAGGGCCGCCAGAGGCGCGGTATCAAGACCGGCCGTGGCGGAAAAGGTTCCTGCGATGGAGCCGACCAGAGGCAGACCGGAGAAGCCGGAGCCGTCAAGCCCTGTGATGATGCCCACCAGAATCTCGATGATCACGCAGAAGACGTTGTTCACCGGCACATGCGCGGAGATGAAATAGCTGATATCGCTCAGAATGGCGGGCGCGCCCTCGCCCAGGATCGCAACGGCATAGTCCTCGCTTCCCAGGAAGAAAAAGGCGGCGATGACCAGAACGGGCGCGAAAATGCGGACGGAGAAAACGAAGCCCTCCTTCAGATAATCCACGGCATCGCTCAGAGCCGCCTGAAATCCGGAGCCGGCGATCGTGATGACGCAGGTCAGAAGCAGAGCCGCTCCTGCCACCAGAGCCGTCGCGTCTCCGCCCTGGATATCCAGGGTCACCATGGCGATGATGATGGCGGCGAAGGTGGCGGTGACCACCACCGCAAGGACGCGGGAGAGAAGCGGCTGCCTGATCTCCGAAGCTGCGTAATCGGAGGTGATCTCCGTTTCACCGGAGGGACGGTTCTTTTTCATATCGCGCCGCATCATGAAAAAGGATACGGCGGCAACCGTGACCGACATGACCAGCCAGAGCGGAAAGGAGGCGGAGATGACGGAGGTTACCGGAATATCCGCGCTTGCCGCCGTGATGGCCGGCGCGCCCTGAATGAAGAAGTCAGAGGACAATCCCATGCCATGACCGAAAATATTCATCGCAACGGCGGCCCAGATGGCGGGAAGCCCCACCCGGCCGGCCACCGGCAGAAGAAGCGCGCCGATCAGCACCACAGCCGGGGAAGGCCAGATCAGCCAGGAAACGATGAGCATACACAGGCCGATGCCCCAGAAGGCGCCGGTGGGCTTTTTGATGATCTTCCTGACGGGACGGATCATGAGCTCGTCGATGCCGACGGTGTGCATGGCCTTGGACAGAGCGGTAACCAGAGCGATGACCAGCATGATACCGAACAGCTCTCCGTTAGAGGTTATGATGGCATTGTTCAGGATCTGGACCGAGGATACCACGTTTCCCGTGTAGGCGAGACCGATCAGCAGGATGCCGAGCACGCAGGGAATGACGATTTCCTTTTTAAAAATGAGAAAAACCAGGATGAGCACGGTCATGACGATGAAAATATAGTGCACCAGAGACAGAGTAACCATGAGAGATCTCCTTTAATATGTAGGATGCGGCGCAGAACACACCGCGGCAATACCGCCGATACTCTGCTCCATTAAAGTAAAAGGTAGCACAGGACAGAAGGAAAGTCAAGAATTGCGACGGAAAACAGATTATTTCCGGCAACGGATTTTACGGAAGGAACAAAAGGAACTGCTGCGATTTTTGCCAGGGGTATTGACAAAAGAACAGAAAAAAATTATGGTGGTTTCAAATGGGAATACTTTTCCCCGCCCGGACAAGCGTGCGGGAGAAGAAGCAAAGAAAGAGAAAAAGGAGAAAACAGTCATGAAAAAGGTTGTGATTGCGGGCGGCGGCTGGTCCGGCTGTGCCGCTGCGATTGAAGCGAGGAAGCTTGGCGCACAGGTAACGCTGCTGGAGAGGACGGATATGCTCCTGGGCACCGGCCTGGTTGGCGGCATCATGAGAAACAACGGAAGATATACCGCGACGGAGGAAATGATCGCAATGGGAGGCGGCGAGCTGTTCGGCGTTATTGAGCAGAATCTGCGTCATAAAAACATTTCATTTCCGGGACATGCCCACGCGGATTTGTACGATGTTGCGACTATTTCCGGGGCGGTTACCAGATATCTCCTTTCCATCGGCGTTCAGGTCTGCCTGCAGACGCGGATCACAAAGCTTCAGAAGGAAGACGACAGGATCGTAAGCGTGGAGGATGCGGACGGAAATGTTTATGAGGGCGATGTTTTCATCGACACCACCGGGACGGCCGGCCCCATGAACAACTGTGCCAAATACGGCAACGGCTGTGCCATGTGCGTGCTGAGATGCCCCAGCTTCGGCGGCCGCGTATCGGTTGCGGGTCTTGCCGGGGTGGAGGAGATGCAGGGAAAGAAGGCGGACGGAAGCGTGGGCTCCATGAGCGGCTCCTGTAAGCTTCTGAAGGAATCCCTGGCTCCGGAGATCGTGGAGGAGCTGGATGAAAAGGGCGTCGTGGTCTACCCGATCCCACAGGAGCTGAGAGAGGATCATTTGAGCCTGAAATGCTGCCAGCAGTATGCGCTGCCCCAGTTTCGTGACAATATCGTTCTGCTGGATACCGGTCATGCCAAGCTGATGACGCCTTTCTACAGCCTGGAAACCCTGCACCAGATCCCCGGCTTTGAAAATGCGCGCTACGAGGATCCTTACGCGGGCGGAAAGGGAAATTCCATGCGCTACTTTGCCATGGCGCCCAGAAGCAACGCGCTTCAGGTGGAGGGCGTCGCAAATCTGTTCTGCGCAGGAGAGAAGGCGGGCCTGCTGGTGGGGCATACGGAGGCCATCGTGACAGGCGTTCTTGCAGGCTATAACGCCGTTCTTTACGCGGAGGGGAAGGAACCCCTGACGCTGCCGGAAAGCACGCTGATCGGCGATGCCGTCGCTTATGTGAAAAAGGAGATGGAGACCGAGGAAGGAAGGAGCCGCAAATATACCTTCTCCGGTTCCGTGTACTTTGAGCGTATGAAGGAGATCGGCCGTTACAGCACGGATACGGAGGAGATCCGGGACTGGGTGGAGCAGGCCGGTATGACAGGCGTATTCGACGCTGTGCGCTGAGCGGCCGAAGGGCCCGGAAAGGAGCCAAATGGGAAAGAGGATCCATGTGATAACGATCAGCCGCCAGTATGGAGCGGGAGGCGCCCAGCTCGGCTCCCTGCTTTCCGAAAGGCTGGGAATTCCGCTGTATAATCATCAGATCCTGTCCGAGATGTCCCGGGGAACGGGGATACGGGAAAATATCCTCAGGGCCGCGGATGAACGGATGGACAATTTTCAGTCGAACAGGCTGATGGAATTCCTGCCAAGAGAGGAACGCGGCGCACTGGAGGCGGATACGGTCTTTGACCGGAAAACCCTGTATACGATTCAGGAAAACACCATACGGGGACTGGCGGAAAAGGGCCCCTGCGTTTTTGTGGGACGGCTGGCGGATCATGCGCTCAGACAGAGAGACGATGTGTTTGCCGTTTTCCTGTATGCCCCGAAGGACTGGCGCGTCCTGCGCCTGATGCGGCAGGAAGGCATGTCCCGGGACGAGGCGGTGAGGAGGATGCGGCGCATAGACCGGGAAAGACGCAGCTACTGCAAATATTATACGGGCAGGGAATGGGACGACTGCAGCAGGTATGACCTGATGTTCAACAGCTCTTCTCTGAAGCTGGAAACCATCGCAGACATCCTCTGCAGGGAAGTGACGGCGGAAAGCTGAAGATATCATATCGAAAGCCGGGAGGATACGCCCGTTTGAGCATGGAGATGCTCCGGCGCTTCCTTCCGGCTTTTTGGGGGCTCTTCCGGCTTCCTGTGCTGAGCCGCTCAGGGCAGCCGTTTCTTGGGCTACTGCCCCATGGAAGAGGTCTCCGGCAGCGTGCTTCCGCCGTCGATGACGATCTGAGTTCCGGTGATGTAGCTGGACTCGTCGCTTGCGAGGAATGCGGCAAGCTCCCCAACCTCCTCCGGCCTGGCAAGGCGCTTTAAGGGAACCGCATCCGCAATGGCCTGGATCGCCCGCTCCGGACATTCCGGATCGGACTGCCGGGCCATCCCCTCCACGAGGGGCGTACGCACATAGCCCGGACAGATGGCGTTGACGCGGATATTGTAATCGGCGGTTTCCCTTGCCATGGCGCGGGTAAAGCCGATCAGGGCGGCTTTGGTCATCGCATAAGCCGCCTCACCCGGATCCGCCACCATGTATCCGGTGACAGAGCTCATGACCACGATCCTTCCATCCCTTTTTTCCTTCATAATGGGCAGCACAGCCCTGGTCGCGTTCCAGACGCCCTTGATGTTGATATCGATGTGGCGGTCCCGGATCTCGTTGGAGGGAGCGCCAAAATCCTCCAGCGTGCAGATTCCCGCGTTATTGACGAGAATATCCACCGTTCCATAGGTTGATACAGCGGTTTGTATGAGCTTTTCCACGCTCGCCTCGTCGGACACATCTGTCTGAACGCCTGCGGCCTCATAGCCTTCCGAACGAAGCTGTTCGGCAAGCGCGAGCACCTGTTCGCCCCGGGCGGCAAGAACCACCCTCGCTCCATGGCGGACAAAGGTTTTGGCGATTCCTTCTCCGATTCCCTTGGAGGCTCCCGTGATGACGGCAACCTTTCCTTCCAGTTTTCTCTCCATAAATCATTCTCCTTTTTTCGGCGGCAGATCGTGCGCCAGGGCGCACACATTTTTATACAACAGGAAAGTTCCTTTCCATCATTATACTGTAAAAAGGCTGAGATCGCCAGAGATTTTCCAGGCTTTACCCGCTCTTTACGTTTGCCCGCTTCTTCTGTATAATTGGGGGAGCGGGATACTTTCGCGCCGGGAAATATCCCGGTGGAAATACTCTGCAGAAAATGTTGAACCCAAAAAAGAAAGGAAGTGCGGAACGCCTGCTCCGCCGGAAAATGTATGATAAATAGAGAAGATATGCTGGAGCTGACCAGGCGCATGACGCCCGCAAGATCTTCCGTCGGACAGATCGCGGGGGCCTATCTGGACGAGGAGGGCTATGTTGACGGCACGTTCAATAAGAATTTCCTTAGGCTGTCCGCTTCGGAACGGTCCAAAAATCTGGGGCTTGCAAAGGAGATCCTGATCTCCCGTACCAATGATCAGCTTAAGGAGTACCGGATCCCGGAAGGGGCAGGCAGGCCCGGAGGCGTCTGGCAGCTCCTGGACGGAATTCTGGAATCCGGGCTTAAAAATGATGCGCTTCTGGATATTTTCTACGAGCTGCTGGGGGAAAGGCATAATCCAGGTTACCCGTACGCCTGTTTTTTCTTTCACGGACGCTATGACGTGCCGGTGAAGGGGACGGACGGGGAATGGCTTGAGGGCTCGGAGGAGGTTTATGAATATATGATCTGCATGCTCAGTCCGCTGTCCGGAGAATATGAGCCGGGCAGTCCGGAATTCGGCTTCCTTTATCCCGCCTTTAAAAACCGCTGGGGCGACAGGGAATATGTCAACCTGTTTGAAAGCAGGCCGGAGCGGGAACACCGTGAGCTGAGAAACTGGCTTCTTAACAGGGGATAACAAGATAGAGGGAAAACGGTTTATCGATTGACAGCAGAACGCGAGTAGGATATCATAAGGAAAACAAAATCTGGCGGAAAAAGGGGCGGTTAAATTGGGAAAAGAGAGAGAAACGGCCAAAAGCGGCGGATATCTGTTCTGGGGACTGGTTGCCATAGAGCTTTTCATGTCCTTTTCCTTTTTCGGATATGTCCATATTGAACCGATTTCACTTACGTTCGTATATCTTCCTGTGCTGGTGGCCGGATGTGTGCTCGGGGCGAAGGAGGCGGCCGCTGTGGGAGCGGTGTTCGGTCTTGCGTCCATGTGGAAGGCGACCGCCTTTTATGTGTCCGGAGGGGATTCGGTTTTCTCACCCGCAATGAGCGGAAAACCGCTGGAAAGCGTGATCCTCAGCGTGGGGACGCGCATTCTGTTCGGTCTGATCTCCGGGCTTCTGTATCGGCAGGCGGAAAAGGGCAGGCATCCTCTTGTCGGCGTTATTGTGGTATCCACCCTGGGAAGACCGCTGCACAGCTTCCTCATTTATGCCTGTATGGGGTTGCTTTTTCCGGAAAGAGGGTTTAGTGCTGTCAATACGCTGGATACTATATGCCAGTGGGATTTTCTGCCCTTTACTCTCGCTGCGGACGGGATCATCATCCTGTGCTATCTGTTCTGCCGCTCCGATTTCCTTCAGCGGCTGCTTCATCATGTCCGGGTCATACAGCAGGAGAATTCTGAGGCAAATGATAACCGGAAAAATATGGGGATCATGGCCGGGCTTTTTGGACTGGTCCTGGTGGCGTCCTTCAGTGTGGCTCTGTATTTTATAAACCGGATGGGAGCGGTCATGTCCCGTCATGGGGTAGAGCTGTCTGAGAAAGCCTCCTATGATGTGATGCATCTGCAGATTCAGTTTCTGCTGGGGATGATCTCGCTGGCTGTGATGGTCATTATCGTGATCATCCTGTATCAAAAAAATTTTAACTATCTTTATTATACGGCCAGGTTGGACGGGCTGACTGGCCTTTTGGGAAGAAATCAGTTTTTTCAGACAGGCGAGGTGCTGTTAAATTCCATGACGAGTGAGGAGCCGGAAAAGACAGGCTGCTTTATCATTTTGGATGTGGATCATTTTAAAAGCATCAACGACCGTTGCGGTCATCCGGAGGGAGACAGGATCCTGAAGGAGGTGGCGGAGAGACTTCAGGCAGTCTTTGGCGGGAAGGGGATTTTGGGAAGGCTTGGCGGCGACGAGTTCGTTGCGCTGCTGCATGAGCCAATGACGGAGAGGGAAGTGGAAAAGCTGCTGTATACCCTGAAGGAGAGGCTGAGAGAGATCCGGGTGGAGGGAGAAAGCATAACCTGCAGCATCGGTGTGATTCCCGCAGAGCCGGAGTATACCATTGACGGACTGTACCGCAACGCTGACCGTCTGCTCTATGAAGCGAAGAAAAAGGGAAAGGACCAGTTTGTATTCGGCTACCGTTTTCAGGATAGAAAAGCGGAGAAACGAAATTGAGACAGGAAAAGGGCTGTGGAGGCGAAGCGGTTATGGCAGATGGGAAAGGCAGAATGAGAAAACGGCGTTTCGCATGGAGGAGACGGACAGGGGCGGCGCTTTTGATCGGCCTTATGATGCTTTCCGGGTGCGGACGGATAAGCCTGGAGGCGCAGGAGGCGGAAAGCGCTTTCCTTTCCCTGAATACCTATATGGCGTTCACCGCCTATGGGAAGCGGGCTCAGGAGGCGGTTGAGGATGCCAGACAGCGGGTTGAGGAGTTGGACGCGCTTTGGTCCGTTACAAATGAAAACAGCGAGATCTATCAGGCCAATCACAGTGAGGGGAAACCGGTGAACGTCAGTGAGGAAACGGCGGAGCTGGTTTCCTTTGCTCTGGAAATGGCGGAAAAAACGGACGGGGCGCTGGAGCCAACCATCTATCCGGTTCTCCGGGCATGGGGCTTTACCACGGATTCAAAGCAGGTGCCCTCTCAGGAAGAGATACATGCCCTGCTTTCTGAAGTGGATTATGAAAAGATCATGCTGGAAGGAAGCTCTCTCACGGTGCCGGAGGGAATGGAGCTGGATCTTGGCGCTGTAGGCAAGGGATATGCGGGAGATCTTGCGGAGGAGGCGATCCGGGCGCAGGGAATTGGCTGCGCCATCCTCAGGCTGGGAGGAGATATCCAGACGATAGGAAGCAGGCCGGACGGAAGCGACTGGAGGGTCGGCCTGAGGAGCCCCTGGAATGACGGCACGCTTGGTATCCTGCGGATCAGAGATGCCGCCGTGATCACCTCCGGCGGCTATGAAAATTATTTTGAGGATGAGGAAGGGAACGCTTATTGGCATATTTTGGATCCAAAGACCGGATACCCGGCAGAGAACGGACTGCTTTCCGTAACGATCATCTGCCCGCAGGGACGCATGGGAGACGCCCTTTCCACGGCGCTTTTCGTGATGGGAAGAGAGAAGGCCATAGAATACTGGGAGAAAAACGGGGGCTTTGAGATGATCCTGGTTACAGAGGACGGCAGGCTTCTGATCACGGAGGGCGCGGACGAACGTTTTACGCTCGGCGAGGGACGGAAAGAAGAGATCATAGTTTTAACGGATCAGGAGGACAAAGCGGCGGATCAGGCCGCGGCGGAAAAATGACACGCGCGCGGAGGTCACAGCCGCGCGTGCCCCGCACAGGAAAGCCGCGTTTTACGACGCTTCGGCATGGAGGTAAAGATGCGATATTATCTGGCCCCGATGGAGGGGATCACAGGCTATATTTACAGACGGGCCCAGCATGCGCTGTTTCCGGCCTTTGACAAATATTTTTCACCCTTCCTTGCCCCGCGGCAGAAGAAGGCGTTCAATTCCAGGGAGACAAAGGATATCCTTCCGGAAAACAATGAAGGAATGGTTCTGGTGCCCCAGCTCCTTACCAACCGGGCGGAGGATTTTATCCGGGCAGCCGAAAAGCTGATGGAGTATGGCTATCATGAGGTGAACTTGAATCTGGGCTGCCCCTCCGGCACGGTGGTTTCCAAGGGGAAGGGCGCCGGCTTCCTGGAACAGCCAAAGCTTCTGGAGGCCTTTCTGGATGAGGTTTTTTCCGCCTTTCCCGCATCCGTCAACGGAGCGGACAGGCTGGACATTTCCATAAAAACCCGTCTGGGCATGGAGGAGGCAGAGGAGTTTTTGGGGCTTATGGAGCTGTACCGGAAATATCCCTTAAAGGAGCTGATCATTCATCCACGGGTAAGGGAGGATTATTATGAAAACCGGCCGGATTGGGGCGCCTTTGAAAGGGCGCTTGCCGATACGCCCTTTCCGGTGGTGTATAATGGAGATCTGTTTACTGTCGGGGATCTGAACCGTTTCCGAGCCCGTTTTCCGCAGGTGGACGGGGTGATGCTTGGGCGCGGCGCGGTGGCGGATCCGTCCCTGCTTCGCCAGATGAAGGGCGGCGCGGCCCTTTCCGGGAAAGAGCTTGCATGCTTTCTGGACAGGCTCGCCGCAGACTATGAAACGGTATTGTCAGGGGAACGGGACGTGCTGTTTAAACTGAAGGAGCTGTGGTTTTATCTGGGACGGCTGTTTCCTGATGGAGGCGCAGAGCTGAAAAAAATCCGGAAGGCGCAGCATTTTGCGGAATACCGGGCGGCGGTGAGAAGCCTTGTAAGGACGCTTGCCTGAGAAGGGCCGAAAAGGGGAGGCTGGCAATGGAAGGAACAGGAGAAATTTTCCGGAAAGAAACGAGACAGTGGTTTGCAAGGGAGATCGGGCAGCCCACCAGGGTGCAGGAGGAGGCCTGGCCGTTCATCGCAGCGGGCAGGCATACGCTGGTGAGCGCGCCCACCGGAACGGGAAAAACCCTGGCGGCGTTTCTGGTCTTTCTGGACCGGCTCATGGGGCTGGCGCAGGAGGACGCGCTTCCCGACGAGCTGCAGGTGATCTATATTTCTCCCCTGAAATCCCTGGCCTCGGACATCCGGGAGAATCTGAAGCGGCCTCTGGAGGGGCTTTCGGGGCAGGAGAAGATCCGGGCGGTGGTGCGCACGGGCGACACGCCGCAGAAGGAGCGGCAGCGGATGCTGAAGCGGCCTCCGCATATTCTCATCACCACGCCGGAGTCCCTGTATCTGATGCTGACCTCCGCGGGAGGCAAAAAGCTTCTGCACACGGCGAAGGCGGTCATACTGGACGAGCTGCATGCCCTGATCGATACGAAGCGCGGCGCCCACCTGATGCTTTCTCTGGCCAGGCTGGACGCCCTGTGTCAGCAGCCGCTTCAGCGGATCGGCCTTTCCGCCACCATCGAGCCGCTGGATGCCGCGGCCCGCTATCTGGCGCCGGAGTGTGTGGAGATCGCGGCTCCGCCCATGAAAAAAATGGTGAAGCTTGTGGTGGAAAGTCCCTTTACGGACGCGGACAAAAGGCACAGGGATCCGGTGTGGGAGGAGCTTGCGGGCTTGGTTTACCGCCATTGTCAGGAAAACAGGAGCACCCTCGCCTTTGTGGAGGGGAGAAGATATGCGGAGAAGCTGGCCTTTTATGTGAACCGGCTTGGAGGAGAGGATTTTGCCAGAGTGCATCACGGCAGCCTGTCAAAGGAACAGAGAGAGGAGGCGGAGGCGGATCTGCGGGCGGGAAGGCTCAGGCTTCTGTGCGCAACCTCCTCCATGGAGCTTGGCATCGACGTGGGGCAGATCGACCAGGTGCTCCAGGTGGGCTGTCCCCGCACCGTTTCGGGAACCATGCAGCGGCTTGGACGGGCGGGGCATAATCCCGGACGGGTCAGCGTGATGTACCTGTTTCCCAGAACGGCGGCGGAATGCGTGACCTGCGGCATGACGGCACAGCTTGCCAGGGAGGGCGGGATCGAGCGGGTGAAGCCGCCCTCCGGCTGTCTGGACGTGCTGGCCCAGCATCTGGTTTCCATGGCGGCGGGGGGAGGCTACACCCTGGACGAGGTGATGCTGATCCTTTCCCGTGCCTGGCCGTTCCGGGACGTGACGAAGGAGGATGTGAAGGCGGTGCTTGCCATGCTGGCGGGAGATTATGAGCATGACCGGGATATCCCCGTCCGGCCCAGGGTTCTGTACGACCGCATCCATGAGCGGGTGGAGGGAGACGGCTACAGCCGCCTCCTTGCGGTGACGGCGGGAGGCACCATCCCCGACCGGGGGCTGTATGCGGTGCAGACCGAGGAGGGTGTGAAGCTGGGAGAGGTGGATGAGGAATTCGTCTTTGAGTCCAGGGAGGGGGACCGTTTTCTGCTGGGCTCCTTCGGCTGGAAGATCGTCCGCATTGAAAGGGACCGGGTGACTGTGACGCGCACAGAGGCCCAGGGGGCACGGCTGCCCTTCTGGAAGGGCGAGATCCGGGGCCGTGACAAACAGACGGGGGAGGCCTTCGGAAGGATGCTTGGCAGCCTGAACCGGGCGCAGGAGGAAAACCGGCTGGAAGAGGCGCTGGGAAAGCTGGGGCTTTCCGCGGAAGCCGCGGACCTGGCCGCAGGCTATCTGAAGCGGCAGATCACGGCAGTCGGAAGCCTTCCGGATGACAAAACCATTCTGATCGAGCATTTCCGGGACAGCTCCGGAAACGCCCAGGCCATGATCCATTCCGTGTTTGGAAGGAGGATCAATACGCCCCTTTCCCTGCTTCTGCAGCGGGCCGCGCAGCGAGAGATGAAAAGCGTGGTAGGAAGCGTGGATGAGGAGGAGGGGATCCTGCTGTACGCCTATGCGGAAGCGGAGCGCTCCGGAGAAATCCCGGAGGGGCTTCTGTGGCAGATCGATCCGTCCTCCTGCCGGGATATCCTTTCCGCCCTGCTTCCGGCCACACCTCTTTTCAATATGGCCTTCCGCTACAACAGCGGCAGGGCGCTGATGATGGGAATCAGAAAAAAGGGAAGGCAGCCGCTCTGGCTGCAGCGGCTGAAGGGAGCGGAGCTTCTTGACCGGGCAGTTTTGGAAAGGCGGCATCCTCTGATGCGGGAAACCATGCGGGAATGCCTGGAGGATCTTTGGGATATCAAAGGGCTTGAGGAGCTTCTGGAGGATATCCGCGCGGGCGTGATAACGGTGCAGGAGATTCATACGGGGATCCCGTCTCCTATGTCCCTTCCTTTGCGCTGGGCCCAGGAGGCTGCGGTGATGTATGATTACGCGCCTTCCACAGGCGGGATCCAGAGGGCGGCAGCAGAGGACCTCCTGCGGGCAGAAACGGCGGAGGGGAAAATAGGCGCGGTCTCTCTGGGCGCGCTTCCCGGAAGCGCTTTTTCCGGCGGTATTCTTCCCGGAGATATTCTTTCTGACGGCATTCTTCCCGGCGGAAAAGAGCTCCTTTCCGTACAGGAGCACAGGCGTCTTCCGGAAAATGAAAACCAGCTCCATGCCCTGCTCATGACGGAAGGAGACCTTGCGGCAGGAGAGCTTGAAATCCCGGCGAGTTGGCTGGAAAGCCTGGCCGGACAGGGCCGGGTGCTCTGTCTGGAGCAGGGGCTTTGGATCGCGGCGGAGCAGGAGGAGCAGTACCGTCTTGCTCTGGAAGACGGGGACAGAGAGGAAATGGCGCATATCGTAAGGCGGATGCTTCGCTACCGTGGGGCCGCGACCGCGCGGCAGACGGCGGAGCGCTATGGGATCGGCGCGGAACGGGCGGAAGATGTGCTTGCGCTTCTTTTGGAAAGAAAGGAAGCGGTAAGGCAGGAGGGCTACGGAGACAGGGCAGCCGGAGACATATCCCGCATGGATCCGGAAAATATCCTCTATTTTCATGCCAAGCTCTATCAGCGGGCCATTCGCAGAACCCTTCAAAACCGAAGGGAAGAGATCGATACCAGCCCTGCGGAGAGCTATGCGGCGATTCTTGCGCAGCGGCTTGAGACCAGCCTTCCCGCCGGGGAGGCGGTGGAGAACACGCTGCGGCTGTATGCCGGAAGGTTTTTTCCGGCCGCCGCCTGGGAAGGGCTCATCCTGCCCCGCAGGGCGGCCGGATACCGGGAGAATCTGCTGGACCGGTACCTGGCGGAGGGAGAGCTGTTCTGGCACATGGACGGAAACGGAGAGCTTTGCTTTTCGCTGCAGGAAGAAATTGATTGGGAGGCGGATCTGTCCGGCGTACCGGAGACTCTTTCCGGGAACGAAAGACTGGTTTATGAAGCCCTCCTAAAGCGCGGGGCAAGCTTCATGCAGGCGCTGAACAGTGTGCTGAAGGGCGAGTCCGCCTATGATCCGCTTTTATCCCTGATGGAAAAGGGACTGGTATATGCGGACAGCTTCGTTCCCGTCCGTCAGTGGCTGGAGAGGAAAAAGACCGCGGGGCGGACTGCGCGGCAGCGGGCTGGCATCCGGGTAAAGGCCATGCAGGCGGGCAGATGGGACGTGGTCCGTCCCTGTCTTGCGCCTTCCATGGACGCGCTTCTGGATCAGGGATTCCGGCAGAACGTGATCCTCTGTCGGGAGACGGCGGGGATGTGGCTTCCCGGGAAAGACGTCCTCTGGAAAGACGCCCTCCGTGCTCTGAGCATCCGGGAGTACACGGGACAGGCCCGGCGGGGCTATTTTGTGGAAGGTATGTCCGGCGCGCAGTTCATGGATTCGGCTGCCTTTGCCGGGCAGCTCCGCGCCCTGAGGCGGCCCTCGCGGCAGATCATCTGGGTGAATGCGGCTGATCCGGCGCAGGTCTGGGGTAAGGCGATTCCCCACCGGGAGGGAAGAAGCTTTGCCAATGTGCCGGGAACACTGGTCGCTCTGAGATCGGGCCGCCCTGTGATGCTCCTGGAGCGCCAGGGCCGCGGCCTCCGGGTTTGGGAGGAGGATGCGGCTGCGGAGGGCCTGCTTCTGTTCGCCTCCCTGTTTGCGTCCGGCAGACTGTATCCCGGCCTGAAGCGGGTGGTGGTGAAGGAGTACCCCCAGAGCTGCCGCGACGCTCTGCAGGCGGCGGGCTTCCTGCGGGAGATGCAGGATTATGTCCTGTACCGGTAAAACGGCTTTTTCCGCAGCCTGTTTATTTTCATCTGGAAACGAGGAAAACGAAAAATGCTGACAGCGGTGATCCTGTTATTTCTTTTTATATGGCTATACCGGAAGCGGAGCTCCTATAATCCCTACGATGAAAGATACAGTCACAGCTCCTATTATGACTGTACCTATTCCGGACCGGAGAAATGCACGGAGAGGATCCTCTCCGTCATCCGTCAGACGGCAGGCTGCTGCCGTCTGCTGCCCGCCGCCCGTATGGCCGGAGAGGGAGGCCGGACAGGAGCCGACCTGCTTGTGATCCATGAATCAGGCATTTACGCGGTAACATCCGCCGATCTTTCGGGAGCCATTTCCGGAAATCCCTCCGGCCGTTACTGGATCCAGTCTTTCCGGGACCGTTTCCCCTTCTGCCGGAATTATATTTACAGCCCGTTTCTGACAAATAAGAGGAGTCTTGATCGTTTGCAGTGGGAGTGCAGGGATATGCCGGCGCTTCCCTGCTATTCCTTTGCGGTGTTCGGCCCAAAGGGCATCCTTCTGACCGCCGGAAATCTGGGGGAAAACCGCTGGGCAGTGACCCTGGCGGATTTCCCCGCCCTGTTGGCGGACATCATGCGCCATAACAGACGATATCTCAGGCCGGAGCAGGTGGAGCTGATCTATGAAAGGCTGAAGGAAAAGGGATGAAGCTTCGCTTGCGGCTGACCGCCGTATGCCCAACGAGTCAGAGCATCCTTTGCAAGCAAGCTTGCGCCGCCCACGCGGAAGTACGCCATGCCAAGCGGGATTCCGCGCACTTGCGCTGCATCCCGCTTGCGGCTGACCGCCGTATGCCCGTCTGGTCAGAGCATCCTTTGCAAGCAAGCTTGCGCCGCTGCGCCGCCTACGCGGAAGTACGCCATGCCAAGCGGGATTCCGCGCACTTGCGCTGCATCCCGCTTGCGGCTGACCGCCGTATGCCCGTCCGGTCAGAGCATCCTTTGCAAGCAAGCTTGCGCCGTATGCTCTGGCCGGACGGGCGCATGGCGGTTTTTGAAACAAAATTCGACAAAGGGGTTTGCAGATTGGCTCAGAAAAGGTATAATTGCTTGGTACGGCAGATCAGTTTGAGAGAATGCCGGTTTTGGCTGGAGGAGATATGGCAAACGATATTGTACTTAAGAGCAACAGATATGGCGTAAATCTGATTCTGAACGACAAGGTTCCGTTCCCTGAGCTGGTGAAGCAGGTGGGGGAAAAATTCAAGGGGACGGAAAAGTTTTTCGGAAATGCGAAGATGGCTGTTTCCTTTGAGGGAAGGAAGCTTTCTGAGAAGGAGGAGAAGGAAATTCTCGCTGCCATCGAGGAAAATTCCTCCATACAGATCGTCTGCATCATGGATCATGATACGCAGATGGAGGAACAGATGCGGCAGCGTGTGGAGCAGGCGTCGGCGGAGGGAAAGAGAGGCGGCCCGGATGCGGGAAGACCCTCGCAGCAGGCCGAAGCCGGGCCGGAATCCGATTTTTACAAGGGAAATCTGCGCTCCGGACAGATTCTGGAGAGCGTTTCCAATGTGACCCTGATCGGGGATGTGAACCCGGGCGCAAGGATCGTTTCCCAGGGCAACATCGTTATTCTGGGATCTCTGAGGGGGAATGCCTGGGCCGGTGCGGGCGGAGACAGCAGCTGCTTCATTTTCGCTCTGGACATGAAGCCCATTCAGCTTCAGATCGGGGATTATATAGCCAAAAGCCCCGACCGGGAAAAGGAAAAGAAGCGGCTTCTGAGGAAGGGAAAATTAGAGGAAGCGGATATTCCGAGGGTAGCGCTGATCAGAGACGGAAATATCTGCATTGAGCCCATGACGAAGGGCTGTCTGGATCAGAACTGAAAACTGTAAGAAAAAGGCAGAGGGCGAGGAGCCTGAACCTGCCGAAGATAAGGAACAGCAGGAGGAAGCGGAAAATGAGTGAAGTGATCGTAATTACATCGGGAAAGGGCGGCGTGGGAAAAACCACTACCACAGCCAACGTGGGATGCGGCCTTGCGATGCTGAATAAGAAGGTTGTCATGATCGATACGGATATCGGACTGCGCAACCTGGACGTGGTGCTCGGTCTGGAAAACCGGATCGTATACAATCTGGTGGATGTGGTGGAAGGAAAATGCCGCCTGAAGCAGGCGATGATCAAGCACAAGAAATATCCGGAGCTGTGCCTGATCCCCTCCGCGCAGACGAGGGACAAGGATTCGGTGACGCCGGAGCAGATGAAGGAGCTGGTGGAAGAGCTTCGTCAGGAGTTTGATTACATCCTTCTGGACTGCCCGGCGGGAATCGAGCAGGGCTTTAAGAACGCCATTGCCGGAGCGGACAGGGCTCTGGTCGTGACAACGCCGGAGGTTTCCGCCATCCGCGATGCGGACCGGATCGTGGGCCTCCTTGAGGCGAATGAGATGAAGCGCATCGATCTCATCATCAACCGCATCCGCATGGATATGGTAAGGCGGGGAGACATGCTCAAGGTGGAGGATGTCTGTGATATCCTGTCGGTTCCTCTCATCGGCATCATTCCCGATGATGAGCAGATCGTCGTTTCCACGAACAACGGCGATCCTCTGGTAGGAGGCAACAGCCCGGCAGGAAAGGCGTATTCGAATATCTGCCGCAGGATTGGCGGTGAGGAGGTTCCTTTCATGGATCTGGATGCCAGAAAAGGCATGCTCAGCGTGATCAGGGGACTGTTTGGAAAGAACTGAAGGGGAGGAGGAAGGTAGTTATGGGACTTCTGGATTTTTTTAACAGAAAAAGCTCCAGCGAGGTTGCAAAGGACCGTTTGAAGCTGCTTCTGGTATCGGACCGCGTAAGCTGTTCGCCGGAGGTGATGGAGATGATCAAAAACGATATCATCGAAGTGATTTCCAAATATATGGATATCGACGCTCAGGGACTGGATATTCAGATCTCCGAGTCGGATGCGGATGCGGGAGCCGCGACCGGCCCCGTGCTGTTCGCCAATATCCCGATCCGCGAGGTGAAGCATAATGCTGGAAAGAACCGGAGGAAAAAGGGGTAAACAGGGATAAATAGGGGCCTCGGCCGCTGCGCGTGTAATAGCTCAGGAAAAAGAAAAAATGTCTTGCAAATTATGAAAAGAGACGTTATAATAGTTCCTGTCGCAAATGCTGGAATAGCGCAGTCGGTAGCGCAACTGATTCGTAATCAGTAGGTCGAGGGTTCGAGTCCCTTTTCCAGCTTTGACAGAACTTTTACAAAAGAAGCATTCCAAAAGCCTTGATTTCGGGATCGGCCTTTGGAATGCTTTTTTGTATGAAAGGAAGGTTCGTCCCCAGCCGTTAAAAAAATCCGGCGGATCGCGCTGCGGCTAAAATCAGTTGACAGGGCGGCGGACAGCGGCATATACTGGTCACAGGATAAAGCGGCTGTATACAAAAATCAGGTGCCGCGGGTTGGGATTTTATGAGCAAAATAGAAAAACGGGCGGCGACAGCCGCCTGGACGATGTTTTTTTTGATCTTCGCAGTGATCTGTGTGCTGTCCTTTCAGAGCGGAGATGCGACAAAAGCGCTGGAAAAGCCGCTTGTGGAAGGCGTAACAGGAACGGCTGACCGTCAGCTGTCAAGGGAAGCAATACTTACGATAACCTTTTATATCCGTCAGGCGGGCCGGGCCGTCCTCTTTTATGCTCTCGGCTTCTGCGGAGCCTGCGGAACGCTGCTTTGCTTTGGCAGGAGGAATCAGCTCGCGCTTGGAGCAGGGGCGGGAACGGTGCTGTTCGGCCTTTCCTATTTTACGGAAAAAATGAAAATATTCATTGAGGGCAGGCACTATTCATTCGTGGAGTGTCTGGAGGGATTTGTCTTTGCGCTGCTTGGATATCTCTGCGTTGCGGTATTTTTATCCATACGACGCAAAAAAAAAGCTTTGAGGGAGCCGGAACGCGGTTGGGCGCTCCGGGATGAGGATTGTTATGTACCAGAAGAAATCAAATCTACAGAATCTGATCATCATCACGATTGACTGTATCGTGCTGGTGCTCAGCCTTGGCATTGCAAACTACATCAGACATCAGAAATTTTTCCGGGGACTGAACAATCCCTCGGATATGAAGGTCCTGATCTTTGTTTTTCTGGTGGTCTTTCTGGTGGTCAATCTTTATAAAAATTTCTATAAGCAGATGCTTCTGCGCGGACCGTTTCAGGAGCTGCTTGAGATCACCAAGATGAACCTGGTCACGCTGGCCGGCGCTTCCTTCGCACTTTATATCACCAGGATCATTGATGATTATTCCAGAACCGTGCTGTTCCTTTTCATTCCCATCGACGTTGTTCTGATGTTCATCGTTCATCAGATCTATAAAAGATATCTGCCCGTATTCTACCGTATGAGCGGTACGGCGAGGCAGCTTCTTCTGGTCGCGGCGAAGGACATGGCTCCCCGTCTGATAGAGGAGGTGCGTTCCATCCGCGACTGCAGCTACGAGATCAAGGGGATTGTCGTCCTTGACGGCGCCGACAGCGCCGAAGTGGACGGCGTTCCTGTGGTCGGCACGAAAGAGGATCTTGTGGAGTATTGCCTTGGCGCCTCGCTGGATGAGGTGATCGTGAGCGGAAACAGGGAAACAGAGGAAGGGCTCAGGGAGGAAATGGAAAATATCGCGGCCATGGGTCTGACCATTCACCTGCAGATCCCTGTGCTTGAGCTGAAGGAAGCGCCGCAGCGGATGCTGTCCCAGTTCGGAAGGTTCCATATGATCACCTATGCCAATAAAGTGGCGCCGTTTGGCCAGCTCATGCTGAAGCGGCTTCTGGATATTCTGGGCGCTCTGGCGGGAACCATGATCCTTGCGGTCCTGACGGTGGTGCTGACGCCCATTATCAAGCTGGACTCTCCGGGACCGGTGTTTTTTGCCCAGAAAAGAGTGGGCCGGAACGGGCGCATTTTTAAAATGTATAAATTCCGTTCCATGTACATTGACGCGGAAGAGCGCAAAAAGGAGCTTATGGCTCAAAATGAGATGAATGGACTGATGTTTAAGATGGAGGATGATCCCCGTATTACAAAGGTTGGGAAATTCCTGAGAAAGACCAGTCTGGACGAGTTCCCGCAGTTCATCAATATCCTGAAGGGCGACATGAGCCTGGTAGGGACACGGCCGCCCACGCTGGATGAATTTGAGCAGTATAAGACCTACCATAAAAAAAGGCTGAGCTTCCGCCCCGGCCTGACAGGCATGTGGCAGGTGAGCGGCAGGAGCGATATCACGGATTTCGAGGAGATCGTCCGGCTGGATGTGGAATATATCAACAGCTGGTCTGTGAGCCTGGATATCAAAATTCTGATCAAGACTGTCCTTGCAGTTTTCACGGAGAGCGGAGCGAAATAAAAAATGATAAAATCCAGTTCATAACTGAATGGATTGCGGAATGCGAAATATATGTTATTTCGTGCATGACAGCGATACGCAAAGAGCGGCATCTTTGAGATGACGCTCTTTTTTTGACTGAAAAAAGTCAGCGAAAAATGTCGGAATAAACTTTATAAGCTTCATAAACAAATGACAATTCAAATTTTTTATGCAGAATAGCAGAAGAGAAGGGAGAAAAAGTGTCTGATGTGCCATATATGGCACATATATAAAAGGGAAGCTCAGCGTTTATGGAAAAGTGACAGAATTTACGATAAAATACTACTACAGTTCAGTGGAAAAAGCAATTCTTACTTTGGGAATATGGTAAACTAAACACGTACCGGGCCTGGTAAATCTTAGAAGTAAGGTGTGCTGAAGATGTTGGATTATATTGCGATTATGCGCGGTCTGAGGGAAGATAATGATGTAAAGCAGAGAGAGGTTGCTGACTATCTGAATATCGACCAAAGAGTATATTCCCGATATGAACGCGGACAGAATGCGATGCCGGTCCGTTTTATCCCTCTTCTGTGTGATTACTACAATGTATCAGCCGATTATCTGCTGGGACGGACGAAAGAAAAGGATTATCCGGGAGCTGACAAAAACAGAAAGCTCGGAAGTACGAAAAGAACGGCAAATGACAGGAAAAAGTGAATAAAAAGAAAATGCCTTCCAAAGAAGGCGCAAGCGGCGGACTGCCTTTCGGGCAGCCCGCCGCTTTTTGATCAGATGCGCTTTTCGGTATGTGTTCCTCCGAGTTTCAACAGAAGGGCTGCAAACGGATATACGAGTGTCTGGCATCCGATGGCGGAAAAGGTAAGAAAGGCCTGCACAGTATCGTTCTGAACCGGAACGATCCTGGCAGAAGGAGCCGAATATCCGCACTGCATCAGACCGAAGTTGAGTATGCACAGTGCAGCGCCGGTTGCGAGGGTATAGATTACATTATACACCGAAGATGAAAAACCATCACAGCGTGTTCCGGTGTGGTTCTCTACGTCATCCAGCGCATCCCCCAGCATGGCAGTTACCATATAGGTTGAAGGGATCAGTCCGATAGATTTGATGATCTGGCCGATGAGAACCTGTATCAGGCTGTGAGGATTGAGCAGGCAGACGGCAGTACCGGCGGCCGCCAGAAGAAAGCCTCCTGCCATGGCGTTTTCACGGCCCAGCTTCTTGCAGACGGGACGGCAGAGAAATACTCCCGGCCCCAAGGCCGCGTTGCCGACGGCAAAAAAAAGCGCCTGTGTATAGCCGTCATTGTAGGAGCCAAGCACCCAGTTGCAGTAATAAAAAGTGGCGCTCTGTGAGAGACATGAGGTCAGATGGATCAGGATCAGATAGATCATGAATGTCTTCCACCGTCTGCTTTTCAGGCACAGGCAAAGCTGTCTGCGCAGGGAACGGCTCCCTTCCTCATGAGCATGCTCCGTGACGCGTTCTCTGGTAAAGTAGTATTCCATCAGGATAAAAGGAAACGCCGTAAGGGCGATAAAGGTCATAACGGCAATCCATCTGCCGCGGACGATTCCCATGGCAGGGACGATAAAAGTCGGGAACATGACCGCCACGATCATGCCTGAGAGCATGCCCTGAGAATTCGTCAATACGGACAGACGGCCGCGCTCCTGCATATCCTTTGTGGAAAGAGGAACCATCAGGGTGTGGCAGGTATTGTAAGCGGTATAGGCGACGGAGTAGAAAAGGTTGTAGCTTATAAAGATCCACAGAGCCGTTGCAAACGAGTTACCGGTGGGAATGGTAAAGAGCAGAATCATGCTGGCCACAAGCAGCGGGGCTGAAAACAGAATCCACGGGCGCGCTTTTCCCTGCCGGGAATGAAATCGGTCCACGAGCAGGCCCATCAGAATGAAAGTCATTGCGTCAAGCATTTTTACCACGATCGGGAATACGCTTAGAAACCAGCCGCCCCAGAGTCCGCCCAGACCGGCGACATCCGTGTAGTAGACATTGAGATAGTTGTTTAGGATGCTGTTTAAGAGGACGACGCTGAAAGGCCCGAGGAAATAGCCGAGCCAGCGCTCCGCAGGAGTGACCTTATCGGAGCGGATCAGGGAATGAAATATTTTGTGATCCAGTATATCTCGCTTCATAATTGCCTCCTGTAGGGTTGACTGTCTTTCGGGATTAATTATAATGAAAGCATAACAGAGCGGCAACCATCAATGAAGCCGCAAGTGTTGCTTATCTTAAGTTACAGCTTTGACATCTGACGGACGGTGACTGCGGGCAGCAGGCGTTTGAGGAGAAGGGTATGAATGTTGCAGACGCCCGTGTGATCGGGACAAGAAATGCGATTCGCAAAAGCTTCCTTGAGCTTTTGCGGAATAAAACGGTAAACCGGATTACAGTCAGGGAGATTTGTGAAATGAGCCGGATCAATCGCTCTACCTTTTATAAGCATTACCGGGATATTCCGGATGTGTTGGAGAAGATGGAAGAAGAGATATTGAGCGGGCTGACGGAGAACCTTAAACCCACTCTCCCACGGATGGAAAGCTATCTGGATATGGTGATGACAGAAATGAAGGCCAGGGGGGACATTTATCTGATTCTGGCATCAGAGAATGCGGATCCGGATTTTCCTGCAAAAATTTTCTGGTGCTGCTACAGGGCGGTGTATCCGCAGTTTGAAAGAAAGTTTCCGTATCTGACGGATGCTCAGAGGGATATGGTGTATCGTTTTCTGGCGCAGGGGAGCGGAGGCATACTGTCTGGATGGATCAGGGACGGCATGCAGGAGCCGAAGGAAAAAGTGATCGACCTGCTGCTCCGTCTGAATGGAGGAGCAGTATCCTTATTACAATGACAGGGGGGATGCGGGAATGGAGCTTTATCAGCGTCTGGAGCTGTTTCAGGGTATGATAAGCTGTAAATATTCTGTTTTCTGCTGGGAGTATGACGCGCAGTGGGAGGTGGTCGGAAGCAGCTGCCCGGAGCAGCGGTTTTATGATGTCCTCCTGACAAAAAATGATTATATGCCAATGATTCAGGAAAGTTTGGAGAGGGGATGCAAGGCGCTTTTGGCCGGTGCGGATGCCGGGATCCTGTGGGGCATTGTTCCGGAAAGACAGAACGGACATTTTTACGTGATGGGGCCGGTCATGAGTGTGGAATGCTCGCGCAGGGAATTGAACGATCTGGTACAGGAGATCTATTATACTACATTCCGCACGACGGACAGGGAATGGGCGCTTGTGTATCCGAGGATGGTTTCGGAGCATTTACATACCCTGCCAACGATTCCCATCATCGAATTCTGTAAGGACCTTGCCATGCTTTACTATTGCGTCACTCTGCAGGAGATCCATACGAGCGACATTACCTATCAGATCATGCAGGGTACCATACGTTCAGAGGAAGGCAGGCCAAAGGACAGGCACCGTACATGGATGGCGGAACAGTCTCTTCTGGGAATGGTGCGCAACGGGGATATGAATTACAAGTCCGCTCTGGATCAGGCGGCGGTGGTGAGCAGGGGAGTGCCGATCCAGGGCGGAGATCATCTGCGGCAGGCAAAAATTTCGGGACAGACATTTGTTTCTCTGTGTACCCGGGCAGCGATCGAGGGCGGGCTGACGCCGGAGCTGGCATATACGGTGGGGGATTCCTATATCCGGCAGATCGAAGACAGCAGACATCTGTCTGAGATACCTCACATCACCCATACGATGTACGAAGAATTTATCCGGCGGGTTCATAATCAGAAGCACAGCCCTGTCAAATCCCGGAAGATACGGGACATTATGGATTATATTGAAAACCATGCGGGAGAAAAACTGACGGTTGCGGAGCTTGCGGCTCATGCAGGATACAGCGAGTCCTCATTGAGCCACAAGTTTAAGCAGGAGACAGGGATGAGCATCAATGCGTATATCAAAACGGTACGGATTGAAAAGGCCAGGCTTCTTCTGGAAACAACAAAGGACTCGGTTCAGGATATCGCCGTAAGAGTCGGTTTTTACGGGCGGAGCCATCTGGCCAGAGCGTTTCAGGAGCTGGTGGGGATGGGGCCTTTGGAATACAGGGCAAAAAACGGCGCCGGCAAAAATGAATAATAATCAGCAAAAACGGATATAAAACTGTTCTCTTTGTCAAACTCAGCAGTTTTGTATCCGTTTTTGCTGATTTGTAGCTGTACAACTCGTCTTATTTCTGACACAATTGCTTCACCAGGTATTTCTTTTATACAATTTGGCTAACGGCTCATCATATCGCGCGCGGGCTGAGCCGAAAGTAATTTTCAGAAAAGAGGAGGAAGATCATGGAAACAAATACGGTCTCCAAAAAGAAGGGGCTGCTGGCAAACGCTCTCACCGGCTCGCGGTGGGATACCCGTATCAGATCCGCCAATACCACGCGTAAGGAAATGTGGCTTGGCTATGTTCTGGGCGTGTGGGGGATGATGATGACAAGCTCCATCGTCAACAGCTATTTTAATCAGTACCTTACCGACGTGCTTGGCTTCACATCTGACAAGATCGCGTGGATGGGACTTTTTATGGTCACATTTCCGCTGGCATCGAAGATGATCGATGCGGTAACGAATCTGATCATGAGCAAGGTCATTGATTCCACAGTATGTAAACAGGGAAAGGTGAGACCGTGGCTGATCATTTCCGCACCGCTTATCGTGATGTGTATCATCCTTTTGTTCTGGATGCCCTTCCAGAGGCCGCTGTATCAGGCGTTATGGATCGTGATCATGTTTAATCTCTACTATTCCGTGGCATACACCATGTGGAATGTGAGCAAGGAGCTGATGCCGGCCGTATCGACCCGCAATGTCCGCCAGCGCAAGAACCTGTCTCTTGCGGCTACCATCGTAGGCCAGGCGGGCACCGGGCTGGTTTCGATCCTGTTCCCCACGATTCTTGCATCTGTCTGTGCCGCGTTCAATGGGGACAACGCAAAGGGATACCTCGTCAGTATGACGATATTCGGGATCCTGGGATTATGCTGTACCTTTGTTCAGTACTTTTATACCCGCGAGCGTGTGACGGAGGAACGCCGCGGTCAGACGGGTATCGTTGGCGGCAGTGAGAAAGCGGAGATCCATGAGGAGGCGTCCCTTTTAAAGCAGGCGAAGGCGTGTCTGGCCGATAAGTACTGGATCTTTTTCATTCTGGTTATTTTCATCACCAATATCCTGTCCAATATGCGCAACATTTCTCTGATTTACTATTCAGGATGGGTCCTTCAGGGGAACGCCTACGGACAGGCGGCGTCGCTTCAGGCGGCATTCCAGATGATCGCCCTTTCGCCCATGGGCCCGGGCATCCTGCTTCTGCTGCCTCTTGTGAAAAAATGGGGACGTACCCGCTGTATCTGGGTGGGCGGAACGCTGACGGCAGTCGGTTCAGTGGTCGCTTTTCTCAACCCGGGCAGCAGGATGATGATCTATATCGGTACGGCGCTGGGAGGCATCGGCTCCCTGTTCTTCAACTACACCATGCCAAGCTTCCTGGGAGATGTGATCGACCATGTGGAGTGGAAGTCAAAGGTACGCTGTGACGGACTTTCCGGCGGTATATACAGCGCCGGCATGATGTTTGCCGTAGGAATCGCGCAGGGGCTGTTCAATCTGGGGCTCATGGCCACCGGCTATCTTCAGCCGGTTCAGATCGGCACCGATGCGTCCGGGATCGCGCTCTATGCGGATCAGCCGGCTGCGGCATCGGGCTGGATCAACTTCGCCTATCAGGGAACCTATATCATGATCGGAATTGTCATATTTGCGGTATTCTGCTTCCTGTTTGACCTTGAACGGCATCTGCCGGAAGTGTCAAGGGAGCTTCAGGAGCGCAAGGTCGCGGAATGTGCGGCAAAGGGGATCGAGTACATACCGGCAGAAGAGCTGGAGCGCAGAGAGATCGAAGAGCAGGAGAAGATTGCCGAGGAGATCCGTATCAGAGAGCTTAAGGAAACCTGTGCGAAAAAGGGCCTGGATTTCGAGACAGAGAATAAAAAGGTTCTGGAAAAGCGTGCCGCGAAGAAGTCCAAAGCGGAGGCAAAGGCGGCAAAGAGAAAAATGTAAAGGAAAGGTGAAGGACGGTGGAAGAAAAAATATACGGATATTTCGATGAAAAAGAAACGGCAGCTGAGCTTGCGAACCGGGAGCTTGCGCGGTGGGCGGCGGAGGAATCCATCGTCCTTCTGAAAAATGACGGCGCCCTTCCGCTCGCTTCCGGAAAGATCGCGCTTTACGGTATGGGCGCGCGCAGAACGGTAAAGGGAGGCCTTGGAAGCGGGAGTGTGGAAGAGCGCTATTCCGTGACCATCGAGGAAGGGCTGAAGAACGCGGGATATGAGATCACAAGTCAGCTGTGGCTGGACGACTACGACAAAGAGTATGAGGAAACGTATCAGGCCTATGTGAGCATGGTGGAAGAAGAGATCAAAGGTATGACGAATCCCATGGAGATCATACCAAAGGCCCACTCCTATGTGTACCGTTATCCCAGCGGAAGGGCCATTACGGATGAGGATATCAGAAAAAGCGATACGGATACCTGCATCTATGTCCTGACGCGGCAGGCAGGAGAAGGGAATGACCGCAGGCTTGAGCCGGGAGATTATCTTCTCACCGATACGGAGCGGGAGCATCTTAAGAAGGTGGGAAGCGCTTACAGACATACGATCGTGATCATTAATGTAGGCGGCGGTATGGATCTGAGCTTTGCGGAGGAGATTCCGGGGATCAACGCGGTGGTATATTTTGTGCAGGGCGGGGAAGAGGGCGGAAACGCCCTGGCAGAGCTGATCTCCGGAAAAGTGAATTTTTCCGGAAAGCTCGCCTCCACCCTGATGCGGGACTATCAGGATGTGCCGTTCGGGGATGGATTCTCCTATTTGAACGGCGATCCGGACAACGAGGAGTACCATGAGGGCATCTATGTGGGATACCGCTATTACGACAGCTTTCAAAAGGAAGTCCGTTATCCCTTCGGATATGGATTGTCCTATACATCATTTGCTCTGGAGTGCCGGGAGGCGGCGCTGGACACTGACAGGATCAGGCTTGCCGTGCGCGTGACGAACACGGGGCGGCAATATGCGGGCAAAGAGGTGGTGCAGGCATATGTGTCTGCACCGCAGGGGAAGCTTGCCAAAGAATATCAGAGCCTGGCGGGATTCGCCAAGACTGGAACGCTTGCGCCGGGGGAAAGTGAAGAGGCGGAGATTTCCATTGATGTCAGACAGATGGCATCCTATGACGAGGAGAGAGCCGCCTGGGTGCTGGAGCGGGGAGACTATATCATAAGAACGGGCAATTCCTCGAGGAATACGTCTCCCGCTGCTGTCGTAAGAGTGAAGCAGGACATCATCACCATGCAGTGCGCGAACAAGTGTACGCCGACAGACGTGCTTGAGGATTTCGTGCCGGAGAATGTACGGGCAGACTGTGCGGAGGATCTCAGAGATATTCCGATTCTTCTGCTGGACGCGGAGTCGGTTCCCGTAGAACAGGCGGACTACAGCGAACCGCAGTTTATTGAGACGGAGGAAGAGAGGGTGATCCTGGACAGGCTCGGCCCGGACAAATGGGTGGAATTCCTTCGGGGCGGCGATCTCCAGAGACCGCCGGAGGGCGCTCTTGAGATATCCGGCGCCGGGGGCAAGACGACAACGGCCCTCCTTCAGGACGGCATACGGAATGTGGTCATGTCCGACGGCCCTGCGGGGATCAACATTGCCAATAAGGTAAAATACATGGGCGACGGAAGGTTTGCCGTCGCGGTCATTCCCGAGCGTTACAACTGGGGGATGATGAGGGCCTATGCGGCCAGAATGATTCCGGAGGGAGGCCGGATCGTGTACCGCTATGCCACGGCATGGCCGGTGGAGATGCTGCTTGCCCAGTCCTGGAATCTGAAGCTGCTGGAGGAGATCGGCAGAGCCGCAGCCAGGGAGATGGAGACGTTCGGCATTACCCTCTGGCTCGCGCCGGGCATGAATATCCACAGGAATCCTCTGGGCGGCAGAAACTTTGAGTATTACAGCGAGGATCCCTTTTTGTCAGGAAAATGCGCTGCCGCCGTTACCCGGGGTGTCCAGGAGACGGAGGGACTCTGCACGGTTGTCAAGCATTTTGCCTGCAACGATGCGGAGGATAACAGAAACCACAGCAGCAGCAATGTAAGCGAGCGTGCCCTGCGGGAGATTCATCTGCGGGGATTCGAATATGCGGTGAAGGAGGCGCAGCCCCATGGCCTGATGAGCTCATACAACAGGATCAACCATGTCTATGCGCCGAACAGTCACGACCTGCTCACGGACATCCTGCGGTGCGAATGGGGCTATCAGGGACTTGTGATGACGGACTGGGGGAGCTGTAACGCTTCTGCGGCAGACGCTGTGAAATGCGCTCCGGCAGGAAATGATATCGTGATGCCGGGCTCGGCGGAGGAGGCGGAGGCGATCAGGAAAGCCATGCATGAGGGGCTCATATCGCAGGAATGCATAAGGAGGAGCGCTGCCAGGGTGCTTCGGGTCATGTTAATGGCAAAAACGGAAGTGATTCTGTGATGCCGTATGGCTGCAGCTTATGAAAGAAGGAAAAAAGATCATGAGAAATATAATATCCCTGAACGAAAACTGGAAATTTGAGAAGCCCGGGGAAGCTGAGAAGATCGTCTCCCTGCCTCATACGTGGAACAATGTGGACGGGCAGGACGGCGGCAATGACTATTACAGAGGGATGTGTACCTATACCCGCGAGCTTGAGCTTCCAAAGCCGGAGGACGGAAAACGTGTATGGCTGGAGATCACCGGAGCGGCCATGAGCGCCGCTGTGTATCTGAACGGGGAGGAGATCACACGGCATGAGGGAGGCTACTCCGCCTTCCGTGCCGATCTGACGGATCATCTGACCGGAAAGGATACGCTTCGGATCACGGTGGATAACAGCGAGAATACCAGGGTATATCCGCAGAAGGCAGATTTTACCTTCTACGGAGGACTTTACCGTGAGGTGCGGTTGGTCATTGTTCCCGCGGCACATTTTGCCCTTGGATATTGGGGCTCAGAGGGGATCAGGGTGACCCCGCATGTGGCAGAAGGATCAGAAAGCGCGGAAGTGGAGATCACCGTTTATGCGGAGGACGCGGAGGGCTGCGCTGTCGCTGTCCGCGTCGCGGGAAGCGCAGAAGGCACAAAAGGCATGGAAGGCGCGGAGAAAACGGCTGTCATAAAGGATGGCTGTGCTGATGTGGTCATATCCATTCCGCATGTGCATTTATGGAACGGCCTGGAGGATCCCTATCTTTATACGGCATCGGCAGTTCTGGAGAGCGGCGACAGAGTGGAGACGCGTTTTGGCTGCCGCAGCTTTGAGATAGACCCTCAAAAGGGCTTCCTTCTGAACGGGAAGCCATATCCCCTGCGGGGGGTGAGCCGCCATCAGGACAGAGAGGGGCTGGGAAATGCCCTGACAGGAAAGGAACACGAGGAAGATATGGCGATCATCCGGGAGATGGGGGCAAACACCATCCGCCTGGCTCATTATCAGCACGCGCAGGAATTCTATGATCTGTGCGATGAGACGGGGATGATCGTATGGGCGGAGATCCCGTACATCACGCAGCATATGCCGCAGGGCAGGGAGAACACGCTCTCCCAGATGAAAGAGCTTGTGATCCAGAATTATAACCATCCCTCTATCGTGTGCTGGGGGCTTTCCAATGAAATCACGGCAAGCCCGGTTGAGGATAAGGAGGATCTGCTCGAAAATCATCGCCTGCTGAATGAGCTGTGCCACAGTCTGGATAAAACCCGGCCGACGGCAATGGCAAATGTATTCATGCTGGAGCCGGAGGATGAGATACTCGCCATTCCGGATATCAACAGCTACAATCTGTATTATGGATGGTATCTGGGAGAGCTTGGGCAGAATGAGGAATTCTTCGACAGATATCATGCCGCATATCCTGACAGGGCGATCGGTTTCTCCGAATACGGAGCGGACGCAAATCCCCGGTTTCAGAGCGCTGCTCCCGAAAAGGGCGATTATACGGAGAGCTATCAGTGCGTTTATCACGAGCATATCCTGAAGATGCTCACAGAAAGACCTTATATCTGGGCGTCCCATGTCTGGAACATGTTTGATTTCGCGGCGGACGGACGTGACGAAGGAGGAAGGAGAGGAGTCAACCAGAAAGGTCTGGTAAGCTTTGACCGGAAACTGAAGAAGGACGCATTCTATCTGTATAAGGCGTATTGGAGCAGGGAGCCCTTTGTCCATATCTGCGGCAGGAGATATGAGAACCGGGTCGGAGAAAGGGCTGAGATCAGGGTGTATTCTAACCAGCCCACTGTCACTCTGACAGTGGACGGAGCGGAAGCTGAGACAAAGACGGGAGATAAGATTTTCCGGTTTGAGATTCCGCTTACAGGCAGTCATGAGATCACCGCACAGGCAGGGGAAGGCTGCGGCAGCTGCTCTGCCAGGACAGCGGACGGTGTGTGCACAGATAAGATCGTGATCCGGAGGGTGTCAGAGGCGGATCCTGCCTACAGCCTTGGCAGGAAAGGCGACGTTGCGAACTGGTTTGACAAAGAGGATTTGAAAGAGGGATATTACTCCATTAAGGATACCCTGGGAGAGCTGACTGCCCATCCCGGAACAGGAGCCATCATCAACAGGATGATGGAGAAGGTTGCCGCAAGCCGGGGAGATGTGGCGAAGGCGGCAAATCAGAATGCGGCCCTGCAGAAGATGATGGCGGGGATGTCTCTGGAGAGCCTGCTGAAGCAGGCGGGCGACGCGCTCCTGCCTGAGCAGATAAAAGCGTTAAACGCTGCGCTGCAGAAATTCGAGAAGCCAAAGAAGGAGAAGGCTTACCGTAAGCTTGAGCTTTCCATGGAATCCCGTCTGAGTCAGATTTTCGCACATGAGGAGAGCCGCGGACTGTTTGACCGTTATCTGCCGGGAATGCGTTCCAAAGTAGAGGGTCAGTCCTCCATACTCGGATTTTCTCTCGGCCAGCTCGTCGCATTTTCCAAAGGGGCGGTGCCAAAGAAGACGGCGGAAGAGCTGGACAAAGCGCTTCAGGCTCTGGAAATCTATGCGGAGCAGGAGGAAGGCTACACGGAGGAACAGCCGCTGACCCCTGAGGCGGCAAAGATTGTCCGCGGAGAGAAAAGAAATGCCGTTTATCCGGGACGGGTGTGGCGCGACACGGAAGGGAAGCGGATCCAGGCTCACGCGGGAGCGGTGCTTTACGAGGACGGCGTCTATTACTGGTACGGGGAGAATAAGGATCGTACGGACGGAAAATCGCCGGTCTGGACATGGGGAATCCGTGCCTACAGATCCACGGATCTGTACAACTGGGAGGATATGGGGCTGATCATCAGACCCGACCTGGAGAATCAGAAGGCAGGGCTCTATCCGGAAAAGCATGTGGATCGTCCCCATATTGTAAAATGCGATGCCACCGGAAAATATGTATGCTGGATCAAGCAGTCCGGCGATGAGGCATGCTTCCTGATTCTGGAGGCGGACGCCTTTGCAGGGCCCTACAGAGTGGTGAAGGAAGCTTACCGTCCCTTCGGCATGAAGGTGGGAGACTTCGACATGGTAAAGGAGGAAGGTGGGAAATGCTTCCTGTTTATGGATGCGGATCATGCGGGCGTTGTGGGAATGGAGCTGAGCGCTGACTATCTGGAGGCCGTGGGCGTGATTTCAAAACAGTATGAGAATCTGCACCCGCCGTTCTGCCGGGAGGGCATCACGCTTTTTGAGCGAGGCGGCAGAAAATATATGCTGACCTCGGGCATGACGGGATACATTCCCAACAAAAGTGATTCCGCCGTGTCGGATGCCTGGACGGAGCCTTTTGTCAGCCAGGGAAATCCGCATGTGGACGATGGGACAAACGCCTCCTTTAACAGCCAGATCTCCCAGGTGTTCCGGGTGCCGGGCAAAAAGGAGCTGTATGTTGCCATCGCGGACCGCTGGGTGCCGGGATACCATGTGGACGCAAAACGGGCGGATACCATCGAGCGGGTCATCGCATCGAGGTATGAGCCGGACAAATACCCTGTCGCTCCAAAGGAGCGCAGTATCGTGGTGGAAAGTCCCATGCTGGAAAGCGCCGATACCTCCGCGGCGGATTATGTGTGGCTTCCGCTGGAATTCGACGGGGAAAAAGTGAGGATCAGATGGCAGGATGAGTGGAGGATGGAGGATTATGAGTGATCATACAGATCGGGAAAGGATAAAGGAACTGACTGCGCAGATGACTCTGGAGGAGAAAGCTTCTTTATGCTCCGGAGAAACCACCTTTCGCACCAAGGCGGTGGAGCGGCTTGGCATCGCGTCCATCGAGCTGGCGGACGGCCCGCACGGCCTGCGCAGACAGGTGGGAGCTCAGGATTTCATGGGGAAAAACGAGAGTATTCCCGCCACCTGTTTTCCCGCGGAGTGTGCCCTCGGAAGCAGCTTTGACAAAGCTCTGGCTGCGGAGGTGGCAGAAACTATGGCCGAACAGTGGAAGGCGGCGGGGGTACAGGTCATCCTTGGCCCCGGGATCAACATCAAAAGAAGCCCGCTCTGCGGACGCAATTTTGAATATTACAGCGAAGACCCGCTCGTTTCGGGAACGCTTGGCGCGGCCTTTGTTAAGGCGGCCCAGGAAAAAGGCATCGGTGTGTGTCTGAAGCATTTCGCAGCGAATAATCAGGAATGCCGCAGGCGGACGGAGAACTCTCAGCCGGATGAACGCACCATGCGGGAAATCTATGCGTCCGCTTTTGAAAAAGTGGTGAAGGAGGCGAAGCCCTGGTCTGTTATGGCCTCCTACAACAGGATCAACGGCGTATATGCCACGGAGAACGCGGATTATCTGAAGACGCTTTTAAGGGATGAATGGGGCTTTGACGGGGCTGTCGTCAGCGACTGGGCGGCGGTCCATGACAGGACGGCGGCCGTGAGGAGCGGCTGCGCCCTGACCATGCCGGGAGATGCGGCCCATGATAATGAGATCGTGGAGGCAGTGCGGGAAGGACGGCTTGACGAGAAGGAGCTGGACGCGCGCTGTGAAGAACTGCTTGGCCTGATCTTCCGATGCGCCGGAAGCGATGCGAAGGAATGCGCCGGGGACTGTCTGGAGAAAAGCGCGCCGGAATGCGAGGATGAAATTTTTGAAAGAGGTCATGCGCTGGCAAGGCGGGCGGCGGCGGAGTCCATGGTCCTTCTGAAAAATGAGGGAAATATCCTCCCGCTCTCACCCCGGGCCAGAATCGCTGTGATCGGAACCTTTGCAAAAGAGCCCCGCTATCAGGGCAGCGGTTCCTCGCGGGTGAACGCATGGCGGGTTCCGTCTCTTCCGGAGGTGACGGCGGGCATGGAGAACGTCCGTTATTATGACGGAACGCTTTCCGATGTGCAGGAAGATAAAGAGAAGCGGAAAGAGGCCGTCGCCGCCGCAAAGGATGCGGACGTTGCTGTGATTCTTGCCGGAGTGCCTTCCGTGATGGAGTCGGAAGGGTTCGACCGCTGGACGATGAAGCTGCCGGAATGCTGGAATGAGCTGATCGAGGCGGTATGCGCGGTGCAGCCGAAAACGGTGGTGGTACTGGAAAACGGCGGAGCCGTGGAGATGCCATGGGCGAACCGCCCGGCGGCCATCCTGGAGGCCTATCTTGGCGGCGAGGCGGTCAATGAAGCCATATGGGATGTGCTGACGGGCAGGATAAATCCGTCCGGGCATTTGGCGGAAACCTTTCCGCTTCGGCTCGAGGATAATCCGAGCTACCTGTTCTGGCCCGGAGAGGGAGACCGTGTGGAATATCCGGAAGGTGTTTTTGTAGGATACCGCTATTATACCTCTAAAAAGGCGGAGGTGCTGTTTCCGTTCGGCCACGGCTTAAGCTATACTTCCTTTGCATACAGCGATCTTACGG
Source organism: Candidatus Eisenbergiella merdavium (assembly GCA_019119595.1). Taxonomy (GTDB): domain Bacteria; phylum Bacillota; class Clostridia; order Lachnospirales; family Lachnospiraceae; genus Eisenbergiella; species Eisenbergiella merdavium. The sequence goes on along the minus strand of DWWS01000050.1, from coordinate 15,262 downwards.
TAAGCCGGAATACCTATAAGGCGGGAGAAAAGCTGAAAGTCTCAGTAAATGTGAAAAATACGGGGGAGCGCGCCGGCAGGGCGCTGGTACAGCTCTATGTGGGGACTTCCCTCGGCGATACGGGAGTGCGCCGGCCGATACGTGAGCTACGCGCATTTGAAAAGATATTTCTTGAGCCGGGAGAGAGTAAGAAGGTGGAATTTCAGCTTGACAGGAGAGCGTTTTCCTATTGGGATAAGGAGGCTCACGGCTGGCGAGTGGCCGGCGGAAGCTACGAGATACAGATCGGGAGATCGGCGGAAGATATTGTGTTGCGCAGAGCCGTGGAGGCAGAGGCTGAGTATCTGCCGGACGGCAGACAGTACGATATCATGACGCCTGTCTGTGACGCGCTGGAGCACCCGGAAGGGAAAGCGTTTCTGGAAAAGCTGATGCCTCGGGTAAATGCGGTCATCAGCCGCATGGGGATGGACAAAGCGCAGGAAACCATGCCGTATAAGGAGCTGATGCCAAAAAATATGGGGCTGATGGCGGAACCCCTGCAGACGGTGATGCGCATGGCGTCCGATGTGCCGGAGTCAGAGTGGAAGGCGCTGTTTGAACGAATGAACGGCAAGGGTAAAGCAGAGTGAAAGGGGCATCTCATGAGAATAACAAACGGTAAGACGAATCATATTTTCACCCCCCTGGGATACAGTATCCCAAAGCCTGTCTTTACCTGGTGCGTGGAGGAAAGCCGGGGAAAAAGAGCGGCGGAAAGCCGGGTGGCCGTCTCTCTCCGGGAAGATATGAAAGAGCCCCTGTGGGACAGCGGATTTGACGGGGATATTACGGCCCTGGGGTATACGCCGGATATTATGATGACGCCCCGAACGAGATATTACTGGACTGTTGCGGTGAGATCGGATGCCGGAGAAGAGGCGGTAAGCCCCATTCAGTGGTTTGAGACGGGAAAGCTGGAGGAGCCGTGGGAGGGCAGGTGGATCACCTGTCCGTCCTGCCGGAATACGGACGGCGGCGAGGAACGACATCCCGTTTTTGAAAAAATGATCCTGCCTGAAAAGAAGCTCAGGGCCGCGAGGCTTTATATCTGCGGGCTCGGACTGTATGAAGCTGAGATAGACGGGGTGAAGGTCGGGGAGGAGTATCTTTCCCCCGGCTGTAATAATTACAACGGATGGCTGCAGTACCAGACCTATGATGTCACGGAGCTGCTTCGGGAGGGCGGTCTTCTTGCGGTAACTCTGGGAAACGGCTGGTACAAAGGGCGTTTCGGATTCGAGAAGTCTGAAAAAGGTTTTTACGGCGATGACTTCAAACTGATCGCTGAGGTGCGCCTTTGCTATGAGGACGGAACGGAATCGGTGATCGGGACAGATGAGAGCTGGACGGTGAGGCGCAGCCGGATCGTCTTTTCCAACATCTATGACGGGGAAAAATGGGATGCCACTCTGCCGGAAACAGCCGCGGTCCCGGCGCTCCTGTGCCCGGAGGAGGACTGCCCGAAAGCCCCTCTGACGGGACGCTACAGCCCTCCGGTCATCGTCCATAAGACGCTCAGGCCTGTACTCTTACATACGCCTGCGGGCGAGACGGTGTTTGATCTGGGACAGAATATGGCAGGGAGCTTTGCTTACCGGGTACAGATCCCGGAAGGCAGAACGCTCAGGCTGCGGTTTGGAGAGCAGCTTCAGGACGGATGTTTCTGCCGGGAAAACCTGCGTACGGCAAAAGAGGAATTCGTATACATTTCCGATGGAGAACCTGTCGTCCTTCGTCCCCGGTTTACCTGTTTCGGAGGACGTTATGTGTTGGTGGAGGGAGTCGGAAATCCGGATCCCGAAGACTTTACCGCGCTTTGCTATACAAGCCGGATGGAGCGCATCGGATATCTGGAGACGGGAAATGAGCTGGTGAACAGGCTGATCTCCAATATTGAATGGAGCAGGCTGGATAACTTTATCGATGTACCGACGGATTGTCCCCAGAGGGATGAACGAATGGGATGGACGGGAGACGCGGAGGTCTTTGCGCCCACGGCCTGTTTTCTTGCGGATACATATGTCTTCTACCGCAAGTATCTGCATGATATCGATACGGAACAGCAGGAGAGGGGCGGACAGGTGCCGAATGTGGTGCCGAGCTGCGGCATACAGGGAACCTCCTCTGCGTGGGGAGACGCTGCCACGATCATTCCCTGGACGCTGTACCTGTTTACCGGGGATAAAACGATTCTGGAGGAGCAGTTTGCCTCTATGAAAGCCTGGGTGGACTATATTACGGAGGTGGACGGGAATGCCTGCGGCTGGCGGAAGGCCTTCCACTACGGCGACTGGCTGGCGCTGGACAGGATAAGGAGAGAATCGGGGGAGTGCAGAGGAGCCACGGACGAAGGCTTCATCGCTGATATCTACTACCGTTACAGCGCGCAGATCCTGTCCCGGACGGCAGAGGTGCTGGGGAATTCTGAGGAAGCCGTGAAATACGGGACGCTGGCGGATGCTCTGGAAAAGCGGATCAGGGATGAATATTTTACGCCGACCGAAAGATGTGCAGTGCCGACCCAGACAGGGCTTCTCCTCGCGCTGCGCCATGGTCTGGCGGACCCGGCAAGGACAGCCGCGGATCTCAGGAAAAAGCTTGCCTCAAATGACAATAAGCTGGACACAGGCTTCGTGGGAACGCCGCTTCTGTGCAATGTGCTTTCAGAACACGGGATGTCTGATCTGGCGGAGACGCTTTTTCTCAATGAGGAATATCCTGGATGGCTGCATGAAGTGAGGATGGGGGCTACTACGATCTGGGAGCGCTGGGACAGCCTGGATGAGAACGGACATTTCAGCTCTACGGGCATGAACAGCCTGAACCACTATGCCTACGGATCCGTCGCGGAGTGGCTGTTCCGCCATCTGGCCGGGCTCCAGCCTTTGGAGCCGGGATTTACAAAAGCCCGCCTCGCGCCGTCTCCTGTATGGGAGCTGAAAAACCTGGACTGCAGCTACCACAGTGCGGCGGGCCTGTGGAAAATACACTGGGATATCGTGGACGACGAGCATCTGCATCTGGAGGTCACGGTTCCGTTTGGATGCAGCGCCCTGCTGAGCCTGCCCTTCTGCGAAGAGGAGGAGCTGGAGCTGCAGACCGGATCCTATGAGTTTTCTTACCGGACCGCGAAACCGATGCATCAGAGGGTGTCAATCGACGATACGCTTGCCGGACTGCTGGCAAATCCGAAAGCAAAAGCGGTTCTGGTGCGCATGATGCCGCAGATCACTCAGCTTCCGGAACGTTTGAAGGGGATTCCGCTGAGAGCCGCCGCATCCCGGCTGGGCGGGGAGAAGGCAGAAGCGCTGCTGGAAAAGCTGGAGCGGATGCTGAAGGAGTGCTGAAAAGCTGGAAAGATGATATTAAAGTAAAATGCCCATGAAAATGTAAAAAGATATTAATAATTCGCTCATGAAAATGTAAAAACGAAAGAAAACTCGCTCATTTTTTGCGAAAATGTTGATGGAACGCAGTAAACGGGGCAAGGCAGGTCGGCAAGACGGAATCGGTCTGCCGTTTCGGGTATACGAATTATGCACAGGTTATTTATATCAATTTTGTTGAGGAACCCAAATATAAAATGATACTCGAGGACGGATACAAAACGGATGATATTATTAAAAATATTTCCCGCATTGATTCGTCAAAGCGTTTTACAGAGAATGACAGCATTTTTATTTTTGATGAAATACAGGATTTCCCGGATATTGCAACAGCTCTGAAATTTTTCCGCATAGACGGCAGGTATGATGTGATCTGCAGCGGTTCTCTTCTGGGGATCAATTATAAACAGATTGAGAGCAACAGCGTGGGATATAAAGAAGAATATGAGATGAATTCCATGGACTTTGAGGAGTTCCTGAGGGCGAAGGGATACGGGGATGATTTCACGGAGGAGCTTTTATCACACATGACAGAGAAAAAGCCGCTCAGCTCTGTCATGATGACGATGTGTAGCGAGCTGTTCCTTGACTACTGTATTCTCGGCGGGATGCCGGCTGTTGTGCGGGAATATATCGCCAAGGGAACCTTCGAAGGGACATTGGATATTCAGAGGCAGCTCATCAATGATTATCGGGAGGATATCAGAAAGTATGCGCAGGGACCGGATCAGACGAGGACATTAAATGTTTTCAATCAGATCCCGCCGCAGCTTGCCAAAGACAATAAGAAGTTTCAGATATCAAAAGTTGCTCATGGAGCCCGGTTTAAGGATTACAGAGGCTGTATTGAGTGGCTGCAGGACGCAGGGCTGATCAATATCTGCTACTGTATGTCATTTCCTGAATTGCCCTTAAATCGTGGGCGACGCGCTCGCCAAATCAGGATATGCATTATACTACTATAAGAAAGAAAACTCTACGCTGGAAGAGGATTTCTTTGTAAGAACAAAGGAAAGTCTTGTGCCTGTGGAAGTCAAAGCGGCAAACGGACGGTCTAAATCGCTGCGGACACTGATTGACAGTGAAAAATACAGCGATATCCGATGGGGGATCAAGCTGTGCGCAGGAAATATCGGGTACAGTGAAGATGTGCATACATTTCCGTATTTCTGTGCGTTCTTAATAAACCGATGGCTGAAAGGCTGCTGACAGCACCAAAATATCGCGCTTTTCATGCGCAGCAGGAGAAGCAGGAAATACAGACCATGCCGCAGTCTCTCAGCCGCTGCCCCCTAAGGGCTTCCCCTCCGGGCGGCGGCTGGGATGGAGCAGAAGTTCATTTTTTCAGAAAGACCACGTATCCTCTGGCGGTGAGAAGAGAAGCGGCCTTTTCAATGGCCTCCGGCTCATAAAATTCGATGCGAAGCACGCCTTCCTCAACTTCCCGGTTATGGGTGATCCCGATGTTCTTGATGCTGATGCCGTTTAAGGCCAGCAGGGTGGCAACAGAGGCGAGAGAGCCGGCCTCGTCCGGGATTTCCACATTGATGGTATACACCTTCTTGATGGGGCCGCTGGGGGCCTCTATGAAGGAATCCCGGTAGCGCCTTGCGCCGTCGAAGAAGGAATACAGCTCCTTTTCATCTCCTGCATCGATCTCCGCCTTTACCTTCTGCAGGCTTTCAATATATTGACCGAGCAGGTCTGATATATTGACCGAATTGGTCAGGCAGATCTGCTGCCACATGACGGTGGAGGAGGAGGCGATCCGCGTGATATCCTTAAAGCCTCCCGCCGCTATCATTTTCATAAGGCCGTCCGCGCTGTCGCTGTCCCGGACCAGATTGACCAGGGAGGAAGCGACCACATGGGGCAGATGGCTTACCGCGGCAGTGATGTAATCATGCTGCCTGCAGTCAAAAACCAGCGGAATTGCGCCGAGCGAGCGAATCAGCTCCGAAAATTCACCGACCCGTTCCTCAGGCACCCTTTCGGATGGAGTGAGGATGTAGTAGGCGTTTTCCAAAAGGGAGGCGCGGGAATTGGCGAAGCCCACCCGCTCGCTTCCCACCATGGGATGACCGCCGATAAATTGTCCCAAAAGGCCTTCCCGCTCTGCCAGCTCATGGATGGGGGTCTTGACGCTTCCCACATCCGTGAGTATGCTTCCCGGCTGCAGATATTTTTTCAGGAACCGGAGATTTTCGTTGTTGTATGAAACCGGCGCGCAGAGAAAGATATAGTCGCCGGAGCAGAAGGCGGAAGCGTTGGAATCGTTGAGCCGGGGAAAGATCTCATCCGCGACGCCCTCCGCCCTTGCCTGAGCAAGGGCGCTTTCCTGGATATCGCAGGCGAGGATGCGCGCGTCTGGCCTGGCTTCCCGCAGGGCTCTCGCGATGGAGCCTCCGATCAGGCCAAGACCGAAAAAGGAACAGGTTAAAGGCTTCATGACATCATTCTCCCTTCGGAAGGGTTCTGCCCTCCAGCCCGGCATAGGGGGCCAGCTGCTTCATCAGCGCGTCGAATTTTTCAAAGGTGAGGGACTGCGGGCCGTCCGAGAGCGCGTGGGCGGGATCGCCGTGAACCTCCACCATCAGGCCGTCCGCACCGCAGGCGACAGCCGCCTTTGCCAGAGGGGCGACATATTTGTATACGCCGGATGCGTGGGAAGGATCCACAATGACCGGAAGATGGGTCTTTTCCTTCAGAACCGGCACGGCGCTGATATCCAGCGTATTTCGTGTCGCGGTCTCAAAGGTACGGATGCCGCGCTCGCAGAGAACCACGTTGGGATTGCCCTCCGCGATGATGTATTCCGCCGCGTTGAGCCATTCCTCGATGGTGGCGCTTAAGCCCCGCTTCAGAAGGACGGGCAGGCCGGAACGTCCGGCTTCCTTTAAAAGGATGAAATTCTGCATATTGCGCGCGCCGATCTGGATCATATCCACATATTTGACGGCCGCCTCCAGGGATTCGTGGCTGACCACCTCGCAGACGGTGGCGAGCCCTGTTTCCTTTCCGGCAAGCTGCATGTAGCGAAGCCCTTCCTCCTCAAGGCCCTGGAAAGAGTAGGGAGAGGTGCGCGGCTTGTAGGCGCCGCCTCTCAGGATGGTAGCTCCCGCCGCCTTTACCGCCCGGGCGACGCCAAGGAGCTGTTCCTCGCCTTCCACCGCGCAGGGGCCCGCCATGACGGTGAGCGTGCCGGGGCCGATGACGGTGCCGCCCACCCGGACGGAGGAGGGCTCGGGATGAAATTTTTTGTTGGCGAGCTTGTAGGGCTCTGTGACCGGAACGATGCGGTCCACGTCCTTAAAGCTGATCAGATTTTCCGTGGAAAGCCGGTTCTTGTCGCCGACCACGCCGATGATGGTGACCTCCGTGCCCTCTGATAAATGGACGTTCAGTCCGCTGCCCTGAATGTAATCGGAAATTGCTTTTATACTGCTTTGAGCCGCGTGCGGCTTCATGACGATGATCATAATCTCTGTCTTCCTTTCTGAGTCCTGCGGCATACGGCGGCAGAGCCGCTGCCTGTTGCTGTCGAAAGTAATATAGCACGTTAAAGCGCGAAAGTCAACCGCGTTCTCCGCAGGAAAAACGGTTAAAATCCGCCGAAAAAAAACAGGAAAAAATAAGTTGTATAACCTTACGAAAATTGCTTGTAATATTTCTGGACATTTAGTAAAATGTACCCATGGGGTTCTGGAAGAGAAAAATACAGTCTGGGAATCAGCCTGAATGGGATTGGGGACTTTGACAGAAAACCCGTAAACTGCATAATACGGAGGAATGCACTATGAACATTTACACAACCGACAGGATCCGCAACGTCGTGCTTATGGGCCATGGCGGATCAGGCAAGACTAGTTTGGTGGAGGCAATGGCGTATCTGTCCGGTATCACATCCAGAATGGGTAAAGTCAGCGACGGAAATACGGTCAGCGATTTCGGCAAGGAAGAGCAGAAGAGGAAATTTTCAATCAGCACGTCTGTGGTTCCGATCGAATGGGAAGGCGTGAAGATTAATATACTTGATACACCTGGTTTCTTTGATTTCGTAGGCGAGGTGGAGGAAGCGGCTGGGGCTGCCGACGCAGCCATCATCGTGGTCTCCGGAAAGGCCGGCGTTGAGGTAGGCACGCAGAAGGCGTGGGAGCTGTGCGACAAGTATAAGCTGCCCCGTATGGTATTCGTAACGGATATGGATATCGACAATGCGTCCTACCGTCAGGTGGTAGAGGATATGACGGCTCTTTACGGCAAGAAGATCGCGCCTTTCCATCTGCCCATCCGTGAGAATGAGAAGTTTGTAGGCTACATCAACGTGGTTTCCGAGAAGGCCTACCGCTGGCAGGGCAAGGAGGTTGTGGAGTGCGAGATTCCCGAATACAGCAAGTCCAACCTGCAGATCTGCCGGGATACGCTGCTCGAGGCGGTTGCGGAGACCAGCGAGGAATTCATGGAGCGCTACTTCGGCGGAGAGAGCTTTTCCGAGGCGGAGATCCGCGCGGCCATGAGGACGAACGTGGACGACGGAAGCATCGTTCCCATGTCCATGGGCTCCAACGTGCTCTGCCAGGGCATTTACACCCTGCTTGACGATATCGTGAAGTACCTGCCCAGCCCGGAGGGGCGTAAGATCGCCGGCATCAATATGAAGACGAAGGAGATCTATCAGGCAAACTACGATTTTTCCAAGGCCAAGAGCGCATATATCTTCAAGACGATCGTGGATCCCTTTATCGGAAAGTATTCTCTGGTTAAGGTCTGCTCCGGCGTTCTGAAGCCGGACGATCAGCTCTTCAACTATGATAAGGATGTGGAGGAAAAGATCGGAAAGCTGTACGTGCTGCAGGGAAATAAGCCTCAGGAGGTCAGCGAGCTGCACGCGGGCGACATCGGCGCCCTCGCCAAGCTTACGGGAGCAAGGACGGGCAATACCCTTTCCACGAAGAATACGCCCATTGAATACGGTAAGACGGAAATCTCCGTTCCTTATACATATAAGAGATATAAAGCGAAGAACAAGGCGGATATCGATAAGATTTCCCAGTCCCTGACCAAGATGATGCATGAGGATCCCACTCTGAAGGTGGTAAATGATTCCGAGAATCATCAGACGCTCCTTTACGGTATGGGCGATCAGCATCTGGATGTTGTGGTCAGCCGTCTGATCAACGAATATAAGGTGGAGATCGAGCTGAGCAAGCCCAAGGTGGCCTTCCGCGAGACCATCCGCAAGAAATCAGACGTGGAATACAAGTATAAGAAGCAGACGGGCGGACATGGCCAGTACGGTCACGTGAAGATGCGCTTCGAGCCCTCCGGAGATCTGGAGACCCCCTACGTGTTCGACCAGGAGGTTGTGGGCGGAGCGATCCCGAAGAACTATTTCCCCGCAGTGGAAAAGGGACTTCAGGAATCCGTCCAGAAGGGTCCGATGGCGGCCTATCCTGTGGTCGGCGTGAAGGCTGTCCTGTATGACGGCTCCTATCATCCGGTGGATTCCTCCGAAATGGCCTTCAAGATGGCAACGATCCAGGCCTTCAAGAAGGGCTTCATGGAAGCGGGACCGGTTCTGCTTGAGCCCATCGCCTCCATGAAAGTGACGGTGCCTGATCAGTACACCGGCGACGTGATGGGCGATCTGAACAAGCGCCGCGGAAGGGTGCTTGGCATGAACCCGATCGCGGGCGGCAAGCAGGTGGTAGAAGCGGACGTTCCCATGATGGAGCTGTACGGCTACTGCACGGATCTGCGTTCCATGACCGGCGGCAGAGGGGATTATTCCTATGAATTTGCCCGTTATGAGCAGGCTCCTTCGGACATTCAGGAGAAGGAGGTCGCGGCAAGAGCGTCCAAGGTAGAAGACGGAAGCGACGAGTAAGGACTTTTTTAGAGAAGGATAAATTGGGATGGAAGCGGCGTGCGTTGGGGGATGCACGCCGTTTCCCTGTTCGATCGCCTGCCTGCTGCTTTGTATTTGTATAAAAACAAATAAAAACCACAAAAACAGTGTTGATTTATGACTGAACAAGGTGTATGATAGGACTTGTAAAGGACATCAGGGTAAAAACAGACATAAAACCAATTTGATATACAGCGTTGAACTGTGAGAGAGGAGAAGCGAAATGAAAATCTTGGATGCGAAATTTGTACAGGACTTTATCAAGATGGCAGACGACGGCTACCAGCAGGGGTGGCATGAGAGGAACGGCGGAAACCTTTCCTACCGGATCAAGCCGGAAGAGGTCGAGATCATCCGGAACCGCCTGGATGAAAAGGGAGAATGGATCCCCATCGGCGTCAGCGTGCCGGATCTGGCCGGAGAATTTTTCATGGTAACGGGAACCGGAAAATATTTCAGAAATATCATTGTGGATCCGGAGGCCTGCCTGACCATCATTGAGATCGATGAAAAGGGAGAAAATTACAGGAAGCGCTGGGGACTTGTGGAGGGCGGCGGACCCACCAGCGAGCTTCCCACGCACCTGATGAATCATGAGGTAAAGAAGCGCGTCAGCGGCGGAAAGCACAGGGTCATCTATCATGCCCATACCACGAATGTGATCGCCCTGACCTTCGTGCTTCCTCTGAAGGACGAAATCTTCACCAGAGAGCTGTGGGAGATGGCGACGGAATGTCCCGTTGTGTTCCCGGACGGCGTGGGTGTGATCGGCTGGATGGTTCCCGGCGGAAGGGAGATCGCCATCGAGACAGGAAAGCTGATGGAAAAATACGATGCGGTGATCTGGGCCCATCACGGCATGTTCTGCTCCGGAGAAAGCTTCGATCTCACCTTCGGACTGATGCACACCATCGAGAAATCCGCCGAGATCCTGATCAAGGTGCTTTCCATGAAGCCGGACAAGCTGCAGACCATCACCCCCGAGAATTTCCGTGATCTTGCCGAATCCTTCCGCCTTGTGCTTCCGGAACGCTTCCTTTATGAAAAATAAAACTGCTTTTATCAAAAATAAAACTGCTTAGCTGCAGCCGGATCCGGCCGAAGCCTGACAAATTTATCCGTTTGTCTGGCGCGGCCGGATTCTTCGTGATATAATGGGCCAAAAGCGGATACCCTGTAAAGGGACCGAAATACATGCGCCGGTCGTGCCCGGCAGAAGATGAGGAGAAGATGAAAAAAAGTATATTGTATCCGGTTGTCGGCCTGGCCGCCCTGATTGCGGCCTTCATTTACTATTATGTCACGCTTCCGGCCATTAACATCCATTCCAGCGGCTTCTGGTTTTTCCTGCTGGGAGCGATCGTGGTCGTGATGGTGATCTGCCTGCTGCGCAGGGCGGGAAAGGAGATCTTTACCTCCGGGGTGACGTCCATGCAGTTTTCCCTGAAGGATTTCCCAGCGGTGAAATGGCTGGGCATTCTGTTCCTGGTGCTGCTTGCCGCTTACGGGATCGGAACGCTGCTTTCCTCCCCGGTCATCAATGCGAAAAAATACCAGCAGCTCATGACCGTGGAGGCGCGGAATTTCGCGGAGGATATCGCGGAGGCGGATTACCGTTCCATCCCCCTTCTGGATAAGGATTCCGCGGCTCTTCTGGGAGACCGGAAGATGGGAAGCCTGGTGGACATGGTTTCTCAGTTTGAGGTGGCGGACGATTACACCCAGATCAACTACAATAACGTGGCGGTGCGCGTTACGCCGCTGGTCTACGCAAGCCCCGTCAAGTGGCTGACGAACCAGAGAAACGGGATCCCTGCCTATATCCGCATCGACATGACCACCCAGGACACGGAGTGCGTGATGCTGGAGGAGGGGATCCGGTATTCCAAATCCGAGTATTTCAACCGGAACCTGTACCGGCACCTGCGCTTTCATTTCCCTACCTATATTTTCGGGGATCAGCTTTTCTTTGAGATCGACGACGACGGCGTGCCCTACTGGGTCTGCCCGGTGAAAAAATTCAACATCGGCCTGTTCGGCGGTGAAACGGTGGGCCGGGTGGTGCTGGTCAACGCCGTGACCGGGGAATGCACGGACTATGCGGTGGAGGATGTTCCCACCTGGATCGATAAGGTCTATTCCGCCGAGCTTCTGATGCAGCTTTACGACTATCACGGCATGTATCAGCACGGCTTTTTCAACAGCATCCTGGGCCAGAGGGACTGCCTTGTCACCACAGACGGCTACAATTATCTGGCGATCGACGACGATGTCTGGGTTTATACGGGAATCACCTCCGTCAACGGGGACCAGTCCAACGTGGGTTTTGTGCTCATGAACCAGCGAACCATGGAAACCCGCTATTATGAGGTGGAGGGAGCCACGGAGCTGTCCGCCATGTCCTCCGCGCAGGGCCAGGTGCAGAACCTGGGCTATCGGGCAAGCTTCCCTTTGCTTCTGAACATCGCAGATGAGCCCACCTATTTTATGGCGCTCAAGGACGACGCCGGACTGGTGAAAAAATACGCCATGGTCAACGTACAGAAGTATCAGTGGGTCGCCATCGGGGATACCATCGAGGAATGCGAGAAGGATTATAAGGATCTGCTTTCCACCAACGGCATCGTGAGTCCCAGCGCGGGAGAAAAGCATGAGATCTCCGGCATCATCGAGCTGATCGCGCCCGTGGTCATTGAGGGAAGCACCCATTATTATATCGGCATCACGGGAAGCGACGAGCTGTTTGACGTGGAGGTTTCCGACGAGGGCCTGTATGAAATCGTGCGCTATAAGGAAGGCGACCGGATCAGCCTGGTGTATGAGGAAAATTACGGGCTGAACCCGGTGTCGGAGATAAAGGAGTGACGTAACACTTGACAAAACAGGTGCTCTGCCCTTAAAATAGGGAAGGTCAATATGAAGCGACGACGAGGAAGAGTAGAAGGCAAGCGTTTCAGAGAACCGCCGGATGGTGCGAGGCGGCAGCGCCCAGCTTTGAACTGGCCTCTGAGCTCCCTTTGCCAAAGCGGGTCGAGTAGTGAAGGGCGGGAAGTCCCGTTACAGACGAGGATGAGTGCATGAGACGCAGGGTAAGCGGCTCATGAAGCAGAGTGGTACCGCGGAAGATTCCCTTCCGTCTCTGATAAACGGAGACGGAGGGGTTTTTTACGTCAGAGGCAGATGCGGATCCGTCCGCTTTTGTTTCTGGATTTTCATTTGGAAGAAAGGCTGGTTGCAGAAAATGGAAAAGGTTTACAACCCGAAAGAGATCGAGAGAAAATGGCAGAAGCGCTGGGAGGACGAGAAGGCTTTTGCCGCTGTTGACGATTACAGCAAGCCCAAGTATTACGCGCTGGTGGAGTTCCCCTACCCGTCAGGCCAGGGGCTGCATGTGGGACATCCCAGACCGTATACGGCGCTGGATATCGTCGCGAGAAAGAGAAGGATGGAGGGCTACAACGTGCTGTATCCTATGGGCTGGGACGCGTTCGGCCTGCCTACGGAAAACTACGCGATCAAGAATCATATCCATCCCAGGATCGTAACGAAGAACAACGTGCATCGTTTTAAGACGCAGCTTCAGTCCCTTGGCTATTCCTTTGACTGGGACAGGGAGATCAATACCACAGATCCCAACTATTATAAATGGACGCAGTGGATCTTTTTGAAGCTGTTCAAGGCCGGACTGGCCTATAAGGCGGAAATGCCGATCAACTGGTGTACATCCTGCAAGGTGGGCCTTGCCAACGAAGAGGTGGTGAACGGAGTCTGCGAGCGCTGCGGAAGCGAGGTCGTCCGCAAGGTGAAGAGCCAGTGGATGTTAAAGATCACGGAATATGCGGACAAGCTCATCGACGGCCTGGACGGCGTGGACTACATCGAGCGCGTCAAGGTCTCCCAGAAGAACTGGATCGGCCGTTCCCAGGGCGCGGAGGTGGATTTTTCCATTAAAGGGAAGGAAGAAAAGCTCCGCATCTATACCACAAGACCGGATACTCTGTTCGGCGTGACCTATATGGTCATTTCTCCGGAGCATCCTTATATTGAGAAATTCGCGGATGAGATCAAGAACATGGACGAGATCCGGGCCTATCAGGAGCAGGCGGCGAGGAAATCCGATTTTGAACGCTCTGAGCTGGCAAAGGATAAGACCGGCGTGCTGATTGACGGGCTGACTGCCGTCAATCCGGTGAACAACGGGGAGATTCCCATCTGGGTTTCCGATTACGTGCTGATGAGCTATGGAACGGGCGCCATCATGGCGGTTCCCGCCCATGATGAAAGAGACTGGGAGTTCGCCAAAAAATTCAACATGCCCATCATCCAGGTGGTGGAGAGCAGCTCGGGTCCGGTGGATGTGAACGAAGCGGCCTTTACGGACGTGGCCACCGGAAAACTGGTCAATTCCGGCTTCTTAAACGGCATGGAGGTGACGGAGGCAAAAAAGGCCATCACCGAATATCTGGAAAAGAACGGCATCGGCGTGCCGAAGAAAAATTACAAGCTGAGAGACTGGGTATTTTCCAGACAGCGTTACTGGGGCGAGCCCATCCCGATCGTGCATTGCGAGAAGTGCGGCTATGTGCCCGTGCCGGAGGATCAGCTTCCGCTGGAGCTTCCCGAAGTGGAAAGCTACATGCCCACCGATAATGGAGAATCTCCCCTTGCTGCGATGAGAAGCTGGGTGGAGACCACCTGCCCCTGCTGCGGAGGCCCTGCGGAGAGAGAAACGGATACCATGCCCCAGTGGGCCGGTTCCTCCTGGTACTTCCTTCGCTATACGGATCCGCACAACGACGAGGCTCTGGCAAGCCCGGAGGCCTTGAAATACTGGATGCCCGTTGACTGGTACAACGGCGGAATGGAGCATACTACTCTGCATCTGCTCTATTCCCGCTTCTGGCACCGTTTCCTGTATGACCAGGGCGTGGTGCCCTGCCCGGAACCCTATCAGAAGAGAACCTCCCACGGCATGATCCTGGGCGAAAACGGGGAGAAGATGAGCAAATCCCGCGGAAACGTGGTGAATCCGGACGATATCGTGAACGACTTCGGCGCGGATACCCTGCGCACCTATGAGATGTTCATCGGAGCCTTTGACCTGAGCGCCGCCTGGAGCCAGGAGGGCGTGAAGGGCTGCCGCCGTTTCCTGGACCGTGTCTGGAAGCTGCAGGAGCTGGTGACGGACCAAGACAGCTATTCCAAAGAGCTGGAAACGAAGATGCACCAGACCATCAAGAAGGTTTCCACGGATTACGAAAACCTGAAGTACAACACCGGCATTGCGGCCCTGATGTCCCTGATCAACGATTTCTATAAGGCCGGTCAGGTAACGAAGGAGGAATTTAAGACCTTCCTCATCCTGCTCAATCCGGTGGCTCCCCACATCACCGAGGAGCTGTGGGAGCTGCAGGGATACGACGGAAGACTTTATCAGGCCGCATGGCCGGTCTGGGACGAAGCCAGGACCGTCGAGGCCGTGATCGAGGTCGCCGTACAGGTGAACGGAAAGCTGCGCGCCACCGTAAAGCTTCCCGCCGACGTGGATAAGGATACAGCCATCGCCGCCGGAAAAGAGGCGGTTGCCGACAGGCTTACCGGAAACATCGTGAAGGAGATTTACGTGCCCGGGAAGATCATCAACATCGTGTGTAAATAAGAACGAAGGGGAAAACCATCCAGCCGCTCGTGATTGGGGCGGCGGGGATGGTTTTTTAAAAATAGTAGAACGGTTTACGTGAGGCGGGGCTTGTTTCCGACTCTGCTAACACTTGCGAGTTATATGCTCGTTTTACGAGGTAGTGTAAAAAAATTTGTGTCTTTGGAAGAAAATAACTCCTTTTGGGTAAGAATTACGATATGAAAATTCTTATCGAAAAGGAGTATTTTTATGCCGGTAGCCAAGGAACAGATTCGACAGATTATT